>CAYPZN010000085.1:0-14284 GCA_964415335.1 uncultured Crocinitomix sp.
TTTTTTCGCCAGATTTTCTAAATTTAAATTGTCCTAATTTAAGGGAGGAGGTCAGTCTCCAATGAACTGAAGTATATTCAGAAGAAAATGAAGAGAGTTGAGTCCAGGTATCTCCCCCATCAATTGAAGTTAAAATACCGTAAGCCCTCGCGCCAAACTGCTGGTTCAACCCACAAGAAGCAAACAGTTGGTCTTCATTATACGGATTCGCTATAATTGTGTTTACATTAATTGAAGGCAAATTAAGATCTGCTGTAACATTGGTCCAACTGGCATCACTTGCTTTTCTTTTCCAAATTCCATTATGACGTGAAGAAGCGATATAATAGGATTGATCGGAAGGAACATAAACCTCTTCCATTTTTCCTTGCCATTGTTTATGTGATATTCCTGCTTGACCATCAGAAGCGGCACTACCAGTAAATGATACAGGTCCTACAACTTGCCAATTTGCCTCGTCAATACCACATATTCCACTTCCTGATCTATCTTCTCCTTGTGCCCAAGTGGGAGTATCAGACATATACCCCAACTCACCATTTTCTGTCAATCGTGTTGACCAATAATTTTTAAACTTTTCGAGTTCTTTTTCAATTTTTTTTGATTCGTACCCCAAGCTTTTGTAGTATAATTCTTGTTGATTTAATACTTTAGTGAATTTTTCTCCTTTTCGTTGAGAAAACGAAGCGTTAGATAAAAGTACTAAGGAAATAAGAAAAATTCCTGAGTGTCTTTTTTTTAATTTATTCATGATTCTATTTTGGTTTTTTTGCCTTACTCTTAGGCTATTATCAATGATTCAGAACCGAATTTAAAGAAATTTTCTGCGTAACTTTTTACCAAAACAAATCCGTAGCTAACGAATTCAAATCCGTTGTTGTTTTAGTACGATTCGTATTTTAAAAGTGGGTAATTTGGGGATGAGAAAAAATAATGTAATTCTATTATTGCAATAATCGCTTATCGATAAAATTAATTTTTCACTTTTTTCTTAAATTCTTTTTTCCATTTTTTTGAGTCCTTTTCTAGGTTTTCAATCAAATCAGTCATCCGTTCGCTCCAAGCTTCCGTTTTTTCAAGGATATATTCTTTTTTTTCTTCTTTCGATTTCTCTTGATCTTCACATTTATCTACAATTTGTTTACTCATGTTGTTTAAGCTCAAAATGCGTATAATTTCCTTGTTAAACAGCATTCCATTATCGTTTCCTATTTCTATTAAATTTAGAATCGTAAGTAATTGCCCTTGTAGTGCTTCCTCATATATTTTATTGTCAATTATGATGCCTTCTGTTTTCAATTTTAGAAATTCCGCTTTTGCTAAACGAATATGGTTTTTTGCACGTTTTAACCCAAGCATTAGTTCTTTAGATACAAATTCGTTTTTAAGTGAATCAGCATATAAATTCAAAACACTTTCTAATTCAGTTGTAATAATACTATCAACTTCTTCTATATATTCATTATTGGAATAGGATTTAAAATGAATTAGATCTTCATTAAAATCATAGAGGTAATCAACATAATCCATGTTTTCTAGAAGTGAGTTAAAGGATGAATGATTTCGCTGATTTATTTGAGATCTATTGTATAAATCTAATCCTTTAATTTCTTTATTCAAAGAATCTTTCCACGGCTGTAATATTTCTACTTTGAGTTGAGCAGGGGTCATATAGTTTTCTATACCAGGAAATTTTTCAATAATATCTTTTTTTGTTTCTTTTATTTTTTTTAAATCACTTTTGATCTTATCTTCATTTTTAGTGATGTATTCGTTTAATTTTTTTGATTCTTTTTCAATTTTTTTTGCTCGTTTAATATTTTCTTTATCTCTATTTCTTGTCAGTTCATAGCGTTCTTTATCAAAGTTTTTTCTCTTTTTAAATTGTATTTTAGAAAAAGTTTTAAACAGCTTTGTATACTTTATAATTGTATCATTAAACGCAGTTAACACAGGATATTTATCAGATGTCAATTCAAAAACACTGCCTCTTGCATAACGCTGTAATTTATTGTTTGTAATCAAATAAACTGATGTATAGTAATTGACCGCTTTTATTCCAGGGTTGTAGGGATTAAACAAATTTCCTTCCTCCCCATCCAACAATAATTTATATAAAAAATTTCGATCACGATACTGTTCTATCTTTGTTTCAAATTTCTTTTTTTCGCCTGTTTTTGTTCTAAGAAGTAATTTCAAACTATCCCTAGAAAACGCAAAATCATCAATTGTAATTTGATCATCTCTAAGTTGCCAAACTGGATTTACAGGTAAATGATCTAATAGGAAACTATCTTTATTTATCAGAAAAAAATCGTGAGCTGGATCGCTCACAAAACCTATTTTATCTTTATATTTTGGTTTAGCATCATATTTTTCTTTTCTGATTTTATCTTTTTTCGATCTTTTTCCCTCTATTTCTTGAGCTTTAATCTCTTTTTTGTAGGCACTCAACGGAATTAGATACTTTTTTGATTTATAAGGTTTTCTATCATAAGGTATTCGGCCAATATATCCTGCATCCCAAGTTGGATCTGCTAAATTCCATTCACCATCTACTTTAATCGCTAACCAAGAGTGATTTACAAATAAACTTAAATCTCCAGGATTCCAAGTAATATCATGCACATATCCATCCACTGTTTCACATTCAATTCCTAATTCATCTAACATTGTTTTCATCAATTCCGAATAACCAGAAGAAATTGTTTTTTTAGATTTTAAAACTTCTTTTGCGTTAATTCCAACAAAATATTTTGAGCTAGAAAGTTCATTATAGTTAAATGCTATATTTGATATAATCCAATCATAAACGGCCATTACTTTCTCTTTTTGGCTGTCGGCATTTCTTACAATATGCTGTGTTAGTAGTGGAATTGACCTACGCGTCTTCCATGGAATTTTTTCCTGAGCATGTACATTCAGCAGAAAAAAAACAGCTATAAATAGAAGAAGAAATCTATAGATTTTCATTTAGTTGAGTTACTTTGCTTTCCAAAAATAATTGCTTTTTTTAATAAAACCAATAAATAAAAATACGTAAGCTTAGTTTTTTTTCAAGAAAGAGGTATTTTTACAAAAAATAAAAGTTAATAATAAACTATTCCGCATCCAATTCAGCACGAATGCGCTGACTCAATTGTCTGTTATACGTTTCTTTCAACCAATTAAGGTAACTATCTGTTGCTTTTGTAATACATTTTGTATAGTGTTTTAATCTTCGCTCAATATCATCTTGCAAATCCTCTAACAGCAATAGGCCATCATACATATCTTCTGAATTCTCTGCAATGACTTCAAAATGATTATCCAAAGAAACATCTACCGCTTCTTTTCCTTTTTTACCAGATTCAATGCAATTGTCATAAACATATTTCATTGAAAACTCGACAATTTTACCTGGGTTTTTTAGTTTATTTTTTAAATTTTGAGGTAATTCATATGCTGCTTCAAAAAGAATATCTTCTTCTTCGCTTAAACGCGCTTCTAAAAAGCGATCTGGGTAATTAAATGCATCTTGCCAATCGATATATTCTTGCCAATAACCAAAACGTCTTACATTGTTTCCTAAATCAATTACTTGAAAGGAACTTTTGTTTTCTAATTTTCGAGATCCTCTACCAATCATTTGATGGTAAAGTGTTAATGAACGTGTTGCTCTATTTAAAATAATAGTCTCTACAGTTGGCTCATCAAAACCTGTGGTCAAAATCCCTACAGATGTTAAAACGGCGCCATCCGTTTCTTTAAACCATTTCAAAATGTCTTTTCGCTCCGTATCTCCGAAAGTACTATCCAAGTGCCGTACTTTATAATTCTGTTTTTTGAAAAGCTCATAAACAGAACGAGAAGATTCAATTCCACTATTAAAGATTAATGTTTTTCTGTTCAATGCAACTTCTTCATATGCAAAGAGTAATTTCTCTTGCATAAAATAATTACTATAAACTTTATCTGAGGAGCTTACTGTAAAATCACCATTGACACCAATTTTTAATCCATGAAGATTTACATCATAGGTGTACGTTTCTGCATTAGAAAGGTATTCCTTTTCAATTAGTGATTTAATGCTTTCGCCAACAATCAATTTATCATAATTGTCTTTAAGCGGTAATGTTTTATTTGAACTTAAAGGTGTTGCAGTAACACCTAGAATATTAATGTCCTTAAAGTATTGAAAAATCTTTCTGAAAGAATTATTATGCGCTTCATCAACGATAACGAGACCAATATTCTCTAAAAATTTATTGTTATCCTGTAATCGATTGTTCAATGTCTCCACCATTGCCGTAAACGAATCGTATTTCGTCTGATCGTCCAATGTTTTAACAAGGCTATTAATTACTTTATTTTCAATTCCTAAAGCAACCAATTGTTTGGATGTTTGAACACATAGCTCTATCCGGTGTGTTAGTATGAGTACCTTTCTTGAATTTTTCTTGATATACTCCTTCGCAATATTTGAAAAAATTACTGTTTTACCTCCACCAGTAGGCAATTGAAAGAGCAAATTAAAGTTTTCACCCTCTTCACTAAGCTCACCAATAATTTGATCAACAATCTCCTTTTGAAAGGGATACAGTTCTTTTTTTTTGAAGAGACTTTTGTCAATCATAGCTAATTTGTCTTCGTTTTGAGCGGTGCAAAAATACTACCTTTTAATTGAAAATAAAAATTATCATACATGTATTCTTAAATTGTTTTAATTATTTAAAATGCAAGTTTCAACAATTAGTTCCGTCTATAAAAACCAAACTTACTACTTTAGTATTTTTTTAAACCGAAAAGAAACGATTATAAAATGAGTGAAATAGAAAAAGTAAAATGCCTTATTATAGGTTCAGGTCCTGCTGGATACACGGCAGCAATATATGCTGCACGAGCAAATATGGCTCCTGTTCTCTATCAAGGAATGCAACCTGGAGGTCAGTTAACAACAACCAACGAAGTTGAAAATTTCCCTGGTTACCCGCAAGGAATAACTGGACCAGAAATGATGGGAGAATTGCAAAAGCAAGCTGAGCGCTTTGATGCACAAATCAGAAGTGGTTGGGTATCTAAAGTTGATTTTTCAGGACCTGTTCATAAAGTATGGGTTGATGAGAAAACTGAAATTCATGCAGATACAGTGGTTATATCTACTGGAGCTTCGGCTAAATATTTAGGTTTAGAATCGGAGCAACATTATTTAAAAATTGGTGGTGGTGTTTCGGCATGTGCGGTTTGTGATGGTTTCTTTTATAGAGGTCAAGAAACGGTAATTGTAGGTGCTGGAGATTCTGCTTGTGAAGAAGCACACTATCTTTCTAAATTATGTACAAAGGTGACTATGTTAGTTAGAAGAGATGAATTCAGAGCTTCTAAAATCATGGCAGACCGTGTTAAAAATACAGAGAATATTGAAATCTTATTCAACACAGAGACCGTTGAAGTTTTAGGAGATGGAAATGGAGTAACTGGAGCTCGTGTTAAAAATAATGTTTCAGGAGAAGAATCTGAAATTCCTGCTACTGGGTTTTTTGTTGCTATTGGACACAAACCAAACACAGATATTTTTAAAGACTGGTTAACCTTAGATGAAACAGGTTATATTGTTAATGATCCAGGTACATCAAAAACAAATGTTGACGGCGTATTTGTATCAGGTGATGCAGCTGATCATGTTTATCGTCAAGCAATTACTGCTGCCGGAACAGGATGTATGGCTGCACTTGATGCAGAAAGATATTTAGCTGCAAAAGAAGGTTAGTAAAAATAGATTTAATTAAAAGGAGCTTTCTATGAAAGCTCCTTTTTTTGTATAATCTTGTTTAAAGCTACTTATTACGTATCACATGTCATTCCAGAGAAATATTGAATTATATTTTCATTAAATTCATATCAAATGGCATTCGATTTATAATAGACCTACCAAGTGTTAACTCATCTGTATAATGCAATTCTGTTCCAACAGAAACTCCTCTTGATAGCGTCGTTATTTTTAGGTTAAAATCAGCTAATTTTCTATACAGAAAGAAATTTGTAGTATCACCTTCCATAGAAGCGTTTAATGCCAATACAATTTCTTTAACATGATCCTCTTTACTCGATCAACTAAAGCGTCAATATTAAGATCATATGGTCCTATTCCTTCCATAGATGAAATAACACCTCCAAGCACATGATAAATTCCATAAAACTGTTCTGTTGATTCGATTGCCATTAGAAAAATTTAATTCAAAATGCCACAATTAATTTAAAATTATTTTTCAACTTGAATAAACTACCGCTAATACTAAAAACAATACCGTTAGTTTTTCTGATACTTTGATTGAATAAAATTCAAATAATATTATAATTTAGCAGTTAACTAGTTAGATTTTTATGTCCATTAAAACTCAAAAACATACCTTTTTATCTTGTCAAAGTTGTTTATATTTTTTAATTACCATTTTTTTCTTTGGATATCAATCATCTTACGGTCAATTTGATAAAGATTATATTTCATTATCTTGTGAGGGTAAAATTCCGGATGATTTTACTTCTTTAATTTCAGATAATTACCAGAATAATATAAGGGAAATTATTGACGAAGAAGATTCTAGGTTTGAAAAAAAATCTAAAGACGATTTTGTTAAAATTAGTTATTCTTATCTACAAGAAATTTTAAGTTCAGGAAAAGTATTATTTGGTGATCCAGTTACAAGTTACTTAAATGACATAAAGAATTTACTTTTAGTTGATCAACCTGAATGGCAAAAAAAGATCAGAGTTTATACACTTAAATCTTCTATTCCCAATGCAATGGCAACTAGCCCAGGAATCATTTTTGTAACTGTAGGTTTATTGGCTTTATTTGAAAATGAAGCCGAATTAGCTTATGTTATTTCTCATGAGATAGCTCATATTCTCAAGAATCACTCTATAGACCAATATATAGAAGATCAAAAAATTATTAAGGGAAAGGAAGAGTATAGACATAATTCATTTCAAGACGCTGTCTTAGCTATTTCTTCATATTCTCAAAAACAAGAATTTGAAGCCGATTTGGAAGGAGCTAAACGATTCATGAAAACGGATTATAATTTAGATGCCATGTCTAACACTTTTGAACTTTTGCAAGTAGCAGATTTTCCATTTGAAGAAGTGAAATTTAATTTTGAATTATTGGAATCGTCTCGTTATTCAATACCGGATAGTATTAAGAATTTTAAATATAACATTCTTTCTCTAGAAGGTAGAAACAAGGAAAAGGAGAGATATTATACACATCCTCATGCTGAAGAACGCAAAGAAAAAATAATCAAATTAATCCCAAATGAAAAAGAGAGTGATAAATCATTTTTTCTTTTTTCAGAAGAACGTTTTTTTGATATTAGAACACGTTGCCGCTTTGAAGTAGTTAAACTTAACCTGGTTAATCAAGACTACATTCGGTGTATAAGTCATATCAGTGTCTTGCAAAAAGAGTTTATAGATAATTCGTTCTTGAAACACTCTCTTGCAAAAGCTTTTTATGGTCTATATAAAGTAAAACGTCATTTCGAATTGAAAGATGTACAAAATGAAACGAGCTACAAAGATTCTAAAAATTTAAAAAAATCTGTTTTTTTGGACTTAAAAGAGAGTAAAGGCTATGAGCATATTTTAGTGAATTTTTTTCATAATATTGAATTGAATGAATTGAATGCACTGGCGTTAAAACTTTTTTTGGATCTTAACGAGTCATATAGTAATTACAATAAATTTGAGATTGATATCGCAGGTGACTTATTAAATGATCATAATTATAGCAGCCAGTCTATTCCTGAATCTGAAAAACCAGAATATACAATACTTTTTGACCACAATGAAAGTAAACGTCTTAAAAATGCGTTTTTGACAGCAAATTCGCAAAAAACTAAAAAGAAAGAAATTACATTTAGTGAAAAATCTAAAAAAAGGGAAAAACAAAAGGCTTGGTTAGAATATACAGAAAGTCAATTAGGCATTGATACCCTAATTACGATCACCCCATTTTATCTTAGAACTATTGAAAGAAAAGGAGATAAGTACATAGAAACTGAAGAAATTCAACTTGACTATTCTAAAATGCTAGCAGATAAATCTAACCAATTGGGGATTACGAACTTTTCATTTAATCCTTTATTATTTGATTCATCTGAAGTTGAACGATTTAATGACCTTTCTGATTTAAATGAATGGTTCATGGAACGTTTTTCCATAATTAATATTGATATGCTCCCTCTTTCTTCTGATTTTTTGTTAGATGAAATTGAAACTTATGGTACATCCAAACTATTATATACAGGAATATTTAGTGAAGTAAGGCAAAAAGAAATTCAGGAAATTATAGGGCCATTAATGGTTGGAGCAACTTTTTTCCCAATCGCTCCATTCATGATTTATATAGCTACTAGTCCTTATCATGAAACATTCACTTTTTATATGGTATTCGATTTTGAAACGGGGCAATTAGAACTACAAGAAGTAACTTTTTTTGAACGATTAAGAGACTCACCTATTTTAATTGAATCTCAATTGAATGAATTATTAGATCGAATTCATAGTACCCCATCTACTAAAATGCCACATTAAATAATGAAAAATATCATTTGTTTATTACTATTTGTAATCTTTTTTATTTCCGAACATTCCCATGCTCAGAATAAAATACCTTCAGGAGCTCGGCGGTTTGTATTTTCTTTTGGAATTGGTTCTGCATATACTGGAAACGAACCATTTAAGACAGAAAAAGATGAATTATATCACAATCCTAGAAAGGGAACATTAGCACCGCGCTATTCGTTACTTTATGTCCCTTTAGAAATGGGTTTAGCCTACGCTTTAAATAAGCGTTTAGTATTAAAGACATCATTTAGTTTTTCAAAAGTTTATTCTAAACTAGGAACTATACATGCAGACCCAAATCAATTTTGGCTAGTACAAGAATATGTTCCGTATGTAAATAAAGAAGTTGGAATAGGAATACAATGGACACGAAAAAAGTTGCGTTCTCGTTATGGAACTGGTGTAATAAAAGAAAAAAACTTTGTTGCACCTGTGGTTAGGAAATATGGAGAATTATTGTATTCCCATTCATTTTACCATCAAATTACAGAATTTATTAATGATCAAAAAGCCATTCATTTAGGGAATATATCTTTAGGTTTTTATCGCAATTATTTCTTCTCTAAATCAAAAACTTTGATGTTTTACGGAGGAGGAAGGATCGGTATTCCAATTTATAGAACACGTGATCATATTGAAAATATTTTACAAAATACAGAGGGTACAGTTATTCAAAAATCGACTTGGAAAGAATTAGACAGAACCAATACTTTCTTGAATTACTTCCAATTGCGTTGGGGAATAAAATATATATTACCTAATTCTAAAAAATCTAAATCATGATAAAGGAAAAAATACAGTTATTAATATTAGTTCTAGGACTTCCTTTAATACTATTAAATTGCGTTAAAGAAACAAAAAACATTGATGATTGGACTGTTCAAAAACGATTGGATAGAGGAGAATCAATAGGTCAAATACTTAAATCGCATCAACCTCATGATATTATTGGTAAATCAGCCGAAGGAGGAATCATCATTCATATTGATCGTAGTCAAAATAGAGGGCTTTCATTTTATCCTAAAGCTGTAATTAATAATATTCCTTTTGGGTGCAAAAACAATAAAGTAGAAACAAGCAGATTAATATATAATGGTGTTCAAAATACAAATGAATTATTAGAAGAATGTGATTCTATAGCTTTAGCTGCCTTTGTCTGTGATACGCTTAACATAAACGGTTTTTCTGATTGGTTTTTACCAAGTTCTGATGAACTAGAAATCATAATTGCTGTCATAAAGAATGATAGTTTAACAATTGGTGATCTCAATGAAAAATACTGGAGTTCAACTACTACAACTCCTTCTCGTGCTGAGTTTTGGTCATTGACACAAAATTCAAGAGGAAGTCAAAGCAAGGATTCTACAGCAAGTATTATTGCTGTTCGAGAATTTTCATTTTAACAAAGTGATCTATTTTTATCTTTTAATTAAATTCATATCAAACGGCATTCTATTTACAATTGACCTACCGAGTGTTAATTCATCTGTGTAATGTAGTTCTGTACCAACGGAAACTCCTCTTGATAAGGTTGTAATTTCAACTTCAAAATCAGCTAGCTTTCGATATAAGAAAAAGTTTGTCGTATCACCTTCCATAGAAGCGTTTAATGCCAATACAATTTCCTTAATTTCTCCTTCTTTTACACGTTCGATTAAAGCCTCTATATTTAGATCATGCGGTCCAATTCCTTCCATTGGTGAGATAACTCCTCCTAAAACATGATATACCCCATAGAATTGTTCTGTAGATTCAATTGCCATTATATCCCGAATATCTTCTACCACACAGACAAGTTCTTTTTTTCGCGAATTTTGTAAACAAATTGAACAATGGTCTCCGTCCGAAATGTTGCCGCAGCATCTACAAGTTGTAATTTTTTCATTCATTTCTCCCAACGATTTTGAAAAGCGTTGGATTTCTTCATCTTCTCTTTTGAGTAAGTTTAAAACTAACCTTAATGCTGTTTTTTTCCCAATGCCTGGAAGTGAAGAAAAATGATCGACAAGATCCTCTAGATGTTTAGACGGAATGTTCATTAGTACAAATTTACAACATCAATACTCCACTTTAGAGGTTGTAGGATAAAATCTTTCAACATTTTATTCTTATAAATCACCATTCAAAAATCAGTTTTATTTTAAATTAGCATATGTTTAAAGCAAGTTTACAAAAGCACACGTTAAACTTTAAGCGTGCAAGTGGAACCTCACGTGGTGTACTTACACAAAAAGACTCGTGGTTCATAAAACTTTGGGAAGAAGAAAACCCAAATATCACTGGAATCGGTGAAGCCTCAATTATCAAAACATTATCTCCAGAATGGAATGACTTTTACGAAGAGAAGTTAGAAGATATCATCAATAACGTAAATATTTATATAAATAAAAGACTTGACGACCTAGAGAGCTTTCCTTCAATTTATTTTGCTTTAGAAACAGCATTAAAAGATCTCAAAATGGGAGGAAAAGGAATTCTCTTTCCTTCTGATTTTACGCATAACAACACTCCTATTTCAATTAATGGGTTAATTTGGATGGGAAGCAAGACCTACATGCTTGATCAAATTAAACAAAAAATTTCGGAAGGGTTTTCATGTATAAAATTAAAAATTGGCGCAATTGACTTCAACACAGAACTCGAAATACTTGAATTTATACGCAAACATTACACTAATAAAGAAATAGAAATTAGGGTTGATGCCAATGGCGCTTTTTCTCCAAATGAAGCATTAAAAAAATTAGAGCAATTGGCAGAATTCGATTTACATTCAATTGAACAACCCATCCGTCAAGGGCAATTTGAAGCCATGAAAAATTTATGTGCTTCTACTCCACTACCCATTGCATTGGATGAAGAGCTAATTGGTATTACGGGATTATCGGCAAAAGAAGAACTTTTAAAAACCATTCAGCCGCAATACATTATTCTTAAGCCAAGCTTAATTGGAGGGTTAAAGGGAAGTGACGAATGGATTAGTCTTGCAGAAAAACATACAATTGACTGGTGGATTACTTCAGCATTAGAAAGTAATATTGGATTAAATGCAATTGCCCAATATACATTTACAAAACGTAATCCATTACCGCAAGGCCTTGGAACAGGTCAACTTTACACAAATAACGTTGAATCTCCTTTAGAAATTAGAAACGGAAAATTACACTATGTATCGTGAATTAGACCTAAAGAGTACCATTGCTACAATTATAAAATTGAAGCTGCGGATTTCGGATCGTTTTCCAAATTCGAGTTTGGCTAATATATCAAACGAATTATTAACAATTGCTAAAGAGAGTTCTTCAAAGATTGCTTTTATATCTAAACCAATTACCTGGTTAAGAGTAAGTTTAATAAGTATTATTTTACTAACACTTGCAATGGTAATTTACAGTATTTCAGTTCTTAATTTAAAGACGGAAGAAATTAGCTTGGTCGATTTGATTTCATTAGCTGAAGCTTCGATTAATGATCTTTTATTGATTGGAGCTGCACTTTATTTCTTGTTTAAAATAGAAACGAAAATAAAACGAAATCGTGCTTTGGATGCTTTACATGAGCTTCGGTCGATAGCGCATGTTATTGATATGCACCAATTGACAAAAGACCCGAAAAACATAGCACAAAATAATACTAAAAATTCACCCAAACGTACCATGAGTTTATACGAATTATCACGGTATTTAGATTATTGCAGTGAAATGTTAGCACTGTCTAGTAAAGTTGCAGCACTTTATGCCAACGGTTTTAAAGATGAAGTTGTTTTACAAACGATCAATGAAATCGAAACATTGACAGCCAGCCTGAGCAGTAAAATTTGGCAAAAAATTATGATCTTGGATCGGGTTGAAGAGTAATGGTGTTTATTCATCATTATTATCAATAATAAAGTGAACCTTTTCTATAGTGTTATCTAGAATTGTGTCTACAACCTGAATTTCTTCAATAATTGGAATACTTTCTGGAAAATTCAACAAGAATTGAATTCTATCAGGATATATAGTATTGATTAAATCCAATCTATTTCCTCCTTCCTCTAAAAGAGAATTATAATCCGTGTTAAAATGACTTTGCGCAAATGAATCTCTTGCTGCTAAAACTCCAAACTGGATTTCATTTAACACAGTGAAGTAATGATTAAGGTCTACTTGTCCATAAATTTTTATAATGACTTCATAACTATTGTTCATTTTTTTGAAATTGCCAAACTCTTTAAATAAAAAAAGATCATTATTGACCTTCATTTTGAAGTTACTTAAATATACTTTCTCTTTTTTGAGATTATCGTCTAATTGCTTAATAAATTCTAACTCAAGTTTTCTTTTAGCAGAATCATTAATCGAAAGGTTATTCTTAGATTTTATTATCATCAAACTATCTTTTTTCAAATTGAATTCGTTTTTAGAAATAAATTGTTGTGTTGAATTAGTCCAATTAGAATCAATAACAATTTTCTTGTTCCCACTCTTATTTTGCTCACCGAAATATTCTTCATAAACTACCTCACTCAATTTTGAGCTATTAATCAAATTATTGTCAAAAAGAATAGCTTGAGGTTTAGAAGAATTTATTGCTATGATGGTTGGATAAGAATCTGGAAAACAAATTATTTCATCTCTATCAGATGTAAATAATTTCACATATTTCCCTTCATTGCTTACAAGACATAATATCGTATTATTTTTTAATGAAGAAAATTCTGAAATAAACTCTAATAATTGATTCGTACTTACTTTCGAGTCAATTATTAGATAATATTTTGGTTTTTGATTGTTGACTATAGAATTCGCAATTATTTTAGCATTTTCTTTAGTTGGTTTAGTAACATAAGTTCTTCCATCAATCTTTTCCAAATATTCAATCTCATTAGATAAATAAATAATTCCACTTGTTTCCTGTTCATTAAACTGATACCATAAAGGATAGCCATATTCAAGGCTAGGTGGATGAATATTATAATCTACAGCTATTTGCAAATAACGATTCAACGATTGTCCATAAAGAATATTTCCACATGACAATATTATTAATGTCAAAATGGATAGCTTGGGAATTGCGATCATAATCAGTTTGGCACAAAAATCATACCTGAAATAATTTCTATTTTATTTATTTTTGACTTATGAAGTCAATTAAATCATTTTTACCGTTAACTGTAGTTACATTTCTTTTTTTTGCGTGTCAAGGGAATAACGAATCTAGTCTGCAGTCTGAAAATAATCTTTCAAATGACCATTCCCTAAAAGTAGAAGAAATACAAGAAGATCAAGAAGGAACCATTGAAGAAGATTGGCTTAATGATTCGAAAGAAAACATTATTTCTTTTATTGAAGCTGTGATGGAGAATGATGCTGAAACAGCTGCTAACTATATTGCATATCCATTGAAACGACAAGAACCGATTCCTTCAATTTCAAATAAAATGGAATTTTTAACACCTTTTGTCGAAATTTTTGATGATTCGATAAAAAATAAACTCAACGAACATCTTCGAAATCCAGATTATATTGATTTAAGTCAATCCAACGGAACCTTGGGAATTTTAAATGGTTATTTCTGATTTTCGGCCAATGATGGAAATGTTATCACAATTAATTATATCTCAGAAAAAGAAAAAGTAATGGCTTTGCAAGAAGAGAATCGTCGTTTGAAGCAAATGTTTGCTGATTTAAGCCTT
>CAYPZN010000086.1:0-14072 GCA_964415335.1 uncultured Crocinitomix sp.
TGGAATAGTTTCTAAAGACAATAGAACTTCTATACATGTTTTGGAAAAAATTGGGATGCAATTTTGGAAAAATGATTCTTGCGAAGGGATTCAAAATGCGATTTACTATAGGATCAAAAATAATTCATAGAAACACATAGACAATCAATTATTTTCTTAAACCACGTTTCATAACTGAAAATAATGTTTTAATTTAACCCAATGAACCAGTCTATTTTCGAAAAAATCCCTTTACTTAAACTAGATCAGTTTACATTTAAAACAATCACGGAAAAAGATCTTGAACCACTTGAAGAATTATGTGCGTATCGAACATGGAACTATGTCCCTGCCAAAGAATTATTCTTAAAAATTGAACGGCAATATCAAGAAAAAACAGGAGTCAATTGGGGAATTTATCTGGACGATTTGTTGATAGGAACAATTGGTTATTATCGTGGGTTTGAAAATGATTGTGGTGAAATTGGTTATGTCATTCACGAAAATTTTCGCAGAAAAGGATACATCTCTAGAATTGCTGCTTTCTTTACTCAATTTGGTTTAAACGAAATGCAATTGGACGCTGTAGTTGCGTACACTGACAGCAATAATTTTGCTTCGCAAAATCTGTTAAAAAAAATTGGATTTAAGCAAGTCAAAAATGAAAAAAATGAGTTGTTAAAATTTCAATATTATGATAGTGTTTAATTCAAATTATTAAAAAGAGTACACAGGTTTATTAGATGCAAGAATGTTACCTAAACGAATTATACAAGTAATTAAACAAAACCCGAAAAAACTATTTTTAATGGATGGCGTTGGAGCAGTCTTATCTGCTATTTTACTGGGAATTGTTTTAGTGAGATTAGAATCATTTTTTGGAATTCCTCATTCGACATTGTATTTTCTTGCGTCGTTACCACTTCTTTTTACTATATATGATTTTTATTGCTATCAAAAAGATAGCATCAATTTAAATCGTTCCCTGAAAATAATTGCAATTGTTAATCTAATGTACTGTTGTCTGTCAATAGGACTTTCATTTTATCATATAGAAACGATCACTGGATTGGGTTGGGTTTATATTTTAAGTGAAGTCATGATTATATTCCTACTCGCATTTTTTGAGCTTAAAATTGCCGGTAAATTAATGACAATTGAATAATATAAAAGACTTTAAAAAACCGTTACAAACTCATCTTTTTTTATTATCTTTAAGTAAACTTTAAACACCCAAAACATTATGAGTAGAGTACCTAGACAAGCAGTGCTATTTATGGACACTGGTAAAAAAGGAGCGGATGGTTCTTCAATATTATCTCGATCTGGATCAAAGCAAAAACCTCCACAAAAAAATTTAAAAAAGAAAAGAGTCGATATTCAAACAGGGAATTTTTATGCTGCAAACTTACCTGATTTGACAAAGAAAAATGAAGCTTATTTAGAGATAACTATTGTAACAGATAAAGGAAATAAAGATCCCATTCCTTTCTCATTTAAAGATAAAATTGATGTAAGAGACAATTCTTTCAGTGAAAGAATGCAAGCCAATGAGATTATTACTGGAGTAGAAATTCGAGGAACTGGATTTACAATAGAATGCAGACTAACAGAATTAGATAAAATAGATGAAAATAAATTTAACTTGATAAAAGGATACATTGATGATAACGACATCTCTGGAAAGGCAGAAGCTTTGTTGAATTTAACAGGAGCCTCGTTTAACCCAAAAGAAATCGTTAAAACACTTTTTAGTTCAATTCAACTCATTGATGGTTTAAATGATGATGACAGGTTGTGGAATGAAAACCCAAAATTGGATTTGAGAGAAAGAGCTACTGTACATCTATTTGAAGGCTGGTATGCGTTTGTAACCAGGCACAAAAGAGCAAACAAAAAGTTACCGTCTAGCCTTTACCTAGTTAATGGCGAATTGTATAGCAAATACAAAAGTGAAGAAGACAACGAACCATTTAGAGATTCTACTTATTTGACTTTTCAAGTAATAGCGGACGAATATTAGAAATTTCATTTTAGTAAATCAGTTTCTTAAATCAAACTTATTTCAAATACTACTTTTAAAATTCAAAATAGTTGGGAATGGTTAAAATGAATTCTTTTATTATTCGTTTAATACACTTATAATAAATAAATTAATAAAATGAAGCAAGGATTAATATTGTTTTTAATACTGCTCGTTTCAACCTCCTTTGCGCAAAAAAATGCTCCTTTAAGCAAAGCAATAGAAAAACAAAACTGGAAAAAGGTTTTTAAGTTGATTTCTAAAGAAATAAATGGAGTCAAATTGCCGCGTGAAAAGTATGACGAAGTTTTTGATTCTTTAATTACAAATTTTAAATCTCTTGATTGCATTACAGATGCCGAGTGGAGCAAATGCGGTGCAAAAATTTTAATTTTTCCAGGACAAGAAACGATTGCCTTAAAGTTTAATTCAACCCAAGGAGAAATAGAGAAAACTTTTCTTCTCCATACCACAAATTATAGAACTCATATCCGCCTACTAGGGTTAAACCTTAGAATTCCTAAAATTGAACGAAAAGAACTTGTTTGTCTCTTAATGAGAAACTCGGAAAGCAATTCAATGATTAATTCAATGAGAAATACTTGTACTTGAGAAATCGAACAAGCGAGGAAAAGAGCCCACAATGCCAAGGTGTTTTTTAAAGTTAAAATTATAGGTGGAGAGCAAGGAAGGTCTTTACCTCCAATAAATTTTTATTGCGACCACTATCAAGTGAAGATAGAATTTAGCGCAACGAATACTTCGGATAAACCATTAAAACTGTATTGGCCTTCGACTTTGCCTAAATCTAATCCAATATTTCAAATTGATTTTCACTCTACTGCTCAAGGTATAAGTGTTTTTGAAGATACTTTAACGTATTTGAGCAATTATGAACTGAAGGAATTAAAACCAGGCGAAACAATTAAGACATTTCAATACATCAGCAATCGTTACATTAAGCACGTAATTTTTGATAAAAGTTTTAGTAATACAATTCATTTTTATGATCAAGCAAAATTAAAACTACTGCAAAATGATGGAAACAAAAAAGGAACAATAAGAATTAGTTATCCAGTTATTAATAATGATTTGAATTGGAGAAAAGATAGTATTTGGAAACCAACTGATGCAAAGCATTTGATTCATATGGGATTATATTCAACTACAAATGCATGTAAATAAATATAGTTTCCCTTTTTATATGAAACTCTACTCGCTTAAATAAAAATTCATTTGTTCGTCACAGATCAACATAAATTGTATCCGTTTGCTCAAACGCTAAATTGATATTTACTGGACTACTAAACTGAACCCAACTTGAATTATTTCCTTGATTTCCGGATTTGCTATACCACAAACTAACTGAAACATCTTCGTATGCAGGAACAGAATGTGGAAGGTAAGCGATAAATGGTTTATCAGCACTTGTAGCTCTAGAGATTGTGTATTCTTCTCCTTCAAACGTATATCTTGCTTGAATTCGTTTTACAGATTCATTTGATAAATTAATTGCAAATTCAATCTTGGCGGCTTTATGAATTGCACTCGTGTAAGTTTTTTCAAAATTGATTTCACTTTCATCAAATTCGATTGCTTGTTTTTCGCCTAAGTAAGAGGATCTGCTGTATTCCAAAACGCCCGTTTCCAAGTTTTCAATATAATTTGCATCAAACGACATTTTCCAGTAACCGCTATCGTCAGAATACACTTCAATGAGGTTTTTCGTAAAAACACCCTTCGGTACTTTCAAATTAACCAATACATTTTTTATTGGTAGTGCTGTCGAATCATCCCAAACATAACCTGACAAAACATAACATTCTCCTGTACAATTGTCTCCAAAAAAGGGTTTCTTCTGACAACTTGTTATAGCAAGAATGGAACTAAAGAAAATTAGAAAAGAGTGTTGTACTTTTTTACTTTGAATCATCTTAATTGTCTTGGTTATAACTCTATAACGTATGCATTCAACTAATGGTTAGCCATATTAGTAAAAAAACTACCTAAACTAAAACTTCAAAAACGGTTTACTTTACCAACAATTTTCTAAGGTTCACTTTCTCGTTAATAATACGGTGCAAATCGTCAATTGCAACTCGCTCTTGCTGCATTGTATCTCTATCTCTTATCGTAACTGTCTTATCCGTTAACGTTTCTTGGTCTACAGTTACAGCAAATGGGGTTCCGATTGCGTCTTGTCGTCGGTAGCGTTTTCCAATATTATCTTTTTCGTCATACTGACAATTAAAATCTACCTTAAGCCCATCAATTATTTCACGTGCTATTTCTGGCATTCCGTCTTTTTTCATAAGTGGTAATACCGCAACTTTATAAGGTGCTAATGCAGGTGGAATAGACAATACTTTTCGCTTTGTTCCATCTTCTAATGTTTCTTCATTATAAGATGCCGAAAGCACTGCTAAAAACATTCTGTCCAATCCAATAGATGTTTCTACTACATATGGTACATAAGATTCATTTAACTCGGGGTCAAAATAACGCAACTTCTTTCCTGAATGCTCTTCGTGTTGTTTTAAATCAAAATCGGTTCTTGAATGAACTCCTTCTAGTTCTTTAAAACCCATTGGGAAATTGAATTCAATATCTGCAGCAGCGTTCGCATAATGTGCTAATTTAATGTGATCATGAAAGCGATATGAATTTTCATTAAACCCTAAGGCCTTATGCCAATTAATCCGATAATCTTTCCAGTATTCATACCATTTCATTTCTTCACCTGGTCGAACAAAAAACTGCATTTCCATTTGTTCAAATTCACGCATTCTAAAAATGAATTGACGTGCCACAATTTCATTTCTAAAAGCCTTTCCGATTTGGGCAATACCAAACGGAATTTTCATTCGTCCGGACTTTTGTACATTCAAATAATTGACAAAAATGCCTTGCGCTGTTTCCGGTCTTAAATAAATTTTAGCAGATTCACCAGAAACAGAACCCAATTCAGTTGAAAACATCAGGTTAAATTGTTTCACATCTGTCCAATTTTTAGAACCGCTCAATGGACATGCAATTCCTAAATCTTCGATCAATTGTTTTAAGTCATCCAATTTTTCATTTTCCAAAGCATCTCGCATCCGGTCTTCGATCAATTGAATCTCATTTGCACGTCGCAATACGTTTGGATTTGTTGCGCGAAATTCTTCTTCGTTAAAGTCATCTCCAAAACGTTTCAATCCTTTTGCAACATCCTTATCAATCTTTGTACGAATCTTTTCAATGTGATCTTCAATTAGTACATCTGCACGATATCTTTTCTTTGAATCTTTATTATCAATCAACGGGTCATTAAAAGCATCAACATGTCCTGAAGCCTTCCACGTTTGAGGAGCCATGAAAATTGCAGCATCTAATCCTACGATATTTTCATTCATTTGAACCATAGATTTCCACCAATAATTTTTGATGTTGTTCTTTAACTCTGCGCCCAATTGTCCATAATCATAGGTTGCACTTAATCCATCATAAATTTCACTGGATGGAAAAACAAACCCATATTCTTTTGCGTGTCCGATTATGTCTTTCAATCTATCTTCTTGTGTTGCCATTAGTTATTAAAACTTTAGATCAAAGAGTGAAAGATAAAAGCAATCGCTCACACTTTTATTTAAAATAATTTTAACGACAAATATACTTGATCTCATGCAATAATTTGTTTGTTTAAAAAATTTAGCTGAATCTGTCTCTCAGTTTTTATTTTTCATGTTTTTTCCCGCTTGGAAATGACAAAGTTTTTCGTTAATATTGTCTACATAAGTAACCCAAAATGAGAAAGATAATCTTCACCGCAGATGACTACGGATGTTATGACGAAATTGACGACGGCATTGTTGATGCAGTTCAAAATAATTTAATCAACTCTGTTGCTGCCTTTTCAAATGCTCCGGATGCTATCCAACGTTTGAAAAGATTGAAAGCCGCTTCTAGTTCTGTGGAAATTGGGTGTCATTTGACCATTACTTCAGGTAAAGCATTGTCGGGTATTTCTTCTTTTACGAACAGTGACCGTAGTTTTCGTAGTTTTGTAGAGCTTAAACGAAAAGGAACATTTAGTAAGAAACAACGCAAACAAGTAAAGAAAGAGTTGCAAGAGGAAATTGCGGCGCAACTTGATATTTTTAAACAAGTCGGAGTGCAGGTAAAACACCTTAGTAGTCATCACAACTCGCTGACATTTTTTCCAGAATACCTGCAGGTTCAAATCGAAATTGCTAGAGAGCTAAATATTCCTCTCCGATCAGCAAACATAACACCCTACATCCAAAATAGATTATATATTCTTCAGATACAAGCCCGGTCTTTTGACAATCTAGACATCTTTGACATTCATAAAATGGGAAAATTTACGAAAAACATTAATAGCTGGATTCAACTTTATAAGGATTCGACAAATAATAATTCGAAACCTTTCCCCAAAATGCCTGATAGTGTTGATGGAAGGAATTATGGTCCGCTTCCTTTTATCAAAGTTCCAGACAATCAAAATGTAATTGTAAAAAAGGCCCAAAATAAAGCGAAAAAACTGGGCAAAGCCATTGAAAAAATAAAATCTAATGCAGCCATTGAATATTGCTTCCATTTGGCTAGTAGACCCTTTGATTTGAACGATGGATATGGTGTCCAACAACGCAATTCAAAATACGCAGGTATTGACACTAGCTATTTTGACTCAAGAAGAGTAGAATTGGAATCATTAAAACAATTAAAAAAGAAAAATTTCCCAGAATTGTCATCATGGGATGATCTATAAAAGCAAGGTATGCAAGAGAATGAAAAAATATATCCTTTTGAAAGCTCAGACTACGTCAGTAATGTGCAAAAAAATGTAGCCGTTTTTAACTATAAGTTTGGTATTAAAAATCTCGAATCTGAAAGTTACGAACACTCGATTATTTCTAGCTTTTGTAAAACAAATATCCTAAATATTATTTGGTACCGAGACAAATTAGAAAAGGAAAACAATTGGCGTCTACTGTATAGTGCTGGAAGTGTTATATTGATCATTTTCGTCCCGTTGTTTATTTATTTCCAAACGAGCGGATGGTCGCAGGAAGGTGACGCTGAAAACAGACTCACTTTTGCGCAAAACATGGCTAGTTCTATTACTGTTATACTTACATTAATTCTGGCTCTACACAAATTGATTTCTTCTTGGATTGAAAAACGCAAGTTTAGCGCCTTATTTCACAAAGCTTCGGTAGATCTGAAAAACATTCTTTACAAACTAGAAGCTGATCATGCTATCCGCCCAGGAAATTATACGACTCTTAATGAGATTGAAACCAAAGTAATGGAGGCTGAAAAAGAAGAAGGGTCCGTCAGTATTTTGAGCAATGGCTTTCTACAGGATATAGAAACAGCTATAAAAGAATCTAGAAAAGTCGTGGATGAAGAAACCAACACTTATTTTAAGACACGCGGAAATCCTTCTTTTGATCTAGCGATTTTGTTAACAACGTCTAGTCAAAATGCTTCCACACTATTCGGCCTGCTAAAGAATAAAAATGTTGACATTGAAGCATTGAAAGAAGAGGTAAAGGAAGAGAAAAAGGAGCAAAAAGAGAAGGAATCCAAAATAGCTGAAAAATCTTTGAATTTGGAATTAAAGATGAAACAACTGGAACGATTAACTGTCAAAGAAGTAAAACTTGCTAATCGATTAGTGCCACTTGAAGAACTGGAATCTCTAACTGATGTCCAAAAAAATACAGTCAAGGATTTAAACAATCAATATGACATCTTGCAAAAAGAAATAGAAAAAATTGAGTTTGAAATTCTCTCCTTAAATACGGAATTAACTTACCTTCGCTAAGAGATCGTGCCATTTTAAACATGGTTATTTTGGAAAACGCCGTTTATGAAGATGGCGAATGGGTAAATGGTACAATTTATAATGCTGAGGAAGGAAAAACGTATGAATGCACGCTTTGGATGGAAGATGGTAAGCTACAATTAAGAGGATATTGGGAATGGTTTTTTAAGACAACTACTTGGACGAAAACAAAATAATTTATCTCAAAAGAAAAATTAGTTATAAAATATTTCATAATTTTGACGTGTGAATAAAACAACACAACATAACTACTATTATTATTGGATTTCGAAGATGAAAGCCGAATAGTGATTTGTGTTTAAAATATAAATAAACTAAAACCGGTTTTCTTTTGAAAATCGGTTTTTTCGTTTTCAAAAGAATCCACATTAATTGAATGTATGCAGCAAGAAATGCAAAAATACACCGCAGCAGATTTAACTGTCTGGAAAACACTTTTTGAAAGACAATTTGATAATTTACAAGATAAAGGAAGTGTATTTTATTTGGATTGTCTGAATGATATGAAAACTGTACTAAATCCAGCTGAAATTCCAACTTTCGAAAAAATAAATGCTTGGTTTAAAACAAAAACAGGTTGGAGTATTGAAGTTGTTCCAGGATTAATTCCTGTAGCCGATTTTTTTGATCTCTTAGCAGAAAAGAAATTTTGTTCTTCTACCTGGTTAAGAAGTATGGAACAGCTAGATTATTTGGAAGAACCGGATATGTTTCATGATGTTTTTGGACATATTCCACTACTTTCGAATCCTGATTTTTCAAAATTTGCACATGAATTTGGAAAAATTGGACAACGATTTAAACACGATCCTATTGCTGTAAAACAATTGCAACGTTTGTATTGGTTTACGATAGAATTTGGCTTGATCAAAGAAAAAAATGACGTTAAGGTATACGGTGCAGGAATTATGTCTTCTTTTGGTGAAACGAATCGAGTTGCAGCAAAGAATTGTACCATTTTGCCATTTGATATTGAGATGGTATTAAACAAAGTCTTTGAAAATGACGTAATGCAAGAGGATTACTTTTTGATTGAATCATTTGAAGTACTGGCTGATTCACTTTCTCAAGCAGAAATCTACTTGTCACGAAAAATATATATTTAAATTTGATCTTATGGAATGGAAAATAATTGAGAATAAACTTACAGCGACATATCAACTTGATAACTTTTCTGAAGTCATTAAAAAATTGAGTGAATTAGCTCCAATTGCTGATGAAGCTGAACATCATCCAGATTTTAACGTTTTTGGATATAATAAAATTCGGTTTGAATTATTTACGCATGATGCAAATGCCATTACGGCTGGAGATTATAATATGGCAGAAAAAATTGACTTGTTGTTTGCAAAATAAGTTGTCAATTACTGAATTGAGTATGCTATATAATTACCATGATGCGTAGTTGTACAGCACAAAGGTGATTCATTGTCATTAACGTAAATTACAGGAGCACCATTGCTATTCCTTTTCAAATGAATTGCTTCAAGCGGGTAATTGTAACTTTCGGCAATTGACTTGATAATGCCCTGATGAATTGCTTTTCGTTGCTCTACTATGGTTCCGGTAAAAAATTCAAGAACGTTTTTATTGATTGCCTCATTTTTTGAGGTTTTCGCCAGCGTATAAACCAAATTTGATTCAATCAACGAATGCGTATAAAATGTTTCTTTTTCTATTAAAACTACTCCTCTTTTCCCTTCTAATTTACAATTTAGTTTTTGCGGTATGAAAGAACGTATTTTGTGTTTTCGTGCATAAATTTTATACGCACTTTCTTTCATTGACCATAATCGCCAAACCATCTGAAAGGGGTTTTCCGCTTTAAGGATAATTCTACGCTCTTCGGATGTGAAAATTTTATCTAGAAATCTTGGACGCTCCCAATCACTTTCAATTTTTGCTTGATTGAGATCGACAATATCATTTCCAATCACTTCTCACCTAATTTCGTTTCGATAATTTCCATAGCTGCCTTAACAGAAATCATATTTTCCATAGCTTCATTGTCGAGTTCAATGTCAAACTTATCTTCTACATCCAAAACAACATCCACTAGGTTTGCCGAATTTATTTTGAGGTCATTGATAAAATCTGTTTCTTCTGATAAATTATTAAAGGCCGCTTCATCCTGAACATAAGGCTTGACAATTTCCTTTAAATCGTTGATTAATTCTTCTTGATTCATTTAATTTTGAATTTAGTACGCGTTATTTGTAGCGTTTAAAAATAACGCATCCGTTAATGTCTCCAAAACCAAAACTGGCTTTAGCAATAATATTGGGTTGTTTATTTATGGCTTCCGTTGGAATTCTTTCTGTTGCAACAAGTTCTTTTATTTTAGGGTGCAAATCTTCGCAGTTAATACTAGGAAAAATAAATCCTTCTTTTAATTGAATCACAGTAGCAACACTCTCAATTGATCCTGAAGCGGCAAGACAATGTCCAATCATTGATTTGAGTGAATTGATATAAGGAAAATCTTTTCCTTTTCGTTGCAAGGCTTTTGTCCAATTTTCTATTTCAATAGGATCTTTACTTGTAGCTGTTAAATGGCCATTAATAGCATCAATTTCGTTGGCTTTAATTCCTGCATTATCCAAAGCGCTTTTAATACATTTTTGGACTGCCATAGCGTTGGGTGCTGTCATTGTTCCACCTTCACGTTGTCCTCCTGAATTAACTGCGCCACCGAGCACTTCTCCATAAATTGTTGCTCCTCTTTCTAAGGCACTTTCTAAAGATTCTAACACCATTGCACCAGCTCCACTTCCCGGTACAAAACCAGAAGCAGTTTCACTCATACTTCTTGACCCTTTTTCTGGAGAATCATTGTGTTTATAGGTCATTACTCGTATGGCATCAAATCCACCCCACAAATAAGGGCCATGATCACTACAACTTCCAACAAGCATTCGTTTTGCTCTTCCCGCTTGAATTCGATCAAACCCCATTAAAATAGCTTCGGCTCCTGTTGTGCATGCAGCTGAGTTGGTCGTTACCTGGTTTCCTAAACCTAAAATCCCACCCAAATAAGCACTTATTCCACTGGCCATAATTTGAACAACGACTGTACTTCCTAAGCGTCGTACCTGATGGTCATCTACTTTATAAATTGCTTCGCGAAATTTTTCAACACCTGAAGCTCCAGTCCCAAAAATAGCACCACTGTCATCATCTATTTCACTCGCCGAATCAATCGTAAAACCTGCATCTCTCCATGCATCCATCCCGGCCATGCATCCGTAAAGAATTCCAGAACTTTTAAATCCCCTTAACTGTAATGGTGTTAAATATTCTTTCTTTAATTCTTCGCTGATTTCAGGTACACCTCCAATTTGACATGAAAACTGAAGGTCTGCTAATTCTTGTTGAAATCGAATTCCCGAAACACCACTTTTAATGGCTTCAGTAAAATTAGCTATACCAACACCATTTGGAGAGACAACTCCTAAGCCTGTAATTACAACCCTTTTATTCATCTGCTATCATCATTCCTGAAATATTTCCTCTAGCGACCAATTCCTCCTTTGAATTAAAAAGTTCGACTCCACATTTCAATTTATTAAATCTAAAATAATTCTTCACTGATTTTACAGTAACCGTTTCTCCAGGAAAAACGGGTAAGAAAAAGTCAATTGCATTTGAGGTCAGTGCAATCTTAGGTGCTTTACCAGCAGTTATTTTATCTCGCAATAAATAAATCCCCAAACTAACAACTCCTATTTGTGCCATTGTTTCCGTTAAAATAACTCCCGGTGTAATTGGATTATCTTTAAAATGTCCTTGATAAAAAAACTCATCATTCTTAAACGTATATTCCCCAACCACTTCGTTTTCATTCACTAAATGCAATTCATCCACAAATAAGAATTGAGGCAGATAAGGCAAATGCAATTTGATTTCTTCTGTTTTCATATTACACAATTTTTGACCCTCCATCTACTGGAATAATTGCACCATTGATCCATGCTGCTTCGTCTTTACATAACAAATATGTTGCATTAGCAATGTCTTCAGGTAAGGTTAACCGTTGATACGGATTTTGCTTTGATGCAAATTCAGCAATTTGATCACTTCCTGGAATTTGCTGAAACGAAAAAGTATCTGTTACTCCTGCCTGAATGCAATTTGCACGAACTCCATGAGGTGCAAACTCTACTGCTAAGCTCCTAGTAATTGCCTCTAACGTTGTTTTTGCAGCCGAAACGGCAGCATAACCTTTCCATGCTTTTGTATTCCCTTCACTCGTATAACTGATGATCCTTGCATCTTCTGCATATAATTTTGCATCCAAAATGGCTTTTGCCCATTCAAATAAGCTTACACCCATAGCGTGAATGGTTTGTAAAAAATCATCTTGTGCTAAGATTCTTTCTTCCTTTCCCACTAGTGGCTTAAGGTTCCCTTTTGCAATACTATGCACCAATGCTCTAACCTTTCCTTCTTTTCCTAATTTTTCTTTTAATTCAGTAATGATTTCTTGTCGTTTCTCCTCCTTTAATGCATCTTTATTATAGGTTAATACCTCTACTCCATTCGCTTTAATTTTTGCAAACTCTTGTTCAATCAAAGGCAAATCACTTTTTCTACTGCGGTGAACAATGCAAATATTGCAGCCATGTTTAGCCAGTTTTTTAGCTGTAGCTAAACCTAAACCACTTGATCCTCCTAAGATAATTGCCCAATATTTTTTTCCTAAAAATTCGCCTACCATTCCAATAAAATTCGTTGCGCAGAAAAACCCGGACCAAAACTAAGCATTAATCCACGATCACCAGGTTGTGCTTTTCCATCCATAAAACGTTCCAACACATATAGTACGGTTGCACTAGACATATTTCCATATAATTTTAGAACTTCCTTTGTATCATCAATGTTTTTACCTAATGAACCAAACAATTCTTCTACAGTAAGCACTATCTTTTTTCCACCAGGATGAAAAACCAGGTGATCAATATCTTCTATTGAAATATTATTTCGTTCTAAAAAAGGATGTACAATTTTGGGAAAATGATTTGAAATTGTTTCAGGAACTGTTTTATCTAATACCATTTGTAGTCCTGTATTTCTAAGTTTAAATCCCATCATGTGTTCTGCTTGATAAAAATGATACATGGCTTCATCAATAATTGCAGGGCCCGTTTCGTTTTCATGTGAAGACATAATTACAGCTGAAGCTCCATCACCAAAGATAGCTGCACTAACGATATTTCCCATTGAATAATCATCCAATTGAAAAGTTGATGTTGGTGATTCTACGGCAATAACAGCTGCTCTTTTGCCGGGATTTGCTTTTAAGAAATTCTTTGCGTAAATAATTCCAGAAACACCAGCTGCACAGCCCATTTCGGTTACAGGTAATCGAACAATATCTTGTTTCATGTCTAACCGATTAATCAAATAGGCGTCCAATGAAGGAATCATTATTCCAGTACAACTTACCGTAATGATATAGTCAATTTCGTTCGCTTTTAATTTTGCCTTATCCAAAGCTTTTGTTAAAGCACTCTCTGCAAGTTTAATTGACTCTTTGGTATAAATGTCATTTTTTTCTTCAAAGGATGTTTTCAAAAATACATCTTCAGCATCCATGATAGAATAGCGTTTATCTACCCCAGCATTTTCAAAAATCTTAAGTACTTTTCGTTGAAATCGTTCTTCTTGTCCAGTCAACCACAGTTTCAAAAAGGGAATAATCTCTTTTGTTGTTCTACTGTATTTTGGTAGTTGCTTTGCAACTGAAGTTATTCTTACACTCATTTATTTTTGAATTAACCATTGAAAGCGAAAAGCCCATTTCCATTTTATAAATGGGGTCACTTCTAATTTTTTTGACATTTCGTTTAAATCATTTCGTTTAAACCCTCTTAGAATAGAGATTAAACCATCATTTCGTACCATTCGATTTTTAATAAACCTGCAGATTAGCCAAAACAATATATACGCAAGTTTATTTCTGTGAAGGTCATTTACAATAATTCCTAACCTTGCTTTCTTGAAGAAGGTAGTGAGTAATGCAACGCTTTCTTCATCTGTAAAATGATGTAAAAAAAGCGTTGAGAGAACAATATCACACGTTATTCCATCATAATCATCAGCAAGAATATCTTGTTTCAAATAAGTAATTTCAGGATATTCTTTTGATAATTCTTTGGCGTAATTAATGGTAGCTAGATTAGCATCTATTCCTTGTAATTCTATCTTGTATCCTTT
>CAYPZN010000087.1:0-13897 GCA_964415335.1 uncultured Crocinitomix sp.
ACCGAACGTACAATCGAATTGATTTTAATGTTCAAATCAATCTCTCAAAAAAAAGAGTGCATCATTATATCAAAATTGGCGCTTATAATTTATTAAATACAAATAATACAGCTTTTAATGAAGTTTTATCCATTTTAAGTAATGGAGATTTCATTTCTGAAGAGCTAAGTTCGGTGCCTATTTTGCCCACGTTTTCTTATAGAATTTCATTTTAAAACCATTTAGGAGAAAAAAAAATATTTTTTTTTTAGGGGATAAGCTATTCTAGTTTGTAATAGATATGAAAGTTAGTATAATTTTCATATTAAAGTAAAAGTTGGTTGCGGAAAAGGGGCATGAATAACGATTCAGCCCCTTTTACATTTTAACAACTTTTCTTTCTTTGATTTCACAGGCTTCTTACCTTTACAAAGTGGAAATTCCCATTTTATATCATGACGATAACTTAATTGTTGTTTCCAAACCAAATAATATGCTTGTCCACCATTCATATTATGCTAGAAACATCAAAACACAAAGTTTGGTTGAATTCTTTAAGGGTAAATTCAAGTTATACCCTGTACACCGATTAGATCATAAAACTTCTGGCTTAATTATTTTGGCAAAATCTTCGGAAATTGCAGCTAAAATCCAACAACAATTTGAAAAGAAAACAATCGAAAAAAAATACCTAGCTTTAGTTCGTGGCTTTACACCTAAAGAAGGAAAAATAGATACTCCAGTAAAAAATGCGGATACTGGAAAGTATAAAGAATCACTTACGCTATTCCGTACACTTCAATCAATAGAAGTTCCCATTGCAGTGGAACCTTACTCGCAAAGTCGTTATAGTTTAATTGAATTCATCCCGAAAACAGGAAGAATGCATCAACTAAGAAAACACGCAAATAAAATGAGTCACCCAATAATTGGAGATCATAAATATGGGAATCGACACCACAACAGGATGTTCGCTGAACAATTGAATCTTCCAAATTTGTTTTTGCATGCCTATTCGCTTTCTTTCGATCATCCAATAACTTTAGAAAAAATAGAATTAAAGGCTCTTCTTCCGGGCTTTTGGAATACTATGCAATATCAATTGGATTGGACAATCAAATTTCCTTAGTGTAATAATCAAAATCACTAGGGTTAACTAAATTCTTTGCTTTAATCGGTTTTATTTCTGCAAAATTTTGAGAATGACTATACACATATCCCATCCTCTTATACCAATTTGCAATTCTTATTTTAAACGGAACTTCAATTCCTTTCGGTCTTAAAATTTCAATTTGAATTTTTTCAGCATTGTTTTCTTTCGCAAAATCTTCTACTTGATTAATTAAAGCCCTTCCAATACCTAATCCACTCTTAGAAAAATTTGCACTTAACAAGCTAAACGAATAAATCTGATCCGATTTTTTGTAAAAATGAACTCCTCCAACGACTTCATTATCAATAAAAGCTGCTAAAATCTCACCTTTATCAATTAATTCTTGATAATCATCTTTAGTTATACGAATGTAGTTCTCTCCCCAAACTTCAATTTCTGTTAATGCGTACGCAATACGCATAATTTCATAAAGTCGTTCAAATTCTGAATCAGTTAACGAACTATCTGCTGCTTTTACCACAATCATAGTGCAAAAATAATAACTTCTTTATTAATTTGATTTTACTACATTGCGAAAAAAACTATGAAAAAGATAAATTATTTCGTTTTACTAGCTTTCTTTTTTTTGTTTCAATCTTGCAGTGAATCCATAAATAATTCGGATCCAACAAAAATGGTCCCAATGGAAACCGAAGATGCAATTGCTGGTGGAAATGTAAACGAACTTGAAACCATAACAAATGAGGTTATTGAGGAATTAAATGTTGAGTTTGATTCGTTTTCGGAGTTTCCTAAAGAAATAGATGGATGCTCATGTTATTTTTCAGAAACACCTGAGGATTTTAAAAATGGAAACTATGTTTTTGTGGATGATTTTGGAATGGAAAATGCATTTATGAGATTGAACGGCGAAGAAATCAATTTTAAGTTGATCGATTCAAAATTTGATGATGACGTTTCAATAAACAATTATATTTCGGAAGATTATTTATTAGAATTGAGCTTTAAGGAAACTGGACAAATTGATGAGACTTTTCAACAAGAAGTCCAAATGAAATTAGCGTTGCCCACAGGTGCATTTTTAACCAAAACAATATATGGTGAATGTGGTTGCTAAACTAAAACGGATTTAATTTCGTTTAAATTAAAGTGAAAAATTGGTTTAATCATAGCGCTACATCATTAAGTATCTTTTTAACCCTATCGTTTGGTTCATTTTACTTTTCTTCATGCTCAAAAGAAAAAGGTTCATCTGCTACATATCATGTTTTTGTTGTTGCTGGTCAATCTAATACACATTTTGGCGAAGGGTTCAATCCTACAATTGATATTTCTGATCCAAGAATCATCCAGCTGGGTAGAAATGATAATAACCTTAAGTTAATTGCAACGGATCAGCCACTCGACCACACGACAAAAGATCCTGAAAGAATTGGATTTGATTTGACATTTGCCAAACAATACTTAACCCTTTTGTCTAACCCAAAAGACACGGTACTAATAATTCCTGCTGGCCAATCTGCAACAAGTTTCCGTTTCAATAATTGGAATAAAAATGATCCTCAGTATAATGATATGATTGAACGCATTAATTTCGTTTTATCAGAATTCCCAAACAGTCATTTAGATGGTATTTTATGGCATCAAGGTGAATCAGATACAGGAAACGTTGATTTTCAGATTAATTTGGATCAATTCATTACAGATGTTAGAGAAGAAATTAATCAACCTAATTTGCCTTTTGTTCTAGGTGGAATGGTCCCTTTTTGGGTGAATCAAGAAGAAAAAAGGATGGTAATTGATTCAATTATCAGACATACTCCAGAAAGAATTCATAATATCGGGTTTGCCGATCCAAGTTTCCCTACTGAGATCATAAAGCCAGATAATGCCTTTGATCCAATTCATTACGACGCTTCAGGGCAACGTCAGTTAGGGATTCGTTATTTTCAAGCGTACATCAAATTGGTTTGGCGCTAAATTAAATTGTCTCTAATCCTGCAACAATCAATTGCCATTGTAACCGCATTTGATCATCATAAGGCATTGGATAAAAGCCTTGTTTATCCATCTCTCTTTCAAGTTCTTCTTTAGACAAAGTTTCCTGATCTATTCTTATTTTCCATTGTAAAAATTGATCGTTCATTTCATCAAGATATATATCTGGCCAAGCTAAATCTCGTTCTTTTTTCGGATAGATAAAAAGGGGCATCTCTGTTACTAAAGTCAAACATTGATGCCCTAAACTTTGAACTGATTCCATTGAACTTGGATGAAATTTTGTAGCCGTTGTATGATCATCTAATTCTTCAAAATGTTTTCGCATTTCTTTTGAATCTGGTCGTGTACAAAAACCTTCGGCAATTCGATAAAACCCTTTTTCCCCCCTTCGGTCTAGGTCAAACAAGTTATAACCCAATTCATTTGTCTTTACGGCACACGTTGATTGCAATGTTTTTGTTCTTTCGGCCCATTCTTGATCAATTAAAAACCAAGGACCATAAGAAGAACGCATTCCATGCAAAGAAGCATGTAAATCAAACTCCCCTCCAGCCATTTTCCAAAAATCATAAACGGCTTTATTTTCTGGCCGTAAAGCATCAATTTGATTTTCTATTGGATAACCAAATTCTAGGTCTTCTTCTGGAAGTTCTCTAATAACATATTGTAGGTAAGCGTATAAATCTGCATGAGAAGTATTTTCATTAAACCACCTATTATTTCTTTCTTCTCCATCAGGATTTGTATGTGGAACAATCCACCATGTATAGGTTTTAAGTAAATGATCATTTTCCTTTAAACCACTTAAATAAGAAATTAACTTTCTTAAAAGCATAGATCCAATAGGTTCATCTGCATGGTTTCCAGCAATTAAACTTATTTTCTTTGAACCATTCCCAAATTTATAGCCATTAATTAACCTACTTTCAACAGAATGACCAATTTCAAAACAATTCCGTGAAACCTTTTCGGTTGAACAATCAAGAATTGAATTGATATGATCGTACAGATTCATTCTAACACTTCGATTAGCTTAATTTCACCCTTTGAAGTTGGATCAACACCAACAGACTCATATTTTTCATAAAGTTCAATTCTTCCATCCGCTAAAATGGTTGGTACTGAAATGCACTTTCCTAATTTAAATTCTGATTTTGCATTGAGGTGTTGATAATGCATTTCAATGACACCTTCGTCATTTATCTTTCCAATTAACGTGCCTTTTTCAACCCCTCCTCCACTATATTCGCCAGAGAGTATGTTTCCATCTTGCTTGTATTTAAAATGCGTCACATTGCGTTCTTCTCTCGCAACTCTAAATGTCTTATTGTTATAATTGACTTTCATTATTTGGTATCTGCAGATGAAAAATAAGTTGCAGGGACACTTAAATTATTCAGACGTAAGTTAACTCCTAATTGTGCCCTGTGATGAACTGTGTGATTTAGTATTAAACCTCTTAAAGCGACGTGTTTTGGGGCTGTTAAAAACACAGCTTCTCCCCTTCTCATAGTCCATTCTTCTTCTAAGTCATTGTCTTCAATATTCGAAACAGCTTCAATTAATTTAGTTGAAAATTTTTCATAAGACTCCACTAATTGTGCTTTATTTTTAATTTCAGGCAAATCCGACTGATACGTCTCCCAATCAATTTCTTTAGCATTAAGCACTTCAGGTGCCCAACTCATTATAGATGCAAGGTGTTGTGCCAAATTTCCTGCACTCATTGACTTTTCGTGTAATTGATAATCGAAGATATTATCTTCTAATCCATTTAAAATACGCAAGGTAATTGCTACCTCACGCCTTATTTCTTCAACAAAAATTTCGTTTAGTTTCATTGATTTATTTTTTAATAAATTTAGATTGAAAGTTTTCCCCTAATAAATTCAAACCTTTTATGATATAAACACCTTCTTTAAGTTGACTTACATCAATTTCATTAACTGAATCATTAGATTTATAGATAGTTTTCCCACTCATATCTATAATTAACAATTGAATTACTGGATCGGAAAAATTGATACTGTTTTTAGACGGGTTTGGATAAAGTTGTACTTCAGTAGTATTCAATACTTCCGTACCCGCGCTAAAATTCCCCATTTCAATTCCAGATTTAATTGCTCCAATTAGATGTTTAGTAACCACTTGTTCATGTCCATCCCATCTAAAATGATTTAATCCAAATCCAGCTTCATAAGTGGCCATAAGTTGAGTACTAATTGATTTTTGAAGTATGTCCGGATGAGAAAGAAGTTCGGAGAAATTAACCCTATACTTAGATTCGATATCTTCATAATAACCAAACGTAGTATAAGTGTCTTTAAGTCCTGACAATCCAATGGTTTGAACAAGATTACCTTCTTCATTTATAACATAATTATGGCCTAGTTTAATACGGTCTTTAATTATTCCTTCATCAAGAAAGAAATCAACCAAATAGTTCGTTGAAATATCATCTGCTCTTAAGTAAATCAATTGCTCTCCAGGATAATCAAACAAGGAATTTTCATCAAGAATTGGAGGATAAATACTATAGGCTCCTTCTGAAACTCCTTCGGAACTAACTGAATAGTAATTTAAACCGTTGATTATAAATCTATTGATCACTTCAAGTCGGTTAATATCAGTTATTTCACCTACGGTTCCATCAGACCAATCATCATATTCAACTTCGTAAACAAACACGTCTCCTATTTCAAAATCAAATATTTCATTGTGAAAATTAAAATCTATACCGACAAGATTCTCTATGCCTACCAATTGATAGTTAAATAACGAATCTGAAAATTGATTTGGGTAACTTATTACACCATATTTTTTAGATTGGATTAATGTTGTTCCATTACTGATGCTATAATAACGAACAGAATCAGGAGTTCCAAACAGAGTGGTATCTGTAGAAGAAACTAATGTGATTTCAGTTCCTAAACTAATATTGAAAGGTTTAGGTTCATCTACTTCATAATTTAACTGAAAAAAAACATTTTCATCTGATACGATAGAATCAGAATAAATTGATAAAGAATCTCCGAAAATGCTTCCTCTTAAATATCGATAGTACCTATTTAATCCTGTAAAAGAACTAAGAGCTGAATCAGTAGGAATAATATTGTCAGAGAAAAACACCTTGTAGTTTGAATCATCAAGTAGAATTTTCTCTTTTGCTCGAACCGTAAAAAATTGATCCGAATGAGAAGCTTGATAATAATATACTAGTGTATCATTAAAAAAGCGCCAATCTTGTGAATAAACATTCCACTGGAAAATTATAAGGGCAATAAATGCTAGTTTATTTTTCATAAATATACTTTTTCAATTTATTAGAATAGACGGACACAAAATAAAATTGGTTTGCAACAACTTAATCTTAAATCCAATATCTTTCATATTCTTCTTGAAATGTCAAAGTTTCCATTGATTCCATTCGATCGATTAATAAAATTCCATTCAAGTGATCAAACTCATGTTGAGCTACAATTGCTGGAAAATCACTTAATTCTTTTGAGTATCTAATTCCATTTTCATCATAAGCAGTTAACTTTACCTTTTTATGTCTTTTTAAGCGACCTCTTATACCTGGAATGGATAAACAACCTTCCCAACTATTTACCTGTTCATTACCTAAAAGTTCAAGGCTTGGGTTTATTGCAATAGATAAAGGAAAAGAAGGTCTTTCTGGATAACGCTTGTTTTTTGTTAACTCCATAACAAAAATGCGTTTTAATTGAGCAACCTGGGGTGCTGCAATTCCAACGCCTTCTTGCAATCTCATTGTTTCAACCAATTCATCTAAAAATTGCTGAAATGCAGCTGAAGTAATTGAATCTAAATCAACTTCTTTTGCTTTATCTCTAAGTGTTGGATTCCCCATTTTTATAACATCTAGTACAGCCATTTTATTTGCTCAAGTTTACAACATCTTCAGTTTCTATTCGAGACAATTCTTTTAATTCGCCGTTTTCATACATTTTTGGCAAATTGATTAACGGCGTTCCAAGTGGTGCCTCATAATTGACATAATCTTGAAACGTAACTCCATCTATAACTCGCTTGTTATAAGCAGTTCTAAAGCGAACTCCTCCTTCATTTACAATGTAATTGTAAGCAAAATAATCTATTTTATTATTCTTCTTATTTATCCAATAATGATACTCATCTTGATGATCTTCTCCTCCTCCTTCTTCTGAAAATTTAACCTCAATAATGGCATATTTATGACCTTTGATGTCAGTTTCTCCTACATACATTTTATGAACAGATTCATCATTTAGTTTATGTGGTAATGTTGCGAAATAGATTACTGAATTTAGCGCTCCAGTATATCGTTTAACATCTTCTTCACTTAATGTAATTTCAACACCGTTTATTTGTCTCGAAAATGCGTCATTTGCCAAATAATCGATTGTCGTTTCTCCATCTTTTTCGTTAGTTACGGTATAATTATAACGACTTCCTTCATTAATAAAAGTATACTTCTTTTTTCGAAAAGTAAAAGCATAGTTTGCTTGGTCATAGGCATCTCCTCCATGTGCTTGTATCGCGTCAAAAATGATCTGTTCACCCTTTGTCATTGTGGTTTCAGAGATTGATTCAATTGCATTATTTTTATCCTCTGTAGTACAGGATAAATTAAAAAAAACTAATCCAATTAGTAAAGTGTAAATAATTTTCATAGGTCTATTATTATTCATTTAAGGCTGCAGATGTAATTTTATCTAATGCGCCACTAACTTTATTTAATACTTCTTGTGTTTGTTCGGATAAATCATGTCTATTTTTAAGATATGCAGGATCGTTATAAGCTATTTTAACCGTTCCATTTCCTTCTTGAAAAACAACTATTTTCTGAGGTAAATCTATACTTGTTGTCTGCTGATCATTCATTAAAACAGTTCCTAGGTTTGGGTTTCCAAAAAGGATGATTTTCGTCGGATTTAATGTTAATCCAACAGAACTTGCATTTTTACTGTGATCTAACTCGAGTATAATTTTAAGGTTTGGGTTTGTATCAATTGTTCTTCTTAATTTACTATAAGTTGCTTCGAAAGATTGATTACTTTCCTTTATCACTAGTCCGTTATTTTCCATTTTATTATGATTTGTTTTGATTGATTCTTCTTGTACTTTACAGCTTACAAAACCACTGATAAATAAAATAATTCCTAAAGCCAATCGGATTTTTCTGGATGTATTCATGACAATTTTATTTAGCTCGGGTTTTTAAGTTCGTCATTCCATTTGATTCTTGCTGTAAGACGAGTTTAAAAAAGAATCATTACGGATTATTATCATTAAATATGATGATAATTGTAAGAATCCGCATTGGGTAACGACAAAGGTGCAATTTTTAACGAATTTATAATTTAAACTAAATAAAAAATGAAAAAGATTTTACGTTCGATTGCTACTTTATCTCTTGTGTTTTTGTTAAGTTGCGGAACTAGTTCTGAACTTGAGAAAAAGGTGAATTACGATACTAAAAATCCAGAAAACATGTTAAAAGTTGTTGCGCTTAATTCTGGAGGTATGGCAGGATTGAAAGCACAAAATGACGTGCAGTTTGAGTATCACTATTTAAAGCCTGATGGAAAAAAAGATATTTCTATTGAACGTTATATTTTTGAAAATGAAGTTTCTTGGGCAAAATATACGACACACGAAGTAAACGTATCTCCAGAAATGGAAGGTGATTTTGTACAGTATTACGACGGAAAAAGTGCTACCGCATTTAGTAAAGGTGAAATGCTAAAAGATGAAAAAACGGTTGGAATGAGCCAATTCTTGCGTCAAGCAAATTACATGTGGTTTACAATGATGTATAAACTTACAGATCCAGGAACAATCCATGAGTACAATGGACAAGAAGAAATTGAAGGAACAACTTATGACATTGTTACAGTATCTTATGACCCTGCAGTAATTGGAAAGCAAGTTAATGATACTTATGTGGTTTACATTAACCCTAAAACACAATTGGTTGAGCAATTTAAATTTTCATTGCCAGCTTTAGGTGTTGAAGCTCCTGTTTTGCTTGCAAAGTTAACTTACAAAGATATCAATGGATTAAAAATTGTTACAAAACGAGATATGTTTGCTCCAGCACCAGATGGTTCAGGGATGGTACCTATGGTTACACAAGTTTTAGAAGATGTAAAATTTAATAATGGATTTACACCTGAAAACTTGTCAGGCGAAAAGATGTAATTTACAATTAATCTAATCAAAAAAGAGGAGCATTAAAATGCTCCTCTTTTTCATTTAAACTCATTCGTTTATATCAATTTCAGAATATCGTTAATCATTTCAGATTTTTTCTGCTCGCATGATTTCTCACAACAGCTTTTCACGGTGCATTTTTCATCTTCTTTTTCTGTTTTTTCAACACTATGCGTGTTCGAAGAACAAGACAAAATAAAGGCACTAAGTAAAACTACTATTACTTTCATTTTAATGATTGTTAAGTTTTGCAATAAGTAAATCACATTTGGCAATATAACCATAGTCTGTGGGGCTGTTTTTAGCCATTTTAAGGCATTTATTAACATACTCTTTAGCATTTTCATGGTCATTAAGCGTATATGCTATTTCAGCACGATAATATACATACCAAAATGCATTTGGTCTCAATTCAATTGCTTTATCAAACCATGTTACAGCCATATCCAACTCTTTGCCTTTTTCGTAATAAAATTGTGCTGCATCATAATATGTAGATGCACTTATTTCTTCCGTTGCATTGATTATTTTCTCATTAATTTCTGCATAAACTAACTCATCCGAATCAATAAAAACAGGAATTGCAATTTGTGTATATTCCCATTCGATTATAAGATTTGCTCCGTTTGCATGAAAATTATCAAATCGGATATCAAATGATTCGTGCAAATCTTTTAAGGTCTTTGGTTTTATTTTGAAACGAACTAAATCATCTTTTAAATCATATCCACCTGCTCCCCAAAGTTTAGTGTTTTTCGATATGATAATTGTCCATTCATCTGAATTTGGAATTGTATATAGCGCATAATTTCCTGCCGGAATTTCTTTTTTATTAAAATAAACGGTTTCATCAACCGTAAATTTAGTAGATGAATTAGCTCCTGTTCTCCAAACTTTACCGTAAGGAATTAATCCTCCAAAAATTGTTCGATCTTTTTTTCCTGGCTTACCATAGGATATCATGAAATTGGCCAGTCCGACTTGCTGTTCTATTTTTACTTGGGGGCTTAAGCTTGCCTTGTTTATTTGACCATTGGCTATAGAACCAACAATGAACAAAAGGCTAAATGCAATTAGGTTTATTTTTTTCATATTGTACTAAATAAGTATAAACATCTGAAATTCATAGGTTATTAAATCCTTTAGACGATCAAGTATGATTTACTTACAAGTCTATACACGTAGTTCGGACGAAGATGGTTTAAAATAGGATGTCACAAAAATAAATTACACCAATTTAAATAGTTTATTACTAATTTTATTAGTATATCATATTTTAAATTGACAACTATGACACCGGAACAAAAAAAAGCGTACTTGCGCGGAATACAAGAAAAGATTAGACTCAAAAAGGAAGAAGAAGAACGACAAGATCAACTCTATTACGAAGAAATTACAAGTGGTAAAAAATTGATTTTCTTTATCGCTCAAGCCTTATTCTGCCTTTTATTTAGCCTGCTTATGACAGTAGACATATATTTAGATGGAGTTACTGAACCTGTTCCAGTAGGGCCTTATCAAGAAGATGGAGTAACACACGAACGTATCAATGCTGCAGTTTGGGTTCAAGGCGAAATATTCACTCCTTATTATAAAGATTATGTAAGTGTTGATTATGAAAGTTTTTCAATCACAAAATCTACTTTTTTTAATACAGGTAAATACATTTCATTTGATGCGCATACATTAGGTGAAAGAGAGCGTTTTAATGCATGGAAAAGGCATTCTATTTATGATGTGTTTCCTCTTTTTCAAATTTTGCTGATTATACCTTTTTTGGTTCTATTATTAAAAAGACCACATCCATTATTTGTATTTATGCGAAGAGCTTGCATTTATCTTATTTTTCCAGGGAGTATCCTTTTACTAGTGTTGTTGATGGTATAACTGAAAATCAACTACTTGCTTAAATAGATAAACGAATTTTGTTTTACCTATCTTTAGGTTGATAATAATAATCTAATGCATTATCATCAGTTAAAACAGTTAATCCTTGTGGATAATCAATTATGCACTCATTGGAAAGCATTTTTTGTAAATCAATGTCATGAATCTTTTCTTCATCAATTTGAAATGGTTGTTTTTTTGCAACCAACATGACATTATCAGAATTTTCAACTTGAATTGTTTTAATGAATGGAAAAACATATTTATAGGTTTCTAACTCTCTAAATAAAAACTCATTTGCTCCGCTATTAAGTGGAGCAACAATACTCGTTACAACAACTCCATCTTGATTTAATAAATCATAAATAGTTGTACTGCTTCTAAAGAAGAAAGATGAAAAGGAACAACATGTGACTTAAAAGCATCTAAAATGATCGCATCATAATTTTTAATTCAATTGTTTAAATAAATTACCCCAACTATATGATTTACAAATAATTTGTTATGTTTTTCTAGGTTGAAATATTCTTTTGCTAATTCAGTAACTTCTGGATCGATTTCAACAACATCAATCTCTGCTTCAGGGCAATTTTCAACATAATATTTAGGAAATTCATAGGCCGCTCCTCCAATCATTAAGGTTTCGTTAAATTGAGGAGAAAATAATTCTATTAACCTAAAATAATTGGGATATGTTGGAGCAAGTCCTTTTTTTCAAGGAACATAGCCGACGAAAATTCATCATTTATCTGCATTATTCTGACCTTATCTTTATCAAAATAACTATCGTAAATAAAAATTCTATTGTATGCTGAATCTCTATCTATTGCAGCTCCTAAGAAATTAAAACTTTTAAAAAGAAGCAGAATGATCCCTAAAATTAGAACAAGGTACGCAAGTAAGATTTTTTTTAATCTATACGTCAATGTTCCTATTAACGCTAATATTACGGCTAATACCAAAATTGATTTTACCTTTCCCAAAGCTGGGAGAATAAGCAGCCCTCCACAAAAGACACCTAAAATGCTTCCTAAAGATGAAAGTGCATACAAGTTACCAATTACTGATCCTGAAGATTTCAGTGAGGTCAATTCTCTTTTAACGATAATTGGCATAACCATCCCCTAAAGTAAAGCTACGGACAGTAAATAGGATACTACAAGCAATGACAACCTTAAGCTGCAACAACATACCCGTTTGCATTATTGGGACATAGATGGATTGATAAAAAACAGGAATCAATCCAATCCATGTGGATCCAATTAAGAGGACATGTGAAACATGAATCTTTTTATTTTGATTATCTGCAATTCTTCTACCCTGTCAATAACCAAAACTTAGCCCAGCTAGTATAATTCCAATCAACGCGCTCCAAACTATTATTGAAACACCAAAATAAGGGGTTAATAAACGCGACCCTATTAATTCAAATGCCATTGTAACAAAACCTGTTACAAATAGAATAAGGGCGCTAAAGGATTTTGTCATTTCTTAACTTGAGTATATCGTTGATCAAATTTAGAAAGTATAACCAATAGAAAATTCAGAATAAACCTTTTCTTTTTTATATTTTGCAGGGCGCCAATTAGGCATTTGTTTAACCACTTTAATTAGCGCCGCATCCATTATTGGATTTGCTGATTGAGTAACCATTATATCTTCTATTTGACCTGAAGGGGCAACTAAAAAACTTACATAAACTGTTGCTTTCCCGTCCCCATCTAAATCTATGGATGAAATTCTTTCAATATTTTCATTGATAAAATCACCCATTTTTTCAAATGCTTTATCTTCATTTCTATACTTACCAAAACTCGAAAAACGATCACATTCTGCAAAAACTTTTTTCCCGTTTTTGGCATAATAATAAACCGCTTCTAATCCTTTTCGTTTTCCATAAATTTCAGTTCTAACAAATATGCCGGAGATGTCATAGTAAGTGATTTCCCCTATTGGTTTGTCTTTTTTGTACTCACCACTAACCCTTAGTTTACCGTTTTCATGAAACCATTCGCATTTTCCTTCTCTACTATTTTTAACTTCATACTGTTTACTGTAAAGAGTTCCATCAGACAAATAATATGTCGCAATACCTGCCTCATTTTCATTATAATCTTTAAATCCGTAGAACGCGACATTTTCATTGGATACTGTACGTTCCCATTTTTTTGTAAAAAAAACAGTATCTGCATTTGTTTGGGCCAAATGTGATTTACAAATCAAAAATATTCCAAAAAAAACGAAATATTTTATTTTCAAATTTTCCATAGCTTAAACTGAATTTATGATTCAATATTTTATAAAACTAGATATTTAAGTCTTAATAATACTGAGTACAAGGTAATAATCTTAATGAAATAACGGGCAAATGGAAATTTGTCACGTTTATTTTATTGATTCAATTTGAAAATAACTCTAACTTTGTTATTGAAAATACGCATTATGACTATCCCTAAAGATTTATTCTCTTATTTAAATGATTTAAAAAAGAACAATGAACGCGATTGGTTTAACGCCAATAAACCTGTTTTTAAAATGCATGAAAAAACAGTAAAAGATTTTTTTGTAACTATTGAATCTGATCTTCAAAAAACGGATGAAATTGAAGGACATAGATTAATGCGAATTTACAGAGATGTCCGTTTTTCAAAAGATAAAACGCCTTACAAATCTAGATTTGCTGGAAATTTCAAACGA
>CAYPZN010000088.1:0-13818 GCA_964415335.1 uncultured Crocinitomix sp.
GCTACTTTAACAGGAACAGGTGCTGGTATTGGTGGAACTTATGCTTGGACTGGTGATGTAACTGATGGACTTAGTTTTGAACCAGAAGAAACATTTACTTATACTCTCACAGGAACAACAACTGCAGGGTGTTCAAATACAGATATTATAACAATAATTATAAATCCACTCCCTGCGATAGCATTTTCAGGTGATGAACTTATTGGCTGTGTACCTTTCCATGTCAATTTTTCTAACATGACAAGTGATGGTTTTTCATACACTTGGGATTTTGGAGATGGAACCGGTTCGAATACATTTGAACCAGGGCATACTTTTACAACTTCTGGAACTTATGATATCACATTAACTGCAACATCTGCAGAAGGATGTGTGGCATCAGTAACTTACGAAGATTATATTGATGTAGCTCCTCAACCTATTGCTAACTTCTTCTACTCTCCTACTGAGATTGATTTGGCAAACACGGAAGTTATTTTCGAAAACACTTCTGAAAACGCAGATACATATACATGGGATTTTGGAGATGGTTCTGCATTCAATAATGAGTTTAATCCAGTTCATACCTATCCTATTGAAGGAAATAAAGCTTATGTAATTACATTAACTGCTGAAAACAGTAACGGTTGTATTGATGTTACTCAGCAAACAATCTTCATTAAAGATTTAATTATTTATTATATTCCTAATGCATTTACTCCAGATGGAGATAGTTTTAACGAAACATTCAAACCTGTATTTTCGTCTGGTTTAGATGTTTTTGATTATCATTTGACAATTTTTAATCGATACGGTGAAATTATATTTGAATCCTTTAACTCTGAAGTAGGATGGGATGGAACATATGGAGAAAGAGGTATCGTTCAGGATGGTGTTTATGTTTGGAGAATTGAATTCGGAGATACACTGAGTGATGAAAAACATTTTGAAGAGGGGCACGTTACATTATTAAAGTAATAAGATGATATCTGATTCTTGTATTCAACTATTAATCAGGTGAATTAAAATTAGATTAACATTCAAATTCATACTAAGTTTTTTGATTTTATTATCTTGTAGGAACGAATTAACCTCCTTATGAAATCAAAAAATGAAAACAAGGCTCATTTTATTTTACTTATTATGGCCTGTACTTTCTCCGTTATACTTATTGGTCGTTTTATCATCAATAAAAACACCATTTACAATCCCACCCCCTCAACGCACATTCAGTTAATTGATCGTTCATCAAACGAAATAGTTTATTTGGAGATTATTGAAAAAAATAAGATAGAACCTCTAAAAGACATTTTAGAAGATAAATCATTAACAAAAGTTCCTAAAATATACTATGAAAACACCTTATACCACCAAAATCCTAATTTTCTAATTTGGACTATTCTTATTCTGATAATGCTAGGAATTGCTGGAGGTAGCATCCCAATCTTTATCGCAAAAATAATTGAATTAAAACATGCTTTTAGCCTAAATCCCTTTAACATTTTACTTGCATTTTTTAGTTCAATTGTGTTATTATTATTCGTCTTTTTTCTCTTTGTTCTTCAAGAGGGAAATTATCAACCCACAAAATTAGTTGACGACTTCCAAATACTATTATCCGGTTGGGTTATAAGGTGGATTGTAATTGTAACATTGGTATTTCAAATTCCAATTTTTCTAACTGTTTTTTTAATTGGGCCTGCCGCTGATAAGATTCGCTTAAAACTAAAAGAAAATCAAGAGATTAAAGATGCTAAAGAGAAGTTTCTTGAATTAGAATCAACCTTAAAGAAATGTGTACAAGTTTTAGCTATATTGATTGTTTTTTCTGTACTGACGTCATTTGCATTAGGACAATCGATCAAAGCAACTATTGAAGTAAAAGAGTTTAATATTTTCCCAGATGAAATTAGTTACGCTTACGGCCTTTTCTTTTCTCTCTTTTTAGGATTAATGTATATTCCAACACATATTTATTTAAAATATAAGGGAGTTTTATTCATTAAAGAATTAGAAACGATTAAAAAAAATGAACCCTCAGAAAAGAGGATTTCTTGGTTAACGGAAATAAAAAATGGCTTTACTTTAGAGTTAAGTGCCATAGAAAATCTCAAAATAGCTTTAACTGTTATTGCGCCTATTATAACAAGTTTTTTACCCGAGCATTTTAACTTTCTATAATGATGGACAAGTGATTTATTTGTTTGATTGAAACGAATTTCGGTTAATCCAATAATTATTATAACTAATGAAATTTACATTATTTTTCATCACCTGTTTAAATAAATTTGGTCCATTTAACTCTTGAATCAAAAGTTCGTCAATAATAAAATCTTCTCCATTGCCATTTCCTGTGATTAATATATTTAATGACTCCATTTTTTCGGTAACCGTAAAATTCATTTCGATTAACTCCCAATCTTCTACTATTAAATTAGGTTGACGTGCATCAAATTGCGCTCCCCAAATAACTGTGTCAGCATAAACTTGTTCGCAAACTGCTGTTATGTCAGGTCTATCAACACGTAAATAATACCAAAATTTAATGCTATATTCTCCCGGTAAAATATCTTCTTTATCTAATGTTAAAATATTATTCCATCCCGATTTAGCATCTTTAAATGCACCTGCACCGCAAAAAATTTGTTCATCAGGCAAATCATTTCCGTATCCATCAAATCCATCATAAAAAAACCATGCAATGGTATCAGATTTCCAATCAGATTTCAATTGAGTTGTCGCCAATTTTTCTTTTTCAAGAACCTCATTAAAATAATAATCTGTATTCCATTTTTTCCGATCAAAATGAAACGCAATATATGTTTCATTTTCAAAAATTTGTTTTGAAACCCAAGTTAACGGCAACTCATTTTTCTTTAAATAATCTTTATTTTTTATAATTATGATTTCATCTTCTTCTGGTAAATCATACGTCAATTTTTTTTCGATAAACTCTGGAGAAAAGAAATTATTAAAAGCTATTGATTCTGTAAATGACATCCGAGAGGAACTCGAATTAAACAATGGTTTTTGTGTATGATAACTTAATAATATTGCCGCTCTATTTGCTCTCTCTGCACCTAAAATCATAATATTTTCGCTTGACATATGGTGAAATGGCAAAAACAAAATTGCATCATAATTTGACTCATCTACAAATTCAGTCAATTCCTGTAAATCTTCTGCAATATTTTCATACTTAAACCTATTAATTTCTTGAGACAATATTATACTATTTTTATTGTGAACAGGAAAAAATTCAAAGCAGTAAAAAATGATTCCAACGGCAAATATTAAGTTAACCCATTTCCTATTTTTTGTAAAATAAAAATGATGAAAGCCAACAATACCTGCAATTGATCCAACATAAAAGAAAACCCATGTAAACCTTCCCAAAACTCTAAATTGTTTTATTGGGCCAACAAAGTCTGTTATCCACCTCAACCAGTCATATTTTAAAGGGAAACAAAATGAGAAAATTAAAATCAAATAAGCAGCGAGTAAAAATAAAACGAGCTCTTTCTTCACCAGTACTTTAATTGCAATTTTTTTTCTTTTTTTGATTAAATAAACAGCTGTTGCCCCAAGAAAAAAGATACTAGACGCTCCAATATATGCCCAGGTCTCCCAATCACCAATTCGAACACCAAAAAACCTATAGATACTACTTAATGGCCCATCATGAGCTACCAAAATAGATTTCCAATTGGCATAATAATTAAAAAAACCAGCTGGATTTGACAAACGATTAAGGTGAGTGTCCGTCAAATTCACATAGAGTTGAAAGAAAATAATTGGTAATAGCGTTTGTAAAAAAAGATGTTTGATGCTTGAAAGGAAAGTTTTCCTATAAATAAGCACATTTATAAACCAAAATACAATTCCGAAAAAGGCTAAAATCAGCCCTAGATAAGGATGAATAAAAAAGAAAACACCAATATAAGTGCCAATGATAAACGACCACTTTATCCTTTTTTCCTGATAATATTGAATTAGGAGCCACCACATTATAGGGATCGCAAAAACATAAGAAAGCGAAAAGTGTCCCGTAAGTCTATAAACTTGTGGTGACATAAAAGCAAGCACTACTCCACCTGCAATTGCCCAAATTGCATTGACTTTATAATGTTTTAGGATTTTGAATAAAAAGTAAGCCGCAATTGGATAAGACAATAGCATCAAATAATTCAAAATTCCAACTCCTATTGAAACCAGTCCTAAACGACCAATAATCCAAGATAAAATTGGATGTGCATCCGTGTAGACAATGTGTTCATAATACGGATAATTCATTCCAGAAAAATGACTGAATGAATCATCATTTGCAGCGTGGTAGAGATATGTATAATAATTCTTTATTCCATCTCCACTTGCTGAAAACAAGAAGTCATTTGGATGGAACAAGATACCGGCATAAAAAAAGAATAAAACACCAAACGAAACAAGGAAACAGATTAGTCCTGCATATTTAGAAGAATATGTTTCATTAAATGTCATCAATACTCACGCAATAATACACATTTATTGCCCAAATAAAATACACTTATTAGATTTAAATCCCATAATCTTTTTCAACACAAGCAATCCTTACTTTAAATTTTGAATACCATTCTTCTCTTCCTTTTTTTTGCGCGAATTGATGGGTTGTATTCTCTTTCCAATTTCGAATAGATTGTAAATCTTTCCAGTAAGAGACGGTTATTCCCAAACCACCTCTCGCCGATTCAATTCCAAAAAAACCGGGTTGTTTTTCCGCTAATTCAACCATTTTATCGGCCATTTCATTATAACTCGGGTCTTCCTTATTTAAAATTGATGTAAAGATCACAGCGTAATATGGTATTTCTGGAGTTAAGGCAATCATAAGAACTTTGTTAATTAATTTTAAGAAGTGAATTATTTTGTAAAAATATAATTTTCCATAGTCAACACTATTATTATTCATTTAATTAATTGTATATTAGAAACATAAAGACAAATCAGTCTTCATTTTGAACTTAAGTAATACCCAAATTAGTTTTAGAAAAAGAATCGTTTTTATACTCTTCTTTTTTTCACTCCAATTTACCTCTGTTGCCCAGATTGTAGATGGAAATGGATATCTTATTGGTGATTTCGTAGAAATTGCGATAGATGGAAGCGGAGGACATGAGGGAACTGCTGATTTGGATGGCAGTAATTCGAGAGGAGGGTCTGATGAAGTTCCTTTTGGGTTTGTTGCTGATCCGCTTGAAACAGGATGGGATGATTACAATGGTGATTTTTTTACTCCTGGAACTCCTGAAAATGGTTTTGGATTACAAATCAATGGTGTAAATTATAGTAATAATGCATGGAACTCAATTGATTTTGTTCCTTATTTAAAAGAAATTCCAACCGCTCCAGGAGGAGATTTAACATATACAACAGACAGTCTTTGTCATACATTAGAATGGACAGGGTTAGTTGCAGGAGTTTTAATTAACGTAAAATATCGTTTAAATATAACAGATCAATTTTATGTTACGGAGATTACATTGACAAACAACACCAGTTCAACATTAACCGACTTATACTATTATCGCAATGTTGATCCTGATAATAATCAAGCAATCGGAGGTGCATTTGCAACGACAAACGAAATCACTTCTCAACCTGATTCTAGTTGTAACAAAGCCGAAGTTTCCGCGACGCAATCGAGCCCGGAAATGTCGTATATTGGACTTGTAGGTTTAGATGATAAACTTAGAGTAAGTCATGGAGGATTCTCTAATCGAAATGCTGCTGACATTTGGAATGGTTTGGGAGGTTTAAATACAACACCTGGAGATATTAATACAGATGATGAAGCCATTTCGATTGCTTATAAAACAAATTTAGCGCCTGGAGAATCTGCTGAGTTTTCTTATTCGGTTGTTCTTAGCAGTGCTGCAATCAATCAAGCTATTTCTGGTTTGTATTCCATAAACTTTGGATCATTACTTAACTCAGGTGGAGAGAGTCTTTGCCAATCTAGTATAATCAACAGCTGTATTGGCGATAGCATTCGTCTAAACATTGAAGGACCTGATGTTGATTTATTTACTTGGCTATGGGAGCCTTCTGGTGAAACTAATGACACAATTGTTGTTTATCCAGATGATGATATGCTTGTAACCGTAACAGGAACTCCTATCATAGGTTGTCCTAGTATTCTTATTAACAGAGGAATAAATATTTTAAATAATCAAGGGCCGCGGATCGGGATTACTGATCAAGGTCCAATTTGTAATGAAATCAGCCTTGATTCATTATTGATCTCTATTACTGATAGTACACTTTCAACAAACTGTTTTTTTCTAACAGAAATTCCAGATAGCGCCACTCAAACAGGGCCAGAATTTGAAAACTCTTTAATTACAGCAACTGATGAAGTTTACCTATTTTGTGGAGATACAGCAACTGGTTGTTATGGTTGGTTGCCGATAAATATTGAATTCTTCAATGATAATTCAGCAGGTAATGATACAATTGCAATGCTTTGTAGTGGACCAGGATTATCATTAGATTTGCATGATTTTCTCTCGGATTCTGCAGTCACTACTGGATTATTTGATGAAATAACAGGAACGATTTTAATTGATGATACATTGGGAATCTTTTTTGCTTCAGGTATGATTGGAACTTATACCTTTTCATACATTGTCCACGCTCCTCCCCCCTGTTTGAATGACACTTCTTTTATTACAATAGAAATTGTACCTGGTCCATCTGCTCGATTTGAATTTGAAATTGATGGTGAACCTTTTAGCGGAGGATTATCTACCTGTATTATTAGTGAGATTGATTTTATTAATACTTCTACTATTATAGAACCTGGTATTATTGTTAGTTACGAATGGGATTTTGGAGATGGCACAACCTCTACACTTGAAAATCCTTCACATACATACTCATCTATTGGTTCTTATGTTGTTGATTTAGTGGTTACAAGTGATAATGGCTGTGTTCATGCTTTCACACGCCCTGTCAATATCTATCTAAATCCTATGATTGAGCCGATTTATTTGGAACCAACTTGTTTTGGTTCAGAAGATGGTTCTATTACAACATTAATTGATATTGTTGGCGGTGAATTTGATATTGAAATCACTGATGAAAGCGGCACTATTCTTAATACAGATAGCTCTGCGACAGTCGATATGCTAGGTGCAGGAACATATACTATAACGATTGAAGATGTTTCTGGTTGTGGCGCTACAACTGAAGTTATTTTATCAGAGCCCGAAGAATTGTTTATATATCTGCGTCCCATTAACCCTCCTTGTCTTGGAGATTCTGGATATGCTGTTGTTGATTCTGTCAGTGGTGAAAACCCGAACAATCCAATTAGTTATATATGGGATCCTAACCCTGCTGGTATCGAAGGCATTGCTGCAGACTCTTCTTATTGGATGGTTGCAGGCGATTATTCAGTTACAGCAATCGATTCAAAAGGATGCATGGCACGTGTAGAGTTTACCTTGGTTGATTCTCCTCCGTTCTTTTTTGTTGAATGTGGTTCAGACAGTGCATATTGTCGATTGTATGATTACCAAAGCGGAAATGGAATTGTTTATGCAGCTGTATCCGGAGGATTATTAAATTATCAATATGAATGGACATACTTAGTAGATGGTTCTACTTCAAATACATCTACTTGGGGAGGAAGAAATCCAGGAGAGCATGAAATAAAAGTTACAGATGGAGGTGGATGCGTAATTACAAAGTCTGTTTTTGTCGATTCAATTAATCCCGTTGCTTCTTTCACTACAAGTTCATTATTTCTGAATGATAGTTGTCAAGTCACTGCTCCTGTAGAAGTTGAATTCGCGAATACTTCAATGTACTATACCAACCCTAACGACCCAGATCCAGACACGTTATTTTTATGGAATTTGGCAAATTCATATGATGGAGAAGGATGGCTAATCAGCCACGATATTGATGAAAAATTTGATACCATTTATGAAGCAAGAGGAGAGAGTTATCATGTTGATGCCTGTTTAATTGCCTTTAATAAGAATGGCTGTTCTGATACTGCCTGTAAGCGAATTACCATTTTTGAACCACCAGAACTTACTCCTCCAAATATATTTACTCCCAATAATCATCAAGGAAATGATGTATTTACGTTTGATTATTATGCAAAGGGAATTAGAGATTTCACTTGCATCATTGTTAACCGCTGGGGGGTGCAAGTTGCCGAAATTAATTCTATTGCAGGATTTTGGGATGGAAATGATTTTGATGGAGATCCTTGTACAGATGGTGTTTATTTTTACACTTACGTTGCTGTTGCTGATAATGAAGAAGAATTTTCTGGTCAAGGAAATATTACATTAATTCGAAGAACCACGGATTAAATCCATTTTTATGATAAAAAAAGCCCTTGAAAGTATAAACTCTCAAGGGCTCTTGGGCTCAAAAACAAATTTATTCTAATTCAATAAATCATTTAATGTTTCTGTCAACTCTTCTTCTGAAGGACGTGGAGCACTACCGTCAACTATATTTCCTTCTGGATCAATCAAAATAAATCTTGGAATCCCACTAATTGAATAACCTTGTACAAATTCTGATTTCCATGAGTTATCAGCAAATAATTGAATTCCTCCTAATTCTCTATCTGCAACCATATTTCTCCATTTCTCTTCATCTTCTCTGTCATCAATTGAAATACTTACAAACTCAATGTTTTTCCCGTGAAAATTTTCTTCAACTTCTTTTAAATATGGAATTTCACCGATACAAGGCCCACACCATGTTGCCCAAACATCTACGTAAACATATTTACCTTTCATCTCTTTCAATGAAGTTGTTCCTCCATTTATATTTTCATAATCAAACATTGGAGATGGTGTTCCAACAAGAGCTTCCATTTTCTTTTCTTCTTGATAAAGGATCAAACTGAAATCTCCTGTTTGTTGAATGCTTTCTTCTTTTTGCGCTAGAAAAGTTGAATCATCAATTTCTGAATCATTCAACAAATTCGTTGCTCCTGATTTATATGCATCAATTCTTGCCATAAAACCAGCACTATCAAGTCCCTCTTCAATTGCGCTAAACAATTCTTCTTGTTTTGCATAATCCATCCCAAAATAATTATTTTGCTTATCTCCCTTTCCAGAAAATTGTAATGTATTACCAAAATCCTCTGTATTCACAGTCATTTTAACATCAAATCCCTTTTTCAAGTACATGAAAAAGTAGTTGTCACCATTTGACATTTGGTATACTCCTTCTGCTAATTCCAACGTATCTGCAAAACTACCATCTGCATTTAACATGATTGGCGCTTCTAATTTCTGTTCAACACGATTATAAATTGCAATTGAATCGGTTACACTATTCTCTATTGTTCCTGATACAACAATCAGGTCATTCATTTCTTCAGCATTTGCCATATCATCTTCTGAATGCTCTCCTCCACAAGAAGCAAGGGTCATTAAAGCAATTGCAGACAATGCCATTTTTCTTTTTGATTTTAGTACTTCTCGCACTGGTACTCTTAACGAATTTCTTTTCTTCACAATCGGTTGATTTAATTTAGATTACTTCTCAAATGTACATAATTCCTATTTCAAACATTTTAAATGACTAGAAAAATCTTGGGTTAAAGTTTAATCATTCTAGGATTTGTAAACGTTTAATCATATTCTTTACAAACTCATCAAACAAAAACGGTTTGACAATAAATTTGTCAAACCGTTCTTATTAAGACAATACTTACTATTTAAACTCCAATTTACAATTCTGGGGCTATTGGAAAATCAATCTCAACTTTTGTAATGTTATGAAACATGTTTGTTATTGTAATAATTCCTATTGCCATTACCAAATCAACTAAGTTCTCTTCTGTATAACCAGCGCTATAAAACGACTTTGTTTCAGCATCAGAAATTTGACCTCTAGAAATTGCTATCGATTTTGAAATCTTAGAAAGCGCATCAAATTTTTCATTCCATTCGGCTCCTCCTTTTCTCAGTTCAATGATTTGGTCATCAGTAAAACCATTCATTTTTCCGATTGCCGTATGTGCAACTTGGCAATAACGGCATCCATTTACTTCACTCACGCCAAATCGGTTACCTCTTTTTCTTTTTTTGAAAAAGAGGTTGGTACGTTTGAAAATTGCAAATAACTGGCTAAGCCATTTTTTGAATTCCCCATTGCTGCATAGATATTTGGCACAAACCCAAGACCTTTTTATAATTCATCAAAAATAGCTTGATTATTTTCACTAACCTCAGTTCTTTTTAGGTATTGTAAATTTTGACATATTCTTGTTTTCTATTTTATAAATCTTACTTAGGTTAAATTAAAATTGATCTGATTTTAATTTCTTCCTGCCATTACTCCTCCATCAATATCCCAAACAGCACCAGTAACCCACGAGCTTTTGTCTGTAAGTAAAAAATGAATGGTTTCTGCAATATCTTCTGCTGTATGTTCTAAAAACAATTTTGGGCTAAAATAACCCGCAGCATTTACTACGTATTTTAGACTTGGAGCATGATCTGCTAAATTTGCAGAAAACTCATTTACTTGTTCAACATTACTTAAATCTAATGCTATAGTTTTAACGGAACCTAATGAAGACAATTCGTTTTCAGCTGTTGCCAAATTCGGAGTGTTTCGTCCAATTAAAATTACTTCTATACCATCTCTTAACAATAGTTTTGCTGTGGCTTTTCCCATTCCTGTTGTTCCACCGACGATTAATGCTTGATTACTCATTTTTTTATTTTTAATTAATTACTGACAAAATTCAGCAGATTCTATCGTAAAAAATGGTAATCTAGAAGATGAGAATGGTAATTTAGAAATACTTCTTTTTAAACTCTTTTGGAGTAAATCCCGTTCCTTTTTTAAAATATTTGGTGAAATAAGTAGGATCATCAAACCCTAAATAATAAGCTATTTCTTTGATTGATGTTTTTTGATTAGACATCATTCGTTTTGCCTCAAGTAATTTACTTTCTTTTATAATGTTTGCTGGAGTATTTAATAAGAACTGTTTGCAAGCAGCTGTCAATGTTTTTCCATTTGTTCCCAATTTAACAGCGTAGTGTTTATTTCTTGAAACACTAGTTTTTTAAAATTAGCTGCAATTTTAAAATCTTCGCTTAAAACGGCTTCTGTGTTTTCTGTTTTTTTTCTTAATCGTTCTATTTGAAATAGAATTCCTTGAAAATAATGATAGACTTGATCTTTATAAAAAAAATCTTTTTGAGATAATTCAGATTGCATGTATGCAGTATGTGTTTCCATTCTCATTGCATTTTCTTCGTCTAAATTAAGATGATTCCCTCCTATCTCATTAAAAATAGAAGTTGAAAACCGCTCCATTAAACCGTTGTTACAATCGTTAACGAAGATGTCGTTAAAGTGAAACAAATAACCGTTATTGGGTGAATCTTCACAGAAATAGTGAATTTGATTCTTATTAATGAAGAAAACTGTGTTTTCTTCATTATCTATTATCTCATAATCCACATAATGTCTTCCTGCCTTTTAAACCAAATAATTTGATAAAAACTATGCCTGTGGGGTGCCGAAGCATGGATTTGATTTTTTTTAGGTATGATTTTGAATCATTGATTTCAAAATGAAGTTTTGCATAATCATCTTTATGCAAATGGTATTGCTTAATTGTATCCATTTTCATTATTTACAGCAATCTAATCATGCTGTATTCATGCTATGTTAAATCGTCAAATTCTTTTTTCTTTGCCGCAAACCATTCTTGCATTGCTCCTGGTGATTGCATCAAAGTTTGCATTTCATTCATTGCTTTTAAATGCGCTTCATCTCCTTTTTGAAACATTTCCATTCCATGCTTTTTGCTTATCTCTGCCATTTCTTCGAATGTTTTAGCATGAAATTGAAGATCGCAAGCTCCTCCTAATTGTTTACATGTCATTGTTTTCATAATTTTCCTTTTTGATTTAAAGTTTAATTTATTTCAAAATAATTTTTTACCGATTTTGTAATCGGTAAAATTAATGTAGCAAGTGATAATACTAATCCAATAGGTGCAAATACGATAATAGCTGAAGCAACAAATACTCTTAAAGAAAATAATTGAATTCCACGAATTTGTTTTTTAAATATTGATATAACGATCCCAATATACATTACTGTATAAATTAGCGCCATATTTAATAATCTTGATGGGTCAATTAGCGTCTCTCCTCCACTTTTTGCTTTCATTGAGAAAACAATATAGAACGTAAAACCAGCAATCACTAACAATGTGTTTAAAATTAGAATTGCATTTACTCCTTTTGATTTTTTCATAGCTGAGTGGTTTTTACTGCTAATAAAAGTCATTTGTTAGATAAAAATAAGATTATTGTTCGAAAAACACTCCTCTTATTTATTTTTATCCTTAGGAACACAAAAAAAGCCACCCGTCTGAGACGAATGGCTTTTCAATTAGAATATTTATAATTTAATTACTGTACAGGCTGATTAATATCTTCACCTTTCTCCAATCTTTCAACAATTTTAGTCAATCGAGTTTTAAACCCTGCTGGAGCAACTTCCATTGAGTTTTTAATTGATTTGATCGCCTTTTTATTGTTTTTCTGTGCTGAGTATATTCTTGCTAAACCATAATTTGTAGGAAAAGCGCCATCATGATCTTTTACCGCTTGCTCCATTACTGACTGTGCTTTATCCAAATCACCATTATTCATCAATGTGATTCCAACACCGTATAATTCACGTGCAGTTCCTAGTGGAATGGCTTGATCTAAAATTTTACTTGCTTCTTCTTTTTTCCCCATCTCTTGCAAAATTTGCGATTTTAAAGATAAGTTAGAAAATGTCTCTTTACTAAAAAATTCACCTTCAATGGATTTATTAATCCATTCCAACGCTAAGTCTGTATTTCCAATACTTAATGCGTATCCTGCAGCTTCATCCCAAGTATCTTGTGTAAATCCTTTTGGATTACGTAGGTCATTTTTAATTCCAGCCAATACGATTGCTTCTACATCAACTTCTATTTTAAACGGAATTTCTTTCTTTTCCCAACGTAAAGAAGCTACAGCACTATTTGCATCAACCATATTAAACTCGTAAGTAAGCATTTCAGTCGAAGTTTCTAACTCTTTAGATGTTACCTTAAAACGAACAACATCTTCTTTTTCTTCATAAAAATAACTTCCCCACGAAGTTGTATTCGAAGATAAAATAATGGTTACCTCTCCATTCTCTTCAAGTGCCATAAACAAGCCATATTTTCCTGCTTCGACAGCTTTTCCTTCTAATTTAACATCATCTGTAAACTCAATTGTTGTATTATAATCTGCACCTGCTCTCCAAGGTGCCGACTTTGAAGTTCCAAATCCAAAATCATTAAATCCATAAGGGACTAATTCTCCCCAAATTTTTCGCTCTTTTACGTAAGGTCTATTGTAATGAATGGTAATATCTGTTACTCCTATTCTTTGTGTTACTTCCGCTTCTGGGCTACTTGCCGGAGTTGTGATTTGAGCAAAAGTAATTGTATTGATTGCTAGCATTAAAGCACTTAAGGCTGCAATTCGACTAAATAAATTCTGTTTCATTTTTTGATTCTATTTTATTTGAAAGCAAAGCTAATTATAAAAAAAGCATGGATCTTATAAAATTACACCTGCGGTATTTTGCTCCTCTATAAAACAATTAATCTAAGTTTTATGGTCTATTTCATTTTCGTTTCTAGTTATGATGTGTTTTACAAATGTAGATGACTTCCTCCCTTAAATTGTAGCCTTACCCTTTTTCAAACAGTAATTAAATATAGTTAATTGTTATTTATTTCATCTACCAATGTTTGCCCAATGAACA
>CAYPZN010000089.1:0-13435 GCA_964415335.1 uncultured Crocinitomix sp.
TTTTAAAACCATAAAGGTTAATATTATTTCGCAATAGCGTTTCTTTTTTCTCTAATTCGAGCAGATTTACCTCTTCTTTCTCTGAAGTAATAAATTCTTGCTCTTCTTACAGCACCAACTTTATTCACTTCAACTTTCTCAATGAAAGGAGAATTAACTGGAATTACTCTTTCTACTCCAATATTTCCAGACATCTTTCTTATTGTGAATGTCTCTGTTGCACCACTTCCTTTTCTTTGGATAACCACACCTTGAAACAACTGAGTTCTTTCTTTGTTACCCTCTTTAATCTTATAATGAACAGTAATTGTACTTCCTGCTTTGAAATCAGGAATTTCAGTACCTGCTGTTAGTTCCTTTTGTAAATCTCTTATTATATCACTCATGACACTAAATCTTTTTTCCCTGTTTTCGGGGGTGCAATATTACGAAGAATAAATTATATATAGGGTGATGTTCTTTATTTTTTTTCGACATTTTTATTAAAAATTTACTGTTCAAGCTTTAAAGCAAAATAAATCGCTTGTTTTATATTTTAAATCCAATGACGCAAACATCATCAATTTGTTCAAAATTCCCCATCCATTTATACAATTCTTCTTCTAATAAATCTCGTTGAACGTCAAATGGTTTATTTGAATTTTGAACAATTAATTTCTTTAATGTCTTCACCTTAAACTTCTTGTTTTTTTCTCCTCCAAATTGATCAGCATAACCATCAGAAGTCATATAAAACTTAAGCCCTTCTTCTAAAGGGATTACATGTTCTTCAAAAATTTGATCATCAGGAGTAAACCCTGCTACCGCAACTTTTGTCGCTTTTATTTCTTTCAACTCTTCTCCCTTAACAATCCAAAGCGGTCTATTTGCACCAGCATACATCACCTCATTTTTAGCTAAATCCACTGTGCAGATTGCAGCATCCATTCCATCTCGGGTTGAATTTTTTTGCCCGTCTTGTTTCAGTGATTTTTTTATTGCTTTGTTCAATTCAGATAGAATTTTTCCAGGAGAAGTCATTTTATTTTCACTGACAATATTATTTAATCGATCTGATCCTATCATACTCATAAAAGCTCCAGGAACTCCGTGTCCAGTACAATCCGCACAAATGAATACTAATTTAGTATCTTTCTCTAAGAACCAGTAAAAATCTCCAGAAACAATATCTTTTGGTCGAAATAAAACAAAAGAATCAGGAATCCATTTTTTCATTTCAGAATCGAGTGGTAAAATTGCTTCTTGAATTCGCTGTGCATAATTGATGCTATCTTCGATTTCCTGTTTTTGATGTTCAAGAACAATATTTTTCTTTGAAATTTCCATTGTTCGTTCCTCTACTACGCCTTCTAACCATATGTTTTTAGCTTTTAATCGTTTAGAACTTATTCGAAGACTAATAAAGAAGATTAGAATAAAAAGAATTCCATATAAAAAATATGCCCAACCTGTACGGTACCAAGGGGGTAAAATAACAAAGCGGTAAGATGCTTGTTCACTAATTTGTCCATAAATATTCCTAGCTTCTACTTTAAAAGTGTATTCGCCTTCATGCAAATTATTATAATTGGCTTCACTTTTCATTCGCCAATCGAGCCAGTTTTCGTCATACCCTTCTAGAATATAACGATACTCGGGCTGATGTTCATCTTCAAAATAGGGTGCTGAAAACGAAAATTCAATATCATTTTGCGCGTAGACTATTCCATGAATATTGTCTGGATTTTGATTAATTTGTACTGTACTATCATTAGAAGTATAAATTCCACTAAACAATGTATCTCCTTTGGTCAAACGAACCTCTCTGATTAAGGCAAAGAACGAAGATTCATAGGCTTTGTAGTCATTCTTTTCGTACCGAATTAATCCTTCAGCAGCTCCAATCCATAAAACACCATTGTTTTCTAAATAAAATTCATTAATTCTTCCGTAATCGATCCCCCAAAAAGGTTTGTTTTTAAAAACCTTTTTTACATGGTCATAGTATCCAACTTTGAATTCGTTACAATACCAGGTTCTATCTTCCCCTTTTTCGAGTAAGAGTAATTGTCCACTGAAAATCGAATCCTTTAAAGTATAGAGATCAAATATTCCTTGATAAAAGAAAGGATCCTCTAACTGTTCTTCGGTTAATTGGTGTCCTAGATCTTTTTTCATTTGCTCTTCGTCAATGAAATGAAATAATCCATCTTTCGCTCCAAAAATCAAACTATCTTCATAAATAATGGGTTTTCCTAAATCGTCCAATAGTCCAGCATCAACACCATATTGATCTAATTGATAATCATTTCCTATATCGGTTATTCTGAAGGTACCAGATTTTGATGTTCCTAACCAAATAATATTTTGATCTAAAGGATCTATTTCCGCACCTAAGAAAGTGGAAAAATTGCTTTGAAAAGACCATTGTTCGTTAAAATTCTGATCATAAATAAAAATCCCTTTTGCTCCACCAACTATAAACTCTTTTTTTTCTGGTCTAAAACAAATTGTATTCGTATTTGTATAAGTTATTCGTGAAACTTGACTTCCGCTTGTGATCTTAAACATTCCATTTCCTGAACCGATAAAAAGATCATTTCCTACAATGCATAGGTCCCAAACATTGTCTTGAACAATATTTGTGTTTCTAAACTTTCGTGCTCCAAACAGCGTTGTATCCTGAACAAATAACCCGTCAGAAGTTCCAACATAAACCTTGTTTTGATATCTTATGATTGCTTCGACATTGCCCTCGACTCCCATTTTTTCATTAAAGTAAGAAAGTGGAGAATGATAATTTATTTTTGAAATCCCATTGCCTAACGGAAGCCATAAGTTTAAGTCACGGTCTTGAAATACAGCTTGAACATTATTAGAACGGATTCCTGTAAATCGATCAATTCGTTTGATGATTTTTCCTTGGGCATTGATTATAATTAATCCGTTTGTAAATGTGTTTAAAACAAAGTTTCCATCCGATAATTGCTCAGAGCCAAAGATTCCAAGTGAAATCAATTCTTGCTTTGATCCATTTTCAAAAGTGGTCAATGTTTCATTTTTCCAATTATACAACCCAAGTTCTTGTGTTATGATCAAAAGGGAATTATCTTCTAATTTATGCATTCCAAAAACGCCGAAACCGGCAAACTCTTCTGTCTCATTTAATAATAAAAGTTCACTACCATCATATTTTACGATTCCTTTTTCGCGTTCTCTTAAATAGATTTCTTCATTAATCAAAAAACTTGTATGAAAGCTTGTTTCGGGATAAATCGTGTTTAAATTTTTCTCTTCAGAAGAGTATTCAAATAATGCTTCTTGTGCTTGAAAATATATTTTGCCATTTACTACGTGTATTTTCCAGATATCGCTAAAAAACTGATCTTCTTCCGGTAAAACATCTAACAATGAATGAAAAGTAAGTTCTCCTTTTTTATCTGGAACTAGATAGCCAAAATTTCCAAAAGTTCCGACATAAATAACTCCATTGTCATCAACCGCCAAAGAACGGACAAAAGAACCGCTTTCTACTGGAATAAATTCCCATTTTTCACCATCAAATTCAAGAATTCCATGCGCATTCCCAAAATACATTACTCCTCTATGATCTTGAATAGCACAATAATTCTCAGGATTACGGTTTTTCCCATAATCTTTTATAGAATAATTGACAATCGGAGGATGGAAATTTTGAGCAAATAAAGCAAAACCACAAATTGTAAATATTGTTAGTAAAAGCTTATGCATCAATTGGATTTTTAAATTGGTTAGATTTATCTTTATCAAAAATAAAAAATAATGACTAAAGACATCACTTTAAAGGAAGTAATTAAACACGTTGAAACGTTTCATAACTCATTTGGAATCAAAAACAAGTATTCTCCTACGCACGAAATTTCGAAGGCTGAAGGAAAGCTTCGTTTTGATCTGATGCGTGAAGAAAACGAAGAGTATTTAGAAGCTGTTCAAAATGGAGATTTGATTGAAATTGCAGATGCTTTGGGCGATATGCTTTATATTTTATGCGGAACTATGCTTAAACATGGAATGCAAGATAAAATCCAACCCGTTTTCGAAGAAATTCAACGCAGTAATATGAGTAAACTAGACGTTAATGGAAACCCCATTTATCGTGAAGATGGAAAAGTTTTAAAATCAGAACTTTATTTTAAACCAAATATTAAAGCTATTCTTGATCAGTAATAACGCAGTAAAACTAACCTTTAATCAATACTATGAATCTTGAATCAATAAAAGGAAAATTACAAGCAGCTTCAATCTTTCACTCAGATGCACAAGTTGTATAATAAACCAAGTGCAATCGGATACGAGAAAAAATTTAGATGGGCATGGGTTGCAACTCAGTTAAACACATTTATTGTTGCTACTGATTTTGGAGATGAAGAAGTCAATGTTCCACTCATTGAAGAGCATTTGACAAAGTCATTTAATTATTCAAAACAAAATTACACAGGTTGGCCTAGAGGTTTTCAATCAGGGCTAGGTGTAATATGTATTTTAATTTCTAGCAATATCACAGATGAAGCTAAAGATTATTGTCTTAAACTAAAATCTGGAAAAAAATGGGCTGGATTTTCAATTCCAGTTGTTCATGATTCTTCATCAAACAAGACATTTCAATTTGAAAAAAAGCCAATGTGGGGAAGGATTTATTATCCTCATTTTGAAAAGTTGATTAATAATTTGAAATAAAATATTCATTGGTTTTCAGCAAAAGATTATCTTCTTTTTAAAGGTGTTGTCTTTTGATAGAATCATTGGGCAGAAAGAGTAATGAAATTCTAATCCTTTTTGTTTATTTATCTAACAATTGTGGAAATAAAGCATAGTCAACCTGAAGATATTGATCGAATATTTGAACTTTATAAAGTTGCGACTGAATTTCAAAAAAAGAAATTGGCTGTTGTTTGGCCTGACTTTGACAAGGAATTAGTTGAGAGAGAAATTCAAGAACACAGGCAATTGAAAATCATAATTAATAGTGAAATTGCCTGTGTTTGGGCTTATGTCGAAAGTGACCCTCAAATTTGGCAAGAAAAAAACAAGGAGCCAGCAATTTACATTCACCGCATAGCAACAAATTCAAATTTCAGAGGTAATAATTTAGTAAATGAGATTATAAAATGGTCTAAGGATTTAGCGAGGAAAAAGAACAAAAAGTATGTTCGAATGGATACTGTTGGAGAAAACATTGGATTAATCAATTATTATGAAAAATGTGGGTTTGATTTTTTAGGATTATCACAATTAACGAATACTTCGGGTCTTCCAGAACATTACCATAATGCAATAGTAAGTTTATTTCAATTGTCAATCTAATAATACAAAATCGATTATTTTTAAAAAAACCTCTTTCCAAACAGAAAGAGGTTTTTTTGTTTTAGTAGTGTATGGATAAAATTACGAATCAATATTCGCGTATTTCGCATTCTTTTCAATAAACTCTCTTCTTGGTGCTACCTCATCTCCCATTAACATTGAAAAAGTACGGTCACTTTCCATTGCATTTTCAATTTGTACTTGTCTCAATGTACGTGCTTCCGGATTCATTGTAGTTTCCCACAATTGTTCAGCATTCATCTCTCCAAGACCTTTGTATCGCTGCACACCAACACTAGAATCTGTTCCACTTCCTTTCATCTCCATTATCAAACGATCACGTTGATCATCATCCCATGCATAAGCTGATTTTTTACCTTTTTTCACTTGGTAAAGTGGCGGAGTTGCTATGTAGATGTATCCTCTTTCGATCAATTCTTTCATGTATCTGAAAAAGAAAGTTAAGATTAATGTTTCAATATGCGAACCATCAACGTCGGCATCACACATGATAATCACTTTATGATATCTTAATTTTTCCAGGTTTAATGCTCTTTCATCATCTTCTGTTCCAACACGTACGCCTAATGCTGTATAAATATTTTTGATTTCTTCGTTTTCAAAAATTTTGTGCTGCATTGCTTTTTCAACATTCAAGATTTTACCTCTTAATGGCATGATTGCTTGAAAATGTCTATCACGACCTTGTTTTGCCGTTCCTCCTGCAGAATCTCCCTCAACCAAATATACTTCTGATTCAGCCGGATCTTTTGATGAACAATCAGCTAATTTACCTGGTAAACCACCACCTGTAAGTACATTTTTACGTTGTACCATTTCACGTGCTTTTCTGGCAGCGTGCCTTGCTGTTGCAGCAAGAATAACTTTCTCAATTATTCGTTTTGCATCTTTTGGATGTTCTTCTAAATAATCTGTAAGCATTTCTGATACAGCTTGAGATACAGGAGCATTTACTTCTCTATTTCCTAATTTTGTTTTTGTTTGTCCCTCAAATTGTGGTTCTTGAACTTTTACAGAAACAACTGCTGTTAATCCTTCTCTGAAATCATCTCCTGCAATGTCAAATTTTAACTTGTCCAACATTCCAGATTCCTCTGCATACTTTTTTAGTGTTCCTGTTAAACCTCTTCTAAAACCAGAGAGGTGTGTTCCTCCTTCATGCGTATTGATATTATTTACATATGAATGTAAATTTTCAGCATATGATGTATTATAGATCATAGCGACCTCAACTGGAACACCATTCTTTTCTCCTTCAACGTGAATGACATCTTCAATTAATGATTCACGCGATTCATCCAAAAAGCGAACAAATTCACTTAATCCTTTTTCTGAGAAAAAGATATCTTCTCTATGTTTTCCTTCTTCGTCTTTAGATCTTTCATCTCTTATCGTAACTGTAATTCCTTTGTTCAGATATGCTAACTCACGCATTCTTGAAGCAAGTGTATCGTAGTTATATTCTAATAAATCAAAGATTTCGGGATCTGGATAAAAAGTAACACGTGTACCTGTTTCGGTTGATATTCCGTCTTCTTTTACAGGATACAATGCTTTTCCTCGCTCGTATTCTTGCTTAAAAAGTTTGCTTTCTCTTCTTACTTCTGCCAATAAATGACGAGATAAAGCATTCACACAAGAAACCCCTACTCCGTGTAATCCCCCAGAAACTTTATACGAATCTTTATCGAATTTACCACCTGCTCCAATTTTCGTCATTACAACTTGAAGTGCAGAAACTCCTTCTTTCGCGTGCATTCCTACAGGAATACCACGACCATTATCTGTTACTCGGATACCATTTCCTTCAAGAATCACAACTTCAATCTCATCACAATGCCCAGCTAAAGCCTCATCAATAGAGTTATCAACAACCTCATAAACAAGGTGATGCAATCCTCTTGTTCCTACATCTCCGATATACATTGACGGACGCATCCGTACATGTTCCATTCCTTCTAAAGCTTGGATACTATCCGCTGAATAGCCTCCTTTGTTTTTTTCTTCTTCGCTCATAGTAATTTTAATTATACTCTAATCTCTAAAAATGATTGTTTTAGTAGAGTTGACACCGGTTTAAACGTGTAAAACAAAGATAAAAATTCAAAGTTGAATTTGACTCCTTTCCATTGGCATTTAGAAGTAGTTTTCAACAGGTAATTAACAAAAGTAGTGATCAGACTTCCTTTCTCTGAAATAAATTGTCTCTTTCGACTATTTAAGCTGTCTATAAAAGAAAAATATCAAGCACAGCAGGTAACTATTCAATAATTAAATTCATTTTGCTTAAATCGCTGTAAAATTGAAATACTTTCATTAATTCATCTTTTGATTCAATTGGATAAACTCCTTCCTTAAATTCATCTCTTTGACGGTATGAAAATTGATTTTCTGAAACATTCAAAACAGAGCTAATCTTAATGGAATTTAAATCGGTTAATTTCTCAAATTGAGGAATTTTTTCTTGATTAGAGATCGTTACTTTTTCTGGAAAAGTAACAATAACTTCAGTAATGCTTGTAAATGGATGCCCGAAAACGAAATCGTTGGTTTTATTTTCTAATTCTTTGATGTTTATATATTCTCCAAAAATATTTCCCAATTTAAATATTTTTTTTTGCTCAGCCTGCTCTATAATTGGATTGTATAAAGATGTCATCTCTCCCTTTATAATCAATGGTTTATGGTAAGCGTCTTCTGGGAATGTATTTTGAATTTCTGTCATTTTAAATTGGCTATTATCCTTAAAGAAATTAAGCAATTGACTATGACTTTCTTTTTTCTTTTGTTCGCCATATAAATAATAATAAGCTTGATATTTGCCCGCATCATATCCTGTAACATGTCTTTCTACAGTTATTTCAGCATCTACAAAGTCGGGCAAAACATTAATCCGAATGATTAAACTATCAATATTATTGTTAGCGTTTGTCGGTTTTATTTCACGTACTTCATGTTTTGTTTTTTTGAAAGGGTATGAAATTGGAGTTAAAAACAGTCCATAATTTGGTGCTAGTTGATAATTTAAATAACCCAGACGCGACTCTATTTCAAAGGGCGCAAAATATGCTTTAACCTGGGGCAAATAGAAAAAGTAATTTTGGAGAAAGAAACTAGATTCTATCTCTGGTTGAAAATTAGTTTCAAATCGATTTGTTGTTAAACCGTATTCATAATCAATATTCAGTTGCTCAAACAAACGCATATAGAGTTTTAGTCCTCCGGTTCCATCAGATTTATTTTCTTCAACCATTTGCGCAATCGACCAATTTGGTTGACCATAACCAATCAAAAAATCATTCTTCATGTAATTCTCAATCAGTTTGACATTTTTCTTTATCGAAAAAGCACGATTTGTTCCAATTTTCTTTAATAGTAGTTTGAGCGCCTTTTCATCTTTGGCTGAAATGTCTTGATTAAAGATTTCGTTGGCTTGATTAGCAAAAATTGCATAAGGTGAATAATCACTTGTTTGATTTTGAATTTTTTCAATTGATAAATCTAGTTTCATTATCTCATTACTATACGCAGAAAAATATTCTTCTTTATGAATAGGAATGGTATCCAGATGTACATCCCAAACATGTCGTTGTAAAATAGTGTCAACGAAAGTTGGCATTGGAAATCCGTTTTGTGGCAAAAAATTGAACTGTGCGTCATTTGGAGTTATAAACTTAAAATCGAAATCATAAATTGGAACTTCACCTTGAAAAGAAAATTGATCCCCATCAAATGCAGGTAGCATTTTAACAACTTGAATAACTTCTAATTCATCTCCTAATTCCAACCCTCCAACAGGGAAATAAATATAACTTTCGGTTTGATCTTCGCCTACAAATTCTTCAGGAATGATACTTACATCTGTAACCGAATTAGGCTTAATAATTCGCGCTTCTAATTTGATAAGATCAACAACATTTTTAAGCGAAATATAAACTTTATTAAATTCTTCAATCGCTGCGTCTGAATTTAGTTTAACCTTATAATGAAATGTTTTTGTTTGGAAAAATTGGCCGTAATTTCGATCAAATTGATACTCTACGGTCAAAAGATATTTGTTGTAATAATATAAATGATCACTTTCTTCGCGCAAGATTTGCTTTGGGTTTTCTTCTAAACTATAGAATAGATTGAAAGGAAATAGCTGTGCATTTACTTGAAACGAAACCAGCAAAATAAAAATAAGACTAATTCTCATGGGTTCTCTGGTCGTTTTTGAAGGATAATGTTTTGAATTGTAGCTTGGTTGATTCGATTCGAAAATGTATTCCATTCCGGATACAGTTCACTTGAAATTTCTAATAAACGATAAGTATAGGTCATGTTTACAGAAAATGTACCCTTTTCGAGTTTAAAGATCCCCGAAAATTCAAAAAACTCATGATTAAAAACAACGTTTTCAGGGACTTTACTAATAAAGTAACCTTCTGGAATTTTAAACTCATATTCGTAATTAACCGTTCTGTGATGGTCTTTAAATCGGGGAAAAGAATGATCTATTTTGTTATATTTCGTAATTCTGGGTTTAAACAATGTCGGATTTAAAATCAAATTCTCATTGTCCTTGATGAACAAATCTGTCGCACTAAAATCATACATTATTTCTAAATCTTTTTTCCGATCTTCTAGATTAACTATTCTATATTCTTGTAAAGTGTATCTGTTTAAATTTCCAAGTACAAGGGTCCTTACGTATTCTTCTTGCCCATCTGGTTCTAAATTTGAAAAGTAATATGTTAAATCATTTCGCTCATAACCACTATAAATATCATTTCCTGTTCCTCTAATTGAATCATTTTCATCTAGGTAATAAACAATTTTACTTTTAACATACGTTTGGGAAGCTTCTACAGCAGGTACTTTATATAAGACATAGTCGTCCAATTTATTATGTACAAGAAGTTCTTTTTCTTGAATACTTGAAGGAGGAATAGTATACCCTCCATGAGCTTGAGTTGCGTCTAAATAATAATAACCACCTTTTGGGTTATCTACAACACAAATTACATGATTACATGCCAACGGTGTTGGAATTTCACTCATTAAATAGGGAATATCTCTTGTACCTACCCATGCAACGTGAGCTCCAGGAACATCTGCATAGTTTAGCATTTCAACTAATAAATTTCCCATGTCTTTGCAATCACCATAACGATTAAATACAACTTGGCTACAAGCTCTGGGAACATATCCATTAATTCCGTCTTCTAAAGCAATGTATTTTATATTGTCTTGAACCCATCTAAAAATAGTATCCATCTTTTCAGTTTCATTGTCCATTCCCTTTGTAATGTTATCTACAATTTCATACAATCCACTCAAATCTTCATTCCCGCTCTGATTTTCTCTGATTAATAATAGCTTTTGGAAAAAGTTATGAAGTTCCTTAGGAGAGCCAATTAGATTAACATAGTTGTTTTTATGTTGATATCCATTTATTTGAGCCAAAAGGTGCGGTACATAGTTTTTAGCATTGACACTCCCCTCTTCTTCTTTGTACGCCGATACTTGATCAATTGTCCAAGTTATCTTGTTCATTTTCTTCTTATTTTCTTTTTCTGTAACAACGCTAAATTTTTCTAAATTCTGTTTATAAAAAGTTAAATCAACTGTTTCTGGATAAGCAATTTCCAAGGTCGCTTTTTCTGTTAAAAAATTAGACGTAAAATGAAAAACATCAAAAAATTCTGGTCGTTTTACTTTTTTCTGGTATTCAATTTCTGTTCGAAAGCCTTTTCCCAATTTTTTCAGGTTGAAAACCATTTCTTTATTATCATCATGAAAAACCCAACTGCTTGGGGGTGAATCAACCAATTTAAAATCATTTTGAGAGAGTGACCATTTTTTTCCTGATTGATCGTAAACAGTTACTTTAATATAAATAATGTCTTCAAAAAAATCTGATGTATAGATGCTCTTGTTTGTGAAAAATTTTGCCGACTCAGTTAAGTACAATAGTTCTTCATAATCCATCTCGAAAATTTCTAATTCACCCGTTTTTTTATCTACTGAAATGTTTACTTTTTGATTGTGATTCAAAATTACTCCCTTTTGATTGGGGTATTTTGCTTTATACTTTTCAAAATCTTTGTGACTATAGCTAAATCCAACTTTCGAAAAAAGGAATAATACGGTTAAAACTCGAAAGAGAAATTTAGAATAAAGCATGATTTGTTATACACTAATTTTAGGTTAGTAGAAGACTTGTTTTAAAGTACTAAAGGTACAAATTATCTACCAAGTTTATTTCAATTTTCATCTTTTATAATTGGTTTTTCGAATTAAAATTTAAAACCATATTAGATATTAACTGTTTCTACCATAGAAATGTGAAAAAAGAAACGATCATATCAATTAATTGCTTTTATAGCACTATTTTTACACAAAATAATAAATACTATGAGTACTACTTTTCATGCATTAAGCGTAAAAAATATAACTAAAGAAACTGCTGATACTGTCTCTATTACATTTGATGTTCCAGCTAATTTGAGTAACGATTTTAATTTTATTTCAGGGCAATACCTAACATTGAGAACAACAATCAGTGGCGAAGATATTCGTAGATCTTATTCTATTTGTTCGGCGCCGCACGACAATCAATTGACTGTTGCTGTCAAAGAAATTGAAAATGGTGTATTTTCTGGATTTGCAAATAATGTATTAAAGGTAGGAGATGAAATTAGTTCAATGACGCCTGACGGAAAATTTATTATTGAGACAAATACTTCTAATGCTAAAAATTACATCTTTTATGCCGCTGGATCTGGTATCACACCAGTACTTTCAATGGTAAAAACAATTTTGAAAGAAGAAGGAAACAGTACTGTTCAGCTTTATTACGGAAACAAATCTTCTGAGGGTACTATTTTCAAAAGTGAATTAGACGCATTAAACAATGAAAATTCTAATTTCCAACTTACATATGTTTTAAGTAAAGAGGATACAGGTAACACAAATACAAATGGTAGAATTGATGCTTCGAAATGTGAAGCTTTTTTCAATGAAAACCAATCTTCTCTTTCTATTGATGGAATCTATTCATGTGGTCCAGAAGAGATGATCATGACCGTAAAAGATTTTTATTTAAGTAAAGGAATTGATAAGAGTAAAATTCATTTTGAATTATTTACGACAAGTGCACCTGCTGAAACTTCGGTTAATGAAGGTGAAGCAATTGATAGTGCCGTTACTGTTATTATTGATGATGAAGAATACGCTTTTACGTTAAATTCTAATGGAAAAGATATTTTACAAGCTGCTCAAGACGAAGATGCTGACGTTCCCTTTTCATGTAAAGGTGGTGTTTGTTGTACGTGTAGAGCAAAAGTTTTGGAAGGAACAGTACGAATGGATTTAAATTTCGCTTTAGAAGAGGATGAAGTTGCAAATGGATTTGTTTTAACTTGTCAAGCCCATCCTACTTCGGAAAAAGTAGTTGTTTCTTTTGATGAATATTAATTCGCTCATTGTTTTAAGATGAAAAACATTGTAATTATTGGCGGAAGTCGTGGCATAGGTAAAGCTATGGTAAAACAACTTTCTTCTACACACAAGGTTCTTGTTTTGGCAAGAAGTTTTGATAAATTACAATTGCTTGAAAAAGAGATTGGAAATAAGAATATTTCAATTGGGGTTGTTGACTTGACTGCGCCTAATTTAAAGGAATATCTTTCTACATTAATTTCGAATGCATTTCAATCTGTTGATGTTTTAATTAATAATGCGGGATATCTTGTTAACAAGCCTGTCTTATCGTTAACAGAATCTGATATAACAAAATCTTTTACAACAAATGTTTTTGGATTGATTCAAAGTTGCCAAGCGGTTATTCCTTTAATGGAAGCAAATGGCGGGCATATTGTCAACATAGGTTCAATGGGCGGATTTCAAGGGAGTTCAAAATTCCCTGGGCTAAGTGTTTACAGTGCTACAAAATCGGCTGTAGCTGGTTTTTCTGAATGCTTGGCGGAAGAATTAAAAGAAAAAAACATTCAAGTAAATTGCCTTGCTTTAGGCGCGGCTCAAACGGAAATGCTAGAAGAAGCATTTCCAGGATATGAAGCCCCGGTATCTGCCGAAAAAATGGCGG
>CAYPZN010000090.1:0-13204 GCA_964415335.1 uncultured Crocinitomix sp.
CAGTTATCAACATAATTAACTGAATATCTTACAGTTAATAATCGAACTCAGGTTTCTCAGTATTGATATTTCAATGGGGATTCTTAGTTATCTATGAAAGTTTTCTTTATGAATCGTTAATCATTGTTAACACCAGAAAATTTGGCATAAAAAAAGGAGAATCAATTGTGATTCTCCTTTTTAAGTTTATTTATATTTTTCAATTAAGTGTCGTTTCCATCTTCGTCTCGATCACCATTGCTTTCTTCATTATCATCTTCATCCATATCGTCGTCGTCGTCGTCTGGATCTACAATCAAATCATCAGGTGAAATGTCGTTATCATCTTCATCCATATCGTCGTCGTCGTCGTCCGGATCTACAATTCCTCCTCCGTTCTCGTCCTCTGTATTTCTACTACTACTATCTTCAACCTCAACCGCAAATGGATCATAATCTTGAACCTGCGTCACTCTCTCTTTTGAACATGAATCTAGTAGGAAAACCAGCACAAAAATTGACAGTATGTAAATTAATTTCTTCATAAATTGCTCTAGAATTAGCAGCTATATGTACCAAAGATACGAACAAATATCTGTTAAAACAAGTTTTTAACAATTTTATTCACCAAATTTTTCAGCACCACCCAGTTTTAAGACAACCTTTGTACCAAGAGATTCACCCTCTTTTGTATTCATTTGGAAAGGACCAATAATCAGCAAATTTTCTCCTGTTAATTTTCTCAACAATTCAATTCTCCGGTTTGTTATTTCCACTCCTTTAGATTCGTGGTCTCCTTCAACTGATTTTTGCTTCACCTTTAAGCTATTATCTATACCTAAACCATTATCTTTCACAGTAAAAACAACCTGGCCTAATTCTTCCGAAATTTCAACTAAAATCTCTCCTTTTCTATCCAAAGAGAGCACGCCATGAATGATACTATTTTCCACAAATGGTTGTAAGATCATGGAAGGAATTTCAATCGATTCTGTATCTAATGAAGAAGAGATTTTAACGGAATAATCAAATTTTCCAGAAAAGCGCATTTGCTCTAGAGACAAGTATAATTCTATCCGCTCTATTTCTTCTTGTAGCGTCACAATAAAATTATTTGCTGCAGAGCTGTCTAAATTTTTACGAATTAATTTAGCAAAGCTAGATAAATACTTATTTGCTGAAAGTTTATCAGAACTATTGATAAAGTACTGAATTGAATTTAATGAATTGAAAATAAAATGTCGATTCATACTTGCATTTAGCGAGCGTTGTTCGAGAAACAAAAGTCTATTTTTCAAATCTAATTTTTCATTTTCTTGTTTTTGTTTTAAACTTCTAATTCGCGCTTGAAAAATGTAAACTACAATTAAAATTCCGCCTATTGTAATTAAGATTATAAACCACCATGTTTTCCAAAAAGGAGGAGTAATGATGACATAAATTTCTTTTACGGTTGAAAATAAATTGTTTTTATTAATTGCTCTGACTTGAAAATTATATTCACCTGGTTGAAGGAATGAATAAGTTGCATAACTTGATTTAGATATTGGCGACCATTCATCATTTGCACCAATTAAGCGATATTCGTAACGCACAGATTTAGGGTCTTTATGATTAATTCCTATAAAATCAAAGGTTAAATGGTTTTTGTTGTGCGGTAATTCAATCCATTCTGGAACACCAAAAATTGAATCCTTTCGAATCTCATAATCTGAATAGTCAAAAATTTCTCTAAAAAGCCTAAGGCCCGTCATATGAAGAATTGGTTTTTTATAATCGAAAAGAACATCATTAAAACTCGGGTCTATTTTTGCTAACCCTCTTGCTGTACCTATCCAGATATTACCTTCATAATCTTCGTAAAGCGCATTACTATTACACTCTTCATCAATTAGCCCTTCTGGTGTTCCATAATTAAAAATATGATACCCATTTCTTTCGTCTAAACGTTTAGCAACTTGATATACACCGTTCATTCCAGAAATCCAAATACTACTGTCATCACTTGAAATTAGACCTAAAATTGATTTCGCTCGATATTCTCTTTCGTCTAAAGGAAACTCAAAAATATATCCTTTTTGATTCATTACGAATAAGCCATTCATGGTGCCTATCCATAGGTTTCCTAGATAATCCGAAGTTAGCGTATTGACATTGGCCTCTGGTAATTTAACTTGTCTATATTGTGTATAATCTCCCTTCTTAAATTCATAAAGACCATCAAAACCAGCGCAATACACTTTATTATTTAAAATATACAATCGGTTAATATTTAGATGAGTATGTAATTCAACAATAGAATCTCCTTGCATCACTAAAAGTCCATGATCTCCACCAAATAATATGGTTTCTCCATCTATCGAAACCATTGTCCTAATTTTAGGACTTATTCCTTGTAACGGGTGTTCAACTTTTTGATTCGCTTCATCTAAAATTGTCAATCCCATTGAGGTCCCAAGCCATGTTCTATTCAACGAATCTAACATTACAGACCATACTGTATTATCTACTAAAATATCTCTTACAGAAAAATAATTAAACTGATCCTCTCTTGTCATTTGTGTAATCCCTGCATCATACGTACCGAAAATAAATTTACCTGTTGTGTCCTGTTGGATTGACATCACCAGATCACTTCCTAAATTATCGTCTACGGAATACGAAACAACAGAAGTTCCAGAAAATTTTAACAACCCTTTCCCATCTGTTCCGAGCCAAACGTTGCCTTCAACATCTTTAAATAAACATTCTAAACTATTGTCTAAAAGGCCATTTGTTTCATTAAAATACAGCATTTCTTGACTTTTATCAATCAAAAAAGCACCGGAATTTGTACTGATTCCAAAAATCGAAGTTTCATCCACGTTAATGGAAGATACGGTGTTATAATTAAGGTCGAATAAATTTGTTTTCTTAGAAACTAAATCATAGCTAAAAAGTCCTATTCTTCTGGCACTAACATAGAGTTTGTCTCCGACGATCTTAACATTTCTAACATTGAGCTTGTCATATCCTGGAATATTAAATTTTTCGAACTCTTTACCGTCCCAAGAATATACTCCGCTTTTTGTTCCACAAATTAAAATCGAATCTTTATAATTTGCCATTGAACGGACATAATAATAGGAAGCTACATCATTATCTTCTAATTGCACAAATGACTCGTCATTGAATTGAATTAAGCCTGTATTACTAGCAACATACATAATGTCTTTAAATTCAGCAATATCATTTATCCGATACTGATCTTCAAAAATGTAGGATTGAATTTCCTGATTTTCGAAATGGGCTAATCCTCTTGCAGTACCCACCCATAATGTTCCTTTTTTACTAATATATAATTTCCGGATGTTATTATCTGGAAGTCCATCATCAATAGAATAGTTTACGAATTCAATCCCATTGAATCTACTTAGGCCAGAATTCGTTCCTATCCACAAATATCCCTGATTATCTTGACAGATATCACGTACCTGCGATTGAGCCAAACCATCCTCTACGGTATAATTGGTAAAATTATAATGTTGTCCGTAGACATGGATTAAAGAGAAAAGGCTTAAAAAAGCCAAAAATAACTTCACTTACAGCGATTTTAACGTTTTTACAAAGCTAGAAACTCTATTCCTTGCAACAGAAAGTAATTTTCCATTTTTCAAAATTGCAAAGTGTCCATCTTCATTTAAATATTCTTTTAAATAATTCATGTTTACAATATGTGATTTATGAATTCGATAGAATATAGATGGATTTAGAATTCCTTCATAAATCTTTAACGTCCTAGTATCTAAATATCTTGTGCCATCATTAAAATATAATACAGTACAATTTCCAGAAGCTTCAAGATACATAATATCATCTATGTCGATTAACTTGATTCCTTTTGTATGACTTATGGCAACTTTATTCCCGTATCCTTGGGACTCCATAGAATTCGACAAATTCTTTATGGATTCAAAATAAGTATCAAAACTTTCAGGATTATCAGCAAAGGTTGTTTTCGCTTCTTTAATTTTATCGACGGATCGAACAAGATCGTCAATATCTACAGGTTTTAATACATAATGGATTGCATTTGCATTAAATGCACGCAACGCATAATCTTTAAAGGCTGTTACAAAGACTACCAAAAAATCTCTGTTCTCTATATTATCTAATAAATCAAATCCTTCTGAGCCACTTGGCATTCGAATGTCCAAAAAGACAACATCTGGTTTTAATTCTTCAATTTTTGATTTTGCCGTTTCTATATTTCCCGCATCTCCTATTACCTCAACATCTTCGCAATACTCATGAAGTAGCATGGTTAGGTTTTTCCTTGCTAAATCTTCATCATCAACTACAATAGCTTTCAATTTCATTTCTTTAATTTTTCATGGTTCTTGGATAATTGACTGATCTTAAAAATTTTAATTTCAACCAACTTTTATCTAAAAATACAAATTTGAACGAAAACCATTAAATCTTATTTTAATACATTTTACTAAAAAGATACAACTCTACGACAAATTTTGATCCAATACTCTTTTAATTTACCTTAGATTGCAATGTGAAACAAATCTAAACATACGCTTATGATTAACACGTTACACTTGGCAGAGATCAAAAAAATTTGGATTTTTAATGATAATGGCAACTAGTCACATTAAACGAATTATTTGATTTAAAAAAAGAGGCTTTTCAAAATTGAAAAGCCTCTTTTTCTTTTAAAGAAATCTTTTTTTACAATCCACTTCCTCTTCGGGTAGAGCCACTTGTAGTAGTTCCTTGCTTAATTCCACTTGGATTTGTTGTTGTTCCAGTTCCATTCGTTTTAATTCTACCGTTACTATGTGTTTTAATTCCACCACCAACGTTTGGTAATGCAGCTTGATACGTTATCGAATAAGTTGTATTTGCGGATTGGGTACCGTTCTTTGCATTAACTTTAACTGTATTCTTTCCTGTTTTTAATCGCAGTGTAGCAATTAACTCGTGTGTTGAAGGATTAAATGTAAATGCAGTTATCCTAGCTCCGTTTAATGAAAGTTGGATATCAGATTTTTTACTCACGTTTAAAATTTTTGTTTTTAGCACAAAGTTTTGACTTCTAACCGTTTTTATTGTAGAAGTTGGGCTAACAAACCTAAACTGCGGTTTTTTCGCTGTCACTTGTGTGCTTCCACCATCAGAGTTAATTTGACCTGTCGAATTTCCAGAATTAACAGCAGGTTTAGATGTTATTGTATAACTCAAATCTGTCTTTTTCGCTCCATTTTTTGCACTTATTCTAATCGAATTTGTTCCTGCTTTTAATCTTAAAACAGATGTAATCAATTTGGTTGAAGAGTTGAATGCAAAATTCGTCACTCTAGTTCCATTAACCAGCAATGTAATATCTGATTTTGACTTTATATTAAGCGCTTTTACTTTTAATGTATACGTTGCACTTTTTGTAGTATAGTTCTGTGAACTTGGTGCAACACGCGTTAATCTTGGCGTTAGTGTTGTTGTACTTGCTCCAATACTTCCGCTATTATTGTTTAACCCCTGTGAGGATTTAACATAAGTAACGCGGTATTTTAATTCTGCTTGTTTTCCATTATTCGCACGAACTACAATCGTATTTAATCCAGAATTTAATCGAACAACAGCAGAAATCTGCTTAGAAGCACTGTTGTATGTGTATCCTGGAATCTTATTTCCGTTCAAAATCAATTCTACTTGCGATTTACCAGTAACATTTAACACTTGTGTTTTCAAAGCAAAAGTTTGTGTTTTTACTTCAATAGAAGTTGCTCTAGGGCTAACAGGTTTTACTACTGGAGCAGTTTGAATTTGTCCTCCACCAGAAGAACCGTTTGAAATCGTACCTCCGTTTCCAAGTCCTCCAGACGTTGTTCCATTACCCAGTCCGTTTGTTACACGCGAAGAATTTAACGTAATATGGTATGTAATTGTTTTTGTACTACAATCATTGGATAATGTAAAAACAATTGTATTAACACCCGGATTTAAACCAAAACCTGAAAGCGTAATTTTATCTTTTGCAAAAACAACATCTTTTGTCACATTGTTCACTTTCGCAACGATTCCACTTTTATCTTTAATATGTGCAGTATTGATAACAATATTAAATGGTGTAACTGTTGTTGAAACATCTAATCTATTCGGAGCAATTAAGCTATACGTAATCGGTTGGCACGCTGCTTTGTCTTCGCAAATACCATCCCAAGATGCATTTTCAACGTATGCACCATAACCTGGTCCATCACCACTTTGATTACATCCAGATTTAATCCACACACCTACGATACATTTTCCTGCATTGGTTCCTGTCCCTGAAAATGTTCCAGTTAAATCTGATAAGTCGTCAAATTTTTGCGTTTTACTATCCTCAAACTTCAGAACAACATTCGAAAGGTCTTTATCTGATGTTGCAACAACAGACTTATTATCTTCACTAAAATTTGCTGAGACAATAGATGCACAAGCAGGGTCTTCTGATGATTCAGGTAAAAGTATAATTGAGTAATCAATTGTTGTAGTATCACATTCATTTTCTAATGTCACTAAAACGTCACTTAAATATGTTGGGGAAAAAGTAACATCAAAAACAACTGTTCCATCTGTAAACGCAAATGGTACGTCTATTCCATCTATTTTTACTGAAACTTGATCTTCTGTTACATGTTCCGTAGCTATAACAACAACATATACTTCTCCTTCTGCCGTTACCTCAAATTCGGTTGGATTAACCAATGTAAATGTAGGAGATGCACAAGGTTCTTCATAGACTACATCTACATCTGCTGTTGCAGGAGAACATCCATCCACAATTACTTCAATTGTATTGCTTCCATCTGTAATTGTAAGTGGTGCTTGCAATACTTTTGATACGGTGCTATATTCAAACGGAACTGCAACACCATTTAGCTTCAAAATAATGTCTCCAGCATCTTCAACATTAAGTATAGTAGCAAAGAAAATTAAGCCTTCATCTGTTAAGACAATTCCATCTGCTAAACCGTTAATTGTTATTGATGGTGGAGGACATAGTTTTCTCTCAATTGTAAACGTAATTGTTTCACTACTGCAGTCATTTTCTAAAGTTATTGTGATAATATTTGTCCCTTCTTCGAGTGCTAAGTCATTTAAGGCAACAACTCCTCCTATTAAATTATGTGCTACAGTTGCTCCATTTAAAGTAGCTGTAATAGAACTTTCGGATGGCACATGTGATGTATTTATATTAATTGTCACCTTGTCGTCAGTAGTTTCAGAAACTAGTGCTGTAGGTGTACCTAAAGTATATGTGATTGGTTCACAATGAATTGTATAATCTACAGAAATATTTGCTGAAGCTGTATCACAACCATTTGCAATCAACTGAATTGTGTTCTCACCTTCAACCAAAGTTAACAATGCTGTAACGCTACCTGTTCCAGAAGAGAATGTAAAATCAATTGATGCCCCGTTTAGTTGTAAACTAAGTTCCGATTTATTTTCTATTTCAGTTACTGAGGCTACGAAAGAGTATGAAGACATTTCTGTAGATAATCCATTGGCTGAAAGATCTATTTCTGGTGTAGAGCAATTTGAATGTTCAATTAAGTAAGTAATTGATTCATTACTACATCCATTTGATAATTCTACAATAATTGTATTCAGTCCATCAACTAGCGTTATTGAATTAATTGAAAGTAGATTATCTGAATAAGTAAATGGAATTGCATTTCCATTGTGCGACACAAAGATTCCTGCCGTTAAGACTTCTTGTGCTATCAAGTTAATTGAATAAACTGATTCTGCTACTTCGGCTGTTAAATTTTCAGGGTGACCAAGCGTATATGTAAGTGGCTTACATGGAATTATGTAATTTACCTCAAAACTCTTTTCAACTTCTTCACATCCATTTGCAATAATTGTTATTGTATTATTTCCTGGAGGAGATGGAAAATCAAATGTTGCTTCTATATTTCCAGTGCCTAAATCAAATGTAAATGGAACTGGAACACCATTAACCATTACCATAATATCACTTGCTGAGCTGATATTTGAAACGTTTGCTTCAAATGTATAAAGGCTTTCATTAACGACAGCAGCATTACTTCCAAACGTAATTACTGGAGGCTCACAACCATCATAAGTAATCGCGTAATTAATTGTTTCTGAGCTGCAGTCATTTGTCAATTTAACCAAAACGTTATTCAGATCATCAGCCAGCGTAATTCCGTTAATCGTAATTATTTTTGAAGTGTTATTATAGTTAAATGGAATCGCAGAACCGTTTTGTGTTACCGTAACTTGATCAGAGCTTTCAATTCCACCAACACTAAGAGCAATTGCATAATCACTTTCAACAGCAGTAATTCCTGTAGTAGTAGTTGGAGAAATTAATGCATGCGTAATTATTTCACATGGCTCTTCATATTCCAATGATCCAGCTTCTGAAACTAATTCGCAACCAGCAGCAATTACTTCTACATTGTTATTTCCTTGTAATAATGGAAATTCAGCAGTTAAAAGGTGTGTCATTGGATTAAAATCAAAGTCCACATTTTCACCATTTACTTTTACCGTAATATCTGCTGCATCAGTTACATTCGTGATTACTACATTCAGGTTGAAAATACCATCTGTAACCGTCATTCCAGGAGAAATACCATTGATAATTACAACTGGTGGCTCACAACCATGATATTCAATTGCATAATTAACAACGACTTCACTGCATTCATTAGTCAACGTTACAGTAACGTTGTTAATACCATCTATTAAACTTAAACCAGATAGGCTAATGTTTCCTGAAACGGCATCAAAAGTTGCTGCAATGGTGGTTCCATTTATTGTTGCTGCAATTTGGCTCACGCTTGTAATTCCTGAAGTATTAAGTGAAATATCATATGATTCTTCAGTTGCGGTGACATTATTTGTTGTTGGTGAAAGCAAGTTTGTAACAATTGGGTGACAAGGTATTGCTCTTTCTAAAGTAATTGTCTTCGAATCCGTACCACAGGCATTCGTTGCAATAATTTGAATGTTATTATTACCTACAATAAGGTTAATTGCTTCTGATAATGTATTTGTTTCAGTATTATAAGAGAATGCTTGTGCAGCCCCATTAACAATGAGTGTTATCTCTTCTTCAGAAACATGACTAACTGAAGCTGTAAAGACAACAGATTCTTCTGTCACAGTTGTTCCATTTGCAGGGTTCAAACCAGAGACCGAAGGAATTTCACACACTTCTCTTACTATTGTGAAAACAACATTAGCTGTTCCACATTCAGTTATTGCAGTAACAACAATAGCATTTAATCCTACACTTAGTAAAGCATCATCAATCGTTACTGTACCTGTACCAGTATCAAAAACGAATGGAATATCTCCTCCATTTACTTTTACATTCAATTCACTTGAATTAGCAACGTGAGTTGCTATCAAGGATAAGCTAACTTTTTCTTCTAATGTTTCGAAAGTAGTACTTCCAAGTGCAGTTAATGTAGGGTGAATACAAGGTGCATCAGGAACATCATACGTTAATGTATATGAGATTTCATCTTTTCCACAGTCATTTGTAGCGATAATTGTGATGGCATTTGAACCTTCACTTAAAACGATTGCTTTTGAAGCAATTGAAGTGCTGGCATTATAAGACATATACCCTTTACTTTCTCCATTCAAGCGAAGTTCGATTAATGTTTCAGAAGAATAATCATTAATTTTTGCAGTAATCGTAACGTTCTCATCTTCTAATGTTGAAAATGCATTTGGCGTTAGCATACTAATTGAAGGAACAACACATGGTTCATGTTCAATAACATAATTTACAATAGCCAAATCAGAATCCGTTCCGTCTGAATTTGTTACAGTTACTTGGAATATATTATTTCCTGGAATCAAGGTAGCATTGTAAACAATTTGGTGACCAGCAACAAATGAATAACTACTACTTGAAATAAGATTTCCATTTTGCTTAAACACAATCTGCGATTTTGACGAAATATTCGTTGTATTCGCGGTAACAGTATAAGCTTCAGTTGTGACCGAATAAGGACTTGTCGGTGGGTTAATAAAATTAACCGTCGGTGGACAAGGGAGCGTCGGCTGCTCGTAAATAATAATTCTTGTATCCTTATCAACTCCAGCAAGGTTCGTTCCTGTAATCTCCACAATATTAGCTCCGTTAGCCAATACCATTGGTAAATCTAACTCTTTCGTGAAGGTGTTATAGGTAAAAGATGTTGTATTAACTCCATTTACCCTAACATTAATATTTGAAGATGAATTAACATTTAGTACACTCGCTTCTAACGTAATGTTTGGTAAAGTGAACACCTGATTATCGATTCCTGGATAAGTGATATCAACAATTGGAGGCGCTTGTGTAATTGTTTTTTTATAAATTATAGTTGTAGTTTCAATGTCTGAACCAAATTTATTTGTTCCTTTAATTTCAATGACATTAGATCCTTCATATAAACTTGTTGTAAAGTTCATTAATTCAGAAGAATTGCTATAACTAAACAATGTTGATACAACTCCGTTGATTCTTAAAGTAATATTTGCTGGCCCATCTACATTTTGAACTTTAGCTGTTACATTATAAGAAGATGTATAAATTGTAATTGGGTCTACAGCCGGGTCTATGAATGTAACAATAGGCGGCTTAGGTGTTTCTGGACGTGTATAAACAATTGTCGTCGCTTCAAAATCAGATCCAGCTGTATTTGTTCCTGTAATTTCAACAATATTTGCACCTTCTATTAATCCTTGTAAAAAAGAAATTTCTTTTGTAGAAGAGTTAAATGCAAAACCTCCAATTACGTTTCCATTTACTCTTACATTAATATCCGATTTTTTATCAACGTTAAGTACTGTGGCCTTAATATTAATTGAAGAGACATTTGTATAATACGGATCTACAGAAGGATTAATAAAATTAACTACTGGAGGTTGAAGTATCTCTGGTTTTTCGTATATAATTTCAACTGTTTTACTATCACTTCCAACGGCATTTGTTGCTGTTATAACAACCGTGTTTTTTCCTTCTTGTAAGTTCAATGAAGTGTTTAAAACTTTCGAACTTAAATTGTAACTAAAAACAGGCAAATTAACACCATTTAAGTAAACATGAATTTGCGATTTAGAATCTACATTAAGTACTGTAGAGATTAATTCAAAAATATTAGAATTTGTATAATACGGTGTGTATGGTGGATTCGTAATTGTTACAATTGGAGGATTTAATGGTTCCTCTTCTTTTTCATAAATAATGATCACAGATTCATAATCAGAACCCGCTTCATTTATTCCTGTTATTTCAAATAAGTTTTGCCCTGGGTGCAAGACAACATTGCTTTCAAACTTATTTGAAGTAGGGTTAAAAGAGAAGTTTGTATTAATGTTTCCATCTTGTTTGAATGTTACGTTCGATTTATTATCTACATAATAGACATTCGCAAGAATTTTAAACGTATTTGTAGTTGTCTTATAAGGACTAACATTTGGATCGTAAATATCTACAATTGGTTTTTTTCTGCTAATCGGGTCATTAATTACAACAGGATCATCTGCCGTATCAAAATCATCTACATCTGGTTCTTCTCTTGTCTTTGTCGTTTCTCTTTTCCCATTAAATAAGTGAAATTTTAATGTTGCAGAAGTATAGTGATAAATATCATTTTGGTTATCTGGTGTACCATTTAAATTGTTTACTAAACCATCAAAATCATTGGTTCTTGTCCAAGTCATTTTATGTTCTAATCCTAATGCTACTGCAGGGTGAATTTGTTTACTAATTCCAAACCCAAAACTTGGCATCCAATCGATTTCTAAATCGTCAGATTCTCCATTTATATCTGTTTCGTAATCTCCATCTTGGAAATCTAATAAGCTTCCTTTAGAAGAATTAACACCATTAGGATAATCATAAATTTCATCATTTGTTAGTAAATCAGCTGCTGTATGATAACCAGTAATACCAATACCTCCAAAAGCGTAAAGATTTATTCCTCTTCTTTCTCTTAATCGATTCGTATTGAGGACTAATTCAATAGAACCCCTTGTTACGTTAGTAAGGTAATTTGGAATAAAATAGCCAAGCGTATCTTGATATGTTGAAATTGTATTTGTCCCATATCCATCAAGGCCAACATTTGTTGTACTATCCAAGTTATATAATCCTGTTTCTTGTCCTTGTATTCTGGCTTTTAAAAAACGTGCACGAATATCCCAAGAAAAGATTTTTCCCTCTTCCATTCCAAAAGACTTTCCGAAAGTAAGTCCATAACCGCCTCTTAATCTAAATGGAACTTCAGTTCGGGTTGTCCACGTAGCTCCGCCGTTAATTCCAATAAACCATCTTGAATCTCTATCGTAATTGACATAATTTTGCGAAAAACCCTCGAAAACTACAAATAAAGAAATAACTAAAAGTGTAAAAAATCTTTTCATACGCGTAACATTTAATTTAGCAGAGGTTTATACCACCCCTAGGTTTGAAATTGGTCTATTGCATTTTTCGTACCAAAGTTAAAAAAATGACCGATAAGACGTCATTTTTTGGCGATAAGATGATTTTAATTTTTAGGGACAAAACCAGGTTACTAAAATTAAGCCCTTCTTTTCTCTCGGGTATCATTTGAGACCGTTATCGTACTCAAAAGGCACTTAAATTTGTTGTATTAAATATTAAAACCGATAAAGTATTACAGAACAAGAGTTTATTTTCACTTAAAAGGAATTGATTTCATATAGGATACTTTTCTAATACTCAACTAAGTTTAAAACTTTAAACAAGTCAATTTAAGAATGAATTTGTTTTTTCTGGGCGGGTTTGAGAAAAAATCTAAAATTGAGTTATTGATTTTGGAATAATTTCTTCCAACGTTTTTACACTTCTTTTCTGTCTACTCTAGTTTTATATAAACTCATTACTCAAATGTTTTTGCAAAAAAAAGCAACACGTATGTGTTGCTTTTTATGCTCCTCCTTTTGGACTCGAACCAAGGACCCTCTGATTAACAGGCGACATTTTGAAATTCTCAAAAAAACCGAAAAAGGCTGAAACGATACTGCCCGAATTGGATTAAAATACTATTTCTGGACCTAGTACGATAATTCGGACATTGATTTAAGTTATTAAAGAACAAATAATAAATTAGATCAATGAAAAAACGTATTTACAGCAAACTGGAGTTACCCCAAAAGATAGGAGAGATTAAAACAGACTAATAGCCTTAAA
>CAYPZN010000091.1:0-13116 GCA_964415335.1 uncultured Crocinitomix sp.
AGTTATCAACATAATTAACTGAATATCTTATAGTTAATAATCGAACTCAGGTTTTAAAATAATCCTTATTATTAGAGTTCTATTGCATTAACTTGAAGTTCCCTTGCTCACAGAAACCATTTATCCCCATCTCAACGCTTTTATAATTTCATTTCCAGAAAGTCCTCTTTAAAACTGTACTATTGTAGGCTAACGGGTTAAATTAATCTTTATGATTACATTTGAACTAGATAATTAATCAATTTAAAATCATGAAACTGAAACAACTGGTAACGCGCCTTTTCATTCTTGTAGTTTTGATTGCTTCAAGTAATGTCGCTTTAGCGCAAAAAAAGAATAAAAAGAAAAAGAAAGGAGAAACAACAGAACAGCAAGCTCCTAAGCCAAAAGGAAATACAATGCCTTATGCTAAAGTAATTACAAAAGATGCTGAGACAGATGAAGGACTATTTAAGGTTCATAAAATAAATAAGTCATATTTCTACGAAATCCCTGATTCATTGTTTGAACGAGAAATGCTAATGGTTACACGTATTGCAAAAACTGCTGCTGGGCTTGGATTTGGTGGAGGAAAGCAAAACGAACAAGTTTTACGTTGGCAATTAAAAGACGAAAGTGTTTTACTCAGAGTCGTTTCCCACCAAGTTTTTGCTGCAGATTCTTTACCTGTTCACGAGGCTGTTGTCAATTCAAATTTTGAGCCAATCATGTATGTTTTCCCAGTAAAAGCATTTGGGAAAGATTCAAGTTCAGTTGTAATTGAAGTAACAGACTTTTTTGGTTCAGATATTAAAGCAATTGGTTTTCCTGCACGAGCGAGACGCCAATATAAAGTTTCTAGCATGGATAAAAAACGTTCTTATATTGAACGTGTAAGTAGTTACCCAATTAACATTGAATCGAGACATGTCAAAACATATAATTCTGCTGCACCTCCGTCAAATGGAAGTTTAGGGTCTATTTCGTTAGAAATAAGTAACTCAATGATTCTTTTACCAAAAACACCAATGAAAAGAAGGTATTTTGATCAACGTGTTGGTTGGTTTACTTCTTCTCAGGTTGATTACGGTGATGACGCTCAAAAAAGCAAGTCATTTGAATACCTAGACAGATGGCGTTTAGAAGTAAAACCAGAAGATGTTGAAAAATTTAAAAATGGAGAGTTAGTAGAACCAGTTAAGCCAATTGTTTATTATATCGATAGAGCAACACCTGAACAATGGAGAAAATATTTGAAGCAAGGAATTGAAGATTGGCAGGTTGCCTTTGAAGCTGCAGGTTTTAAAAACGCAATTATAGCAAAAGATCCTCCAACAAAAGAAGAAGATCCAGAATGGAGTCCTGAAGACGCGAGATATTCAGTAGTACGTTACTTAGCATCTCCAATTCCAAATGCTAACGGACCCCATGTGAGTGATCCAAGAAGTGGAGAAATTATAGAGTCTGATATCAATTGGTATCACAATGTTATGACCCTATTAAGAAATTGGTTCTTTGTTCAAACTGCTGCAATAAACGAAGATGCAAGAGGTGTTGAATTCAAAGAAGAAATTATGGGACGTTTAATTCGATTCGTTTCTGCACATGAGGTAGGTCATACGCTGGGATTACCACATAATATGGGGAGTAGTGTTGCTTATCCTGTAGATTCGTTACGTTCTGCTTCTTTTACAGAAAAATATAGTACGGCACCTTCAATAATGGATTATGCACGTTTTAATTATGTAGCGCAACCAGAAGATAAAGGAGTTGCACTAATGCCAAATATTGGAATCTATGATAAATACTCAATTAGCTGGGGATACCGTCCTATTTTAGATGCTGAAACTGGTAAAGATGAAAAAGCAACATTGGATCAATGGATTCTAGAACATGCTGGAGATCCTCTTTATCGTTTTGGTAAGCAACAATTTGGAGTCATTGACCCAAGTTCTCAAACAGAAGACCTTGGAGATGATGCTATGAAAGCAAGTGCTTACGGAATAGAAAACTTAAAAAGAATTGTTCCTAAGTTGATTGAATGGACAGCTGAGGATGGTAAAAACTATGAAGAGTTAAACGATCTTTACAGTCAGATTCTGGGACAATTTAACCGCTATATGGGGCATGTTTCTTCAAATATTGGAGGAATTTATGAAAACTATAAAACATACGACCAAGCAGGAGCTGTATACACACACGTTCCATTGAATCATCAAAAAAGAGCATTGGCGTTTATTCAAACACAATTGTTTGAAACACCAACATGGTTGTTAGATCAAAATATCTCAAACAAATTTGAATTTGATGGAAGTATAGAACGTGTAAGAGGCCTTCAAGTAAGAACGCTAAATAACATTTTAGATTTCGGTCGTCTTGGAAGAGCAATAGAAAATGAAGCGATTAATGGAGATCAAGCATACTCAATCATTGCAATTATGACAGACTTAAGAAATGGTGTTTGGTCAGAATTAAAGCAAGGAGGTAAAATTGATGTTTACAGAAGAAATCTTCAACGTGCTCATATTGATCGTTTAGGGTTTTTAATGACAGAAGAACAGACGGAAATTCCAATTGCGTTCAGACGCTTCTTTATTCGTACAGATGTAGATGCAAGTCAATCAGATATTAGATCTGTAGCGAGAGCTGAGTTGAATGAATTGAAAAAATCAATTAAGTCTGCTGTTGGTCGTACTCCTGATAAATTAAGTAAATACCATCTTCAAGATGCGATCGTTAGAATTGATAATATTTTAGATCCAAAATAGAATTAAAGTGATTTAAAAATTAAAGGAGACAGATTTTCTGTCTCCTTTTTTATGTTTCAATTTGAAACTGATCTATGATTTACGCGTAAGCATATTTAGCGAGCAAATTAACTCAAATGAAGGCTTTCATAAAAAACAGATTAAAAAAAGAGGAATTGAATGCAATTTCTATTGCACTACTTATTAGTTCACTGATACTACTATTTTTATTTTTGACAAGTCTCAAAACTTCAATCAAAAATGAAGTGGCCGAAGAAACGCTCTTTATTGAAGAGTTAGAATTAATGCAAGAGTCGCCTTCTAATACAAATGATGAACCGAGTCAAAAGGTCAATAATTCTCCAATACAAACAGAAAAATCTATTGCCTCAAATGAGAGTATAGAAAAAGTAGTAATTCCATTGGATAGTGATTTTCAATTTGAAACCAATGTAAATACACAAGTAGATGAAACAAGTTTCTTCTCTTTAGATGGAGTTCAAGAAAATATTAAAGGGGAAGAAGCAAATAAATCTCGAGCGATTATTAAAGCACCCCAATTGGACATGAACGCTCAAGAAGAAGGAAGAATTGCATTGAAACTATGGGTAGATCAAGATGGAAATATAGTCAAAACACAATTGGATGAGGTCCGTTCAACCAGTGGAAGTAATTATTTAATAAGGTTAGCAAAAAAAGCTGCTTTATCAATGCAATATGAACAATCAGAAAAAAAAATGTTCGAATTTGTTGGGATAAAAATCTTTCAATTTCAAAAACATTAATGACTATTCAAGATAAAATAGCAGAATTACCCGTTGATGTAAAACCCGGAACAGATAATGATGTTAGAGAAATAATGGAAGACATTTATTATCAATTTGGTAAACTAGAAGGCTTTGAAATTTTAAAAATTGACCGAACAAGTCAAAAAGAAATAATGGTTAAGGCGCTATGTTTAACTACCATTTCAGATCCTTTTTTTAAAATAATTGTTGAACATACATGGAAAACGGATTTAGCTTTTGACAACGAATGGCACGTATTTTCTTCACATGACAATTTAACAAAACTTCAATTTTTAACCTGGCAATACGAATATCTTTCAGGAGAAATTTGGTTTGAAAGAGCAAAGCGAGAAGTAAAATAAAATGCGAAAAAAAATTGCTCTGTTTGGTGGCGGACCTTCATGTCTTATGGCGGCTTTTGTATTAAGCAGAGAGCACGAAGTAACGATATATGAAAAAGGGAAAGGCATTGGTCGAAAATTTCTAGTTGCAGGAAATGGAGGATTTAATTTAACCAATGAGGCAGACGGAAAAGATCTTGTTAATCACTACTCAAATCATCCAACACTAAGAAAGGCCTTAACACAGTTTGGCTCCAATCAAATGAGAGATTGGTTAAAAGAAATAGGAATCAAGACATTTATTGGTTCAAGTGGAAGAGTTTTCCCTGAAAAAGGAATCAAACCAATCGAAGTGTTGAATGCGATTAAGAAGCAATTAGAGAAAAACGGTGTTCAATTTATGTTAGATCATGAATTCGTTCAATTCTCTTCAGATCACCTGCCCATTCTACAAATCAAAAAAAATCAAATTAAAGTTGAAGCAGATCATTACTTATTTGGTTTGGGGGGAGCTTCTTGGCCAGTTACTGGTTCAGCAGGTGATTGGTTAACAGCATTCAATAAAATTGGAGTTAAAACAATCCCATTTCAAGCAGCTAATTGTGGGATTAATATCGCTTGGAGTCAAGATTTTAAAGAAAAATTTGCCGGAACCCCCTTAAAAAACATTCAAATTAAATTCGACGAAGTTTGGTACAAAGGAGAAGCCTTAATTACACCTTATGGATTAGAGGGTAATATTATCTATCCAATATCTTCAAAAATAGGAGATGTTTTAAATCGAAAAGAAAAAGTAGAATTTATCATAGATCTTAAACCACACAACTCAATTGAAGAACTAAAAAATAGAATTACGACTAAACTTACAACTAAAGATTATCGTTACGCATTTAAACTGAGTAAAAATCAATTGCATTTGGCAAAAAATCAAATGACAAAAGAAGCTTATCTGAAACCAGAAAAATTCATAAAAAAACTAAAGGAAATAATAATTTCAACGAACTCTTTAAGACCAATTGAAGAAAGTATTTCAACTGTTGGTGGAATTTCAATAGATGAGCTGGACGACAATTTTTCTTTAATCAAACACCCTAAAATTTCAATTTTAGGAGAGATGATTGATTGGGATGCCCCAACCGGTGGTTTTCTGCTTCAAGCTTGTTTTTCGATTGGAAATGCGGTAGGAAAATCACTTAGATAATAATAAATTCAAGAAATTCATTTTGATTAATAGTGCTTTACATTTTTTCCGATAAAAATAACCATTCGTCGATTTGTTATGCATGCATATCTATTCTGGCATGAAATTGGAGCTACCTCTTGTACATTTGAAAAAAATAAAACAATGATAGTCACTCAATGTAATGCAGGAAAAGTTAGTTTAATAGATAATAATATTGTCTTTATTGATATTCCCGAAAATCAAGAATTAAATGTAATAGATATTGAAGAATTTATTTATACAGCCCGAAATTTAGCGGTAAATGAAAAAGTATATACTATTATTAATTACGGTTCGTTTGCATTTCCTACTGCTGAAGCCATAACCTATTGTTTGTCATTATCATCAGACGAATATATTTTAGCGAGAGCAATAATTGTTAAAGATTTAGGTCAGCTAATCTTAGCTAAGGGTGCTAAAAAAAACGCTGAAACAAATCAGCCAGTTGAAGTATTTAAAAATACGAATGAAGCAGAAACTTGGGTGAGAAAAATGAGAGCAAAAGAGATAATTAATTCTAAGGAATTCACGGAAAATTAAAAGATGATTTTTTTAAACTTATTCTAGGTATTTAAACTGAAATCATACTTACCTTTGCACGACTTAACTAGTAAATAACTGGAAATAAAGATTAATTGGATAGAAGTATGATTGAATGTGAGAAGTCGAAAGTCAGTTTAATAGAAAAAAACATCTTGTTCATAGATGTTGATCAAAATAAAGAATTACAGCTTAAAGATTACAAGGAAATTAAATTGGCGTCGCTTAAACTTGCAGCGAAAAGAGATGTATTTAATTTAATCAACTTAGGAGATCGAACAATACCTAGCAGAGAAGCCAGAGAAGCGTGTGCTCGTGATACAGGAAAAGGATTTCTTCAAGCTGAGGCAATGATCATTCATTAGGACAACGTAGTTGCACATTATGTCCTCAAGAAAAAAAGGAAACAGATTCCAGTGAGATTATTCTCAAATATGGACAAAGCAAAAGCTTGGCTAAATACAATCCAAGAGCAGAAATAAGATTGAAATTACTTTTGAAGGTACAAATCGTAAGTACTGAAGCATTTCATGATAGAAGGCCATTCGTTTTTATCTGGGTCAATAGTATAAGTTAATGTTTCTGCTTTTATTTCTTTAATTGATTTTGTTTTTCTTAGATCAAAATCTTCCGCGTTTAGTTCCAATTCTTTTAACGCAATTGTGCTTCCTGAAAATTCAATATAAAGTGCAGAATAATACGAGTTTTCTTCTTTTGTCAATACAATGTATTCGCCTTTTTGCAACCCGTTGTGTAGACTACTTTTTTTATCATCAGTGGCATATAAATATGTTTTAGCAGGAATTAAAAAATAATAAGCATCATTTTCTAGTGCAACTGGTAAAGAATCGTTTTCTATAATCCCAAAGAGATAACCATCTTTTACGATATATTTCGAATTTTCTCTTACTTCTGTACGACTGATAGAAAGCAGTTTGTTTTTTTCTAGATAAACACCTGAATTATCTACTATTAATACATCCCCAGCAGCATTTCTTAAGGCATTTTCCTTTGATTCTTCAAGCTCAAATTTCCCAAAATAGAGTGGATCAATATTGGCCAATTTTTTCGCTCCTGCAATTTTCTCTGATTTAAAATAAATCGAAAAAATAGATTCTTTTTCTTGCGAAAAAATCGAAAAAGAAGAGAATATAAAAAGTACACAACAACAATAAATCAGTTTTGACATTCTTTTTTTCTTAAAAATAAATAAAAATCTAAGTTGATACAATTTGCCTATAAGTTTTAACTTATCTTTAGCATTAAGACCCCAAAATAGTTTAAATTATATCGTATGGAAAAGAAATGGGTCATTAAATCCGAAGCAGAACAAAACACAATTATTCGCCTGATTGAACAAGTTGGTGTTTCAAAACCAATTGCTTCTATTCTAGGGCAACGTGGAATTGATACTTTTGAAAAAGCAAAAACATTTTTCAGACCGTTGATCACAGGTCTACATGACCCTTTTGAAATGGATGGAATGGATGCGGCAGTTAATCGTATTGAGCAGGCCATTGCTTCCAATGAAAATATTCTCATTTATGGAGATTATGATGTAGATGGAACAACTTCGGTCGCAATGATGTATTCTTTTTTGACAGAAAGCTATGAACAGGTTGGTTACTATATTCCAGACCGATATAAAGAGGGATATGGTATTTCTATGGCTGGAGTTGATTTTGCTATTGACAATAGTTTTTCACTAGTCATTGCAATGGACTGTGGAATTAAAGCAATAGAACAAATTAGCTATGGAAAAGAAAATGGAGTTGAATTTATTGTTTGCGATCATCATTTGCCTGGCAATGAAATTCCTAGTGCAATCATACTAAATCCAAAACAGAAAAAATGTCCTTACCCATTTAAAGAACTCTCTGGGTGTGGTGTAGGATTCAAACTAATACAGGCGATTAATCAAAAAAATGATCAGTCTTTTGATAAAATTTTTCCGTTACTAGATTTTGTTGCTGTTAGTATTGCTGCAGATTTAGTTTCGATTACAGGAGAAAATAGAATTTTAGCTTATAGTGGATTACAAGTGCTCAACCAAACACCAAGGATTGCTTTTAAACGATTGTTAGAATTATCAAACAAAAGTGGAGAATCTTCTATTGAAACCATTGTTTTCTCAATAGCTCCTCGTATAAATGCAGCAGGCAGAATTGATGCTGGAAATAAAGCGGTTGAATTATTACTTGCAGAAAATGAAGAAGAAGTAGTTGAGATTTCAAACCAGATAAATAATTATAATGAAACTCGGAAAGGACTTGACCGTGCAATTACACAAGAAGCGCTAAAAATTATTCAAGAAGACGATTGGCTTTTAAATGCAAAAAGTACTGTCGTATTTAACAAAAAATGGCATAAAGGAGTTGTAGGTATAGTTGCATCACGTCTCATAGAAAATCACTATAGACCAACAATAGTATTAACAGAATCAAATGGTGAAGTAGTTGGCTCAGCGAGAAGTATTCAAGGGTTTAATATTTATGAAGCAATTGATGAATGTGATGATCTACTTACGCGATACGGAGGTCATTATTTTGCGGCTGGTTTAACATTACCATTAGATAATCTGGCGGTATTTAAGTTAAGGTTTAATGAAATTGCGACCCGAAAACTGTCTAAGGAAGATTTGACACCCGAAATTCATATTGATGCCGAAATTGACTTTAGAGATATTTTCGAGAATCAAATTGGAGGAATTCCTAAATTTTATCGTGTTTTAAAACAACTTGCTCCGTTTGGACCAGGAAATTCGGCGCCCATTTTTTTAACAAGAAATGTCAAAAATACAGGGTTTTCAAAATTACTGAAAGATGAACATATTAAATTTTCTCTGCGCCAAGAGAGCGACCGAGATATTGTAATAAATGGAATTGCGTTTGGTTTTGGACATTTATTTGATGATATTCAAAAAAGACCATTTGATTTAGTTTATTCGATTTCCGAAAACCATTGGCAAGGAAAATCAAGTTTGCAATTAATGGTTAAAGACATTAGAATACCAAATAAAGAAGTATATTTATAAGTGATTACTCACTTTTAATGACAAAAAAACAAGAAAAAATACTTGAAACTGCTTTGAAACTCTTTTCTGAAGAGGGCTACCATGCTATTTCAACAAGTAAAATCGCAAAAGTAGCAGATGTTTCTGAAGGACTTATTTTTAGGCATTTCGGAAATAAAGAAGGTTTACTTAATGAGATACTTAACTACGGAATAACGATTGCAAAAGGATATTTTGAACCCATTGAGCAATTAAAAGACCCGAAAGAGGTTATCAAAGCCATTATTGAAATTCCGTTTAACATTAACAACGAAGAAAAAGTATTTTGGCGTTTGCTTTATACCTTAAAATGGCAAAATCATAGTTATGATCGGACTGCGATTCAATTAATGGTAAAAATTGCAAGTGAAGCTTTCGATAAACTTGGTTACGAAGATGCCGAATCAGAAGCAAATGTTTTGGAAATGATCTTAGATGGTGCAGCGACAATGTTATTGCTTAAAAGTGATGTACCGGACAAAGAAAAATTATTAAAATCAATAAAGTCAAAATACAACTTAAATTAATAAGCGTCTTATGAAAACAATAGATAAATCAAAACCTGTAATGGTTACCGGAGCAACAGGTTATGTTGCTGGAAGATTGGTTGAAAAATTACTTAAAGAGGGCTTGACAGTTAATGCAGCCGTTCGAGACCCAAAAAACAAAGAAAAAACCAAATACTTGGACCAAATTGCGGCCAATAACCCTGGAACAATTAATTATTTTAAGTCAGATTTATTGCAAGAAGGTTCTTATGATGAAGCAGCAAAAGGATGTGAATTAATTTTCCATACAGCATCCCCCTTTACAACGCGGATAAAAGACGCTCAAAAAGATTTGGTAGACCCAGCATTAAAAGGAACACAAAATGTACTTAACGCAGCATCAAAAGCAGGGTCTGTAAAAAGGGTCGTTGTGACAAGTAGTTGTGTTGCAATTTATGGTGATGCAAAAGATGTACGATCAATGCCTGATCAAATCATGCGTGAAAATATTTGGAACACAACCTCTTCTGTAGACCATCAGCCTTATTCATATTCAAAAACACTAGCTGAAAAGGAAGCATGGAAAATGCAAAAAGAGCAGGAACAATGGGATTTGGTTACTATAAACCCTTCGTTCGTTCTTGGCCCAGGAATTAATCCACACGGAACGTCTGAAACATTTGAAATTATGAAAATGCTTGGAAATGGCGATATGAAAATGGGCGCACCAGACTTTAATATTGGAGCAGTGGATGTTAGAGATTTGGCAGAAGCACATTTCAAAGCAGGCTATACACCAGAAGCGGAAGGAAGACATATTGTTTCAGCTGAAAACACAAGTTTTTTAGCATTTTCTGAGATGCTTCAAGAAAAATATCCAAATTACCCATTGCCAAAACGAAAATTACCAAAATTTTTAGTTTGGTTAGCAGGGCCTTCTCAAGGAATGCCACGGAAAATGGTTGCCCGAAATGTTGGACACCCATGGCGTGCTGACAATACAAAAAGTATTGAAAAATTGGGAATGACATACCGCCCAATGAAAGAAACATTACAAGACTTTTTTGCCCACCTTATTGAAGAAGGAGTGATAAAGAAAGTCTAAATAAAACTTATTTATAAATGAAAAGCCGATCATGTGCATTAAGGATCGGCTTTTTTTGAATCTTATCAGTACATTTGAGTCAAAATTAAAAGGTATGAAGGGGAACATCCTTATCAAAAATATAAAAGGTCTTGCCGGAATTATTGAAGAAAATGAAATGCCTTTGAAAGGTGATGAAATGAATCACTTTAATTGCATTGAAAATGCCTTTCTTGCAATTGAAGATGGTAAGATAAGTATGTACGGTCCTATGACAGACCTCCAAGGAGTTGTTGATTGGAATAATTTGACAATAATTGATGCCGAAGGAAAGTTTGTGTTACCCGCCTTTTGCGATTCGCATACGCATACAGTATTTGCACAATCACGAGAAGAAGAATTTGTGGATCGAATTAATGGTTTATCATACGAAGAAATAGGGAAAAAAGGAGGAGGAATTCTCAATTCAGCTGAAAAATTAGCTAACCTATCTGAAGAACAATTGGTAAAAGATGCATTGAATCGATTGGACTTAATGAAATCTTTCGGAACAGGTGCGGTAGAAATTAAAAGTGGTTATGGCTTGAGCGTTGAAGCGGAATTAAAAATGCTTCGTGTGATCAAAAATTTGAAAGAAAAATCAGACCTTACAATCAAAGCCACATTTCTTGGAGCACACGCTTTCCCTACTAACTACAAAGAAAACCAGGAAGGCTATGTTCAATTGATCATTGATGAAATGCTTCCTGTAATCCAAGCGGAGAAGCTTGCAGATTATATCGACGTTTTTTGTGAACGAAACTACTTTTCTCCTGTACAATTAGATCAAATACTAAAAGCTGGAATCAAAGCAGGGTTGAAACCTAAAATTCATGTAAATCAGTTTTCAATTCTTGGAGGAGTAGAAATTGGTGTTAAAAATAATGCCGTTTCAGTAGATCATTTGGAAGAATTAGATGAAAATGACATCTCTGTTTTAAAAAATAGCAATACCATTGCAACAGCATTGCCAAGTTGTTCATTCTTTTTAAATATTCCCTACACTCCAGCAAAAAAGTTAGTAGAAAACAATATTCCTTTAGCTTTGGCTACAGATTTTAATCCTGGTTCTACTCCAAGTAGTAATATGCAATTCGTAAACTCTTTGGCCTGTATAAAAATGGGACTTACTCCTAGCCAAGCGTTAAACGCTACCACAATTAACGGAGCTTTTGCAATGGAATTAGGAAGCGAATTAGGCTCAATTACAAGAGGTAAAAAAGCAAATATTGTGATTACAAAAGAAATACCATCATTGGCATATTTGGCCTATGCCTTTGGCGAAAACAACATTGAACAAACATTACTTTTTTAATGGGCTAAACTTTATGCCCCCTTAAGAATAATTAACGTTATTGCTGCAGTGATTGGGGTATAGTCTTCCCCTAAATTTTTGGACTAATTTTTGAATATAATTCAATACCTTGCATGGTGAAAGCATTAATAGAAATGAAAAAAATAAGTTTACTGATCACATTAATCGTACTGCAAAACATTGTTTTGGCGGTAGGAAATAAAACGTGGAATTGTATTAATGAAAATGGAGAAACAGTTTTTACAATAGAGGCAATTCAGGTTTATCGATTCAAAAATGGATTGGCACGAATCTATAAAAAAACATTGGTGAATAACCAATGGGTTACTGGATATGGATTCATTGATAAACAAGGAGAAATAGTGATTCCTTGTCAATACAAAAACGCCAAAGACTTTACTGCTCCTGTTACATGGGTAAAATATGCCAAAGACAAATATTATCAATTGATTGACAAAAAAGGAAATGTTATTCCTACCGATAATTATGAGAGAACAAGTAATTTTTACTCGTTTCAGCAAGACATGTGCGCAGTTTTTAAGGAAGGTAAAATTGGATTTATTAACGCTCAAGGAAAAGAAATAATTTCTTGTCAATATTTGGGGTCGACTTTTTTTAGAGAAGGATTAGCTTCAGTGCGGTTGTCTGATGTTCCCTTTAGCGATTTTGGTTTTATTAATAAAGAGGGAGAAGTAGTGATTCCATTTGAGTTTAGGCAAAAAAACTTTTCAAATTTTTCTGAAGGCGTTGCAAGGGTTACAATTAATAAAGAAACAGTATTAATCAATAAGAAAGGCAAAATTGTTTTTCAGAGTAAAAAAGGCAAAATTCAAGCTCATAAATTTGGGCTTGCCTTAATGACAACTAAGGAGAACGGAAAAGGATGGGGATGGTATAATTTCAAAGATCAAATGGTCATTGAACCTATTTACGATAAAGCAGAAAATTTTAATGATGACGGTTTTGCAATTGTAGAAAAAAATGGACTAAAAGGACTAATTGACACCACAGGAAAAGTTGTTTTGGACTTTAAATATGATGTCATTTATTCTGATGTTTCAGAAGATGGTTATTTTCTGGGAGTTTATCCTAACGAAGAAGCAACATCATTAGCCAATAGCAAAAAGGATTATTATGATGTTAATTTCAATGTCATTAAAATGCCATTTATCAAGTATATGAATTCAGCAAATAATTCAAGCCGTATTGGTTTTTACGATAGCTCCAATGATCACTTTGGTTACCTAGACAGGTCGTTTAATACAATTGTTCCAAGTAAATACAAGAAAATTTCAACGTTCAATGAAGGCCTAGCTTTTGTGATTGAATAGTCAAGCATTATTTACTTCATCTAATAGATCTTCGTTTTCTTCTTTTGAAGTAATTTTTTTAAGATTCCCTTTAAAGAAAATTAAATCAATCCCAATAAGGAAACAGGCCATTATTAATGGTCGAATTAAAATTCTTATTAACCTGAGTTCGATTCTAAAATAGTACAATTTGATTCGAGTTTTCTTCTTG
>CAYPZN010000092.1:0-12641 GCA_964415335.1 uncultured Crocinitomix sp.
TGTTGATACGATAGTACCCAGAGTAGTGGCTGTCTTTTTCGATTTTGATATTCATACAGGTGATGACACCTTATTATCTACTGCTTTTTTAGAAATAATAGATTTTGCAATTAAGGAAGAGGAAATAAAATTCTTAGCCAATGCTCGTCCTGTTACAAGTCGTTACTTATATTAAGGTCACGTAAATCGTATTTTCATTTAATCATATAAATTTCTAATTAGAAATTTATATGATTAAATGAAAAACCCTAAGATTACCAACCTTTTATTTCACTTTGTCTGATAAATCTTGTAATGTCTTAACGGTCTTAGAACGTTTTAATATAGGATAAATGAAATCATACGTGTTCTGTAAAATGTTCTCTCGCTCTTTGATATCCACCACATCCCATTGAAACAACATTCCATCTAAAAATTCTAAATGATTTAAAATGGTTAAATCTAAAATACTGGCATAATCTCTTTGGTTTCTGTCTGTTGGTTTATTAGGGTTATTGGCTCTCCATTGCTTAGCGGTTTGACCAAATACGATTTGATTAATCATATCAGCCTCGGCTGCAAATGGTAATCGTTTTTTATAAGGCTGAGGATGAGTTAAGAGCCTTTCGTCTATCTGCGTTAAAATACTGGTCACTAAAATTGAGTAGCTGCCTGTTGCTAGAAAACGCTTAATATTGTAGGGGTCGCCCAACCGTAATTGTTCCTCTGCTTTTAGGCGTTGAAACTCTTTATTAACCCATATTGAAAAAACAGGGTCTAACCATCGGCAAAAATCTAGTGCAATATCACTATGTGCATAAGTACCACCATAACGCCCTACTGTTGATACAATTCCTATTGCTCCTGTTTCCTCAATATACATTTTTGGTGTTACCAAAATTCTGGTATTTTCTACAGTACTTCTAAAGCGGTGTATTTGCACCGTATTAAAATTTTCATTGTATGCCTCTTCCCATGCGAAAAGAAAAGTTAACGTCTTTTGATTCCTTAGCCAATTTCTTATAATCTCATTTGGCGCTTTTACATTTCTTTGTTTAGCAATATCGGTCAAACTTATGTAGCCATTACTATCAATAGAAATACTAAGTCCATCAACTTTTAATTTTTGCTTTGCCATAACGTCTTTTTGTAATAGCGGAATTTATAAAGGGGTCAAATATTACCCCTTTAAAATTTTACTTTATCAATCCCCATTCCTTTTTATCTTCATCATCCAGATAATTCAAACGATTTAGTTCTGGGTTCTGCCCTGGTATAGTATCTAGTAAATTTCTCACCTCATCAACACTATAGGTAATCTTTTTCAAGTACCATGCTAGTGACTTTTTAAATTGCTCTTCTGTTTCAAATCCCATTATCTCTGTTTTACCTGTCGTCAATAACTCATATATTCTATCCCATACCCACAATTCAAAATCGGGGTTTAACCATGCAGCAAATTTTAACGCCAATTTTTCATCCATCCACGTACCTTGTAATTTCGCATCCCCTGCTTGGATAATTCTTAATATCTCTCTTGAATTTTCGTTATGGGGATTCCCATAACGCTTTTCTAATGCCGCTACAAAAATTTTTGTCTGCTTTAGCCTAAGAAAATCGGCAGGATATTTTTTGAAAGGCTTTGCCATCATGGTAGCATTAATCATTTTACTACTATCCTCAAATGCAAAACTAATTTGATACCCATCATAATTATATGTCTTTAGTTGACTCATAGGTACTACTTTAAACTTATTACAATTACATAAATATTGCTAAACATAAATATTGTTAGCAATATAGCAATATTTATTCAACTCCCATATCTTTTTTTATTAACCCTATCACATAGTCTTTAAAGGAAGTATTATTGTCAAAGACATAAGTCCGTACTTGCGAATACAAGCTCTTAGGTATATCCAGAGTTGTTCGATGTGTTACTTCTTTCTTTTTGGGGTTAATAATTGATTCAGCAGATTCAATATCAACTTCTTTCTTTCGCATTAAATTTTTCTTCAATGCCTCATTAATAGCTTTCTTTGCCATAAACAAAAAGGATTAATTAAATAGTTTGAAAAATAGAGGTTAATTCATTGGTTAGTTGGATAATCTCTAAAGCTGCTTTTTCATCCTCATACTCTACCACTCCTTTTCCTACATGTGTTACTTCTGAATAAGCTACCCTATGATGTAATTTAGAACCTATAACTTTATCACCAAACATCTGTATCATAATTTCAACGAACTGACTATGAGAGTTAATTCTTGGATTATATTCATTAATGATAAATCTATAGTCTATTTCTTTGTCCTTCGTTGCCTCAAGGTTCTCAATCTTTTCTATCAATTGATTAATAGTATTCGTTTCCTGTTTCCCTTTAGGAAGTACAGGAATCAAGACTAAATGACTTATCAATATAATAATGCTAGAAATAGGTGTTTGAGAAGGTGGACTATCTACAACTATAAAATCATAGTCTTGATACATCTTTTTAATATGTAGAGCTATCTTATTTTCATTCTTCTCAGCTATTACACGAACAATAGGTAAATCGTCTGTTCTTGATTCTGCCCAATCAGCAGTATTACCAGACTCATCAGCATCAACTATACAAACTTTATGACCTGCAGTAGCAAGTGCTACAGCTACGTTTTGACTTATAGTTGTTTTACCGACTCCTCCTTTATAAGAAATACAAGAGATAATCATTTAAGTGGTAGTTTTAGTAAAAAAATATTGCTAGATATAAAAACATAAATATATCTTGCAATATAGCAATATTTATTTAATGAGTATCATAATAATGCTTACAAGCCGCAAATATTAAACTATTGATAGTTTTCTTCCTTTCTTCTAAGCTCATTTCTGCATCTTTGAAGAGTTCTTTGAAAGAACTGTCCTTCTCCATCATTATTTTCTTAAAAACATCTGGATTATCTCTTTTCCAACTATTGAACTCAAAAGCAGGTTTTGTTTTATTAACTATTTCATTTTGAACAGTTTTAGCATTCACTTTTGGGAAAGATAAGTATTGGAGAGAGGCAAAATTAAATTGAGTTTGTGGTGGGGTAGGGGAGGTAGGCTTAGATACATCATCAGATTTAATAGTATTCTTACTCAACAATTTTCTAAATTTATCAGCTGTCATTGTTTTAGCTAATTCCCTATTAGCTCTATTCTCTTGAGGTAATAATTTCTTTCTGCTATGAACACTTTCTATAATTCTACTAAAATGGTCATTACTAAAAATATCTTTCTTGAACCAATCCACTAATATAGAGGCTCGTCCTTCTGTATCTTTGACATTAGACTTTTCAACTACAATTTTATAAACTTCTTCACAAAAATAATCTTCGTAACCGTCACAAACATTTGATGGCATTTGTGGGATAATTTTACGAATAGCAATACCAGAGTAAATTCCTTTTGTAATTAAAAACTTGTAAGCTCTTTCTTGTGCAAAAGTAAGTTGCTCTGTTTCTTCTTTTGTTGGCTCTTTATTCTCTTTTGTCAAAGGCTGAAAAGTTGATTCCTTTAAAGTTTTGACATCTTGTATAAAGAATAGTATAGTTTCTATTTTTCTTCCAACTTTTTCATATTGAATATCAGTAATGGTAATAACACCACTCTTATTCACTCCTTTTAAAATAGGAATAATGATACGTTTTTTGAAATTATCAAATCGAGGATATTTCCCTTTTACATCCAGTCTGTCTTTTAGAGACTCTACTCCAAATTTAATAATGGTTGTCTTACCATCGTGTTTTCTTCGCCTATCTCTTTCTGCTTTGGCATAAAGTAAAAAGCTTATAGCATGTCCGCTTGTTATGCCAGTAGGAGGCTGCAAACCAACAAAGTTTCTCCTTAGTCCAAGTAACAAGGGTTTCATTTTCTCATTAAACTCAAAGGTCAAATATGCTACCCCTCTAGCTCCTTTCTCAGCCCCGACTTCAGAAAAAATATTTATGATTCTAGGTAACATTAAGCCATCAAGATACACGCCTGCATCAAACCTACATTGAGCATCAGACATGCGTTCCATAGCCTTAATTACTCGTTCATTGAACGCACCAGAACGTTTAGACTCTTCTTTTAATAAATTTTTTAAATCTGATATAGCTACTCTCAGAACGGGTAGCTTTTCCTGATTAAGAGGGTCAAGCTGAGCAACCAAATACAAGAATATAAGCCACTCTCTAGCATTGCCAAAATTAATTTTTCCATTTATTGCAAACTCATTTGCAAAGTGAGCAGATGGTAAGTTGTTGTAGTTATCTTCCATAGTGTCCCAAAGATACAATTAAACCCCTACAAAAAAAAATAAACATGTAGGGGTTTTTAAAATTCTATGTCCTCTTTGTGTAGGGGTTTAGTCCTCTTTGTGTAGGGATATAATTCACTCTATGTCCTCTTTGTGTAGGGGTTTAGTCCTCTTTGTGTAGGGGTTTAGTCCTCTTTGTGTAGGGGTTTAAAGTTGTAATTAATTGATTAACAATTACTTATGAAGGTCGTAAATGATAAAAGATTAAAGTATTCAAGAAAAAATCTTGAAAAGGAAATTCAAGATTTTTTTAATATTTTTTATTGATTAATAAATCAATATCATATTTGTTTGATTGAAAATGAAAAAAGAAAAACTTCCGCCAAAAAGAAAGAAGAAATTTTAAAAATGAGAATTTGAGTTATCTCAAACAGCATTTAACTTAAAATTAAAGCTTTTAAGAGATTTTTTTATTTTTTGCTTACAAGTATGTATTTTTTGAATTAAAGTCCCTTAAATCGCTTTAAAATAGCCTTAAATCAATTTTAAAGATTTGATTTTATTTCCGAATTTCAAATATAAAAACATAAGGATAACTACGAATGATGTCCCTACAAGTTCACCTCTTTATGTAGGTATTACCAGATTAATCTGGCATATTTTTACATGATATATGAATTAATATCAAAGCTGTTTTGGGTTACTTAATAACCTCTAAGACGTGACAAATTTAAATCCCTACATAAAGAGGACATAAAGAATATATCCCTACAAGTTCACCTCTTTATGTAGGGATATAGAGCGATGTAATAGCGGGATGCGGATGAATGCCTGAGCATTCATAGCAAGGTGTACCTTTGTATATACAAATTAGCAAAAAATGCTATTTGTATATACAAAAGTAACCTTGCCCTACGGGTCAAAAATCAAAGATATTTTGACCCATAGGGGGACTGCTCCTATCGTCGCAAGTGACATGAATTTGGAAACAAATTCAAAATTTAGTACCTTCATAATCTCCTCCCATAACGTTTATAATATCAAACAGAAATGAACAAATTTAGAGAAAAACGAACAGAAAATTTAGGGATTTTACATGTAACTAAAAGCGAAAAATTGGAATTACAAAAAGCTTACAGGGAGGCGAATTATTTTAGTTTATCGGCTTACATGCGGCATAGATTACTTGATGAACAAGAGCTATCCGAGGAAGATATAGCGGTAATAAAGAGAGCTGACCAAGAAGTAGCGGCAGGGAATTATGTGCCAGAACTAGGCCAAATGGGCGATAAAGTGAACCAAATAGCTAAACGAATGAACACTTTTAAAGATGGAATAATGCATCGTGAGGAGTTATTGACCTTAGTAGATTTGATTAAATTACTGTCAAAAGTTAAGAAAACATTGGTTGGAGAGTCAATAAAATAAGCATTTTAAGATATTATTTATGTTTAAGCATAAATATGCGTAGCAATATTTATTGATAATTTTATGATTTTTACCTTTTTGATATATGGTTGTCAGGAGGATTAACTACATTGAGTATTATCTAAAATAACAAACATTAAATGAAAGAGAAACGAAAAGTACGAACCGAAAAACTATATCAAGTCCGATTGACACCAGAAGAAAAGCAAGCATTAGAAGAAGAGTTCTCGGCATCTTTTTTTCCTTATCGGTCAGAACTTTTTCGGTATAAATTATTGAACAAAACTTATTGCCCAATCAAGGCAAAGCAATTTGAGAAAGTAGTAATGGCAGGAGGTTTTTTAGAGGAACTGAGCCAAGTAGGAAACAAGGTTAATCAGATAGCTAAACGAATGAACACATACAAGGATGGAAAAATAATGAACGAGGAATTACAAACCTTAGTAGATGTAGTGAAACTGGTGAGAAATATTAAAGATGAATTGGTCTAATAATAGTTGCTATAAATATGTTTATATTGCTTGCAATATTTATGCATTTATAGTTTCTTGTTGACCACTTGGGAAATACAAGAGTATTATTTAAAGACGCAGGAAATGGAACAGCTCAACAAATTGAATCGTATTCTTATTACGCATACGGTGGCTTGCATCAGGAGCAAAGCGATTTTGAAAGCACTTATCTTTTTGGAGGAAAAGAACTACAAGCAGACTTAGATTTAGGATGGAGTGATTTCCATCTGCGTTGTATGGATAATTGGACGGGGCGGTTTATAGGTATAGATGTTTTAGCAGATTCTTATGCTAATACTTCTCCTTATAACTATACTCTCGGTAACCCAATTAGTAACATTGACCCAACGGGGGCAAGTACAGAAACTTATAAAGGAGACGAGGCTCAAAGTATCTTTAGTAGCTTAAAAAGTAGCTATAATGGTGCTGTTGCAAGTGGACAAAAAGTAAATAAGAATCTATGGAGTTCTAGCAGTAGTTCAGGAGGTGGAGTAGGACTACAAGTTGGTAGTTATAATAGTAGTGCTTTATCTAGTCAATTTTCTAGTTTATTTGGAATGCTTTCTGGAGGAGGAGGAGATGACGAGGAGAAAGAAGAGAGTGAAACGGAAGGTAAATCTTGGCTAAGAAGTGCTGCTGACTGGGTTCCAGTAGTAGGTTCGTTTTTAGGTTTACGTGATGCTTACCAAGCAGGAGACAAATGGGGGATGGCATTTTATAGTATTATGCTTGTATCTGATTTCTTTTTAGTTGGTACTATTGCCAAAGGAATTGCAAAAGGTGGAATTAGAGCTTTATCTTTAGGGAATACTCCTTGGTCTGCGAGAGATTTTTGGAATCCAATGTCATCTTATCGAACTTTTTATGGAAATAGTGGTTTTGCTGCACCAAGACAACAATTACATCATTGGTTTATACATCAAAGAGGACCAATTGGTAGATTTGTACCTAATGGTATTAAGCATCAGATGTGGAATTTAATACCTATGCCTACAAACAATCCTGCAATCCATCAATTGTTACATGGAGGAGGAGCATTGATGGAAAGGTCATTTATAGAAAGAGCGGGTATATATTTGTATCATGGAACTCCTACATATTTGAAAACTGCTCCTTTTTCAATAGGGGGAAGATTACTTGATGAATAAAATAAAATACAAAATGGAAATCAGTAAAATTAAGTTCCCTGTAATTTGGATAAAAAATAAAGATAATTCAATGGGAGTTTATAAAAATGGCAGCGAACTAACAACCTGTTTGAAAGGAACAGAAAAGTTTTATGATAATTTATATATTATTTCATCTAGTGGTAATCGTTATCAAATAGAAAATGTAACGAAAACAGATAAAAAAATACCATTAAATAAATGGAAGTTTTTAAAGTATTTTGGTTATTACAATATTGAAGTAAAAATTAATTTTCTAGATAAAATTGAGGAGTTGACTCTTAAAGAATTGAAAGAAATAGTAATTAATAAATTAAATGATTTTTATGGCTTTTGGGATGCAGATGGACGATTACCACAATTACTTGAATTATTAACCCAAGCTGATTCTAAGAAAAGAGTTGTTTCTCTACTGGAGAAAAAGTATTTTGAACAGCCATTTGACTAAGTATCAACATAGTTCTATAACTAAAAAAAGAAATGAAAAAAATAACTACTATATTTTCATTTGTTATAATTAGCCATTTTTTACATGCTCAAGTAGATACTTCAGCTATTCTTGAATTTGCCTTAGTAGAAGGTGAACGAATGACTAAAGCCTTACATAGCAATGAGTATGATGTTTTTGTTGAATTCAGCCACCCTAAACTTATAGAAATGGTTGGAGGTAAAGAGAAGATGAAGGATATGTTAAATGAGCAGAACGATATTAAGCAGATGGAAAATATGCTCATTAGCACAGAGTTATCTCTACCAGAAAAATTAATTATTCAAGATAATATATATCAATGTTCTTTTTTGCAAAAGCAAATTATGAGTTTTGATGGTCAAAAATATTATGGTTTAAGTACATTAGTTGGCGTTTCGCATAATGCTGGAAAACAATGGTTTTTTATTGCCGCAACAAAATCTTTAGAAGAAATGCAAGCTGTTTTTTCTGAATTGAGTGATAATTTAAATGTTATAGAGCAAACCGCTCCTATTATTTTAATTGAATAATTGTCTTAAAATTGGTATGTATAAGGATTTGAAAACAAGCAAATTACAGAGATGGACAAAAAACTCTCTAAAATTCTCAAAAAATGACTACTGATAATCAAAAAATTAGTCGTTGGAAAGTAGGGTGGACTAAAGGGAGTGTTTATAATCATCTAAAGAATTCAAAAAATTAGAGTAGTTTTCATATCTTACAATCGTTCTAATTTGTTCCAAACTCATCTTTAACAAGATTTTTGGAACTTAATAAAAATCTATCTGCATGTGTCGCTTCCTTTCAATAATATTTTTGTTCTATTTTTCTTATTCAAACGGACAGAGCCAAAATCTAGTAAAAGAACCCTCCAATTCGTGGAAGATAGCTGAAAAAGAATTACCTATACCTATGGCAGCAAGTGTAGAGTTACAAAAAATTCTTGCAAATAAACTTGCTCCAGATATTGTACAATCAAAACAGTTTAAACTAGAAGGTGATGAAGCATGGAACAATATCATTGCCTATATTGATGGTAATAGTGCTAAAGAGATTGAAATGCTTAGTAAACAATTTTCTGTTTCCGTAAGAAAAGATGAAATCGAAGGAGTAGTAGTTCGGTACTTTACACCTCCTTCGGTTGCTCCACAACATAAAAATCGCCTATTCATTCATATACATGGTGGTGCTTATGTATTTGGAAGCGGTGAAGCTGGAACAGCGGAAGCTATACTTATTGCAGCAAGAGCAAAAATCCCTGTAATATCTATTGATTATCGAATGCCTCCAAAACATCCATTTCCTGCTGCAATTGATGATGTAGTCAAAGTCTATCAACACCTTTTATCTAAACATCTGCCTAAGCATCTGGCTATAGGAGGTACTTCTACTGGCGGAGGGTTAACATTAGCATCCATTTTTGAATTTAAAAAGCTTAGTTTGGATTTGCCGAGCGTAGTTTTTGCTGGTACACCTTGGTCAGACCTTACGAAAACTGGAGACACTCAATTTACAAATGAAGGGATAGACCACATTTTAGTGAGTTATGATGGCTTATTGAAAAATGCAGCAAACCTTTATGCAAGTGGAAAAGATTTAAAGAATCCGTTAATATCCCCTGTATATGGTAACTTCAAATCATTCCCACCAACATATCTTGTTACAGGCACTCGTGATTTGTTCCTAAGTGATGTAGTACGAACTCATCGAAAATTAAAACTAGCTGGGGTTATTGCTGAATTAAATGTTTATGAAGGTATGTCTCATGGAGATTATCTACTGTCACCAAATACACCAGAATCTATACAGGTTTACGAAGAACTTGGAGATTTTTTGATACAGCATTTTCAAGAATAAACTATTCTTGGTTCATTGGCATTATATACCAAAAAGAGGATTTACTAAAAGAAAAGTGTTAAAATTTGGCGGATTTTACACGATTAGTTGCCAGACCTCTGAGTGAATCTAACATAGAAGAAAAGGATTGTTTTTTTACAAATTTTTTACTTGGGATAAGAAAAGATAGCAATACCAATACAGGAAAATCACCAACTCTAAAAAATCCAAATTTTGTAAATGACTGTGCCAATTTTATGATTGAACAAATTAGGCTTCAAAAGCCTAAAGCAATAATTTGTCTAGGATTAGTTCCGTTTAAATTATTAGGGTTAATATCAAAAAGTTTACTTTTAAAAAATATAGGGATTACTGAATTTAAAGAGATAGACCAATGGGAATTGGGGCTTATCAGAAATGTAAACTTTGAATTAATTGAAGGCTTTAAAACTAGTATTGGGGTAATTTACCATCCTAGTTATAGAAATATCAATAAACGGTATAGACGATACAGAGGTATAAAAGGAAATTTAGCTGAACTTAAAATCTTAGAGGAATTAACATTGAATGTTTAATGTAAGATACAGAATTGAAATAAAAGTGTATCGCTAATTTGCGACATCCCACCTTTTTTATATTGTTTTTTAAACATATTTTATTAATTTTGATACATTACTTTAGGTAAAATGTATTACTATGTTGATTGACTTATTTAGTCCAGAAGGGGAACGCAAATATTTAATCGAGGATGAAAGGTTGCAATTTTTAGAACTTGCCAGACAAGCAGAAAACGAGAAAAGAACCTTTTGTTTAATGCTTTATTATACGGGTGCTAGAATTTCCGAGGTATTAAATTTGACCTATGGTGATATTGATAACGTAGGAAAGTATGTCACCATCGAGAGCCTAAAGAAAAGAAGGAAAGGTATTTTTAGGAGGATTCCTTTGCCTGAACTTTTTTTAGATGAATTGCAGATGGTACATAACATTAAAAAGCATCAAAAGAATCCTAAGACCAAAAAAGATAGACTTTGGACTTGGACAAGAAATACAGGCTATCGTAAAATCATGGAGATAATGAAATTAGCGAATATTGAGGGCGTACACGCTTGCCCGAAAGGATTGCGTCATAGTTTTGCTATTAACTGTTTAGAGAAAGGCATACCGCTAAATATGGTTAGTAAATGGATGGGGCATAGTTCTTTGGAAGTAACCAGTATTTATGCCAATGCTTTGGGGAAAGAGGAAAGGTTGATTGCTTCTAGAATTTGGTAGTTGTTTTAGGTATATCCCCAAAACGCAATTACAATTAATTGATATTTAAGGATTTAAATAAAGTTTACAATAAATGTAGTCATAGCTGGAATACACGCAATATGCGTGAACACCCTAGTTCGTACACAATTATAATCTATACGATAGAAAAAAATATAAAAATGTTTCGGCTCGCTGCCTACCCATTTTTTTAAAAATTTGCAACGTGAAAAGCAATTTTCAAAGGCGCAAATTTTATAAAAAAACCTAAAAATAACGTCATATATAAGTCATATATGTCCATGATTTTCAATTGATTATGCTGCAACCCGAGTCATGTAGCTTTAGATTTTTCTACTTTTTACAAAAAAGAAAAAGTTAAAACTGTGACGAACACCATGCCAACGATAATATTTTTATACAAAAATACTACGTTGGCACATGTCCGTTAGGCACAATAAAAAAGAAAAAAATAGGGGAATGCAACAATTGAATTGTCTTGTAAAGAAAAACGAATAATCATCAATATTATATGGGAGCAACTGATTTTGTTAATTTTCTTGTCTCTATATTTATATTTTCAAATGCAATAGTTCTGAGCATACTATTCTTTAGCATTAAGTCAAAGAATAAAAAAGCAAACATCTACCTTGGATTATTTTTGTGGAGTATAGTGGTCAATATTTTCAACGATTTTTTATCAGAACTATCAATTGAGGAAGAATCTGGCATTTCTTTATTTATAGTTGAACCCTTTTTATTTGTCTTACCTTTTTTGTTCTTTTATCTACTCACCACTATCAACAAAAAGATTGAAAATTGGCACTACTTACTTTTTATTCCAGGTATCGTTCATAATGTATTGCTACATTCTGACGGTTTATTTTTGACAGAAAATACCGTGACCAATTATGAAGCAAGCATTTACTTTTTGGAAATTGCATTAATGGTCTATGCTTTCAGAATATTACAAAATCATAAGAAGGAACTTGCTAATTTTTATTCCGACTTGGATAACAAATCTTTTACTTGGCTGAAAAGCATTTTTGGGCTGAATATCCTAATTCATTTTTTAAGTATCTCCACTTTTATATTTGATTTGTCATATATAGCGATTGTAGAATATTCAATAGATATTTCAGCTTTGGGGCTAACCGTATTTATGATTTTTTGGATTAGCTATAATGGCTTTTCTCAATCTGAAATCTTCCAACAACAGCTCTTTTTAACGACCGAAAACAATATAAGTGTTAAAATATCAAATTTGGCAGTCACTCAAACAATCATCTTAGAAAAAGAGATACAAAAGCATGTTCAGATTGGTAAATTAAGGGATAAAAAAGAACCAATTATCTCAGAAATAGACCTTCAACGATTTAATGAAATCAAAGAGAAAATTAAGGAACAAGAACTGTTCACCAATCCAAAACTGGATTTACGTGGATTATCAGAAGCATTAGACTTAAAAGAGAAAGAATTATCTCGTCTAATTAATGAATGTGGGAAGGTCAATTTCTACCAATTTATCAACGAATTTCGTATCCAGAAATTCAAACAACTGATACAATCTTCCAAAGCTCACCAATTTACCCTCTTAGGATTAGCTACCGAAGCTGGGTTCTCCTCCAAATCAACTTTTTATACGGCATTCAAAAAACTGGAAGGAATGACACCAAAACAGTACGAAAAGTCCATTAAGAAGTCCTAATAGAAGCAGTCGGACTTACTCAAGACC
>CAYPZN010000093.1:0-12390 GCA_964415335.1 uncultured Crocinitomix sp.
AGTTATCAACATAATTAACTGAATATCTTACAGTTAATAATCGAACTCAGGTTTTTAAGTCTTTGTGCCAAAACTCCGGATACAAATTTTCTTCCTCAAGATTTAGGTTCAGAAAAACTGGCCCCTTGGGACGCCCCTATCTATTCTATCTCAGAAATGGAATCTTTTTTCACTACTGCAGATTATAATTCACTTTTAAGTATTTATGTTTCTAAAGAAGGTAATGATGAGAGCGGTGATGGTTCCATATCTAATCCTTATCTTTCAATAGGTGCAGCAATTATAAATAAGGCAAGTTCAGGGGTGATCATCAGAGTAAAATCTGGTATTTACAATGAAAATTTTAATCTCTCGCTATTTGCTTCAAAAGAATATCCTCTTGTTTTATACTCTGAAGATGGTCCTGGAAATGCAATTATTGATGGTGAAAATAACAGAACGGATTTAATCATTGTCAATGGACAGAATATTGTAATAGACGGTTTTGAAATTAAAAATTGTAATGGCTTCGGTATTGGAATTTTTCCAAGGTCTGGTGTAGAATCCCGTGTTCAAAATAGTTATTGTGTAATTCGAAATAACATTATTCATAATACTGGAAGAGATGCTATAAAAAGTGCGCACATTAATTTTCTTTTAATTGAAAACAATGACATTTCAGAAGTACGGCATTTAAATCAATTTGATGATTGTATTGATGGTGTAGCAGTTTATCATACTATATGTAGATTTAATTATCTTCACGATAATGGTCCTGGTTCAGGTGGATATTTCAACTTATGATGCTGTAATTTATGTTTTAACAATTGGAAACGAGCATTTCCAAATCACAAAGTAATAACCTAATAATCAAATTCTGCTTTAAGGCTTAAATCAAGGCTTTTATATGAATGAGTTAAGGCACCAGAAGAAATATAATCAACTCCTGTTGCTGCATAAGCTGCAATCGTTTCTTCATTTATACCACCAGATGCCTCCGTTTCATACTTATCTCTATCTATAATTTTCAATGCTTCTTGAATTTGCGCAGGGCTAAAATTATCCAACATAATTCGGTCTACATTTCCAATTGCAAGCACCTTTCTAACCTCTTCTATATTTCTTGTCTCAATCTCTATTTTAAGGAGTTTATTTTTTTCTCTTAAATAAGCATTTGTTCTTTCAATGGCCTGTTCAATTCCTCCAGCATAATCAACATGATTGTCTTTAATCATCACCATATCATAAAGCGCAAAACGGTGATTATTTCCACCTCCTATATTTACAGCCCATTTTTCCATCAAGCGAATTCCAGGAGTCGTTTTTCTTGTATCCAATAATTTTGTATCAAATTGAGCAATTAATTTTGCAAGTTCATGCGTTTTGGTAGCGATACCACTCATGCGTTGCATGAAATTTAACACCAAACGTTCTGAACTTAAAATGGAACGAGATGAACCTGAAACGTAGAACGCAATCTCTCCTTTTGATACTGCTGCACCATCTTCGATAAGTACTTCAACCTTCAATTCAGGGTCAACTCTATTAAAAATAATTTTTGCTAATTCTACTCCAGCCAGAATCCCTTCATCTTTTACCAGTAAACGTGCTTTTCCTGTCGCCGTTGCTGGAACCGTTGCTAACGAAGTATGATCACCATCTCCAATATCCTCTCGCAATGCGTTGTCAACAATTTGGAGAATATCCGATTCATTTAAGAATTTCATAAGTGCTTTAGTTATTTACCTCCAACAAAAGTTTTTATATCAGCCGCAGTAATTTCTGATCCACAAAGAATAATCAAACGTTCAACAATATTTCTTAACTCTCTAATGTTTCCAGTCCAATCTACGTCTTGTAAACCTTTTAATGCATCAGACGTAAATGTTTTTTGCGCCATTCCATGTTCAGCACACAATTTTTCAATAAAATAATTTGCCAGTGTCGGAATATCGTCTCTTCGCTCATTTAACGAAGGGACTTTAATTAAAATAACACTTAAACGGTGATATAAATCTTCTCTAAAAGAGCCGTCTTCAATCATTTTACGTAAATCTTTGTTCGTTGCAGCAACAACTCTAGGATTTACCTTGATATCCTTTTCTCCTCCTACTCTGGTTATTCTGTTTTCTTGCAATGCTCTCAAAACTTTTGCTTGAGCAGAAGCACTCATATCTCCAATTTCATCCAGAAACAAAGTTCCTTTTGTCGCTAATTCGAATTTTCCTTTTTTCTGTTTTACAGCTGATGTAAACGCCCCTTTCTCATGTCCAAAAAGTTCTGACTCTATCAATTCAGAAGGAATTGCTGCACAGTTTACTTCTATAAAAGATTCTTTATTTCTACCACTATTTTCATGCAATTGTCTTGCAACAAGCTCTTTCCCTGCTCCATTCGGTCCTGTTATCAAAACACGCGCATCTGAAGGAGCTACTTTTTCAATCATCTCACGAATTTCCTGTAATGGTTTCGAATCTCCAATGATATTAAAGTTTTTTGATTGTTTTTTAATTTGCTTTTTAAGCACTTTTGTTTCTTCAACCAAATCCGTTTTTTCCAACGCATTCTTTATCGTAACTAAAATTCGATTTAAATCCAGTGGCTTTTCAATAAAGTCATAAGCTCCATTTTTAATTGAATCAACTGCCGTTTCGATATTTCCATGCCCAGAAATCATGATTATTGGAGTTTCCAAACCATCATTTTTCAATTTTGTCAATACTTCTATTCCGTCCATTTGAGGCATTTTAATGTCGCAAAAAATAACATCATATGTATTTGTTTTCGCTTCATTAATTCCAGCAATCCCATCTTCAACGGCTTCTACTGTATAATTTTCAAACTCTAGAATTTCTTTTAAAGTTCTTCTGATGCTTCTTTCATCATCAATAATTAGAATCTTTGGCATAATTTTATAATAAATTGGAGACTAAACGTCAGTTCGTAAAGATATTAATTTTTAATTTATTCTCTCGTTGAATACGACGAGTTGTTAACGAATCTCGAACAATTAAAAAAATCTAAAAAACACATTTGATTTTTAAGACCTCTTATTTATTAATACCCATTAAAATTGTATTTTCGTTTTAGTAAAATTCAAGTCATATTTATCGTTTTTTTATATGACCGCAGTATTTTAAATTTCTTTTTGATTGTTTAACTATGGCTAAATTAACCCATACATTAATTGGTAGTCAGGAATGGTGCGCCTTTCCAGAATTAAAGACTCCAGCAATTCGCGCAAGAATTGATTCTGGAGCACAAACCTCTTCAATACACGCTTCTGATATTCATCCGTTTATGAAAGATGGAAAACAGTGGGTTCGTTTTGAAATTCATCCTTTGCAAGAATCTAGAAAGGTGATTATTAAAATAGAACGACCTGTTATTTCTGTTAGGAAGGTTAAAAATACAGGAGGAATTAGTGAAAGTCGTTATGTCATTAAAACACCAGTCACAATTGGTGACTTAACATTTGACATTGAACTCACATTAGCGAATAGAGATGCAATGGGGTTCAGAATGCTTTTGGGAAGAGAAGCAATGAATGGGCGGTTTATTGTTAATCCTGCTGAAAGTTATTTGATTCGAGACTATTCCGAAACTGAAATCAAGAACTTTTACAAAGAAGTTAAACGATCTGATAATGGATTAAAAATTGGTTTATTAGCGACCAACAGAAATTTATATAGTAATCAGCGTATTTTAGAAGCAGGAGAAGAAAGAGGGCATGAAATGCGTTTTTTAAATGCTGAATTGTGTTTTATGAAAATGCATTCTTCGCAGCCTGAGATTCGTTATAGAGGCGGAACTATTTTGGATGAAATGGATGCCATAATTCCACGATTAAGACCCTCAATGACACATTACGGTTGCGCATTAATCCGTCAATTTGAATCCGTTAAAACATATTGTTTGAATAATGCAGAAGCGATATTACGATCAAGAGATAAACTATTTTCTTCTCAAATATTTTCAAAACATAAAATTAATACGCCTGTTACCGGTTTTGCTAAATCGCCTCTTGACACAAAAGGATTAATTGACATGGTTGGTGGGGCTCCGCTTATTGTTAAACTGCTAGAAAGTACACAAGGAAAAGGGGTCGTATTGGCTGAGACCAATAAAGCTGCCGAAAGTGTTATTAATGCATTTAAAAGTTTAAATGCCAATATTCTTGTGCAAGAGTTTATTAAAGAAGCGGGTGGAAAAGATATTCGGTGTTTTGTAATTAATAATAAAGTTGTCGCTGCCATTCAACGCGAAGCGCAAAAAGGTGAATTTCGCTCAAACATTCATATGGGAGGGAAAGCAAGTATTATTAAAATTACTCCTGAAGAAAGAAAACTAGCAATTAAAGCAGCCAAAGTTCTTGATCTTCCTGTGGCAGGCGTAGATATTATTCGATCAAATCAAGGGCCAATGGTTTTAGAAGTTAATTCTTCTCCTGGATTAGAAGGAATTGAAGGCGCTACTGGAAAAGACATTGCAGGTTTAATGATTATGGCAATAGAAAAAAAAGTGGGTTATAATAGAAGCTAATTTAGATTATAAATATTCGATTGTATTCAAAATCATATAAAGATTATTCTTTAGTTCTTGAATAATTATGTATCTTTTGGCATTGATTAATGCTAGATAAGTGCAATGAGACTAATTTTATTCACCAAAAACCAACCCATTAATTTGAGGCTATTTTGCCTGATTTTTTATTTCGTTCTATTTCAATCCATTTCGTTTGGTCAAAACACTAATGATTGTGGAAACTTGAAGAAATTAATAAAAAATTCACCTCAACTTACCACATTGGATTTGTCGAATTGTACACTAAAAGAAATGCCTGAAGAAATTGGTCAATTTAAACAGCTTTCTTCGCTTGATTTGTCTCAAAATAAGTTTAAATATTTTGCTTTTGATTCAATTACAATGATTAAAATAATTGATTTAAGTTCAAATAAATTGGTCAGTATTGATCAATCTGTCAAGGCAATGACAAAGTTAGAAGGATTATCTTTGGGTAATAATCGATTAACTAAAATCCCACGACTTATAAGTGAATTGAAAAATCTTAAAAAATTAGACTTAAGTGGAAATCAAATAAAAAAATTACCCCGTTCAATGGAAACATTGACTCAATTGGATACACTTGACCTTAGTGCAAATGAATTGGTTGTAATTGAAAGTTGGATGGGTAAATTAACATTATTAAAGGATCTAAATTTATCTTCAAATAGCATTTCGGCAGTGGATCGAGAATTTTGGAATTTAAATAATCTTGAACAATTAGATTTAAGCGATAATTTCATAGAGGATGAAGGATTAAGTGGTATAAAATCACTCTCAAAATTAGCCAGTTTAAACTTACATGGCAATCAATTGAAACGTTTACCTGAAGAAATAGGTACATTTGAATCACTTGTTTATCTTGATGCTTCAATGAATCAAATTAATTCTATTGAAGGAAATCTAGGTCAATTAAAACAGTTGCGCGAATTTATACTTGCCTCAAATGGTTTAAATGAATTTTCGACAGCTTTTACGAATCTGGATCAATTAGAAGTTTTAGATGCTCACGATAATCAAATTGCCAAAATAAACCCTTCGTTTGGTAACTTAAACCAATTAAAAAAATTAAACTTAGATGATAATTTGCTTCAAAATTTTCCTGAAGCTCTATCGAAACTAAATTCACTGAAACATTTATCACTTGCAGGCAATCAATTAAATGATATTCCAGATCAAATGATTCAATTAATGTCGTTGGAAATTCTCAATGTATCGCGCAATGGTTTAAATAAAATTCCTGCTAGTGTTGCTAACTTGAAGACAATTAAAGAACTGTATGTACGAGAAAATAACTTAACTTCTTTTCCTAAAGAAATAATGGGATTGACAACACTTGAAACATTGGATTTAGGAGAAAATAGTTTTAATGAAATTCCTATTGAAATAGTGATCTTACAACAACTTAAATCACTTAAGGTTGACGGTAACCTAATTCAAGAAATTGATCCGTCGTTTGCACAATTAAAACAACTGCAAGTTCTACAATTGGAAGGGAATCGCATAAAGAAATTACCAAAAAAAATAGGTAAATTACAAGAGTTACGATACCTGAGTTTAAATGGTAATCAGCTTAAAAAATTACCAAAAACAATTGGCAATTTATCCAATTTAACTTACTTGAGTTTAGAAGGGAATTTATTAAAAAAATTACCCGAAGAGATTAAAAATTTAAAGCAATTGAAATATCTTTCTATTAGTAAAAACCTGTTTACATTTCAACAACAGGAAATTATTAAATCATGGTTACCCAAGGGGTGCAAAATAATTGTCTAATTACGTATTTGAGATTCGAGTAACAATGATTTGATTACCAGAAATTTCACTTTTCCACATTTTTGGATCAAATGTTTGAGGAATATAGCGTGAGTATAATTTTGTTCGTTGTGAAATTCCTTGTTTGCTATCGGTTTCCCTTAATATTCCGGTAAATTCAAAAACCTGAGTATTGATATGCTCTTTAAAATACATTTTAATGATTTTAACAATCGTTGTCATCACCCGAAAAGCATCTCCTTTATTTGTTTCTACATACTCTTCTCCTTCGTATTCTTCATTAAGTACACCAAAGACAACAACAGCATGCAAGATATTTCCTTTTTTCCTACCAAAACGAACTTCATACTCAATATCATAATCCGTAACAAACTGATAAATTTGTCCTGTTGGAATTGATGGTGCTATGACTTGGTAAGATTCCACTTATTTGCCGAATATAATGTAATCTTGACTAATATTTTCTTCTCTTGCAGAAGGAATCTGTTTTCCTTGAGACAATTCTTTTACTAAATCATTCACATATTCCCTTATTTCGGACAATTGAATAAAATTATCCTGATTTTTATTTGCTTCATTATTTGTAAGTCCTTTGAGAAAAGCATAGGTAAATAATCCATTTTTCCAGCGGTCACTTTCAATTGCAAATTCAGCTCCTCCTGCACTTGAAACAACAGTTGCTCCAGATCCCTTTCGTGTATCCGAAAATAAATCTTCTGTTATTTTTAAGCTGTTTTGAAATCCGATTCCTTCTTTCTTTCTTATGCCTACCCCAGCTCCTCTAAACTGCACATCTCCACTTTCTACTTCTACATCCGGACCTTCTTCTATTTCTTCTTTATCTAATTCTCCAGAATGACAAGTATCCATAATAAGGAGCTTTTGATAGGCCTTAATTTTACCCAATAAATTATAAACTAAATCGTAAGCCAGTCCTCTTTCTTCAGGTTTATTGAAATCCATGTCATAAGTTCCATAGAAATAATCGTAATTAACATTAAGGACTCCATGACCTGCTATAAAAATCACTACAAAGTCTTCATGCGTGCAATTTGAAAAGAAGTCTGTTAATGCCACTATATTTTCTTTAGTTGCATTTTCATCAATTAATAATTTAGAATAAACGTTTTTATAAAGTCCCTCAGATTGTCTGAATTTGTTCACCATATCTTGCGCATCTTTTGTAGGGTATTTTAACGCAAAACGTTCATCTTTATAAGCCGAAACACTAATTCCTACAACGTACATATTGTTCTTTTCTATCGCTCCATTTCTGATTATTTCAACGTTTTCATAAAGTGATTCAACACCATTTGAATTTAAACATGATATTAGGATTTTATTAACACCATTGACCAATGGAATTTCAATTTCCTTTCGATAAGATTTTACTTCTTGTTTTATTTCATACCCCTTCGGCCCGAAAATGGGGACATCATTCACATAAACATTAATTTGTTTAATGTTATAATTATCATCCCAAGCTTTAACCCAAATTTTTGTCTTCTTTTCAGTAGTAACTAAATCATAATCAGTTTCATTTATCAACTTGGGAAGCTTATAATCTAATTTCAAGCTTCCTTCATCAATGTTTAATTTTTTCAGCCGTTTTTTATAGAGGTAGTAATAAGCTCGAATTAGTGTTTCATTGCTCTTTCCAATTCTTTTTGCAACAATATCTGGACGATTGAGATAAATATCGAATTGTTCAAAAGGCACCAATTTATCCTTTATCCTAAACGCAACTCCTTTTAACGCTTTTCTAGAAGCAATATAATAATTATCAGGTGTATAAATCATAAACTCCGTTTCTCCAACAACGAGATATGTTGCGATCAATTCGCATGTTTCATAATCTGATAATTTAACCGCGCCATCAACAGAGACCGAAAAAAAAACGTTCAGTCATTGGATCACAAATAACTTTTAGTATTTCACCTTGATGTTCATTAAATTGACATTTCTGTTCTCCTGTTTTTGTATCCCAGCAATAAATAGAATTATCAGAATTTCCAACTGCACTATTTCCAGCTCCTGAAACCAAAACGAGTCCATCCTTACTGTAATCAATAGTATTAATATTATTGATATGTCCTCTTAAAATGTGTTCCGTTTGCCAATTTTCTGTTGATCTTAAATAAATTGTTTTATCCCAAGATGCTGTCGCAAATTGACTCCCATCAGGGCTAAATTTTACTGCCTTAACAATAATTGTTTGATCGGTAAATTGTTTGATTTCTTTTTTTTGTTCGTAATTCCAAACACGCGCCGTTTGATCATAAGAGCCCGAAACAATTAAAGGTTCATTTGGGTGAAAATCTAAACTTACAATTCCTCCAGTATGTCCTTCCAACGTTGCTATTCTTTTTTTGTCTTTAAAATTCCAAACCTTTATTGTATTTTGAAATCCTGCACCAGCTATTTTTTCGCCATCATCTGTTATTGCTATTGTCTGAATCAATTCTGAGTTAGTATCAAATGTTTTGATACTCTTCCCATTTTCAACGTCAAAAACACCTAATTTTATTTGTGGTGTCATAGCAATAATTGAACTTCCATCTGGTGTAAATTGACATGGAAAAAACCCATTAATTGTTCTAACTAATTTATTCAATTTTAAATCCCATACTTTGATGTTAATTTTATCTGTTGCGATTGCTAAATACCTTCCTTTGGGATCATAAGCCATGTTAAAAATGCGATTCACTTTACGATCCAAAACCTTAAAAACATTTTTTCTTTTGAAATCAAAGAGCGTGATTCGTTCGTTATTTGCAAAAAGCATTATATTTCCTTTCGGATAGGCTGCAATCGATTGTACTCTGAATCCATCTTCATGAAACTTTCTTTCTTCAATTTTCTTCTCTTTCAAGTAATTAAATAAAATTACTTCTCCAGTATGCAAGGTATAATAGATTACTGGTTTTGAACGATCAAAAGCTAGTGTTATAATTTTAGATGATAACGTTGTTGATTCATAACTAAAGGCTCCTTTTTGAGTGTCAAAAATTCTCAATCTATCGTCATTAAATCCAAAAGCAATAAATCTTCCATCAGTTGTTATATCTGAATTGCTAAAAGGAAAGTTAAATTCATCAAATAATTTATACGTTTGTTTTTCTCCAGTACTAAATGAAGTTTTATTTAAATTACCCAAATGATCCAATGCATAAATAGTTTTGTTTTTATCGTTTACAACAAAGGAGATCGTATAATCTTCTGATACAACCGAAGTGGACCTTGTTGAGATATCTAATGCTGAAACTTGAGAAGATTCATTGATAAACAAAATTGTATTTCCATTATTCACATAAGCCAACCCCTTTCCTGTTCCTGCAAATCCAGAATAATCTACTTCTCCCGAAATGACATTCCATACGATCAATTCATTGCTTGATGTTGTTGCTGCCAAATGAATTTGATCTGGAGAAAAATCCAATTGCTCTACCCTACCAGCCGTTCCAGAGATTGTTCGGAATTCACGTCCTGTTGCTAAATCCCATATTTTAATGATTTTATCGTTTGAAGCACTGGCTAAATAAACTCCATTGTCTGTAACGTCCATAGCATTTACCTGGTCATTATGACCAGTAGTTAGAACTACATCTGGGGCTACTTGGCTAAATCCAAAGAAGCTACAAAAACAATATAAGAAGGCAATTGATAAGCGCATTTTTTAGCTGAAATATCTAAAATCGTGCCCGTTTTTAATTTTTAATAATGACTCATAAATTAATCGAATTCCATTTTCAACGTCATCTTTATGTGCCATTTCAACTGTTGTATGCATGTAGCGCAATGGAGTTGAAATAAGCACAGAAGGCACTCCAGAATTAGAATATGCAAATGCATCAGTATCTGTTCCTGTCGCTCTAGATGCCGCAGCACGTTGAAAAGGGATTTTTGACTTTTCTGCAGCGTCAATTACTAATTTTAGTAAATTATTTTGAACAGCTGGTCCGTATGTTAATACTGGTCCTCTCCCATTCTTCAAATCTCCTTGAACAATTTTATTAATCATAGGTGTTGTTGTATCATGGCATACGTCAGTAACAATTGCAACGTCTGGTTGAATTCGCTCTGCAATCATTTGCGCACCTCTTAAACCTACTTCTTCTTGAACAGCATTCGTTATGTATAATCCAAACGGTAATTTCTTCTTATTAACTTTCAATAAACGTGCTACCTCAGCAATCATAAAACCACCTATCCGATTATCAAGTGCTCTTCCTACCAAACGATTATCGTTAAGAATGGTAAACTCATCTTCATAGGTAATAACGCATCCTACATGAACACCTAATGCTTCAACTTCTTTTTTAGAATCACAACCACAATCCAAGAAAATATTTTTTGTTGAAGGCCCTTCTTCTTTTTCTCTTCTGGTATGAATCGCAGGCCATCCAAAAACGGCCTTTACAATTCCTTTTTCAGTGTGAATATTAACACGTTTAGAAGGTGCTATTTGATGGTCTGATCCACCATTTCTTCTGAGGTAAATAAATCCACTCTCCGTAATATAATGTACAAACCACGAGATTTCATCTGCATGAGCCTCAATTACAACTTTGTATTTTGCTTCGGGGTTTATTACTCCAACTGCTGTCCCGTAATTATCGACCCAATATTCATCAATATAGGGTTTTACATAATCCAACCATAATTTTTGTCCTTCTTGTTCAAACCCAGTTGGAGATGCATTATTAAGGTATTTTTCCAAAAAGGTAAGCCCTTTTTTTGTAATAAGTGATTTTGTTTTTGCCATAGGATAAAGTTAATTGAAAAATTTAATTTTACTTCCTAAAAATGAAGTTGAATTACATCCAATTAAATATCTACCTTTAAACTGTTTATCAAACTTTTAAATTGCGAAAACAATCATCTATTTTTTTCTACCCTTCATCAAATTTATCCACTTAGTTTCAATATAATTGCTTATATTCATGTTAAAATTAGCTGAATTGAATTTACTTGTATTCATGAGTTAATTCTGTAAAATGAAAGTCCCACTTGAGAGATGCATTTATTTTGGATCATAATCTTCTTTTTTACTTCGTTACAAGCATTCGGACAGGATGTATTGTATAGTGATTTAGTAAAGGAAAATTATACATTAGGGCAAACAGCGCTTAAATTTGGGAAATTGGATAAAGCAAATGGACACTTTAAGAAATGTATCGAAAACAATATGGATTGTTATGAAGCCCATTTAAATATTGCTCATATTCTTTTTTTACAAAATAAGTATAAAGCATCTTTAGAATTATGCAATGAAATCAATAAGGAAGCACCTTTTTTAACAGGATTAAATGAGCAATACAGCCGCACGTATTATACTTTAGGTAATTATGAATTGGCTGAACGTCATCTGAAAAAAGAAATTTCAATTGGTACTAAAAACGCAAAATACTACGCCTATTTAGGAGAAATTTTGCACAAGAGGAAAAAATATGACGAGTCTCTTTTTTATTTTGAAGAGGCACTTTCTTTTGATTCGTTAGATTATAATACATGGGTTCGTCAAGGCGAAGTTTTAATGGATCTTTCTCAATATCCAAGTGCAATCGAAAAATTTGAGTCTGCTCACAAAATAAACCCTAAAAATTCAACTATTCTACTTCAATTGGCAAATGCTTATTTTTCTAGTAGTGAAGATAATAAAGCACTAAATAGTATTGAAAAAGGAATCCAATTGGGCGAAGATGAAAGTATCGTTAAATTTTATCTTTTAAAAGGGAATCATTTTCAAGAAGAGGAACTGATCGAAGAAGCCATTATTGCTTACGATAAAGCCCATAATTTGGATCAAAATAATCCTATTGTACTGACATGTCAAGCCAGTACTTTAATTAAATTAGGGGAATATGAAAAAGCAATTGCCAAATGTAATCTTGCACTCGAATTAAATCCGAAATTAATGGAAGCTTTTTTTAATAGAGGTATAGCAAATGAAATGGTTCGAGATTTAGAAGGAGCTTGTAATGATTGGCAAAAAGCATTCATCTTAGGTTCTGCACGAGCCGAAGATTATTTAAATGGCCCTATTTGCAATGAATAATTTTATATTTTTCA
>CAYPZN010000094.1:0-12206 GCA_964415335.1 uncultured Crocinitomix sp.
TTGTATTTTTCAAAATCAGCTTTATCATCTGCACTGATATCGCCCATTTCTTTTCCTTTGAATTTTTCATCATACTTCACATAAAGACGAGTTACTTCTAATTGTTCACCTTTAATGTTTTCGCCATCCATATTTCCTAAGAAACTCCATCCATTAACATCATCAACGTATCCATTCTTATCATCATCAATCCCGTTTCCTGCAATTTCATCTTTGTTTACCCAGATACTCCCTTGCAAATCTTCGTGCTCAATATCTACACCTGAATCAATTACTGCTACTATAACAGGCTCTGATTTTTTATCTGCTAATAATTTTGCATAAGCTTTATCAGTACTCATTCCTAATTTAGCACCATTGTACCAGTTTAGTATTTTTTTATCTACGTCTTGCGCATTGACTGTATATCCTGCAAGGACAGTCGCTGCAACAAATATTTTTCCTATTCTATTCATATATCAGTTTTATTTGGCTAAATGTACAAGAAATCTTTTAAAATATTAGCGTTAGCTACACAAAAGGTTTCATTGTAACATAATCGTACAAAAAATTATGCTAAATCTATAAACCATTTCTTATCTTTGTACGTCTACCTACTAAAATAGAGCATATGAAAGCTTTTTTTCTTGTATCAATCTTTTTTTTAGGTTTTGGTCTATTTGCTCAAAACTCAGAGCGTGTTTTGGGAGAAAATGTTTCTTACCGACATTACAAAAAAAAATTTAGTGCTACTGTAACGGATTTTGCAGTTAAAGGAAATGAACGAACTTTAAAAGCAAATGATTCTATTCATTATAAATATCAAACTAACGATTGGCACTTTATTCGTTGTACGCCAGATTTACTTGGGGGATTAATGGAAAAAGGACAAATAGAGCAAATTTATTTTGATCCTTCAAAACCAAAGTTTTTAAATGATACGGTTCGAATTGTTCAAAATGTAGATAGTGTTTTGAATGGAGAAAGTCCACTTTCACAACCTTATACTGGGAAAGATATTATTGTTGGTTACGTTGATAGTGGCGTTGATTTTAATCATGAAGATTTCCAAAACGAGGATGGCACTACAAGAATACTTTATTATTGGGACCATACACTACCTTTTGACGAAATGCGGACTCCAGAAAAGTATGGTTATGGACAGCTTTGGAGTAGCGAAGATATAAATAGTGGTATTTCAACTTCTTCTGATGCAGCCGCTCATGGTACAACTGTCACTGGAACCGGATCGGGTAATGGCAATGCTACTGGAACGCATTCTGGTGTTGCTCCTGAATCGGATATCATTATTGTCGAAAGTAATTTTGGTCTTGCCAATTGGACATTAACAATTGCGGATGCTGTAGATTTCATTTTTGCAATAGCAGATACACTTGGTAAGCCTGCTGTAGTCAATACAAGCTTAGGAACGTATTTGGGAAGTCATGATGGCACTGATCCTGCTGGTGTTCGAATCAATGATCTATTGGATGAAAAACCGGGACGAATTGTAGTAGCCGCAGCAGGAAACTCTGGAAATCAAGGGAAATATCATGTAAACAATACAGTAACCATTGATACATCCTACACATGGATGGAGGTAAACCCAAGTTCTGCTTTTGGGGTTCCAGCAACATACTTGGATTTATGGTCTGATAGCGCAGCTTTTAAAAATGTTCAATTTGCATTTGGAGCAGATAGAGCAGATGGTACATTTGAATTTAGAGGAAGAACTAATTTTTATAATACCGAACCGCTTTTAGGTTCGACTGTTTTTGATACAATCTGGTCAACAAGTGGTAATTTAATTAGTCCGGTTGAGTTTTCGGTAGAAGAAATTAATGGTTTGTATCATATTGAAATGGTAATGCTTTCACCAGATTCAGCAGATTATTACTTTAGATTTGAAACCTTTGGAGAAGGGACTTACGATATTTGGTCAGGATCTTGGTTAGGTGCTTCTGACTTTATCAGTGAAGGCCTCCCGTCAATTACTGACTTTCCTTCCATAGCAAATTATGTTTTACCGGATACCTTACAAACATTGGTTAGTTCTTGGACATGTTCTCCAAAAGTGGTAACCGTTGGAAATTTTAAAACGCAATACGATTATATTGACTATAATGGGGAACCATTTATAGTAAGTGGCGGTCCTGCTGGTACATTGAGTCCAAACTCAAGTAAAGGGCCAAATAGAGCTGGGCACATAAAACCAGATATTTCTGCTACGGGAGATGGAACAATGAGTACTTGTCCCATTTGGCTGTCTGATATTCTTGTGACTTCGAACCCAAGTATGCTAGCTGAAGGAGGAAGACATGTACGAAATGGAGGTACATCAATGGCTTCACCAGTTATTGCAGGAATTGCAGCATTGTATCTGGAGAAATGCCCTCGAGCTACGTATCAAGACTTTATAGATGATCTACATGAATTTGGTTATGCTGATTTATTTACTGGAGAAACACCTAACTTAGGATATGGATACGGTAAGGTTGATGCTTTTCAGTTACTAAATCAAACAAATTATGATGTTACTCTAATTGGAGACACCTTAATTTGTGAAGATCCTGCATTTTACACAACTCTTGAGGGACCTTTTCATGATTATTCTTGGTTTAATTCAGAAACAACTTCGGGTATTGAATTAGACGAAACTGCTGATGTATCTGTTATCGTTGCAAATGACCAAGGTTGTCGAGCTTATTCTGATACAATTTCTGTTATTAAAGGTGAGCTTCCTTTAGAACCTATTATTAATATCATAGGAGGAGGTTTAATTTCGACTCCAGCGGATTCGTTTATATGGTATTATAATGGAGAACCAATAGATTCTTCTAATTCACAATACTTTGATCCGGACACAACAGGTTCTTATTCTGTAGAAGTTTTTGGACCAGAGGGTTGTTCTTTTATTTCGGATGAAATTTTAATTGATTTATCTCAAATCACAGAATTAAAAAAGAGTGAATTTATTATTCTACCTAATCCTTTTGTAAATGATTTTCATATAATCAAGAGTGATTTTGTTCGGGTTGAACTCGTTGTAACCGATATTGCGGGAAAACTTGTTTATCATCATGCAGATATTTCAGAGGATGATTTATTTATTTCTGTTGATCTTTCTGGTGAAGAAAGAGGGGTCTATTTGCTCAGTTTATATTATGAGAATAATTTTAAGAGTTTTAGATTAATCAAACAATAATTCTCATTTAATACTCCGTTTGTAGAAATATAAATTTACTCATATTCGTCGTTAATAATCACTAATAATAGAAAGGTAAGCCGGATAATTTCTTATTTTTGCTACCATTAAAAAAATTAATTATAAATGAATTTACAAGGTCTAATTGCTATTTCAGGTAAAGCAGGATTATATAAAGTTGCTGCGCAAGGAAGAAATAACATTATCGTTGAATCATTAGACAACGGAAAAAAATTCCCTGCTTTTGCGAGTGATAAAATTTCGGCATTAGAGGACATTAGTATTTATACTTATGAGGAAGATGTTCCTCTCTCAGATGTTTATTCTAAATTGGCAGAAAAAGTTGATTTTGGAAAAGCCATTAGTCACAAGGAAAAGCCTGCCGTATTAAGAGAAGAACTTTCAAGTTTTCTTCCTAATTACGACGAGGATCGCGTATATGATTCGGACGTAAAAAAACTCTTTCAATGGTATAATATTCTTGTAGAAAAAGGGTATGTAGTTAGAGAAGCGGAAGCTAAAACTTCATCTGAAGAAGAAGAATAAAACTTCAACATATTTTACACAAAAAAACCGTCAGCTAAAACTTGACGGTTTTTTTAATGATTTAAACTATTTATTAGTTTAATAAAAGTTCAACATTTTTAATTTCTCTTGTCGAAGCCGATTTCGTTTTGATAACTTCTAAAGCTTTAGAATAGTTTAAAATATTATCGATTACGCTTTTTTTAGGTGACTTCAAATTATCATTTACTAATTTTGATTCATTCGTGTAGATTTTCATCATAGGCTACTTAATTCATTTTTGTTTTATTAATAAACTCGTTTATTTTCAGAATATTGTTTTTTAAATAAAAAAAACCTCAAAATAAATTTTGAGGTTTCAATTTTTTAATATTGTATTTTGAATTTACACCGTAATACTTACGTCATATTTGTCCACAAGTTTTCTTAGATTTATCAAGGCATAGCGCATTCTACCTAGTGCTGTGTTAATGCTAATATCTTCTTGATCTGCAATATCTTTAAATGACATTCCTTTAAAAATTCTATTTTTTAAAACATCTCTTTGTTCGTTTGGCAAATAATCAACCAACTTAACAACATCAGATTCAATTTGATCTTTAATCAAATCATCTTCTACGTTTTTATCTGTCAACTTTAAAACAGAAAAAATACTATAATCTTCACTTTTAGAGCTAGATTCAGAAATCATTTGCATTTTATTGGAACGTCTAAAATGATCAACAACCATATTATGCGAAATAGTCAATACCCAAGGAAGAAATTTCCCTTCTTCATTGTAAGAACCGTTTTTTAATGTCTTGATGACCTTTATAAAAACATCTTGAAAAATATCGTTAGCTAAGTTTTGATTTCGAACTTTTGACATTATATATCCAAAAATTCGATCTTTATTTCTAAGTAATAATTTTTCGAAAGATTTTTCATCTCCTGCAAGATACGAACGTATCAAATCTTTATCAGATAGAACTTCATTTGCCATAAGTCACTCATTTAAGTTATACAAGTGAGTAAACACTTGCGTTAATTTCATTTCAAATTTTAAAGAGTAGACTTATAAATCTATAGGCACATTTTTTTAGTTCTGCTTCAAATATATAACATAATAACTAAACTTCAAAATAACATTTGGCTTTAACTATTAAATTGCTATCTATATTGAGTTAACGGGAGCTTAACATTAATGGTTGGTAAAAAAGTATTTTTTTTTCAAAAAAATGAAGCCTATCCCCTATCTTTGAAGTACTGAATTAATTATAAATTCTGAACGAGGAAATATCAAATGAAAAAGTCAATTGAAATAAAAGGAGCACGTGTTCACAATTTAAAAAACATCTCTGTTACTATTCCTCACAATGAATTTGTAGTAATTACAGGCTTATCTGGATCCGGCAAAAGTTCTTTGGCCTTTGCTACCTTATTTGCCGAAGGACAGCGGCGTTATGTCGAGAGTTTATCTTCATATGCACGTCAATTTTTAGGGCGATTGGATAAACCTGATGTTGATTATATTAAAGGGATTGCTCCTGCAATTGCCATTGAACAAAAAGTGATCTCTAATAATCCAAGGTCCACTTTAGGAACGGTAACAGAAATTTACGATTACCTAAAAGTCTTATTTGCTCGAATTGGTAAAACGTACAGTCCAGTTTCAGGAAAAGAAGTAAAAAAAAACACTGTTACAGATGTCGTTAACTTTGTTTTAAACTTTGAAGAAGGGACTAAATTTATGATTTTGGCGCCTTGGAAGCTTTCAAAAGTATCTGATCAGAAAAAAGCAGCTGAAACATTAATTTCACAAGGATTTACAAAAGTATTGATTAATGATCAATCGTATGATTTGGATGCACTTCCTGAAAAAACATACGCAAAAGATAAAAGTTACATTATCATTGATCGATTACGTCATCAATTAAATGATGATGACTATGATTCTCGTCTTGCCGATTCCGCACAAACAGCTTTTTATGAAGGATATGGAATTTGTGTTGTTCATAAAATGGATCAAGAAGAAAAAACCGCCTTTTCGAATAAATTTGAGTTGGATGGTATTGAGTTTATTGAGCCTTCAATTAACTTTTTCACTTTTAATAATCCTTATGGCGCATGTAAGCTTTGTGAAGGATATGGAAGCACAATTGGAATTGATCCAAATTTAGTTGTCCCGGATAAGACATTAAGTATTTATGAAGATGCAATTGCACCTTGGCGAGGGGAAAAAATGCGTAAATGGAAAGAGAGCTTAATTGCGAAAGCCGCACAGTATGATTTTCCTATCCATAGGCCCTATAACGAGTTAAATGAGAAAGAATTAGATCTTTTATGGAATGGGAATTCTTCCGTAGAAGGCCTTTCCGACTTTTTCGATTATTTAAAATCAAAGTCTTATAAGATACATTATCGGATTATGCTATCTCGTTATCGGGGCAAAACAAAATGCCCTGATTGCCGCGGAACACGCTTAAGAAAAGAAACCAATTATGTAAAAATTGACACCTATAATTTAAGTGATTTACTCATCATACCAATTGACGAGCTTTATACAATTTTCAATGAATTAAAGTTGGATCGCTATCAAGAGGAAATTGCACACCGTTTACTTTTGGAAATTAAAAACCGTTTGAAGTATTTAAATGATGTTGGTTTAGGCTATTTAACGCTTAATCGTCAATCATCAACAATGTCTGGTGGAGAATCGCAACGAATTAATCTTGCCACTTCCTTAGGCAGTAGCTTAGTAGGGTCAATGTACATTTTAGATGAGCCAAGTATTGGTTTACATCCACGAGATACGCAACGATTGGTCAAAATATTAGAACAATTACGGGCCGTCGGAAATACAGTTATTGTTGTTGAGCATGAAGAAGAAATTATGCGCGCTGCTAATCAAATTATAGACATAGGACCTAAAGCTGGGAAATTTGGAGGAGAAATTGTTTTTCAAGGTCCTCATAAAAAATTATTAAGTGCAAAAAACAGTCTAACTGCGCAATATTTAACTGGAAAAATTCAAATTCCCATTCCTGAAAGAAGGCGAAATTTAAATAGCCATATCTTAATTAAAGGAGCTAGGGAAAATAATTTAAAAAATATCAATGTAAAAATTCCGTTGAATGGGCTTGTTTGTATCTCGGGAGTTAGTGGGTCAGGTAAATCAACACTAGTAAAGCAAATTTTTTACCCGGCTTTATTAAAGACATTAGGTAAGTCAAGTAATAAAATTGGAGAATTTGATGGATTAGAAGGCGATTTCAAACGCATTGAAGATGTCGAAATGGTTGATCAAAATCCAATTGGACGTTCTTCTAGAAGTAATCCTGCAACTTATGTAAAAGCTTTTGATTTTATTCGTGACTTATTTGCAAAGCAACACCTATCCAAGGTTAGGGGACATAAAGCTGGTTTTTTCTCGTATAATGTTCCTGGTGGAAGATGTGAAATATGCAAAGGAGAAGGAGAAATAACGATCTCTATGCAGTTTATGGCTGATGTAAAACTAGAATGTGAAGAATGTAAAGGAAAGCGTTACACTACTGAAGCCTTGGAAGTTGAATTTAATAGTAAAAACATTAATGATGTATTAAATTTCTCAATTGAAGAAGCGCTTGATTTCTTTGATGAAAAAGATAATGTGCAACGAAAAATTATTGATCGAATACAGCCTCTTTATGATTTAGGGTTGGGTTATTTGACCTTAGGACAATCATCAAGTACACTTTCTGGAGGAGAGGCGCAACGCGTTAAATTGGCTTCTTTTTTAACAAAAGGAAAAACAAAGGTTACTCCTACTCTATTTATTTTTGATGAGCCAACTACTGGGTTGCATTTTCATGATATCGATAAATTGGTCATTGCTTTCAATGAATTAGTAAAACGAGGACATTCTGTGTTGGTTATCGAACATAATTCTGATGTTTTAAAATGTGCGGATTGGATAATTGATATTGGTCCTGAAGGAGGTAAGAACGGTGGAACTATTCTTTTTGAAGGAAACCCGGAAGCATTGATAGAATGCAAAACTAGTTATACAGGACAGTATCTCAAAGAAAAATTAAACCTACATTTGACTTAGTTTTTTTTCGATCTTTCTAAATAATGTTGATACACTAAAATATTTAGTGTGATTAGTACCCATCCATAAAGTACATCCTCAACCGGAATTGTATATAATCGAACACCAACATTTTCAAGGTCATTATACCAGACAATAGGCTCTTCTAATCCCGTCCCAGTTAACACCCCATTTACAATAAAAAAAGGGATTAATGCAATTAAAAAAGAAAGCGGTAAAAAACGCAGATTTACTTTTAATTTAAGTAAGAAAGGAATGGAAATCAATGTCAAAATACTTGCACTCATTGAGTAATAGCCTCCCCATCCCACCACAAGAACTACAATGGCATAAATGATTAGTAAGGCATAAAAAATTCGATTAAATCCTTCTAACTTCAATTTAGAGAAATAAGCTTTAACACAAGCAAAAATGAATACGCATGCAAATGGAACAACAACAAAAAACAACGCTTCTTCTACAGGTAAATTAAAGAGACTAACTTCTGTCAAATAATTGGCATTAAAACCCCATACACCAATTTTTGTAAACAGAACGTCCCAGGCTATGAAAGGAATTCCAACCATCAGAAAAGCAATGAACACAAAGTTCCATGTTTTATAAAAGGCAACTTTCTTATCAAAACTTAACAGTAATGGAAAGAGAATTGTTAGTCCATCTAATATGAGATATAATGTTTTCATTTAAAGTTAAACTTATTTACAACGCATTTAGAATTAAGAAAAAACTCAACCAAATAAAAAATAACCATGCAGCTGTTTTATTTAACCTTGTTGTTGTTCTCAAATATACCGCGCAAAACAATGCTGCAAAAATAAACCATGTAATATAATTGTAAATTGGTATTTCCCCATCATCCCAAGACCAAAATTGGAATTTAATTGCTACAGGTTCAATCACAAAATCAATCCCTACACACAATAATGCGCCAATTGCGATTTGAACAATTCTATTATTTGTAACCAATTTTGCAACGCTAGAAGCTGCTACAACTATTGCATACCAATTTACACCAATCATAATAGATACCCCAAACAACCTCCATCCTAAGCCAGGCCCGTACTCATAATTACCAAATAAGTATCCTGTTTTCGTTCCAATCAGTTCAATCACAAAACCGCCTGTAAAAATCAACAAGAAAATGAGTATTGCTGTCTTTAATTTCTCTTCTGTCAATAAAACAAGCGTACCACACAATGCTAAATTAAACCATGTTGAATCGGATGCTCGTTCAAATTGAGTGAATAAAACAAGTCCAATGATATGAAAAATGACCAGGACAACTGGAAAATATCGTGTTATATTAGGACTCATCTGAAATATGTTTTGCCACAATTTTTGCCGATTTTAGAACTAAAGGAATTCCACCACCAGGATGAACAGTACCACCGCAAAAGTATAGATTTTTATACTTTTTCGATTTATTTCCATGCCTAGTTAGTGCAGCCATTTGACTATTTGAAGAGGCTCCGTATAAAGCACCTAAATACGAACCTGTATCTTTTTCAATTCCTTTTGCATCCCAATAAAATTCTTTTTTAATGCACGAAGCAAGATTCGTTTTAAAAGTTTGATCAAGACGTTTTATTATGAATTGTTTTAATTTTTCTCTTTCTCTTTCAGAAATTTCTAATCCTGCAGGAGTATTTATCATCAAAAACCAATTTTGCCCGTCTTTTGGAGCATCATTTGGGTTAATAACGGAACTTACATGCAAATAAATCGTTGGTGAAACAGGTACTATTTTTTGATCGAAAATTTGATTAAATTCTTCTTCATAATCCGCTCCGAAAAAGATATTGTGCAATTTTAATTGGGGAATTATTTTTTCAACAGCCCAGTAAAAAACTATTGCTGATGAAGAACGTTCCTTTTTTGCATATTTTTTGGCAAGTTTTGTGTCCTCTAATACTTCTTTATAAAATGTAACACAATCAACTGCAGAAACTATTTTTGAAACCTTGTATGTCTCTTTTTTTGTATTAACAATATAGTTTTTATTTGATTTTTTCACTTTTGTTTCGCCTTCATTAAACGAAAAAGTCACACCTACTTCAATTGCTAATTTGTAAAGTTCTTCGACAATTGATCGCATTCCTTTTACAGGAAAGTAGGTTCCTTTATTAATTTCTAAATGAGAAATCATACTGTACAAACCACTCATTTTATATGGGTTTGAACCGTTGTATGTTCCGTATCTATTAAATAGATTAATCAGGTTTTCATTTTTAAATTTTGTCTTATTAAACGCATCTAATGAGCGAATTAATTTTTTAGACATTAATTTGGGGTACTGTTTTAGAAGTGCTTTATCAAAGATATTCTTAAACCCATATTTTGGATGATCGATAAATAAATCTCCAATTTTTTTATACGTTTCGGCTCCTTCTTTTATGTATTCAATTGCCTTTTGGCCTTCTTCTGAAAAATGTTCTTTTAGTGCTTCATTACGTTCATTTATAGCTGATTTAAGTAAAAAATCTGATTTATCATGAAAGTAATAATGACAAGATTCATTCATTTTTTGATACTGAAAGCATTTTTTTGGGTCTTTTCCAAAAAGTGTAAATAGTTCATCTACTTGCTCTGGTAACGTAAATAAGGAAGGACCTTTATCCCACCGATAATTATTCCACGAAAAATCATCTAATTTACCTCCAAACGATTCATTTTTTTCAAGTACGATTGGGTTATAGCCCATTTTTTTTAAACGTAACGCAGAAGCTATACCGGCAATTCCTCCTCCTATTATCGCTAAATCGTACTTTTCGTTCATACCACTCTTCTTATTTTAAAAGATAGTCTTTAACACGTTTAAAAATAAGTTGAAACCAAATGGTATAATTATCTGGATTGATCTCCATATCTTCTTCCAATTCTTTCAAGTTAATATATTTCCAATCACATACTTCTTCTGGATTTGGAACAGGAGCTAATTCGTATTTCCCAACCAAAACATGATCGAGTTCATGTTCCGTTAATTCATTGTCAAGAACCGCTTTATAGACAAAACTGAATATATTTTTGACTTCGCAATGAAATCCCATTTCTTCATTTAATCTTCTTATGGCTGCTTGTTCTACACTTTCATTCTCTCTTGGATGACTGCAACATGTATTTGTCCATAATCCTCCAGAGTGGTATTTAGAAAATGCTCTTCGTTGAAGTAGCAATTCATTCTTTTCATTAAAAACAAACACAGAAAATGCCCTATGAAGTAACCCTTTTTCATGTGCCTCCATTTTTTCCATTAGACCAAGAGGCTTATCCTCTTTATCCACTAAAATAACATGTTCCATTTTTACTGCTTTATGCTTCGAAAAATATTAAGATACGATCAGATAAGGCTCATACTAAAGTACGTTCATTGAATTTTTTAGATACGATTTAAAGAAAAGCATTAATTTTTTCTCATTGGAAATTCTAATACGTTCGTTCATTAAATCATTAATCGTTTTGCGCTTAATTTTTGCAAGTAATTTGGTATAATAAACATAACTCACATAAACCCCTAAACGAGAAGTTTTAGGCAACATTTTAATTCCTTCGTAGGCCTCTTTAAACTCTTCCTCAATTTCTAACTCAATCTCTAATTTATTTTCATGCGAAATCCCTCTATCTCCAATATGCGGAAAATAAAGTCTTCCTAAGTCTCCCATATCATCTTTTAAATCGCGGAGAAAGTTTATTTTTTGAAATGCTGATCCTAGTTTTTTTGCATAGGGTTTAAGGCGTTCATATTCTGAACTATTTCCATAAACAAAAACTTTGAGACACATTAAACCAACAACTTCAGCAGATCCAAAAATATATTCGCTGTATTTATCTTGGTCATATGATACTGGATTTAAATCCATTTCCATACTATGAAAGAAACTAAGGATTAACTCATGATCAATCTCATATTTATTTACTGCTTTTTGGAAAGAATTTAAAATTGGGTTTAGCGAAATTTTTCGCTCTATTGCTAAGAAAGTTTCTTCTTTGAACTCTTTTAACAAGGTTTCTTTATCAAAATCATGAAAACTGTCTACTATTTCATCCGCAAACCGAACCAATCCGTAGATTGCATGCACGTCGTTTCTTATTTTTTTATCCAAAAAACTTACACCTTTATAAAAAGAAGTGCTGTATTTTTTAGTTACTGCAATTGACGCTTCTTCCGAGTATTTATCGAATAGTTGTTTCATAAGTTTGCTGTTATATGTTTTGCGACAACTTTTCCTGAAATCAATGCAGGAGGAACTCCAGGACCAGGTACTGTTAACTGACCACAGTAAAAAAGGTTTTCCAATTTAGCTGTCATTTTGGGTTTCAAATTTGCGGTTTGCATTAATGTATTTGCTAATCCGTAGGCATTTCCTTTAAAAGAATTATAATCCGATTTAAAGTCATTAATACAAAAATCTCGTTTATAGACAATGT
>CAYPZN010000095.1:0-12120 GCA_964415335.1 uncultured Crocinitomix sp.
AAAATACCTATATGTAAACCAGTGAAGTTATCCTTCACTGGTTTTTTTGTTTAAAATAGACAATAGTTTATATAAACTTGTTTAGAATAGGAATAATCGATTGATGATTAATTTGAATTAAAATTATTCTTGATAATTCAATAGACGTTCATTTTTTAATTATTTTTGTTAAAATTAAGACATTGAATTATTCGTTGTGTTAATTATAAAAACGCGTAGATATAATTTTTTTTTATGAAAAAAGCAACCTCAAAGGTTTAATATCAGTCTTTCTATTGTTGAAGTCAAAAACGCATTAATCCAAACGATTCAAAATTCAATCTTGATTTATTGGTTAAAGATATAAAAGAGGAATCCATGAAAAAGATTTACATAATTATAACACTTTTTGCTTTTTTTTCTAGTAGTTATGGACAAACGATAGACGCAGGTATTGATCAACTTGTTTGCCCAGGAGAATGTGCAGATATTTCAGCTGCTTTGACTGGAGGAGGAGAAACTACTGACTACGTTATTACAGATATTCCCTTTACTCCAGAACCATATGCTGGAACTCCAGTAACTTTATTTGATGATGATTTGACTGGATTGTTACCAATTGGATTTGATTTCTGTTTTTATGGAAACGTTTACAGTGAATTTGTGATTTGTTCTAATAATTGGATAGGTTTTTCCCCAGGAGAAACATCTACTTGGGTTACTCAACCAATTCCAGGAACGGCATTGGATAGGCCAAAAAATTGTATAATGGGACCTTGGCATGATATCAACCCTAGTGCTGGAGGCACAATACAATATCAAACTTTAGGAGTTGCTCCGTTCAGAAGGCTCGTTGTTACGTATGAATCAGTTCCTATGTTTTCATGTGATGATGATATTTTTACAAGTCAAATAGTTATCTACGAAACAACAAACATTATAGAAAATCATATTGATTCAAAACCAATATGTGCAACGTGGAATGATGGAAGAGGAGTTCAGGGAATTCATAATAGTGATGGAACAGAAGCAGTAGTGTATGCAGGTAGAAACAATACAGCTTGGGCAGTTACAAATGAATCTATTCGATATACGCCAGATGGAGCACCAATGGCAGAATGGTATGAAGGAGGCGTTTTAATAGCATCAGGAGCTGATGTTACTGTTTGCCCTGCAGCAACTACAACTTATACGGTGAATTTGGTTTCTTGTGGAGGAACAATTGTTGCGACTGATGATGTGACAGTAGAAGTTACCCCATTGTTATCTATAGATGCGGGAGAAGATCAAATGATTTGTCAGGGAGAGGAAATAACATTAGTGGGTACAGGTGCAGGTATGGGAGGAACATATACTTGGACTGGTGGTGTAACAGATGGAATGACATTTGAACCAACAGTAACAACAACATATACTTTGACAGGAACAGATGTTAATGGATGTTCTAATACGGATATGATTACTATAACGGTTAACCCTCTACCGGTTGTTGATGCTGGAGCAGATTTTGCCGTTTGTGACGGAGAAAGTGTTACACTCTCTGGAATGGGGATAGGAGTAGGAGGAACTTATACTTGGGATGGAGGTGTAGCAGATGGAATTGGTTTTACTCCCGAGATAACTACAACATATATGGTAACCGGAACAGATGCAAATGGATGTGTTGATACTGACGATATACTAATTACAATTAACCCTTTACCTGAAGTCTCTTTTGTTGGTGATGAACTGATTGGTTGTGCACCATTTTTAATTAACTTTTCAAATACAACAGTTAATGGAAATACATATCAATGGGATTTTGGAGATGGAACAATTTCAAATGTTGTCTCGCCCAATCATACTTTCTTAAATGATGGCGTATATGATGTAGGATTAACAGCAACTTCTCTAGATGGATGTGTCTCTTCAGAAACGTATGAAAACTATATCACAATAGTTCCTAATCCAATAGCAGATTTTATATTTGCTCCGCAAGATATAGATTTTAGTGATCCAGAAGCGTTCTTTCAAAATGGATCGGAGTTCTCGGATTCTTATGAATGGGATTTTGGAGATGGATCGGCGTTAAGTAATGAATTTGAACCAACGCACACATTTCCTGAAATTGCAGGGATTACTTATACTGTTTCATTGACAGCACGAAATTCGATTGGATGTGAAAACATTATTGAAAGAGCTATTTTCATTAAAGACATTTTAATCTATTACGTTCCAAATTCATTTACGCCTGACGGAGATGATTTCAATGAAGAATTTAAACCTGTTTTTACAACGGGCTTTGATCCATTTGATTACCATTTCACGGTTTTTAATCGATTCGGAGAAATAGTATTTGAATCATTTAATGCACAAGCAGGGTGGGACGGAACTTATGGAGATAGAGGTGTTATAACGGATGGAGTTTATGTGTGGAGAGTTGTCTTTGGAGATGCTTCAAGTGATGAAATTCATTCAGATCAAGGACATGTCACAATAATCAGGTAGATTATTGCTATTTAATTGTAATTCCGTTAAAAGAAAATAGGATAAACAATGTTTTTTACTTATCCAATTGTATGGAAAACCTGCTGAACGTCGTCGTCGTCTTCTAAACGTTCAATAAGTTTATTAACTTCTTCTTCTTGTTCTGCTGTTAACTCTTTTGTGTCTAACGGAACACGCTCCAAATTAGCTTCTTTTATTTCAATAGACTTTTCTTCAAGTGCTGCCTGAATATTACCAAAATCAGTGAATTGACCATAGATAATGATCTCATTTTCTTCATCATCTTTATCAATTTCTTCCCCACCATGATCAATCATTTCAAATTCAAATTCTTCAACATTGATTTCTCCTGCATCAATTTTAAACATACATTTTCGCTCAAAAGCAAAATCTAAGCTTCCTGTTGTACCTAAAGTTCCATCAAATTTGTTAAAAGCAGCACGTACATTTGCTACTGTTCGTGTTGGGTTATCAGTTAATGTTTCGATTAAAATTGCTACTCCATATTGTGCATAACCTTCATAAACGCGTTCTTCCCAATTTTCAGTGTTTTTATCCGAAGCTTTTTTTATTGCACGCTCAACATTGTCTTTTGGCATGTTGGCTGCTTTCGCATTTTGAATAATTACACGTAATCTTGAATTTGTATCTGGATTAGGCCCTGCATCTTTTACTGCTTTCGAAATTTCTCTTCCAATTTTAGTAAAAGTCTTGGACATTTGTCCCCAACGTTTCATTTTCCGTGCTTTCCTAAATTCAAATGCTCTACCCATAACTGATGTAATTTTCTCAAATATAATAAGAATCTACTAGGAAAAGAAGTCAATAAAAGGCAATTTAACGTTGAATGTTTTGGATTATTTCTTGTCGAATTATTTCGAGCTCATTTTCAACATTATTAGAATCGATTTTACGAGATTTAAGCATAGTAAATGAAATATTAATTCCGATCCTTTTTAGAAAATTTCCTTGATTGTCAATTAATCCAGTGTTTTTGATAGCGATCGGAACCACAAGAATATCAGGAATAATTTCTAGTATTGCTTCTATTCCACCTAATTTAAATGGTTTAACAATACCATCTCTACTTCTTGTTCCTTCGGGATAAATACAAATTGCAAAATTGTTTTCTTTAATATATGTAGAAAAAGATTTAATTCTCTTTATAGATTCTTCGGGTTTTGAGCGATCAATGGAAACAGAACCGCCGTATTTTAAGTTATATGAAATGCTTGGAATAAATCTGGCAAGTGAGGCTTTTGCAATATACTTAGGGTGTTTTTTATTTAATTTCCAAATGACAGGAGGAATATCCCACATACTTTGATGATTACTAATCACAAGAACTGGTTGATCAGAAGGAAGTTTTCGAAAGGAATTAAACTGAATTTTCGTCCCTAAAGTGAGTAAATTCTTTGTCAAAAAGAAATTTAATAAAGTAACACTTTTGTCATGAGCATTTGAACCAAATACATTTTTAACAATGACTTGAATTGGGTGAAAAACAGTTAGGATTAATCCAAAAAAAATGAAGAAAAGAGGTGTTAGTATGAAAGAGAGTAGGCGTTTCATTTAATTATTACGGTTAATTTATAGCCGTTCTTTGATTAAATCTACTACTGTATCAACCCAAAGAGGTGAATCATTTAAACTTTCTACGAGTTGTATTTTTTCTCCTCCATGTTCTTCAAAAATTTCTTGGTACTCATCTCCGATTTCAATTGATGTTTCTAAACAATCTGCAATAAAGGCTGCAGAAAAAGTCAAGACTTTCTTCTTTCCTGATTTTGCCAATTCCTCAACAACTTTATCCGAATAAGGAGTTAACCAAGGTGTTTTACCTAAACGAGATTGAAAAGCCACAGTGTAATCATTCTCGGACAAACCAAGCCCTTTAGCAATTAAACGTGTTGTTTCATAACATTCATTTCGATAGCAATAAAGCTGCTCCGAATTAAATTTTTCATGACAATTACAGTCACTACATTTTAAACTAGGATGGGCTTTGTCTATTTGCCTTTCGGGTAATCCATGATAACTGAATAAAACATGGTCATATTTAGAAGGATCGTATGATTTCCCTCTTTCAATAAACGCATTAATATAACCGGGATGATCATAAAAATGTGGGATTGTTTTAATTTCTGGGATAACCCACCATTTACGAATGATTTTTAAAGCTTTTTCAATTGCAGAACCTGTTGAAGCACTTGCATAATGTGGAAATAAGGGTAGAATTACGATACGCTCATAAGCCTCTTTTTCCATTCGCGCTAAAACCGATTCAAAAGAAGGATTTTTGTAACGCATTGCAAATTCAATCGTGATGTTTTTGGAATCTTCAAATTTCGCTTGAACAAGTTCAGTTAATTTTTTTCCGTAAGTCAGTAACGGAGATTCTCCTCCCCAAAGCTCCCATAATTCTTTATAAATCTTTGCTGATTTAGGGGCACGAAAAGGAACAATGATTCCATTGACTAAAACTGCGCGACCAAAAGGATTAATATCGATAACCCGCGGATCATTTAAAAACTCAGAAAGATAACTTCTTACATCTCTGGTTGAAGGGCTATCAGGTGTTCCTAAATTGATTAATAAAACCCCAGTTTTCTTCATTTTCATAAATTAGCTTTGCAAATTATCGTAGTAACAAATCAATATCGAAATAGTTCAAAATTGACACTATTTTAACGATAAATTAAATATGTATTGCTCGATCTTCAGTAGCTGCAAGTGCAGCTTCTTTTGTTGCTTCTGTATACGTTGGATGCGGGTGACAAATTCTCGCCATGTCTTCTGCTGAAGCTCGGTATTCCATTGCTGTTACAGCTTCCATAATCATATCTGCTGCTCGGGCAGATACCATATGTACGCCTAACACTTCATCTGTCTCAGCATCAGCTAAAACCTTAACCATTCCCATGATATCCATACTTGCTCTTGCTCTACCTAAAGCTTTAACAGGAAACGAACCAGCTTTATAATTTACACCAGCCGCTTTGAGTTCTTCTTCTGTTTTTCCAACCGCAGCAACTTCCGGCCATGTATAAACAACACCAGGAATTAAGTTATAATTAATGTGTGGTCTTTGTCCTGCAATTAATTCTGCGACATAAACACCTTCTTCTTCGGCTTTGTGCGCTAACATTGCTCCTCTAACAACATCTCCAATGGCATAAATGCCCGAAACATTTGTCTCTAAATGATCATTAACATCAATCATTCCACGATCACCCATTTTTATTCCAGCATTTTCTAGCCCTAGACCATCTGTAAAAGGTTTTCTTCCAACAGCTACAAGACAATAATCTCCTTCAAAAACAACTTCCTCTCCTTTTTTATTTAAGGCAGTTACTTTTACTCCAGAGCCTGTGTTTTCAACTTTTTGAACACGGTGATTCATATTGAATTTAAAGCCTTCTTTCTTCAGTACTTTAGTTAATTCTTTTGATACAGCTTTGTCCATAGTCGGTAAAATGGTGTCAGCAAATTCAACAACATTAACTTTAGAGCCTAACCGAGCGTGAACACTTCCTAATTCTAAACCAATTACTCCACCTCCAATTACAATCAAATTCTTAGTTACCTCTTCTAAATTTAGCATTTCCGTAGAAGTGATGATTCGATCTTTGTCAGGTTCCATGCCTGGGAAATAATTTGGTTTAGATCCTGTGGCAATAATTGTGTTTTTTGTTTCTATTATGGTTTCCTTACCTTCAGAGTCAGTAATTTTAATGGAATTTTTATCAACAAAAGAACCGACACCTTTATGCACAGTAATGTTGTTTTTATCCATTAAATATTGAACACCATCACATGTTTGTTTAACAACAGAATTCTTTCTGGCAATCATTTTCTCCATATTTACTTTAGGAGATTCAATTTCAATTCCGTGTTTGTCAAAATTATGAGCAGCATTATGAAAATGCTCCGAGGAATCTAAAAGTGCCTTAGAGGGAATACATCCAACATTTAAACAAGTTCCGCCAAGCGTATTGTATTTTTCAATTAACGCTGTTTTCATTCCAAGTTGAGCACATCTAATTGCACTTACATATCCTCCAGGGCCTGAACCTATTACGATAACATCATATTTCATAATTCTCTATTTTATTTTCCTTAAAAAGGCTTTGTTCATTATATATTTATCGGACAGAACTATATGTTAGGATAGTTCAGCCAGTTTTTCTTTCAAAATTTTAATTTTATCCAATGCGTCACTTTCTTTCTTTCGTTCATTCGCAACAACTTCGTCAGGCGCATTATTTACAAACCGTTCATTCGTTAATTTTTTCAAAATAATTCGCAAAGAACCTTCTGTATATTCAAGTTCTGATTGGATTTTTTCCTTTTCTGCTTCAACGTCGATTTCATCTCCAAAAGGAATAAAATACTCGTTATTGTCTACAATAAAAGAAAAGGCATTAGAAATTTTCTCAGAAGTATACTCCAATTTAGCCAATGTGCCAATTTTTTGAATAACCGGATCAAAGTAATTGTCTTCTTTTGAATTAACTTTCACAAATAAATCCAATTGTACTTTATTGGCAATATTCTTCTGTTTACGAATATTTCTAATATTTGAGATGATATTTGAAGCACGATCAAATCGGTTTAGTATATCATTGTCAATCGCTTTTGCTTCGGGCCAAGAACTTACAATAATATCCTCTCCTTCTTTTCGGTCTCGGAGCCAATGCCAAATTTCTTCTGAAATAAATGGCGTAAATGGATGGATTAATTTTAAAACACGTTCAAATAAATCTATCGTAGCTTCTAGCGTTACAGCATCAATTGGCTGCTGATAACCTGGTTTAACCATTTCTAAATACCATCCACAAAAGTCATCCCAAACCAATTTGTAGCAAGTCATTAAGGCATCTGAAATTCTAAACTTGTCAAAATTATCATTGATTGAAACAATTGCCTGATTTAATTTGTTTTCAAACCATTCAATAGCAATCTTACTTGACTCTGGTTGTGGAATATCTCTCCATTCCCATTGATTAACCAATCGAAACGCATTCCAAACTTTATTGCTAAAGTTTCTTCCTTGTTCACATTGAGAACTGTCAAAAGGAAGATCATTTCCTGCAGGAGAAGAGATTAAAATTCCCAATCGCACACCATCAGCACCATATGTTTTGATGAGTTCAATAGGATCCGGAGAATTACCTAAAGATTTTGACATCTTTCGACCTAATTTATCTCTTACAATTCCCGTATAATATACATTCTTAAATGGAGCTTTGCCCATGTATTCATAACCAGCAATGATCATACGTGCAACCCAAAAGAACATAATTTCAGGGGCAGTTACTAAATCATTTGTAGGATAATAATATTCAATTTCTGAATTTCCTTTGTCAGTTAATCCTTTAAATACTGAGATCGGCCATAACCATGAAGAAAACCATGTGTCCAATACATCCTCATCTTGCTTAAGGTCTTGAATTGATAAAGTTTTTCCAGTTTTTTCAATTGCTTTTTTCAATGCATCTTCGGCTGTTTTTGCAACAACAAAGTCATTCTCTCCTTTTCCAAAATACCATGCCGGAATTTGGTGCCCCCACCATAACTGTCTTGAAATACACCAATCCTTTATGTTTTCCATCCAATGACGGTATGTATTTTTTTGATTATCAGGATAAAAATTTATTTCCCCTTCCATAACTGCTTTCAAGGCAGGTTCGGAAAATTTCTTCATATCTACAAACCATTGTAAAGAAAGCTTTGGTTCAATAATTGCATCTGTTCGTTCAGAATACCCAACTTTATTAATATGATCTTCAACTTTTATTAAATAGCCAAGCTCATCTAGTTCTTTAGAGATTAAATCACGAACTTCAAAACGATCTTTACCTTCGTAATGCAAACCGTGTTCATTTAATCGACCATCATCATGCAAAATATCCAGCGTTTCAAGTTGGTGTTTTTTTCCTAAATTATAATCATTTTCATCATGTGCTGGAGTAACTTTTAAGCACCCAGTTCCAAATTCCATTTCGACATAATCATCTAAAATAATCGGAACAACTCTATTCGAAATTGGTACAATGGCCTTTTTCCCATGTAAATTGAGAAATCTTGCGTCATTAGGATTAATACAAATTGCTGTATCTCCTAAAATTGTTTCAGGCCTTGTTGTAGCAATAGTAAGCCATTCATCATCCGTTCCGTCAATTTTATAACGAACATGATAAAGTTTTGAATTTACTTCTTTATGTAAAACTTCTTCGTCAGAAAGTGCTGTTTGCGCGGAAGGATCCCAATTAATCATTCTTACACCTCTATAAATTTTACCTTTTTCATAAAGATCAAGAAAAGTGTTGATTACGCTTTCAGAATATTCAGGGTTCATAGTGAAATCCGTACGTTCCCAATCACAAGAAGCTCCCAGTTTTTTGAGTTGCTCAAGAATTACACCTCCATATTTCTCTTTCCAGTCCATTGCATGACCTAGAAATTCTGAACGACTTAAGTCAGACTTTTTGATTCCTTCACTGCGAAGTTTTTGAACAACTTTAGCCTCAGTAGCGATAGATGCGTGATCTGTTCCTGGAACCCAGCAAGCATTTTTTCCCTGCATTCTAGCGCGCCGAATAAGAACATCTTGGATGGTGTTGTTAAGCATATGTCCCATATGCAATACTCCTGTAACATTTGGAGGAGGTATAACAATAGTATACGGTGTTCTATCATCTGGTTCTGAATGAAAATAATTCTGTTTCATCCAGTATTCATACCATTTGTCTTCCGCTTTGTTAGGCTCGTATTGCTTTGGAATTTCCATTAAAAATCTAATCTAAAAATTATTAATGGGCAAATTTAATTAAATGAATGAGAAGATAAGGTAAGAGAAGAAGCAAAAATCACAAATGGATTTAGAGATCAGTTTTTAATTGAATAGCTTCTTTTACATAAAAACCTCCAAAGGCAATAATTTCATCCAAAAGCTGTTTCGCTTCTGATATGTTATTTAAACGAATTAAGGTTTTAACTTTGTACCAATTTACTTCTTCATTAAAAGCGGATAAATCAGACTTTAAGAGCTTATCAAAGAATTGAATTGCATTGTCATTTCTCCCAAGATTAAAATAGGATAGACCACCATAAAACAGGGCGTTTGCATCTAATGGATATTGATCGAGTATAACCAGATAACGGTTTAGTGCTTTTTTGAAATCGTTTTTAGCAAAGAAAGACATACTCTTATTTAAATAAATAAAGTAAGGAATTTGTACATCTTTTTCAATTAAATCAGTACTTTCTGAATCGGAATTTTCGATATCAGCTGATAACCCACCAATTTCAAAACGTTTATAACTGATGTCGGATTTATGACGTGTTATCTCTCTATAATCAACAACATAAAGGTTGTGCATATAAGTGCTAGGGATGGAAGCTTGACCAGTACTGTGAATGGTTTCATCTACATAAGAAAATCCCTCTTCTTCCGTATTATTTTCATCTAAAATTAAAATAGGATCCTCGGTAGTTGTAACGACATTGTCTAATTCAGTTTCTCCTTCTCCCATACTAGTAATAAGTTCTTCAATCGAAACAATTTCGCTTGGAGAAACAATAGTGAGCGTTTCAATTTCAACAGGAAGTACTTCGTATTCGTTAACATCACTTTCATCAGTATATTCGCTAGATGCTGTTTCAGCAATGGAATCAACAATTACATTGTCGGATAAGAACGTATCTTCTTCAATAGGAGTTTTTTTTAGTAAAGAAGTTACTGCAAAAAGTAGTAGCAAAACGCTGAGAGCGATAACAAGAGTAACCCTCCTTTTTGTACCAAATTGAGCTTGATTTTTTTCAAGGAATAGATTTATACTATTAGGATTAGAATCATAACCGTCCATTGCTTCTTTCAAGAAAGGATCTTCTAACGCTTGCCTTTCAATGGCATTCCTTTCTTTATCGCTAAGCTCGTTGTTGTAGTATTTTCTTAGCGATTCAGTTAAATCTATATTTCTTTTACTAAAGAGCATCTTTTTCCTCTAGCTTTAATTTTAAATTACGTTTCCCATTCTGAATGAGGCTTTTTACTTTTTTTATAGGAATGTTCATGATAGTAGAAACTTCAACATAACTTTTTTGCTTTAGATAAAATAATTCTAAAGACTCTTTTTGCGGTTCTTTTAACTTGTTTAATGCCACCTCTAGTTCATTTAGTTTTGTTTCTTTTTCAAATACGGCTTCCAACAGAGTTGGACTTTTGTCTATTTCGTATAACAATACATCATCAATATTGCTATTGTTTTTTTTTGTCTTTCGAAGAAACATTAAACATTCATTTCTTGTAACACTGTAAAGCCAATTTTTAAAATGATGAATATCACTTTTTATTATTTTTTCAGGAAGTTTTTCGAAAATTTCCATAGTTAAATCTTCTGCATTAGCGTGATTCTTTAGATATTTCAAGCAAAGTCCCATAACAAGAACTGCATAGCGCCTAAATAATTCTCCATTAGCGCTTGACTTGTTCTTTTTAATAAGTTCAACTAGCTGTGAATCCTCAAATTGTTTAATATTTTTCCTAAAAAGCGCGCTAAAGAGCATGATTCAAATATACACATCAATTATCAAGTTTAATTGGTTATTGATAGTAAGATGTAATAATTAATAAAATTCCATAAAAAGAACTACTTCCAGAAAAAACGGATACCAATATCGTGCTGCAAAATGATTCGTTTATTGATGTTAAAACCATAATTAACAAATGAATGATAAGGCTGATACATGATTTGACTTACAATTTTCTCATTGATTCTATATTCAGTTCCTAAATTCAAACCAATTCCTGAACCTTGACCTCGCGTAACGTTTATGTCGCTTGAGGGAATTCCTGAAAACTGTGAAAAAAGTTGAATTGGAAGCCCTCTAAAAACGGCAAAATGCTCGTCAATACGCCAAAAAGAGTAAAGTAAACTTCCTCCGATAATAAATTTAAAACGATCGCCATCTGCAACGTAGTCAAAATTGAATCTTCCATCAAACCGACTCTCTTCTGCAAAAATTTCACCTAATTGTAATTGAGCTTCCGAAACTTGCACGCTTCCATCAAGAACTTGTATCGTAAAAAAATCCTGGACTTTTAAACGGTTAAAATTTCCGTCTGCAGTTATTTGTAAATTGGGGTTTATTTGATACCCAAGAGTAACACCTGTTAATAATCCAGGAGTATACCTGATATTTGTTGAATAAGCGTCAAAGGGAACAATAAAGTCAATTCCGCCTAATAAATCTCTGATTGCATTGTATGTATTGGGGCGATTAAGGGCGAATTCAAGTTCTGTTTGATTTGTTCCTAAATAACTATATGCACCACTATACCTTAATGCATAGTTTTTATTGGCAATTTTAGTCCCAACATTTACACCTACAAAAAAACTTCGGCCTTTGTCATCTTGAGTAAACGATTTAAATGAGATGATAAAAATGGCTAATGAAAGAATGTATCTCATGTACTTATTAATTTAATATGTTAAAGATACGAATTATTGATGTATTTATTTTAAATATTGAAAGAAGAGTCCGAGTGAAGCACTTCAGATACTAAAGTACAATTTGTAGAATGTTATTTCTTTATCCTTAACCTTATTAATTCCCAGTCTTTTGCGATTATTTGGTAATTTTTTTTCA
>CAYPZN010000096.1:0-11844 GCA_964415335.1 uncultured Crocinitomix sp.
CATTGTCAAGGCGCTTTTTTTATGACTATAAAATTTAAAGGTTGACTAGAGACTAGAATTCATTAATGCCAGTTATGTTAGCAAAAAGAAGGAAATTCTTTTTATAATCGCAATAACTGATTGAGAGCATATGTCAAATTAATTCCATGATTCATTTCATTTGCGAAAATCGCAAATGAATTTTCTTGCCGCGATTTTCAATAAACGAATAGTGTTAAGTTTCAATAATTTTACATCAATTAATGATCTAAAAAATTAAATGTTATGAAGAAAGAAAAAGGGTTGATTTCAATGATTTTATTACTGTTAATAACAATGACAAGTAGTTGTGGGTTACACATTGAAAAACGCCGTTATCAAAAAGGCTTTTTTATTGAGCGCAGCAATAGAGGGTTTTCGAAAAAAAATGTTGTAAAGCTAAATGATGAAATAAGCAATAATGAGAAGCGTATAAATCAATCTGATTCTTCTTTTTCTAAGGAGTTACCAAAAAATACATTAAGTTTTAATGAGATAACAGATGGTGATGATTTAAATGAAAATGAAGCGCCAATAACTTCAATACCTCAGAAAAAAACGATTGATAATCATCAAAGTAATTTTAAAAATAACAAGTCGCGTCAAGAAATTTTAAAGCAAAATAAAAGTGAATAAGACTTTTTTTCTTCATAAACAATTGAAATTAAATCGATTTATTTCAAAAAATTACAAACAATATAAAACACAGAATAAAAATAATGATACGCGTATAAATATAGGGCTTATTTTAATAATACTCTTATTGGTTGCATTTGATCTAGCTCTTTTAATTATCTTAATTGTTTCGCTTGGATACGGTGGACTTGATGGTATTACTATCCTTTTAGGGCTAGGAGTACTAGCTGTCTTTGCACTAATAGTATTATCAATATTTCAATTGCGTTAATAACAGACCTCTAGATTAAATTTCATTAATCGAAATACTGTGCAAATGTTACAAACGTTGTAAAGGCGTTTTAACGCCATGCACCAGACTATAACACTCTAATTTATCCTTAAAAACAGAAGATTTGAAAATAGAACGATTCATTAGCATCCGAACACATTCTTGAACACCTTCAACAATGGAAGGGTGGGGGTGAACCAATTCTGCTAATTCAGCAATTCCACTTCCCATCTTAATTAATAACGCTACCGCTTGAATGGCACTCGAAGCATGTTCTCCTACTGCTCGCATTCCAAGAATTTTCATTTCTTCATCATTAGTCACTATGATTTTGAAAAAACCTTGTGTTTTACGCATTGCAATGGCGCGAGCCATGACAGAATAATCCAACTTAACAACTTTACAAGGGATATCATTTTTAACGCATTGTTTTTCATTCATTCCAACCGCTGCAACTTCGGGTTCTAGAAACATGATCGTACAAACATTGTCATAAGAAAGTCGCTCAACCTTGTTGCCGAACATCTTTTCTACAGCATGTCTTCCTTCAATTTCGCCCATATTTACTAAAGCAATCCGTCCAGATACATCACCAACTGCATAAATGTTCGGAATATTGGTTTGAGTATCGTTATCGCCAATATGTCTTCCATTGGCCCCTTTCAAAATTCCTAATTCTTCAAGTCCAATATTATTATAATTAGCCGTTCTCCCAACCGATAAAAGGGCTTTTTCAACCTGGATTATTTCTTTAACATCATCACAAGTGATTTCGTATTCAACTTTTCCATTAACAATCTCCATTCGATCCAATTGCGCTTTATGATGAATTGTGACACCTTTTTTTTCGAGGTTATCAGAAACAGTTTTTGAGATATCATTGTCTTCAAACGGTAAAATTCGATCGGCGCGATCAATAAGATATACCTTGGTTTTTCCAAAATTAGAGAAAATTGTTGCGTATTCACAACCAATTACTCCAGCACCAACAATTACCAAACTTTCCGGATATTCCTCAATTTGATCAATTCCATCACTCGTAAGGATCGTTTTTTCATCTACCAAAATATTAGGAATTTTTCTGGGGCTACTGCCGGTAGCAATAATAATGTTATCTGTACTTAAAAGTAGATTTTCTTCATCTCCTTGGCGTTCAATTGAAACCGTATTTTTACTCACAATTTTAGCGTGACCTCTTTTGTAGCTGAATGAATCTGCTCGCTCATTTTTCAAGAGCTTAATATGACATGAGTATTGAAATTTTCGTTCAAAAACAGCTTCATCTAATGTTTTCTTAACCTCAGCCCACGAAATATCAAATGGTTTTCTGCCCAATGAAATAATTGTTTCATTCACGTTTTTGACACGTTGAGATAATTCCCAAAGTGTTTTGGAACTTAATGCACCATTATAAACTCCTGCACCACCAACTCTTGATTTTTCAATAAGACAAACCCGTTTATTAAAATCAATTGCGCGCATAGCAGCCGCATAACCAGATGGTCCTCCTCCAATTACTATTAGATCATATTTAAAGTCACTCATTTAAAATAATTAATGTTATAAAGTGAATATAGTAATTATAATTTTATTTCTTGAAAATTTACAACCTTTGCAACTGTGGATAAAGATTTAAGAAAAATTCTCGTTGAAAGTGAAAAAGAATACAAGGCAAATGAATTGTATTTAAAAAGGTTGAAGAAGAAACAAAAAAGAGAGCTTGACCAAAAGTTTCACGAACATCATGATAAAGCTTTTCAAAAAATTGATTGTTTGGATTGTGCAAATTGTTGTAAAACAACAAGTCCAATTTTTACAATTCAAGACATAAAACGTTTGTCTAAATTATTTAAGATGAAACAAACAGGATTTATCAGTACTTATTTAAAATTAGATGAAGATGATGATTATGTTTTGCAAAATTCTCCTTGTCCTTTTTTGCAAGATGATCATACTTGTTTTGTGTATGATGTTAGACCTCAGGCATGTAAAGAGTATCCCCATACAAATCGCAAAAACATGTATCAGATTTTAACATTGACAAAAAAGAACTCTTTAATTTGCCCTGCAGTTGCAGAAATTGTAAAAAACATGAAAGATAATAGCTGAATTTATTACTGGAGTAGATGGAGTGGCAAATTTTTTCGATAAATGGTAATTTAAATCGATAAAACATATGGTATTTCAATTAGATTTTTTTATCTTGCACGATAAATTTGTGATCAGTTAAACTGGAATGCTGGAAAGTAATACACTAGTAGACAAATGTAACGCTCAGTATCAAAGAATATTTGGCGACTGTAACATCTTAGCAGATGGTAAAATAATAGTGTCTCATTTTGGCGATTTTTCACAAGATCTTGTAAATTCATTAACAGTAAATGTAGAAGAGCTAATGTTTGATTCTCAAGACAAAAAGGGAATCGTAAAGCGTATGTTCAGTATTTTAGTTGAAGGTTTACAAAATATTAGATTGCATGGAGAAAGAGACCTTGATGGAAATCAAGTATCGTTTCTGATCATAGTGCAAAATGAAGAAAATTATAAAGTAACTTTTGGAAACTTAGTGCGAAAGGCTGGGGCTAAAACGATCGTTGAAAGAGTTGTTCAATTGAATAAGATGGACCCTCTTGATGTTAAAGCACTTTATATGGAAACTCTATCAAATGGGATTCGATCAAGTAAAGGAGGGGCAGGACTTGGGTTTATAACCATGTCTTTGAAATCCAAAAATAAAATTGAGTGTGTCGTAAATAGTGTTTCTGATGAACTCGATTTTCTTATCCAAACGGTTTGTATAGATCGTGTAAAAAAATAATTATTCTTCTTCTACAATTACCTTATTTACAAGTCGATCATAGATCGTTTCGTATTGTTTTAGTACTTCAGGTAAACCAAATTTGAGAGAATGTTCATGTGCCTGTTTACGATAACGGTTTAAAGTTTCATCATCCTTTAAAATTTGCAAAGCATTTTTCGCCATTTCATCAATGTCCCCTACATCACTTAAAAAACCAGAATAACCGTGTTCATTAACTTCTGGTAATCCACCACTGTTAGAAGAAATTACTGGAACTCCAGAAGATAAGGCTTCCAATGCAACTAATCCAAAACTTTCCGTTTGCGAAGGAAGTAAAAACAAATCGCTTATTTCATAAATTTCCGAAGCTGATTGAACGCTTCCAACCATTTCTACGTCTTTACAAACACTTAATTCAGTACACAACTTTTCTATTTTATATCGCTCAGGCCCATCTCCTGCTAAAATAAGTTTTGCCGGGATTTTTGCCCTTACTTTTTCAAAAATGCGAACAACATCTTCGACCCGTTTTACTTTCCTAAAATTAGAAACATGGCTAAGTACGCGTTCTCCATTGGGCGCAAAAACGCGTTTACGAGCAAGATTACTTGCACTTAATGCAGGTACAAATGGTTTTGATTCAATAAAATTAGGAATCACCTCAATTTCATTTTCAATAGAAAAATGTTTTAATGTATCCCGTTTAAGGCTTTCTGATACAACCGTTACAGCATCAGATTCATTAATACTGAAGGTAATTACCGGTTCAAAAGAAGGCTGTTTACCAACTAACGTAATGTCCGTTCCATGCAATGTAGTGATAAATGGAATGTCTATATTATGAGTTTTCAAAATTTGCTTTGCGAAATAAGCCGCAGAAGCATGAGGAATTGCATAGTGAACATGTAAAAGGTCTAAATTTTCATAACGCGTAACATCAACCAATTTACTTGTTAATGCTAATTCATAGGGTTGATAATCAAAAAGTGGGTAATGAAATGGACGTACTTCATGGTACCTGATATTAGGTAAGAAATGATCCAGTTTCACGGGGTGATTATAAGAGATAAAATGAATCTCATGACCTTTCTCGGCTAAAGCTTTCCCTAATTCAGTAGCTACAATACCGCTTCCTCCAAAAGTCGGGTATAAAACAATTCCTATTTTCATTCAAATTATAAATTACGTTTTTGTGGTCGACCTAAAGGTCGTGTCAATATCCATGAATCTTACATGAATTAATCTGTTTTTTTAAAAATTCTTGGAATCCTAAATTAATTTTCTATTGCTTGATAAATAACATCTTGTATTCGTGTTCGAATATTCTCTTTTGTTATTAACCAATTTTCCGCATTAGGATAAACTCGATTACTCAAAAATACATAAACGACCCCTTTCCCTGGGTCAGCCCAGGTTATAGTTCCTGTAAAGCCAGAATGCCCAAAGCTGCTTAACGAAACTTTGTCACAAGTCGGTCCTCCTTCTAATGACCTAACTGGCTTGTCAAATCCAGCTCCTCTTCGGTTAGAAGGACAAAATTGACAACCTGTGAAGTTTGATATTGTTTCAGGGTCTAGAATAGCCTTTCCACCATAATTCCCTTCATTAATTAACATATACATTAATGTTCCTAAATCCAGCGCATTCGAAAATAAACCTGCATGTCCTCCTACACCGCCTTGCATTGCTGCTCCAGGGTCGTGAACGCTACCCCAAACGAGTTGCTTTCTATAAATTTTATCGTCTTCTGTAGGAAGAATTCTATCTTTAGAATAGTGATGCAAAGGGTGATAATTGATATTTGAAAGCCCCATTTGATTATAAAAGTTTTCTGATACAAAGTCGTTTAAGTCTTGCCCTGTTTCTTTTTCAATAATTGCTTTTATGAAATAATAGCCTAAATCAGAATATTTATAACGCTTTCGAATAAGCTCTTTTTCCGTAATAGTGTTTAGAATAACGGTGTCATATGACGCATTGATATACATGTTTTCAGCTACTTTATCGCTGAATAAAGCACTGGAATCTTTTTGGTATATAGAGGGGTTTAATTGTCCTTCATTAAGCGTTTTTCGATAAAAAGGAATCCACGGAAATAAACCAGCTTGATGCGCTAACATTTGCCGAATAACCATATTTTGATAGGGAGTTGAATCGACAATTTCTGGAAGATAATCTCCCAAAGTCTTATCAATATCAACAATTCCTTCTTTCTGTAATTTGATTAAACTAATCGTAGTTGCAGCAATTTTGGTAATGGATGCTAAGTCATAAATGTCTGTTGTTTTAACAGCTGATTTTTTATCATAAGTATGATGCCCAAATGATTTATTGTAAAAGACATCTCCATCTTTTATTGCTAAAACTTGGCAACCTGGAAAAGCTTTTTTCCTAATCCCATCCAACGCAATTTTATCGATTTGATTAAGTGTTTTAGCGTCAATCCCTATTTCTTCTGGAAAAACGTGTCCTAAACGTATTTTAGAAGCGTAATTCAACCCTGTTCCGGCGTTATATTTATCAGAAGCAGAAACCGGTAATTTTCCTGTTGGTAAAGCTCCTCCAAGTAAGACTTGTGCAGCTGCTTTTTGTGAAAAATCATTGTCCTGATAAGCAACAATAAATGCGCGGGTGTCTTCAATTCCTCCAAAACGATCAATTACATAAGGATTACCGAAAAGAACAGTAACCACATTTTGACGCTTACTGAGTGTTTGATGAATTGCGATAGATTGTCGTGTTACACCAAAATTTCTGGAAGGACTGTTGTTTGTCCTGTGAAAACCAATAATTACTTGGTCATATTTAGCGCATTTTTTTAGCAAGGCAATTTCTTCATTTGCAGACAATGATCTTGGAATCTTAATGGTTTCAATTTCGGAATATAAATCCAACGTTTTTTGAAAAGCGTTATTTGCTGTTCCACCAATATTTAAATAAATTGTTTTTTGACGATCTAGATTAGTTAATGGTAAAATACTACTATCATTTTTGATAAGTGTAATCGCAGCCTTTGCCAATTTTTGATTCAAAGCAATATATTCAGAGCGGTTTAAGTCATCAAATAAATTTTTAGTTTCAATGGGGACATAGTTATTAAGACCAGCCCATTCTTTTGCTCTTAGTATTTTAAGGCAACGTAAGTCAATTTCTTCTTGCGTAATCTGTCCAGACGTTATCGCGGCTTTTATTTTCTCAATTCCTACAGGAACATCCTCTGGAAATAAAAGAATATCATTTCCTGCTAGAATCGCTTTTACGTCTACTTCGCCAGGTTTGTAAAAAGAAGAAACACCTTTCATATTCAAAGCATCAGTAAAAATTAATCCTTGAAAACCTAAACTGTCTTTGAGCAAACCATTTACAATTTTAGGTGAGAGAGTAGAAGCTTGGTTGGCTGTATTATCCAATTGAGGAATGTATAAATGTGCTACCATCATACTCGCTAAACCAGCGTTAACCAATTTTTTAAAAGGATAGAGCTCTAAAGAATCTAAGCGGTTAAATTCATGAGGAATAATTGGTAATGCTTTATGCGAATCTTTGTCAGTGTCACCATGCCCCGGAAAATGTTTACCACAAGCAATGATTCGTTTTTCTTGCATTCCATTCATATAAGCCAATCCCAGGTTAGCAACCTTTTCTTTTGTCTCACCAAAAGATCGGTTATTGATTACAGGATTATTAGCATTATTGTTAACGTCAATTACGGGAGCAAAATTGATATTAATCCCCATTCGTTGACATTGATCACCTATTTGCTGCCCCATTTGATAAATTAACGATTCATTTTGAACAGCACCAAGCATCATTTGCCTCGGATATTTAATTGTTGAATCAAGCCGCATAGAAAGCCCCCATTCACCATCAATAGCTATAAAAAGAGGTGTCTCAGCATTTTTTTGATAGTAATTGGTCAATTTAGCCTGTTTCATTGGGCTTCCCTTAAAGAAAATTAAGCCGCCAATTTTATATTCGTCTACCAATCGATTGATGGATTTTTTGTGTTCATCTCCTTTATTGGAATATGCTGCTACCATAAAAAGTTGCGCAATACGTTGATCAGGAGTCAAACTATTAAAAACAGAATCAGTCCATTTCCCCTCAACCTTTAAAAAATCCGGAGACTTTTTATTATCTGCTAAATTGTCAGTAGGTTTTGGCGCATTCTGAGTATATAAAAAATTTCCATAGAAAATCGTCGAAACTACTAATAACACTGAAAAAAACTTCACCTTTCTTAAATTCATCAACACTTTTTTTTATCAATTAAACGAAATTATAAATTACTTACTGCACAAATCTTGCCATGGCATCAATTTTGTCCACATTATAACGTGCATTAATTTTTATATTTTGATTTCTATATTTAAGGCAAATCTTCATTGAAATGCTCGGATAGAAATCAAACTTGTTGAAGTTAATCTCATTATATTTGTAATACAATGCGATTTTATTATTCGCTAAAAAAAGACGTATGAATTGGAATCGATTTTCACTTTTTAAATTGCCAAGTAGACATAAACGATTTGATTATGTTCCGCGTTATTATGATGCGGAAAGAGAAGAGTTGAAGAAGAAGATTAAAGCAGCAGAACGACTTAATGGTAATGGTGATGATCAGAATTTTGAAAGAGAAATACGTTTTAAAAATAAAGTAGAAAATAAATGGGGTAATTCTGATTATAAGGCACAGAGTATGCGATCTAATGTTCGTTTAATTGTTATTCTTGGAATTGTATTTATTGTATTTTACTATGTCTTTATAGCTTTGGATGGAATAGGAGTGTTTTTAGATGAGAATATAGAAAACTTGCGTTAGAAAATGTCAGATGTTATAAAATTACTTCCTGATCACATTGCAAACCAAATAGCTGCTGGAGAAGTTGTTCAAAGGCCTGCTTCTGTTGTGAAAGAATTAATTGAAAACTCAATTGATGCAGGAGCAACAAAAATTAACTTAGTAGCGAAAGACGGAGGGAGGACATTAATTCAGGTTGTTGATAATGGTTCAGGAATGACGTCAATTGATGCAAGAATGTCATTTGAAAGACACGCAACAAGTAAAATTGCGAATGCAGATGATCTATTTTTACTACACACCAAGGGATTTCGAGGAGAAGCCCTAGCTTCGATTGCAGCTGTATCTCATGTTGTTTTAAAAACAAAATTACATGATGCCGAATTAGGGACAGAAATTACAAATGAAGGGTCAAAAATTGTTTCGCAAGAACCCACAATGTGCGGTAATGGGACAAGTATTGCGGTAAAAAACCTCTTTTTCAATGTGCCTGCAAGAAGAAATTTTTTAGGAAAAAATATGACCGAGTATCGCAAGGTCATTGATGAATTTTTACGAATAGCACTTGTTCACCCTTCGATAGAAATGTCGTTTCACCATAATGATGATGAAATTTACAATTTGCCAAGCCAGGGTTTGCGTCAACGAATAGTTCAGATTTATGGTGCAAAGTTCAATCAACGGCTAGTTCCAGTTAATGAAGAAACTGATTTGATTAAAATAAGTGGATTTGTTCTAAAACCAGAATTTGCAAAAGCCTCACGTGATCAATCCTATTTTTTTGTAAATAACCGTTATTTTAAAGATCGTTATTTTAATCACGCGATAGCCAATGCATACGAAGGTTTAATTCCCTCAGGAAAATATCCACCTTATTTTTTATATTTTGATGTTCCCACAAAATCAATTGATGTTAATGTTCACCCAACAAAAACAGAAATAAAATTTGAAGAGAATCAGGCTATTTATGCCATTATTAGGAGTGCTGTTAAACAAGCATTAGGACAGTTTAACATTTCTCCTACACTTGATTTTGAACAAGAGCAGAGTTTTGAAATTCCAGCATTAAAGAAAGGAGAATCTGTCAGAATTCCTGAGATTAAAGTCAATCCAGACTTTAATCCCTTTAAAACGAATAATGGAGGAAGTTTAAAATCAAATTTGACTGGAGGAGCTATTTCTGCAGAAGGCTTTGGTAAAGCAAAAAAAAGTGATTCTAAGGCGTGGGAAAATTTCTATGAGATTGCAAAAGAAGAAACAACGTCAACAAATGAAATAAATTCAATTCCTGCTACTGAGACGATTGAATCATCAATGAATAACGAATTAGATGCTGAGAGAAAAAAACCAACCCAAATTAATGAAAAGTATATTTTGACTTCAATAAAAAATGGATTTTTATTAATCGATCAGTATAGAGCACATTGCCGAATTTTGTATGATCAGTTTGAAAATACAGCAATAAATGTTCAGTCACAAAAATTATTGTTTAAAGAAGAAATCGAGGTAAATGCAATTAATCTTGAAGTATGGAGAGCATTAATACCTGAATTAAATAAAGTTGGATTTGAATTGAATCTCGAAAATAAAGGCGTTTCAATCAGCGCAGTTCCTGTTGATGTAGAAGATAAAAACCCACAACGTATTTTGATAGATATTTTTGAAAATTATAAAATTAATGAGCAACATACTGACGCGACTTCTCAAAATAATATTGCGCTAGCAACTGCTTCAGCTTTAGCAAAAAAAGGTGGAAATAAACTGAATATAGAAGAAATGGAATATATCGTAGATGCACTCTTTGCATCTTCTTCTCCGCAATTATCCCCACATGGGAAAAAAATTATAGAAACGTTCACAATGGACGAGATTACAAAAAGATTTAACTAATGTTACAAAACTTATTCAGAAATATGCAGCCTGTAGTCAAGAATCTCTTGATTATAAATGCATTATTTTTCTTAGCGACAATAATATTTGAAGGAAAGGGAATTTCTTTAACCAAAGAGCTTGGATTGTATTATATAGGCTCATCAGATTTTAAACCTTTTCAGTTAGCAACGCACTTTTTTATGCATGCAGGATTTAGACATATTTTATTTAATATGTTTGCTTTGGTAATTTTTGGAAATATGCTTGAAAGAATATGGGGCGGAAAGAAGTTTTTACTATTTTACTTCTTTACAGCGTTTGGAGCAGCCTTCTTACATCAATTTATTTTAGGTTTAGAACTCTATAATTCTACAGGTACATTTTTCCCAGATTTAGATGACCATTTTACTGGGCATGGTGATTTTATCCGTTATTCGACTTCTCATGCTGCTTTTCTTAAATCTTGGATTAACATGCATATTCCAACTGTAGGAGCATCAGGAGCAATTTATGGATTACTTGCTGGCGCAGCTGTTTATTTTCCAAATACAAAACTATACCTTTATTTTGCGATTCCAGTTAAAATCAAATGGCTTGCATTGGGCTTGGTTCTTTTTGATATCGTTAGCGTAATTCAGGATAGACCCGGAGATTCTGTAGCTCATTTTGCACATATTGGGGGAATGCTATTTGGATTTGTTTTGGTCAAAATTTGGCAAAAAGACAATACTAATTTCTATTAAAAATGGAACGAGAAAGTATTCAAATTTACATTAAGCGAGTTATTGCCCAAGCTGGTATTGTAGGCAAATTGATTGCAGCAAGTACAGTTGTTTTTCTCTTGTTTTTAGCCATTCAATTAATTGAAAAACTATTTGCTCTTCCGGGATTAACAGAAACTATCCGTTATTATTTTGCAGCACCAGGTAATCCTGCTGAACTTATTTATAAACCGTGGTCAATTATAACACATTTATTCACGCATGGAGGTTTTTTGCATTTCTTGTTTAACATGATCATGCTTTATTTTTCTGCTCAGATATTTACACACTTTTTTCAAAACCAAAGAAGATTGTTGGCAACGTATTTTTTAGGTGGTATTTTTGCTTATTTGGTGCATGTATTGGCTTATTTTGTCTTTCCAGGTTTAGCAGGAGGAACTCCTCCAATTATTGGAGCTTCAGCATCTGTAATGGCAATTTTTGTTGCAAGTGCCGTTTTTCAACCTAGTTTTAAAGTGCATCTTTTTGGCGTTTTCCAAATACCTTTATTTCTTTTGGCAGCATTATATATTTTAAGTGATCTTCTTGGGATAGGAAGCGAAGACCGTGTGGCTCATTTCGCGCATTTGGGAGGTGCTGCTTTTGGGGCATTGTCAGTTATTAAAGCTCGCTCTCCTAGTAATATTATGAATCGATTTGATCGTTTTATCTTTAAATTAAAATT
>CAYPZN010000097.1:0-11755 GCA_964415335.1 uncultured Crocinitomix sp.
GCGGTACAATGGTTTTCAAGACCACCGCATTCGACCACTCTGCCAACTATCCGAGGCCGCAAAGATAATCTTTTTTTTATTCTGGTATGATTAATAAACCCATTTTTTTCCAAATTCGATCCTTCTTTGAAAGAATTCGCCATTCAATCAATAAAACGATAGTTTAAGGCATTTTTCTTGAATTAAATTGTTAAAAATTGTACCTTTATTTATTAAATAAATTCAATTATGAGGCTCATACTCTCGACAATTTTTATTCTTACTGTCTCAGCATTATTTGCTAAGCCGCAAGTATTTTTTAATTATAAAGTTTTTTATAAGCCAGATCAAACGCCATTTATTAGTACTTCACTACAGTTTATGGGTGGTACTTTTAAGTATACTGGAGATGATAGCGGTGATTTAAATGCTTCTGTAGAAATTACTCAGGTATTTAGTAAAAATGGAAGTATTGTTATTGCGGACAAATACATTTTGAATTCTCCAGTAATGAAAGATTCTATCGTTGATGATTTTTATGATGTTCAACGCTATGGACTAGAACCTGGTACTTACAGCTATGAATTGATCATTAGAGATATTGTTTCTGGAGAATCTGTTACAGGAGAACAATCTATAGAAGTACTTCCTTTAAATACTGAAAAGGTTGGAATTTCTGATATTGAATTTATTGAAGATGCAAGAGCTTCCGAAGAACAAAGTAATTTTACAAAAAGTGGTTTTTTCATTCTTCCATATTTAACAAACTACTACCCCCCAGAAATGAATAAATTAGCTTTTTATGCAGAAATTTATAACTCGGATAGGGCTTTAGGTGAAGATGAACAGTTTTTAATCACCTCTACTGTAGAAACATTTAGCACAGGTGAATTAGTTAGTGATATTTTTAAATTTCAGCGTGTAAAAACAGCTCCAGTTTGTCCTATAATTTCATCTGTTCCTATTGATAATCTTCCATCCGGAGATTATAACTTAATGATTAATGTTATTGATAAAAACAATGACACATTAATTAGTAGTGAAGTGTTTTTTCAGCGTCGAAATGATGTTTCTTTCGCTCAAAACATCTCACTTGATGAAGTAGAAATTGATCCTTCATTTGAAAATGACGTAGAATGGGACTCAATCCCATATTATTTAGGAAGTTTAATGCCTATTAGTGAGCGATACGAATCGGATAATATTCGATCATTATTAAAGAAAGAAGACACACTACAGATGCAAAAGTATTTGTATTCTTATTGGAGAGGTACAAATCCTACCAACCCTTTTAAAGGATGGACAGATTATAAAGCTCAAGTGCGTTATACTCAAAAGTTATTTGGCACACAAATTAAAAGTGGTTATGAAACAGATAGAGGTCGGACTCATTTAAAATATGGTTCTCCAAATACTATCACTGATCGACCAAGTGAGCCAAGTGCATATCCATATCAAATATGGCACTACTATCGCATTGGTCAACGTTCTAACGTTCGGTTTGTTTTTTACAATCCTGATCTTGTTACAAATGATTATCCAATGCTTCATTCTGATATGCGAGGCGAATTACAAAACTTCAGGTGGCAAAATGATCTTCACAAAAGAGATTCACCAACAAATAATGTAGATGATCCCGGAGGTTCTGATCAATATGGAGGCGCAAGTCAGCGAATATTTAATACAGGGCTCTAGGCATAGGTTATCATACTTTCATTTGTATATTTGCAGCATTATTCCCTATTAAATGGATAAAGTTGCAGTAGTCATATTAAATTTTAATGGAAAGGGTTATTTGGAAAAATTTCTTCCAATAGTTCTTGAAAATTCTTCTGAAGCAAAAATTTATGTTGCTGATAACTGTTCAACTGATGATTCTGTTGATTATGTAAAAGCAAATTTCCCTTCTGTACAACTTATTATTAATTCAGTTAACGGTGGTTTTGCAAAAGGATACAATGATGCTCTTTCGCAAATAGAGGCTGAATATTATGTATTACTGAACTCTGATATTGAAGTAGCACCCAATTGGATAAATCCTTGTATTAAAATTTTAGATGAAGATAAAAGCATTGTTGCTGTACAACCTAAAATTTTATCTTTTAATGAAAAAGAGAAATTTGAACACGCTGGCGCTGCTGGAGGTTTTCTCGATAGGGACTTTTATCCTTTTTGTCAAGGACGAATTTTCAACAATACTGAACTTGATAAAGGACAATACAATTCAAGCAAGGAAGTATTTTGGGCGACAGGTGCTTGCCTATTTATTCGCTCAAAAAACTATCATGAAGTAAATGGTTTAGATGAAGACTTTTTTGCTCACATGGAAGAGATTGATCTTTGTTGGCGACTTAAAAATAGAGGAAATAAGATTTTTTACTGCGCAGACTCTACCATCTTTCATGTAGGTGGTGGAACGTTAAGCTATAATAATCCAAAAAAGACCTATCTCAACTTTAGAAACAGTCTCTTTATGTTAACAAAGAACTATGATGGTGTTTTAATTTTTAAATTATTCAAGCGTTTAGTACTTGACGGCATTGCTGCAATGTTATTCCTCTTTAAATTTCAGTTTAAGCATTTTACTGCGATTTTTAATGCGCATATTGCATTTTATAAAAAATTAAGAACATTCCTTAAAAAGAGAAAGGTAGAACAACAACTTCCACCAAAGGAATTGAAAGGGGGGCTTTACAGTAAAAGCATTGTTTTTGAACATTTTTTAAGAGGTAAAAAATATTTCTCTGATTTCAACGAACGTGATTTTAAATAAAAAAACTCGTTTTGATTGGTCAAAACGAGCTTTTTTATTTTTAGTTCTATTTCGCTTATAAAATAGCGTCAAGCTTAGAAGTCAATTGAGCTTTAGGAACTGCTCCTACTGATTTATCAACTTGTTCTCCTCCTTTTAAATAAACTATTGTTGGAATATTTCTTACTCCAAATTTTCTTGCAATATTTGGATTGTTATCTACATCTACTTTTCCAATGATTGCTTTTCCTTCATATTCGTTGTGCATCTCATCAATTAACGGTCCTACCATTTTACAAGGTCCACACCAAGCTGCCCAAAAATCCAATACTACTGGTTTATCCGAATTTGATACAATTTCGTCAAAATTCGATTCTGTTATTTCTACTGCCATAATATTTATTATTTAATTATCTATAATATACACACCTTTAAAAGTATGTTGGTTTAAATTTCATGTTACATGTCTTGCATACATTTTCAGTAACACACCGCAAATTTGTCAATAAATCTCTTTAGTCCTTACATTTTTTTGTGAAAAAATCCACAAAAGTATAAAAACAAGTAATGCATTTAATCCTAATAATTCAGATCCGAATTGATACCCACCTAATATTTCGGTCGAATATTTGTTAAAGAAAAACAGAAATAATGGTACCATAAGGCTAATTAAAACAGAAAAACCATCTTTTATATTTCTCTTTGATAAGACTCCAAACATAAACAACCCTAATAAAGGTCCATAAGTATAATTTGCAGCTTTGAATAATTCCCAAACAACATTATCACTCTTTACGTATTTAAAAATTAAAATGGTTAACAATAAAGCAAAAGACATTATAATGTGTGCCATTCTTCTTTTTCGCTCTTGCACTAGTTTTTCTTTTTTTTCAATGTTTAAAAAATCAACAGAGAGAGATGTTGTCAACGCCGTTAATGCTGAATCGGCACTACTATATGCCGCAGCAATTAAACCAAGTAAAAAGAAAACACCTACACCTATTCCTAAATTACCTTTCAATGCAATCAAAGCAAACAACAAATCACTATCACGATCTAAAATTGCCCATTCTCTTAGTAATTCCTCATTTGAAAAAACGGTTAGAAATAATAATCCTCCTAAAACAATGAAAAGAACGTTAACAAAAAATAATACAATGGAAAAAGAAAGCATATTCTTTTTTGCTTCAAATAAGTTTTTACAAGTCAAATTCTTTTGCATCATATCCTGATCTACCCCTGTCATACCTAATGTGATAAATATCCCTCCTAAAATTCCCTTAATCCAATAATTTCCTTTGTTAGCATCTATTGTTTGAAAAACATCTCCCATTCCTTGGTTATCTATTGCTCCATAGATCTCTCCAATAGCTAGGTTTAAGTCATCTGCAATGAAATAGATACTCAATCCAACAGAAATTAACATAAACAATGTTTGCAGCGTATCTGTCCAAATAATCGTCTTAATTCCCCCTCTGAAAGTATACACCCATATTAAAAGAATACTAAAAGCCACGGTAATTTCAAAAGGAATATTTAAAGCATTAAAAACGAAAGTTTGCAGGACGTTTACAACGAGATACATTCTAAGAGAAGCTCCAATTAATCTTGAAAGAATAAAAAAGCCTGCTCCCATCTTATAAGTATAAAGACCAAAACGCAATTTTAAATATGAATAAATTGATGTTAAATTCAAACGATAATAAAGAGGCAATAAAACAAAAGCTATGATTGCATAACCGATAATATAACCAATTGCTATTTGCAAATAGGTAAATTGACTTCCTTCAACAATTCCCGGAATTGAAATAAATGTGACTCCTGATAAAGAAGCTCCAATCATCCCAAATGCAACTAAATACCATTTGTTGTTTCTATCTCCTGAAAAAAAAGTCGCGTTATTCGCTTTTCTGCTCGTTAAATACGAAATTCCAAAAAGCATCAGAAAATACCCAATTAGTAGAAGAAGTATTAATTCTTTTGACATATATTAAATCTTAATATAAAAATACAAGATACTTTCTAATATATCAAAAGAAGTTTCTTTTCTCGAACAAAAAAAAGTGAATAGTGTTTTTTAATTTGCCCAGAAGCCACGAATTGTTTGCTCTGCTTTTTTATTTTGAGGCGTAAAATCTAAATCGCCATCCCCTCCTTGAGATCCGTGATTGTGATACCATTTCCAAATAAAAATTCCTTCAAACCAAGGCTCATTCCACAAAACGTCAAACAATGCTTGAAAAGCTTTATCTTGAATAGTTTCAGAGTATTTTGCACGTGTACCATGTTCCCATGGTTTTACAGTTGCTCCAATCATGCTTCTATAACCGATTTCAGTAAAGATGATCTTTCGATTAAATTTTGCAGCATATTTTGCTAGAACATTTTTATGCACATTCCACCCTTTTACCAATTCTTTCAAGGACGGATCACTTGAAAAACTTATTGGAAAATATCCATCTATACCTATATAATCAAGTTCTTTCCAAAATGGAACTTTTTCATAATCATCCCAATTTGCAGCATAAGTTAATTCTCCTTTAAATTTGGTTCTAATTTCTTTAATCAATGATTTCCAAAAAACTGGCCGATTCGAAACAAACTCCCTCCATTCTGTTCCGATACAGAACATTTCAACATTATGCTCTATTGCTGGTTCCAGAAAAGTCATAATAAATGATCGATAAGAAGCCTCAAACTTTGTCCATCCCTCTTCCGTTTTTGGTTTATAATTACCCGTATAACCATTCATTATCCAGACCTGAGGTTTTACCATTATTTTCAACCCTTCTTTTTTACACAACCGAATCGTTTCTTCTAATCCTTCTTTTTTTTCTCCCCACCACCTAAATTTAGAGTCATACTTTACAGCACCATCCCGGATAGAAGCAAATGGCATTAATGTGACCCAATTTGCATTGATATCAACAATTGGTTTTACATCCTTAACATCTATCGGCGAACTAGATGCAACAAAACTAACTCCCTTCATTTTTTCGCTTGATTGCGAAATAACTGAAGTAGCTGAAAGAAGTAAAACAACAAAAAAAAGTATTCTCATTTTTTTTAAAATTGACCCGTTCGTAACATAACTAAAGTACACCCTTCGACGACTTCAACCCCAATATCTTGCAGATTTTGCATAAAATCATGATTTTCTGTTCCTGGATTAAAAATGACCCGTTCTGGTTTTAATTTTAAGATATAATTAATGTAATTTCTTTGATTGTAAGGATTCAAATACAATGTTACAGTATGAATATCATTCAACTCATATAATTCACGTTGAATTTTAACCCCTCTTATCTCTCCAATCCTATTTCCTATTGCCATTACTTCATGTCCATAATCCAATAAATCATTTAATGCTCTAAATGAATATCTATTTGGTTTTAAACTTGCTCCAAGTATCAATGTTTTCATAAATTCAAATGCACAATAAACGTACCGTAATTTTTAATTTATATAACCCTTACTGTTTTCTTAAAACGATCTAAAACCATATTTATTGAATTTAAAATCTATTCATACTTTATTCCTATTTTTACACAAACAAAATTTATATGTCAGTTCATAAGGAAGTAAAGAAAATAACAACGCACGTTTTACAAGAGATGAAAATGAATGGTGAAAAAATTGCCATGCTTACGGGCTATGACTTCTCTATGGCAAAAATATTGGACAAAGCTGGAATTGATATTATATTGGTAGGAGATTCGGCATCAAATGTAATGGCTGGTCATGAAACGACTTTACCAATCACACTAGATCAAATGATTTACCATGCATCTTCGGTTGTTAGAGCGATTGATAGAGCTTTAGTTGTTGTAGATTTACCTTTTGGTTCATATCAAGGAGATTCTAAGAGAGCATTAAATAGTTCTATTCAAATTATGAAAGAATCTGGTGCCCATGCAGTAAAACTAGAAGGCGGCCATGAAGTCGTTGAATCTGTTCGACGAATTTTAACAGCTGGAATCCCTGTAATGGGACACCTTGGATTAACACCACAATCAATTTATAAATTTGGTACTTATACCGTTAGAGCGAGGGAAGAAGAAGAGGCTGAACAACTAATTCGAGATGCTAAATTATTGGAAAAAACGGGTTGCTTTGCCATTGTATTAGAAAAAATTCCGGCAGAGCTTGCAGCAAAGGTAGCTTCAAGCATTCAAATTCCCGTAATTGGTATTGGCGCTGGAAATCAAGTTGATGGTCAAGTATTAGTCAGTCATGACATGCTAGGTATCAACAATGAATTTAACCCGCGTTTCTTAAGAAAGTATCATAATCTATACAACGAAATGGTCAATGCCTTTGGAGCATACATTAATGATGTTAGGTCTGGCGATTTCCCAAATGAACAAGAGCAATATTAAATATGTCATTGCAAATTCTTTTTGAGGATAATCATTTAATTGTTGTAAATAAGAGGGCCGGAGATCTTGTCCAAGGAGATAAAACGGGTGACAAACCAATTAGTGATTCTATTAAGGCTTATATAAAAAAGAAGTACAACAAACCAGGTGAGGTTTTTTTGGGGACAGTTCACAGATTGGATAGACCAACGAGTGGAATTGTACTTTTTGCTAGAACTAGCAAAGCGTTGAGTAGAATGAACAAACTATTCAAAGAGAAAACAATCCAAAAAACGTATTGGGCAGTTACAGAAAAAATGCCATTAAAAAACAAAGAAACTCTAATCGATTATCTCCAAAAAAATGAAAAGCAAAATAAAAGCTATGTTAAACCTGCAAGTATAGATGGTGCAAAAAAAGCAGAATTAAGTTATACCTTAAAGGGAAAAGGAGACAATTACAGTTATATAGAAATACTTCCTCTAACTGGAAGGCACCATCAAATCAGGGTTCAATTATCCAATATTGGTTGTATTATTAAAGGAGACTTAAAATATGGAGCTAAAAGATCCAATAAAAATGGCTCCATACATTTGCATGCAAGAAAATTACAATTCATTCATCCTGTAAAGAAAGAATCAATAACAATCATTGCTCCTCCTCCAAATGATCCGCTTTGGAATGACTTTCTTAATTCTATCTAATCATTCTTACGCCTATTCTTATTCCTTTTAGGTTCTCTTCTTATATTATTAATTGAGCCGTATTTATGATCAATTAAGCTACCTTCAAAAATTTCAAATTTTCTAAAGTCACAACTTAATGCTCCATTATAAACTTGGATTTTCTTAGATGGTTTAAGCTCAATTCGTTTCAAAGCATCAAAATTAGAACTTATAACCCAACAGTTATACCCTTGCATTTGTCGTTTAAAAAAATTACCCATTCCTTGATATAAATCACCAATCTCTTCTAATTTTAAGCGTTCACCGTAAGGGGGATTTGAAATAAGAACACCTTTTCCTTCCGGTTTCTGTTGATCATTAAAATCTTTTATCTCAAATGAAATTGTTTTTCCTAGTGGAAGCGCTTTGATATTTTCTCTTGCTCGTAAAACAACATCTCCATCAGTATCCGACCCAATAATTTTAAAATCCAAATCACGTTTTGGAAAATTAGGAGCGCTTTTATAAATTGAATCCCATAATTGTCGATCATAATTTCTCCAGTTTTGAAAACCATAGCGTTTACGAGCAATATTTGCAGGAATACCATTAGCCATTAAAGCTGCTTCTATTGGTAAAGTTCCTGATCCACAGAATACATCAATAAAATTAGATTTTTGATCCCATCCTGATAAATAGATTAATCCTGAAGCTACAACTTCGTTTAACGGTGCCTCTCCTGTCTTTTTTCTATAACCTCTGTGATATAAGGGTGCACCTGAACTATTTAAAGAAACAGTACAAGCATGTTCGTCGATATGAACATCAAATAATATTTTGGGTTTTTCTAAATCCACAGAAGGTCTTTCTCCAAAGCGTTCTCTAAAATGATCTGCAATTGCATCTTTTAAAACAAGCATGGGATAACCTGAATGTTTAAATTGTTTTGAGTGCACAGCTCCCTTAGCAGCAAAGGTATCATTAACCTCCATAAATTCAGAGAAATTAATCTTACTGAATTTTCGATATAAATCCTTATCGTCATTAAAACGAAATTTCTTTATTGGTATCAGGACAGAGATCGCCGTTCTAAGCCAAAGATTACTTTCATAAAGCAATTTCATATCACCTTGGTAAGTAACAACCCTATTACCGATCTTTATCTCATTTCCGCCCAAAATTTCAATTTCCTTCTTAAGCACTTCTTCTAATCCGTATAGAGTCTTAGCTACTAATTCCATAATGATTTTTTTGCAAAGATATTAATTGCCCTTGAAATCATGTCTTTTAACATCATAAAAGTGCATTCTAAAGAAAAAGTCTGTAAATTTGAGAAAACGACGGTTGAAAAAGGCAATTTTAAATATCATAATCTTTCTTTTTGTCATAAATTCTTTTGGTCAAAAAGTTGGACTCGTTTTTAGTGGCGGGGGTGCTTCTGGGTTTGCACATATTGGAGTATTAAAAGCTTTAGAAGAAAATAACATACCTATAGATTATATTACGGGAACTTCTGCAGGAGCTCTAATCGGAGCTTTGTATGCATCTGGTTATTCTCCTTGGGAAATTGAAGAAATTGTTATGAATGAGAAATTTCAATTGATGTCTTCAGGTGAATTAGAAGAAGATTATGAATATGCTATTCATAGTCCTGATGAAGATGCAGAGTTAATTTCATTAAGAATCGCCAAAGATTCTGTTTTTACAAAATCTCTCCCAACTAATTTTTTAAATCCCACTTTTCTTGATCTTGAGGTACTTAATCTACTCGGGAGAAACAATCATGTAAAAAACGATTCCTTCGATAGTTTATTCGTTCCATTCAGGTGTGTCGCCTCTAATATCGCGACAAAAGAATCAGTCTTGTTTAAAAAAGGAAACTTGAATCAGGCAGTTAGAGCATCTATGACTTATCCTTTTTTGATTAGTCCCATTGAGGTAAATGAAGTTTTAATGTTTGATGGGGGTTTATACAATAATTTCCCTGCACTTGAAATGTATAATGAATTTAATCCAGATTTTATAATTGGAAGTAATGTTAGTTATAATGAATCAGCGCCCAAAGCTGATGATGTTATGTCTCAAGTAAAAAACATGTTTTCAACACATTCAAATTATGGCTTACCTTGTGAAGCTGGTCTAATTGTCGAACCCGACCTTGGAGAAATAAACACATTTGACTTTGATCGAATTGAAGAAGCAATACAAATTGGGTATGCTGCAACACTCGAAAAAATAGATTCATTAAAATATTTCATTGATCTCAGAGTTTCGCAGGAAGAACTAAAAAAATCAAGAGACGATTACAACAAATTAAAATCTAATTTAAATGTTTCCGAAATAGTTGTCAATGGCGTAAGCAAAGAAGAGCAAAATTATTTAACTCGAAAATTAATCAACTCAAAAAAAGGTGAATCGTTAGATTATTTTGATTTAAAAAAGAGATATCTTAGACTTTATCAAAGTGAGCATATATTATCACTTTTTCCTCGTTTATCTGCTATTACCGATACTTCTCAAAAACTTGTGATTGACGTCAGAAAAGAAAAACCCTTCAAAATTGCAGCAGGAGGCCATTATTCTTCTAGGCCAGTAAATACCGGTTTTTTAAGTTTTTCCTACTCAGATTTTCGAGTAACCCCATTAACCGTATTTGCAAATACTTATTTTGGTAAATTTTATGGATCCGTTAAAGCAGGCCTTAAATTTTATTTACCTACAAAAACTACGTCTTACATTGAACCTGTTTTTGTTATGAATCGTTGGGACTTTTTCAGAAGTTTTTCAACTTTTTTTGAGGACTCTAAACCCTCTTTTTTAGTATTAAATGAAACTTTTTGGTCTGTCAGGTACAAAATACCAACCAGTTCTAAAAGTAAATTATCTTTTGATTTCACCAATGGAGTAAATGAAAACGCGTATTATCAGACGGACAATTTTACTCAGTTAGACACAACTGATAACACAACTTTTTTGTACTATTCTCCTGGTTTGGAATTCAATATAGGAAAGTTAAATCGGAAACAATTTGAATCTGCGGGTTCTCTTCTAACTCTCAAAGCTAGGTTTGTTCATGGTATTGAAACAACCGAACCTGGTTCAACGTCTAGTTCTGATGAAATTACAAATTCTTTTAGGAATTGGTTCTTTGTCAAGGCCAGTTATAAAAACTATTTACTTGAGAAAGGGATTTACCGACTTGGCTTATTTTTAGAAGGAGTTTATTCTATACAACCGTTCTTTCAAAATTATACTGCAAGTATTCTTTCATCTCATGTATTTCAACCAATTGCTGATGCAAAAACTGGATTTTATGATGATTTCAGAGCAAATAAATACTTGGGAGGAGGTTTAATAAATGTATTTACATTAAAAGATAAATTGGATTTAAGAATAGAAGCGTACCTTTTTCAACCAATCAATCGAATTTTAAGTGACAATGGTATTCCATTTGAAGGCGAACTATTCAACAGTCGATTTGGTATTGCAAGTACTTCGCTAATTTATCATACATTTTTTGGCCCAGTTAGAGCCACTATAAATTATTTTGATGGACAATCTCAATTTAATCCTCTCTCTTTTCAACTTAGCTTAGGATATGCGATTTTTAATGAAAATGGGATAAAATAAACACCTGTTTTACGAAAAAATTAAAGCTAAATCCATATAGAAAGGAATTCTATTCAATAAAGTTTATTATTTTAGTTTAATTATTAATTAATCCAAAACAAATTATGAGTTCATTAGGTAAAAATGATAAATGGGAATTTTATACTGATAAAAAAGGGGAATGGCGCTGGAGGCGCATTGCTTCAAATGGTCGAATAGTAGGGGCTTCAACTGAAGGTTATACCACTAAGTCAAACTGTATTGCTAATGCTGTTCGAAACGGTTATTCTGAATAAACATCCACATTAAGTTTATAGTTAATAAAAATATCAATCATTAAAACCAAAAAAGCCTCATTAGATCAACTAATGAGGCTAAAAAGGGGCATCTAC
>CAYPZN010000098.1:0-11616 GCA_964415335.1 uncultured Crocinitomix sp.
GATATGGTTTGAGGTAATACTCCAATTTTGAATTAATGGGAATACGTCGTTGTTTTCCACCTTTCCCGTCAAGTATCGTAATTGTTTTATTCTCAAAATCTACATCTCCCAATCTCAAACCAACTAATTCTTGAAAACGTAACCCGGCATACATAAACATCGCAAAAATGGCGACGGCTCTATTTCTTTCGTGTGAAAAATGGAAATCAAAATTGTCAGCACAATACAGGATTTTCTTTGCTTGAGAAACGGTCAGGTGTTTAGGGATTTTCCTAGGTAAACGGGGTTTTGGAATTTCTTTTGCCGGGTTTTTAATCAAGTAATCTTTTTTAACACACCAATTGAGAAACGTATTAAGCGATACAAGGGAACTACGAATGGTCTTAACCGACCATTTTCTTTCAGAACGCCCCCAAAAAATCCATTCCTCAACTAAATCCATTGAAATCGCTTCTAAAGAAGACACCTTGGAAAAACTCATAAAAGACTTAAATATTGAACGATGCCACTTGATAGTACGGGGCGATAAATTTTCAAAAGTGATTTTGTAATTACAGAAACGGTCGTGAAGAATATGGAGCGACATAATAATAACGGGTAATTGGGCTGAACCAATTATCCGTTATTGGATAACTTTTGTATTCAATAGTGCCTTTTGCACTGACTATGATTTTGTTTGGTGGGTTGGGTGGGATTTGAACCCACGGCCAATTGGTTAAAAGAAGGATTATTGTTGACAAATTGGCGAAAACCCAATCATAGATTGAAAAATTATCCTTTTTGGCAAATTGTTGTGGTCTTTGCAAACGGCTAATTGGTTTATGTGAAGGGCAATGAAAATTATAGCCTTCGATTCCAGTTTATAAAACAATAAAGAAAAAACAAGTTTAAATTTCAACTAGACTTCGGTATGGCGTGCACTATGGGAATATATTAGAAATTCTCACTAGTTGTTAATTGATTCAACTTGCTAAAAATCAGATAAAAAATACTAATTTCACATTTCTAACAAATTTGTAAAACCAATGCATAATTATACGCTTTTTGGAATCATCATTGCTGGATTAGGTAGCTTAGTTGGACTATACTTTATTCACAAAGGCAATGCATTAAGTAATAAGGAAAAAAGTGAATTGCTGTCACAAAAACTGGAATATCAATCTGAACAGCTATCTACACAAGAAGAAAAAGTAGATACACTTGAGAAGACGAACAGGATACTCATAATAGAAGCAGAAAAATTAAATGACAAAAATGTTGAGTTATTGACTTCTAATCAAGGTATTAACGAATCGAATAACGATTTACTAAAACAAAATATCGAACTCACGGATAAGATCGACAATTATCAAGATGAAATAAAGGAAAAAGATATGCGTATTCGTCAGCTGGAGGAAAATGCAAAAAAAGTCTCTCGAGGAAATGTTTCCGTAATTCAATATGATGGATCACACCTAATAAAAAAAGGGGGGTCTACTACAATAACTCAAGACACAGATGAATATCGAATGTTATTGGAATTAAGGGAGTTAGAAAAAGATTCGAAATGGAACGAAGCTATAAGGCGTTGTGATGAGATTATTGCCTCTGGTACTACTTGGCTGACCCCTTATGTGATTAAGGCGATTTCGTTGATTAATACAGGCAAGATTCCAGATGGAATCAAGCTATTAGAATATGTAGAAAATCAAACACCAGGTGATGAAGTTTACACAAAAGCTTTGATGAACATTTATGGCGAACTAGGAAATCAGGCAAAAGTCAATCAGTTATTTCTATCGTTACCCAAAGAAGTTCAGGATATAATAAAGTATAAACAAAAAAAGAAAGAGTAGTTCTTGGTATCAATACAGAGCACTGTTTACAAACATGAGGACTTTCTCAAGCTATTTGCTCTACCCACAACCTCAACTATTCTTGCTGAATTATTCAATAAGAAATTTACTGATAGTTATAATTGCTGCTGCAACCGTGATAAGGGAGACTATGATCCCAAAAAGAGAAACTCTGTTCTTAGAATAGTTGTTATTTTCTCCTTGAGTTAAAATAAATCTGAATAATGATATGGCTGAGAAAAACGAGGCGCAAATTAATAAAGGAAAAGAAAAAAGATCCGAATGATATGCAATTATAAAAAGAAAATGCTCTTCTAGAATTTCTAATATATAAGCTGAGGCAAAGAAATACAGTAAGAAAAACGAAAGTGAAATGCCTAAAATGAGAACATTTTTGTCAACAAATTTCTCCTTTGAAAAATCAGGAACTGATGAGGCTATATCTAAACTATCCTTTGCATCAAGACTTTTTTGTATATCCTTATTTAGTCTTTCCTTATAAGCTATAGGTTTTGAATCTGGATTTAAGACAATATCTGCTAATAAAGTAGTCATTTGCATAATATCATCGTCATGTTCTTTTCTTTTATTTCTCAAAGCCTCTTGATTTCTAAACCATTGAAAATAAGACCAAGACTGAGTTGAAATTTTTAATAAAAAAATGGACAGGAAAAGAAAGAATAGAGCTATTGATAAGATTTTCAATCCCTTAATTTTAATAGAATTTAAATCATTACTACCTTGGTCACTAATTGTTGTATCCATTGAGCCTAAATCGGTAGCAGATATGCCTGTCGCATTTCCTCCTCCACCAACTAAAAATACTCCAGTATTTTGACTTCCACCATCGCTACCAACTGATACACTTTTAGTAGTTTCATCTGTAGCTATTACATCAGTTTGTGCATCGGACAACATCGAGTTACTTGTTGAATTTCCTTCAGGAGATTTAATTAGTGAATTATTATTCTCTATCGCTATATTCCTACCGCCTCCTAGAGGTTCTATTTGTGTCCCAATATTCTCTGTGATTGTATCGTTACCCGTTCCTTCATCATAACTTACAGAATCTATTCCCTCACTAAAACTTATAGAATTAATACCCGTCTGTTCTTCTACTTTCTCATCACAAGAAATGAATAACAAAAAGAAACAAAAGGCAAAAATATTTTTAAACATCTGATTTTTAGTTTTAAACAAATCTATTGAAAAATTGTTCAATAAAACCACTACTCAAATTCTGTATCTTTGTGACAAGCCGTGAACAACAGTAACGGCCTAAAATATTTATAAAGCGTTAGCTTTTATTCTGCATTCGAAAACTGGCAAAATTTTCAATCCCGCAGGAATAATTGACTAAATGCTCACCTTTTGGCGTGGGCTTAGTCTATTTGTGGGATAGGTATGCCAGTACCTCGAATGCTATAGGCTACTGTCCTGCGCCTTTTTTATTTAATCAATGTTTAATTCTTTTCGGAGGGACAACGAAAGGGAATAAACATTTTTTATGATGAAAAAAGTAATTATTACCGTAGTTATTGCCCTATTCGCTATTACTGCACAATCCCAAACCAAAACCGTAAAAAAGGACTCTATACGGCTCTTTTATGGATTAACCGCTGAGAAAATCCTCTCACTCTCTATTCCAGAAGCAAAGGCCTTGATAAAAGAAAAAGATATCTCTGTATCTGATTATTTAGGAGCTAAACTTGATGCAGAGAATCATCTATTGGAACAAAAGATTAAAAGAGATAGCCTTAAATTAATCGAGATTTATGGTAGAATAGAAAAGAAATTGGGTATGAAGAAAAATGACGGAAAAACTAAAGGCTAATGAAGCAGCACCAAAAAAAGCGATTGTAAAATCTACTGCACCTAAAAACTTTCAAGCGGTTGTTTCAAAAACGAATCACATACACGCCGATGAGCAAGAACAAGCTTTGACTGAGTTTTTAGAACGCAAGGAAATTCCTGATTCTGATAGTTCTCGACAAAAGCTAAGACAATTGGTTGGTGAAGGGAAAATACTTGATGATAATTTCTCATTGGAGGACTTATCTGAATCTGAAATTACAAAAATCAGAAAAGGAAATTTTAAAAGAGAGCGTGATAGCATTTTAACTGAAAATATAAACCAAGCCCAAACAGCAGAAACCCTCATTGATACTTGTAAAGATGAGGGTTTTTCTCAATATGAGATATTGCAAAAATTGCTAAATGCCCACGAAATAGGCGAAGTGACATTATTAGCTGCCAAATATGAGCAATTCAAGCAGTTCTTTGCCTTGCTAGAGACACAAGAATTTGGAGCGGAGGACACCAAGAAAATCATCGAGATAATCAACCGACCAGAGATTGATCTGTCGTCACCCAAAGCCTTTGAACAAATGGTATTTACCATTTTTGAGGATGATGACATTAGCGAAGCCACCAAAACCAAACTTGGCAAACAGTTTAAACTTACCCCAATTGTAAATGGGGACGATTTGCGGAGCAATCTCCTGAGCAAACAATACCAAATTACAGAACGGGAAAATCAGCGTGTGGAAGTAGAGGAAACACTTGTGATTTTGGAAGAACACACCAAAGCTATACAAGTACGCCTTAGAGAACTCAAAGAACAGATTATAAAGGAAACTGATCCCGAGAAAAGATGGCAACTTGAAGAACAGTATGATGAGTTAGAAGCACTTTTGGAACGCTTAGAAAAAGATACCGAAACCCAAGAATTAACCAAACACGAACTAGAACAGGAAATACCGAATACCGTAGCTGTAAGGGGTGCAGAAGCAGAGATAATTGATGATGAAATTATTGTGACCTTGCCCGATTCGATAGATAGGGTATTAGTACCGTTGAAACTAGGGAACAGAGCCATAGGAAAAGCCGTCAATGCCTATCTGGTCAATGAAACGATGAAAGAAGTGGGATTAGAAAGTTATTTCTTTTACCAAAGTGATTTTGAAGGTGGGAATTTTCCCCACGCTAATACTTTGGACAGGAGTAATTCATTGCTTGTTAAGCTTGGGTACTCATACGATGGTTTGATCTTGAAAGCCTCAGAACAAAAACGCCTCTCCAAACTCCTTAAACGGCTTATGAAACACAATTTTTATAGTTCCAACCGCACACCAAAAGAGAACGCCTATATCCGGTTAAAAGAATTAGGGTTATTGGCGGATCAAGAGTTGGATCGTAATACATTCACAAAAAAGCTTCTGCTTTTGAAAAAACTGGGGAGATTTATTTCTTAAATCTGAATTGATTTTTTAACTTTCGCATAGAAATTAGGTGTGTTATCAACTATTTCAACAGCCCTCTTTTTAGAGGTGCCTTGGAAATTTTAACAATTTTCAACTTTCGGTTCGGCTGCCACTAAGAGTTAATTTGAAATTGGATAATGCATCTAGTTTTTATGATGAATGCTATATAGCCAGTATTTGGTTATTGGAGAGAATTTTTTTGATTTTTTTGTTATAACTACCCTAATATCCAAATTGTTATAGTTCTGCATTGTTACCGTACATATTAGACCGATTTTTTGTTCGGTTTCAAATTTTCCGTCTTTGTTTGAAAGGATATAACAATGCTCCGTTTCTTCAATAATCTGTTTTGCTATACCAATCAAACGTAGTGATGCAATTCTACGTTCTTTACCTCTTTGTCGTTTAAGGATATGCTTCCAAAAAGTTCTTGATATGGTAACTTGGGAATCTAGTGCCTTACAATAAACCGAGCCTTTATTAGATTTTTTCCAATTCAAAAAGAAATCTCTCGAATCCTTTAGCAAATTAGCAGAATAGAATAGCTCTCTATTTTCTTTTTCAATTCTAAGTTCCTGATACCTCTCTATCTCTAATAGTTCTTGAGTCAATCTGATAAAATCTCCCTTACTATGCTCACCAAAAACATTTTCTTTCGGTATACGAATTAGAGACATCGTCCCTAATGGTTGTATTTCTTTATCTTTCAAATCTACCCACCACGCTTGAGGTTGAATCCTTGATTCAATCCAACAATACTTTCCATTCTTGTCTTTTTTTTGTCGATATGGATTAACAAATATCAGAACGGCAGGCTCAATCTGCTTTCGCCAATACGTTAAATGTTCTTGTAGCTTGAGAGGATCATCTATTTTAATGCGGATTTCTTTGTCGTTTATGCTTGAAATATACCCCAATCCACACTTAATTTGAACATTAATGGAAACTCCTAAATCTATTCCTTTTTTTCGCAAGATTATCCTGCCATCTATCCCTTTATCATTTCTTTGGTCAAACTCTTGCCAACCACATTCCCAAAATTCTCGAGTATATTGTGAAACTAACCTAGCTCCTGTTGCTTCATTTATTATTTTTTTTCTGTAAGACTTTGACAATTATCGAATTATTGATTCATAAATTTCTATAAATATGAGAAAAGTTATTTTCATTCAAAAAAATAATTAACCTCTTTGCTTTAGATAATTCAAAATATCTTCTTCAAAGAACACTTTGCCAGCAGCTATTTTTTGAAAAGGTATTCTGTCTCGTAGTATCAGATAGTTAAGTCTCTGTCTTGAGATTTCAAGTAATGCTGCTGCTTCCGAAGTGCCTAAAATTATGGGACGATTCATATTAAATATTCTAGTCCAAAAGCCAAAGTCTGGAAGTTGCTAATTTGCAGTTGCACTTGTAAGAAAAATGAATAGAATGATTAGTGAAAATGTACTCTCGTCCAGCTCCATTAAGTAAAGCCGATATCGAAAAAGTCCTGGAAATGATGTGTGACATTGATAATTTTCTGACTCACAAACAGAAGTCTCGACAGCAAAGCCTACTTCATTCAATGTTTCAGATCAATTGGTCGTTGTGGGATTGTGAGAAGAAGAAAATGCAAGACAAATCCTAATCTTTTCTCTTTCTTCTCCGTGTTGTTGAATACTGTACCAAATCCTTGACACCATTGAGTTCGTCTTCCAGTTTCTTGTTGATTTTGGTAACAAGTTCAGTTTGTTTTTTCATTGAAGCGATGAGATCATTCATTGCTTCTAGATTATCGAGTTGAGTGAGGACAATTTGTTCTAAATGTTCTTTGGTATAGCGAAGTTTTCCCATTGTAAAAGAGGGTTAAAACTTGCTTGTAAATGGTTAGTTGGGATTTGCCAAATATGGAATTAATGGATGAGAAAGAAAAACAATCACTATTAGTCAAATTTGTTTAGAATTTCTTGACAGCTTGATTGGTAATGGGTATAATCTTAGGAATATCTTAATCCTCCTCCTCAATGAAAGACTTGTGTAAATCGCTTACAAATTCTTATAAATATATTTGGCAAGAATGCTCTCGAAATTATGAAGAAGTTCGAAATCAACCTGACAGATCACAAAACAATCAATGTGATTCTAAAAGAATAGAGAGTTCAATTAAAAACTCTCAGAAATGTCGTCAAGCAGGTGATGAAGAATGTATTACTGCAAGAAAAAAGGCAGATTCAATACTTCAATGTCTATCAGACAGTAATTTTCAATGTGACACCTCTAAAAGAAAGTGTTCGAAAAATTCTGAAAAGAAAAAAAATTACCCTGAGGTACGTTTGAATTAAGTTAAGTGTTCAACCTTAAAATCAGCTGTAAACTTTTTTCTGTGTGAGTTACTATTAACAGCAACTACTACATCATTATTAAATCGCTCATTGGTTGAACATTTAGGCGGTGTCCAATATTTAATTTCTGCATCTCCATCAAGGGTCTCATAACTCATTTTATTATCGTACCCTTTATGTTCACATCCTTTTCTTTCATTACAAATACATTCAGGCCTTATAGGCATAAGCATTTTTTTATATTCATAATGGTTAAAAGTACCTCCTCGATTTGCAAAAAAGCTATCATACATATTTCCAAGACCACAAATAGCAGGGCTTTCTAATTTTGAAACTAATTGTCCATATCTATTGATCACAGGAGCGCAAAAATTTGGGCTTCCATTTACGTAAGTAGTGTTATCCACCAATGGGAAGAAAATAGAATTATTAGAAGTTTTGTGAACTACTGATCTAGAAATCTCAGGAAATCCATCAGTATTCCTTATTTGATCTGTGGTTTCTCTAATTGTATCTTCCACTTCTTTATTCAAATAATTATCTTGAACATAATCATAGATTGTATTTGCGACTAAGCCCGCTCCTACTCCTTTAATGAAACTGATTAAAAAAGGCCATAAATATAATGCTTCTTCTGTCGTAATTAGTTTATTATTTGATAAAACAACCTGTGGAGTAAGTACAAGTCCTGTTGTACTTATTCCGAGTATTTTTGTGAAATTTCTTCTATCCATTTTATAAAATTTGATGTTTCGATAAAAAACTTAAACTTCTTAAAATTAGATTTGTAAACAGAAAAATAAATATTAAACGTGAGGAAATTTCATTAGGGGGACGTCATTTATACAGACTAAGTCTTATCATTCTAATAGTTTTGGCATATTTGATAGCAAAATTAATTTTATGAGGGGGACTTTGTTTTTAGGAAAAAAAAGGTTGTTTATTTTTAAAATCTTTAAAGTCAGACAAAAATTGGAGTTTGAATTTTCCTGTTTTGGCTAACGGTAGAATGACTTCTATATTTTCAAATCTCCGATTTTCACGATTCCAACTTTTAAATGATGCCTCCAATTGCTTTTCGGAATTTTCTTGAATAAAATGTAAATTTATAATAAGACCTGTATTTACTCGTGAAAAGCTAGAGTCTTTCAAGAATGTGTCTAGCGAATTAGTTGTACTGATTTTCTTCACATATTTCCTCCCAGAAGATGCATATACTAGGAATGAGTTTTTACCAATTTTCTCTCTAATTTTTCCAATCAAAGCAAATGACTGTTTCCCCGTTCCTCCTCGCTCCATAAAAACGATATTCTTAAGCAACAATTCTTCGACCTTTGTTTCTTCTTCATCAAGCGTTTTAACCTTAATACTTCGCTCCAAAGGCTCCACAAACCTTTTTTGATATTGATGAATCAACTTATTTTTTTGGGAAAGTTGTTTTTTGGTACGATTTACAAAAAATAAAAATCCCGCCAATAACAAAACGAATACTCCCAGAAAGAAAGCTCTCCAATTAGCATTTCTGGCTCTTTCTTTTTCGCCCTTTAATTGCTCATTTTTTAGTTGGTTATCTTTTTTGAGTATAGAGGTTTGGTGTTCATATTCTAAGCCTTGAATCTGGCGTATTTTATCAAGTGTTAAAACACTATCTTTAAATTGTCGGTGAATTTTCAGCCACTTTAGTCCTTGCTCTGCATTATTTTGTGCTTGGTGTATTTCCGAGAGCGTATGAGAGAAATCTCTTATTCCACCTGATGAATTGATTCTTTTAGCAATATTATAGGCTTCAAGAGCTAATTCTCTTGCTTTATCAATATTCCCATTGTTCAACTCCAGAAGAGCCATTTGATTTTTACAATGACTAATATCTTGTGGACTATTCAGTTCTTGGGCTATTTCAAAGGCAGAATTGTACGCCAAAAATGCTTTTTCCGACTCTTCTTGCTCTAAATTCAATGATCCAATATTTTCAAATGCAGTAAGGAGAACTTTTTTGTGATTTCCAAATCCAGCCTTACATAGGTTTAAAACTGTATCATAATGTGCTTGGGCATTCTTAAACTCTCCTTGTTTCTTTTGAAGAATGCCTAAGTTAATATGGCAGCTAGCAATTCCAAATGTATCTGGAATTGCTTCTCGAACTTCGAGTGACTCGAGATAATATTCTTTTGCTCTCTGCCAATTTTCTAGTCTTAGTTGAACCTCTCCTAAATTCAAAAGAGTAGAACCAATTCCTTTTACATCATTACTTTGTTTCTTAAGTTCTAAAGCCTGTAATAAATGTTCTTGTGCTTTTTGATAGGCTCCCGTATTCAAACAGAGTGTTCCCAGATTATTGTTGAGTCTTCCCAGAAGCTTTGTAGAGTCAATTCGAACTAAAATATCTTTTGCTTGAGAGTATGAATGAAATGCAGAATCATATTTTCCTAATAATTTATAGCACGCCCCTATATTGGTGAGACAGCGAGCGCGATCATATTCTTTTTTAGAAAATTGAGATGCCCTTCTCCATCCATTTATTGCATTTTGATATTTGGACGTTCGGTATTCTTTTAAGGCTTGTTGATAATGTGATTCAAATTTCAAAGAGTCCGAACTTTGCGAAAACGAAGACATCGCTGACAACAATAAAAAACCAGAAAACAGCTTTAAAAGACTGTTCATAATGTTTCCTTTTTTCTTTTTAAGAATGATATTGAATAGACTGAAATCGGAACAACCCCTAAATAATTGTTTCATAATCAGATGTTCAAAGGTAAGAAATTGTTGATTTCTCAAATTTTGAAGGACAATGAGGAGTGATAAATCATTGCTAAAACTGTTTCCTCAATGCCTGAATAAAGAAGGTTAGTAAAATACTCCTGAAAAGTGTTTGGGAGGTCTTCTTTTAACTTTAGCTTGTGAAAATTCTGATTTTTATATTTTTACTGGATAAAAGGTAAATCTATTATGGGGGATTCTGTTTCATTCAACAAATGGCTCAAATCAAAAATAATCATTCCTACCATTCCACTTGGAGTGATTACATTGACGATTGGGGTTTTAAATTTCTGTGGGATTACCTTTAATTATGTGATTAGTTACATTGGATTTTTAAAAGATCTAGATGAAGAAAAGTACAACTGGAGCTGGGTTTTTTTATTTCTAAATTTCAGTTTTGCTTTATTTGTAGTTTTGGTTTCTGCGAATAAGTTTAAAAAAACGAATGAAAATACAGATGAGAGTATCTTAGAAAAAGAAAAGAATTACTTTCAATATCTTTCTCTTAAAAAAGGTCAATTATTTTCAGTTTCGAATTCATTTGATGATTGGATAAATTTTAAACGGGGGGTAAATAAAACGATTAACCAATTTACTTGGTTTTGGGTCTTAACGTGGCTTTTCTATGCTTTAAATTATCTTTCAAGACTTGATTTTTTTGGTCTCATTGAAATAGATCATAATGAGATAAAAGAAATACTCTCGAACCTGTTGAACAATCTAGGTTCATTAATGGTTGTTTTTCTTTTTATGACACTTACTATTAGTACCGCAAAGAGAAAATGGTTTTCTTGGGGTCGCTTTATTTTTTTAATAGGAGGTTTAGGTGTTATTGAACTTATTTTAATTAAAAATTGTATTGATTATGATGGGCTTTTTGTCATCTTCTCTGCTTTATTTGGAGCTATTGCATTAGGGTTATTTGTCACTTCTATAGATAGCAAATTTGCCAATATTCCTATTTGGGTGACAACGTCTCTTTTATTTTATACAGCTATTCAGGTTTTTTATGTTGCCACTATAACTGGTATAATTCCTAATCTAAATCCAAAAGTAGTTTCAGCAATTTTTGGTGCAGCCTTAATCTTTAAAATAATTTTATTTTGGGTAGTCACTTGGCTTTTAAGGACAAATCGTCTTTTATTTGTTGTGTTTGAAGAAGGCTCTTTAAACTATCAAAGGGAGATAAACTATGATAATTTTAATGAAATTATCAGCACAGAAGATTCAAAATTATTGTAAATCGATTCATAACAGTTTTTCCCAATTTTCTTTCAACCAAATATCATTTATAAATACACTCTTCTGCTGCACCAAATCATGTGTACTCCCCAAAAAATGATCTGGGTATTTCATTTTTTCATTGGTTCGTTTCATCAATGTGGAGTTGCTATTTTAGATTGGACAATAGGTTGAGTTATTATCTTGCTTGATTTT
>CAYPZN010000099.1:0-11268 GCA_964415335.1 uncultured Crocinitomix sp.
TAACTTATTTTTAATAGGAACAAGTTAATAAAAATATGTGAAATTATTGCTCATCAATTGATTAAGAATGGTAGTCACTTACTTTTCTAAAATAAAATTAGGTGCTATTTTTATTCCAAATTAGAAGGTTAATGGGAGTAAATAAAATAAATGATTTTTCTAAAATATTAGAAATCAAGAGATATAGTAAAAATACAATTAATTCGTATGTTAGTTTTTTGCGGTTATATGAATCTGTATTTAAAATTAAGGATTGGAAAACTTTGAAAGACAAGGATATTTTAAATTATTCCTATCAGTTTATTGCTTACAAAAACCTATCTTACTCTTCTCAAAAACAACTATTAAGTGCTATTAAGTTATTTTATTCAGAGGTATACAAAAGATATGTTAATCTTGATTCTCTAAGACCTAAGAATAAACCCAAATCAAATCCCGTAATACTTTCAAAAAATGAAGTGAAACGATTACTATCTAATACAAAAAATATTAAACATAAAGCTATGCTTACCACTGTGTATAGTTTAGGACTTAGAAGTGGAGAATTAATTAGACTTAAAATAGTTGATCTTGATGGGGATAGAAATGTAATAAGCATTCAAAAATCAAAAGGCGTAAAAGATAGGGTTGTAATGTTCCCTGAAAATTTGAAAACATTGTTACGAAAGTATTATCTTGAATATAAACCTAAAGAATATTTATTTGAAGGACAAAATGGAGGGATGTATTCTCAGAGCAGTTTGCAAAAAGTACTTAAAAAGCATTTACGTTTAGCGAAAATAAATAAGGAAATAACACTTCATGGTTTAAGACATAGTTTTGCAACACATTTGTTAGAAGAGGGAGTAAGCATTGCTCATATTCAAAAACTATTAGGTCATAACAATATTAAAACTACTTTGATTTATACTCATATAGCTAAAGATTCAATTACAAACATAAAAAGTCCAATAGATCGTTTGTGACTCTATTCTTACAAAGTTTACTAAGGAACATTTTTCAAAAATTCCTCAATCAATTTTAAATCTTTAGCTAATGCAAAGTTCGATATTTGACCCGTCCCATGTGCGTTTAAACTAAACCCTTTGTTATTATTGAAATAACAAGAGTCTTATTGTTTTTATTTGATTTTAGATTAAAAAGATAGTTAAAGAGATTCGAACCCTCTAAAAACTTATGAAATGTAGAACTGACAAGAGATTTAGCGAATTTTGACCATTATCATTTTATACCCTATAAAATAAAAAAGCCTTGAAAATAGTATGTTTTCAAGGCTTTTCAACTTTCTGCGGTGAGAAGGGGACTGTTATCGAACCCTCTTCTTGAAGATTTGAAGATATTGGAGGAGGCTTTTGAGGAAATAAAGTCCACAAATTAATTCGTCGCACCTTTCTTCAAGAGAACTCTATGTTAAACCCTCCTCCCAAAGTTGTTTTTTCTCTTGCCAAAACGTAATTGTTTTTGGGTTTGTTTGTAATTTAATCGCTGCCTCTAATACTGAAATACATTCTTTGTCATTCATTGCTTTGAGAGTTTCAGCTTTATCATGTAATAAAGCTGCTTTATAAAAACGGTTCAATTCATTTCCATTCTCAATTGCAATATCTATAGACCTTAAAGATGGTTCAAATTCTCCCATTAATCTTTGTGCTTTGCACAGGTTTTGAAAATAAAAAGGATTTTCTTTGTTATCAAAAGAACTTAAAATTTCGATAGCTTTCTCAGGTAGATTATTATGAATGTATAAATCATGAAGTTTTTTTTTCTCATAATCATTTTCCAATTCTACGGATAAAAAATATCGCTCGCTTGATAAAAATGCTTCGTTCATTTTTTCATCAAGTTTAATTATTTGATCTTTGGAAAATTTCAGTAACTTAAAGTATGCCAAATTAATCGTTGCGTATGCCAATTTTAATTGATTACTCGACTCCATATTTGACGGTAATGGAAGAGCTTCACAAATAGCTCTATATACTTCAGGAACCATATATGCTAAATGGCCAGAAAGTTTTTCTAGAACTCTATATGGATGATCAAAGTTAGTATCAATCGAAGAGAGTAATACTTTTAAGAAAAAATCTGTATTCTTGTCTATGAAGTTCGTTCTTAATTCAGATAAATTACGGTTCGCAATTAGCTCATAAAATGAGAGTAAGATTGCCAATGACTGATGATCTAGATTTATCTCTTTGCCTAATACGTTCTTAATTGTTGCTTCCGCTTTTCTAAAATCTCTATTCTTGATATCGATTCTAGCAAGTTGAAGTGAAGCATAATCAGCTTCTTTGTCTATTTCTAAGACTTCGGAAAAGAATTTTTTTGCGCTTACTAAGTGATTTATTTTTGCGTAAAATTTACCTATATGATGCAGTATAACACGTTGAAAATTTTGATCATGAACTTCACTTAAAATTGAATTTAACGAAGCAATTATCTCTCCACTTACTTTTGAATACTCCTCTTTCTTGTTTTTTAATTGGAATAACCTGATTTCTTGCTCTTCAATGAATAAAAGCAAGTCTTGAAATCTCTTTGAAGGGGAAAGGTTAAGATTCTTTATCTCCGTAATAATCCAATCAGGCTGTGAAAAGAAATCAGAAGACTGAATAATTGCATAGAGGATTACTTTTTTTAAATTATTATCTGCTGGAAGATTATCGTATGTTACTCGAATAAATTGTCTGTGGTTTAACAAGAACTTATAATAACTTATGGACTTAATTTCATTAAACTTATTTAAGTAATCCAATAATTTATCATTAAAGAAATTAATATGAGCGTCAATGTTTGTTTTTTCTCGTATTGAATCTAAAATTAATTGGTGAATACTAAAATAATAAGAATCCTGTATGTTTATTAGTGATCTTTTGTCTAGCGCCTTAACCCCCGTTTTACCCAGTACAAATTCGGAAAAATGCCTACTAATAATTTTTTTGTTCAGAATATTTATAACAGTAAGCTCTTTGCTATGGGTATCGAGAAATTTACCAATTATTCGCTCAGATAACTTTTTATTTTTGTCATCTTCAAAATCTCTAAGTAACTCAATTTCATCTACTATTTCGGTCCACGTGAATTCATTATTTTCTACTGCTGACTTAATAAGTCTAAGCACAAGTGGATAACCTTGGACGCTATTTAATATAACCTCAACTATTCCGTCATTAGGTTTTGGGGTAATTCCATTAAGAATTTTTTGTGCTGTCTCGTTTTTCAAAAAACTTAAATTAAAGCTTTCTAAAATTGTGAGATTGCGCTGTAAAGAAGTAATAATGCATTTCGACTTTTTGTAGTTATTGGATGTGAATAAGTCAATAAACGATTGTACTTTTTCATTCAAATTATCAACGATTACAAGAGTTTTATGTCGGTGTAGGAGAAATTCCAGATTTATTGTACTGTTAAATCTAGAAATATGAACTGAGGATAAATCAAATTGATCATTTTCAATTGGTTCACCTTCAATCCAAATTATGGTTTCAAAATTATTCTTTAAACTATGGGCTAAGTTAATTGAAAGCTCAGTTTTTCCAATACCACTCACTCCATAAATTTGAATAAAATCGTGCTCTTCAAAATGGTCTAATATTTCTTGCTCCTCTGATCTTTCAAAATATTGAGACTTGAAATCAGGAAGTCTATTCGATTGAGGTAAAATCTTATAATACTCCTTCGTTTTTGGAAGATATTCTAGAATTTCCTCAATCTTTTTTGTTGCATTTATGTTTTCAAGAACAACATTTACGCATTTTTCCGAATCATAAACGATAATGGTTTTGTCAAACTTATGTTCATTGATTTCCTCATGAAGCAAAGTTATTCGTCCTCCTGATCCCCGCTGATTTGCGAAAAGGTATATCTTATCACAATTTGGATGATTTCTTATCGCCTTTTCAATATCTTTAATAGGTTTACTAAAATCCTCAAAATAGACAGGTTCTGTTCCACACTGGCCTATTATTTTACAGTTTTCTGCTAGAAAGTCCGCGGTATACCCTACAGGTTTGCCATATAGGTTATGTCCTTTATGTTCTACTTGCTCTTTTAAGATCATACTCAAAATAGGACGGCAAACGTACTCGAATTCAGTTCCATTTAAATTACTTAATTCATCTGTAAAAGATTTTACAAAGTTTCTTTCTAGTAAGTTCATTTTTAGGGTTTTGTAAATTATTTTTTTGACATAAATATTTTGAGCTATTTTTCTTAGGTAAATTTCAAATCATAAGTATTATTAGTACAATTATGATCACTACACCTACAAGGCATCCATTACCATAAGTGCTACTTTCTCCATTATTTAATTCAGGTCTTAATTTATTTAATTCCCTGTACATCTCTTTTTCCCAATAATCGGGCAACTCAAAAACAAATTCTTTTTTAAATTTATTAGGATCATCTTCATTTGGATTTTCAATATAGGATACGATATTGTCCAAATCAGAAGGAATACAAGAGAGTTTTTCCGCTTGTGGGCCAATTAGGTTTTTCAACAGATTGACCAATCTTTGATAATCAGGAGGAAGAATGGCAAAATGAATTCTTTCCTCAAAATCTATAATGTGCTGTAAATAATCTCTTATTAATAGAGTTACATGAAGAATTTCTTGAGCATCACCATGTTCTCCCGGTTTACCCCAACTTCTATTAAGTTGTTCCAAAACACCTACAATTGGGGGGACGATTTTACTCAATTCAGTTATGCGTCCATGAACCCATTGATAAGCTTTATCAGGTTCAATCGCGATAGATGTTTTCAAATATAACCCACTTTTTAAGTCAGCTAGTTTTCTGAACAGAGGTGCGTTTATCGACCTCATAAGCTCTGCCGTCAAACGATACTCCCAACCTACAGGCTTATCCAAAACAATTCGTTTAACTAAATGTCCATAATTATCGAAATCTTTGAATTTGACCATGTGCAATTCATAAGCCATCAGATCAGTTTTAGTCCCCAGGGTTGAGGCTACATATTCCTCATGCTTTTCTCTCCAGGTAAATAGTATATCTTCTAAATATTTATTCTCATCACTATCAATAATCTTGTGGCAATTTCGACATAACCAAATGGAATTTGTAATTTCTGCTCTGGTTGAATCTGTCATTTTGGAATTATACCTTTTAGAGCCAACTCTCGCTCCATAAATATGGGCCGCTTCACCAATCCTAGTTGATTTGTTAGGATCAGAATTAGGACCAACAGTATTTACTCTACAATCTGGATTAGAGCACTTAAAAGCCGCCCTTTGAGCTAATGTTTCTATTGTTTTTTTGCTGAAATCAGGAATCATAGAAAAGCCTATTAACTTAAATTGTTTTTGGTTTCCCGTTCCTCCCAAAATACCATTTGTTTCTATTTCCTTTTTTTTCTGAAAATGCAAATGGAATTTTTTCCAACTCACCATTCCTGTTTAACTTTCTTAAAAACGCATTAATTACACTATTACCGTCACTTTCTTTAAAAATTCCGTGAAACACAAATTTTTTACTCAAAATGGTCGTTTCAATGATTTCTGCTGAATCCTTTTTGGCAAAGTATTTTTCAACAATTGTATTCAATTTATTCTCCAAAGGTTGCTCGGGTTTTTTAACTTTTGAATCTGGTTTGAATTTAGTTATACCACGAGTCAGATAAAGATAAGTTTCCATATCAATTTCGGAAATTGTCGTATTCCTTAGTTCATGTTTTAAAAGTGGCTTCGACCCAAAATGATGAGTTGTTTCCAACTCATATTTGAAATAAAAATGAAATTCAATTCCATTTTTTTCCATGGTTATATCAAATACAAAATTTTTGCCTCTTATTGCATCTTTGTCATAAAATGGGAAGTCATGAATGTTGAGATTGCTGTTTACTAGAGCCTGTTCAAAAGAAAGGAGTGATCCGCTTAAAGATCGTTTTTCTACTGTCACGACATCCTCTATTTTATACAAGATTGGGGTTCTTTTTGAGTAAATAATGAGTTTCACCTCTTTTAACGGTGTATCTGAATGAATAAAAATCCAATTATAATTTTCCCCTACACTTGTTCTTTCGGCCTTAACAATTGGTAGTTGATCATTCTCGAAATCTACCAATGTTTGTTTTTTAAAATAACTGGGAAACGACTTGTAGTTCAAACCTTTTGATTCAGCAGGAAAATTGTTATACGCTGCTTCAAAAAGGTATCGTTCGTTATGAGTTAAATTAACGTTTAATGTGTTCAAATAAAACTCGTCATTGTTCAATTTTTCTTGTATAAAAAGATATAAATTATGAAGCTCCCGAAAATGAAGTGAAGCTATCGTATTTTTTTTCATTATATCAATACAACCTTCATACTCAGCCAACTTAAAATTTAAAATTACTTTCTTTTCAAATGCCTCGGTATAATGCTTAAAATAGTATTTCCATTCTTCAGCAATTCCATCTAAAATTTCATAACCTGAAACGGGTTCGGTATAGCTGTTCCTCAGTCTTTCAGTAAAGCCTGATCCTCCTCCGAATTTTAATTCTCCTTTCATAAAACTAGCAACCATTTCTTTGTGGTTTTCAAGCAGGCTAAAAAATCTACTATCATTTTTTTGCCCTTGCATCAAAAGGGATTGATCTTCAAACACTTTTCTGGTTTCAATGAGTTCCTCACGTTGCAATTGTAACTCTTCCTTTTGTAGTCTTAGTATTTCAGTATTTGTTTTAAAATCATTACGTTGTTCTCTTAGTGCAACATAGAACAAGATCACGCCTGTTAGCGAAAATATCGCCCCAACAACTCCGCCTACAAAATCTCCAAACTGAGCCACTCTATCTGCTTGAATAGGTTGACTAAAATCAAATAAGGTAGTTTTCCATAAAAATAAACCTATCGATCCCACCATTAAGATCAACCCTCCCCATATCATGCGGTAGCTCGCTTTTTCTGAAATAATTTTTGTCATAGTTTAAACCTTATCTAAGTCAATCACATTTTTATCTCCAAACCACTTTTCTGCCTGATTAACAGCTTTTTCAGAACAATTACCTTCAAAAAAAACTACAAGATTTTCCTTTGCTCTTGTACAAGCAACATAAAAAAGGTTTTTGGTTCGTTCGAAATACTTTTCCTGATCAGTCTGATTTTCGAAAAGATATTTGTAACAAATTGATAATTGAGGTATTTTTTCTTCCGATATTACTACCAATACATTTTCAAACTCCTCTCCCTTTACACCATGTTGTGTTGAGTAGCTGCTCAGCCCTTCTGTAAAGTTGTAAATGTTCATAATCTCGGCATACTCGACTTGACTTATTCTCTGCAATAAGTACGGATTGGAGTTGATATAGGCTTGTGTTCTTTCATCTGCATATAGTAATCCTGACGATCCTATAAAAGTCAATACATCTCCGATTTTTAAGGAAGAAACAGAAACCAGATCATCCATTCTTTGCTTTAGCATTTGTTTGTCGCTTCCAATCTCAATTTTAAAATCTAGATCTTTTATTAATCCTATAATATCGTCGTTTTTATATTTCATCAATATTTCTTGAATCCTGTATAAAAATTTAATTAATGGATCTTTCTCATCATTTCTTTTGTTTGAGTTTGCATTATTACTCTTTTTTTGCCCTATCAGTTTATCTTTATTTATGAAGATTTTAGAAACATCTGAATAAGGCATGTTTAAGACAGTTTCAAATAAACTCTCATTTGAAAAAATAAACTCAAACATTCCACCAGTCGGTAATACTTTCTTTATGTTATCGTAGTCTTTGTTTACTTTGTTAATCGCTTTTTGAATTGTATTGAAATTAGGAATCTCATTACGAACTAACTCAATGAAGTCTTTAAAACTAATGTCAGCGTAAAGATCATTAACGAGTTTATTTAGTAAATCTAAGAAGGTGCATGATTCTAAATCAATACTAACAGTAACAGTCTTTACATACTCCTTTATTCTCTTGACGAAACCGCTTTGCCCTATGATTTTATCTTTCTCATACAGCTCGAAGAGACTATTGAAACGAGAATTTTCGGCTATCAATCTATTTCTTGTTAAAAGGACTTTTGATAGTGGTTTTCCTTTCTCGTCAAAGTTCTTAAAATCCCACTTTGAACAAAGCTTTGACTCTAAAACATCTTTAATAATTTTACTAGCAGAACTTGAGAATAAGAATTTTGCATTTCCAATCTTTATTGTACCATCTGAATCATTATTAGGTGCACCACTGTTTTTTTGTGCCTTTTGTTGCAAACCATCTGTTCTTAGATTGTTTGCCAAATCAATAACACTCTGAGGGCTTCTACGGTTAAGTGATTTTTCTATTTTCTCTATATTTCGTTGCCAATCCTGACTTGTTAGTTCTTTTTCATCAATCTCTCCAACACCATCATATATTGACTGCATGCTATCCCCAAAAAGACCTATTTTGAGGTTAAATTTCTCGTTGTTAAGATGATTGAATAGTATTTGTATGACATCTTCTGAAGTATCCTGATATTCATCAACAAATAGATAGTCAAATTTATCACTTAAAATTTTTGAGATTAATAGATACTTTTCGAATAAGTGCTTCGCAATGGTTATTACTTCATTATGAGAAATAATTCCTTTTTTCAAACTTCGGAACTCTCTATATTCTACATCCATGTCCTCTGTTAAATCCTCTTCATAAACATCATCATATAAATCGACTATTGCAGTCTTTAAATTAGATTGAAATCCCTTTACGCTATCCCACAAAAAATCATGAATAGTTGAAGCTTGTATAGCATATTTACTAGCTCTTCCCTTTATTTCGTCAGCAGCAACGTTAGTGTAAGTGATACAAGCAATTTTAGCCGTTGGGCGGCTTTCACTAATTATTTCAATCAGTTCTATTAGTGAATGTGTTTTTCCGCTTCCAGCACCCCCACTTAGCAGAAAGTGGTTTCCTACCTCCATGGTTTTCACAACCTGTGCTATTTCTGAAGCCATACCAAACCTTCTTTAATGTACGACGGAATCTGCCAATTATTATAATTCTCATCACTATGAAATAATATATCCAAAGCAAAGTGCGTTTTCTTCTTTATACACTCATTAGCCAAATCATAGGCCTCTTTTTTGTCATTACCTGTTAAGTCAAAGTAACTAGCATTTTTAATTCCATTGAAAATATCTTTGTTTTCTTTTATGAATGATCTATTAATGTGTATAAATGCGTCTTCAAAACTCCTTGCATGATAGGTTTCTTCACTATGTTGAAATGCAATGCACAATGAATCATTTTTCACAAGAAAATTTTTTATTGAAGCAATTAAGACCTTTATGTCTTGCTTCAGAAAGTAAGACAAAGATTCATTACTAGTTCCTACTATATCAGGGTCATCAAGAGGGCAGGATTCTCTTTTCATGATAACCTCTCCTTTTTTATTCTTTTTATCAGAAGGAACCATTTTATATGCATCAATATCCGTAATCAGAAGACATTTAATGCCTATAAAATCGATAAATTTTTCAAAAATATGAGCGTAAGCGCCAACCTCTACAATTGAAATATTTTGAGATAATAACGGTAATTCTGATTTCTTTTCAATATCGAGTTTATTCATCATTGCAGGGAGCAAAATTCGTTCGGTATCTCCCTCTATTAAAATGGCTTTATCTGCAAAAAATAATTCGGTTTTATTAAGCGTAAGATATTGTTTTAAGAATTGATACTGATTAGTCTCTTTTTCGTATTCATTTTTGAGGTCTTTCAGATTACGTGAATCAACTTCATTCTTATCGATAGTTTTATGAAAGTATTTTATTACATCAAAATCACTTTCTACAACAATATGCGACGAATGAGTGGTGATTATACTTTGGAGTTCAAAAGTTGATTTCTTAGAATCCCTTTCTCCTTTAATGTTTAATCCCTTTTGCTCTTTATCAAGAATGGTTTTAATATTCTTAATGAATACGTGTTGCATTTGGGGGTGAGTATGTGCTTCTGGCTCCTCTATAAATAAAAGATTAATGTCTGCTGGAATTCGATTTTCTCTGGTTTCCTTTTCTTTTCTAAATTCTCTAAATCGAATTTCTAAATCAAAGATTATTGAAAACAGATTTAAATATCCTAGACCATTATAATCTTCAGGCAACATAGTTTTTGCGTACTCATATACAACTGAAGTATTTTCCTTCAAAATATTTTTTCCTTGAAGCGTTGATACAATTTTAATAAGTGACTCTCCTTTTTTCTTACCTCCAAACAATTCTACTTTGTCCAAAACCTCTTTGAATACTTTGGGATAAACTTCATCTAATTCCTTATCTGTATTCTCAAGTTTTTTGTTCAATTCTTTTATAGTAATTTCTTCCTCAATTGTATTTTCTAGACTTTCATAATAGTCCGAAGACAACTTTGAAAGTGTTTTATCAGGTCTATTTGTGTCTGAGTTATTAACTTCTCTCTTTGCTTTAATACTTTGAATATTTATTATTCGAGAGATTAGTTTGTGCTCTGTTATTTCTCGACTTAACCCATAAGTATTATCCTCCTTATACTCATGAGTTCTAATAGTCTTTTTAAAATATTTTAAACTACTTGGTAAGCGAAGAAAGTCAATAATATTTTTTGCTTTATTATCCTTTTTATATGCTTCAAAATCATCTTTTAGATATTTGAATTGTTGCGGATTTAAAGAATATTCGAACCCCAATACAACTGTATTAGTTGAATCCAATTTTACAATTAAAGAAGATAGGTTTCTTAAATTATCGGTATCCTCATAATGTATGTCAAAAAAAAGACGAATACTAAAGTCAAATAACTCAGGAATATTAAGAACGCCTTTAACAACCAGCGATTTAATTTTTTCTTGAACATCAAGGTTGAAATCATTAACGGAAAAATTGCTTTTATCAGTCAAAAATTTTTCAATTACAGATAATAAAGATGTTTTCCCAGTGTTATTTTTTCCAATCACAAGAGATAGATCATCCTCTAAGTCAATTTCAAAGTCTTTAAGTAAGCGAAAGTTTTGGGCTTTAATTTTTTTTATTTTCATAGTTTCAGGTCAAACCTTCAAAGAAATAGAATTCCCTTGAAAATAAAAACAGTATAAATACCCGTTTTGGTGTGAAAACTATGCAAAAAGAGATTAAAACAAAAAGAAATTTGCTCAAACGGATGAATTGTCACCCAAACTCAAGAAAATAACATTCTAAAAAAACTATCACTCCAAAGCCCTAAATCCCCCAATCCTCTCCAAACAAATCTCCTCCGTCAATTTTAAAAACATTTCCGTTTCCTGCTTCCAAAATTCAATCTTATCCATA
>CAYPZN010000100.1:0-10884 GCA_964415335.1 uncultured Crocinitomix sp.
AATAAATAACAATTAACTATATTTAATCACTGTTTGAAAAAGGGTAAGGCTACACACCCACTTGACGATACAACGGTGTCAAAGAGACCTTGATTGGATCAGCACCATTGTAAACTTCATTAGGCGTATATACCTTATGAGCCGAATGAGGCTTTACTTCATCATGATCGTGAAAGTAGTATTTGATGTACTTTTCTAATTCAATAGAATCGTGGATTTGTTTTCCGTACAAAAAGTACGTTTTCAAACAGCGATATGAAACTTCAACCATAGAATTCGATTGAACAATGTCCTTCAGCGCAATTTGGTGATTAATATTCACCTGATTATTAACCATAAACTCCCTCATAGCGTAGTTGTCGTTTTCAGGCCCACCGTCAGTAATTAATCGAACAGATCCGCTTTTGTCAGGAAACGCAAAATTAACAGCCTCTTGAATCGTCTCAATTCGTGTAATAGCAGAAACCGATTGCGTAATTTTCCAAACCAATGTTTTTCTTGAAAAATTATCCTTCACCGTGTAAATATAATTTCTGATACCATCCAATGTTTTAAAAACCGTTATGTCAGCGTGCCATATTTCATTGACGGCAGTAGCACGCAAAGCCTTGTAATCTGGTTTTTTAAACGTTGAAATAGACTTACGAACTTTTAAGAACCGATTATACATATACCAAGACGAAACAGAAAGAAAACATAATTTTTCTTTTATTGCCCATCCTTGAATAGAAGGAATACCCCAATGTGATTTATCAGGATCAGAAAGTAATTTTTTTACGACTGCTATTTCGGTCATTGTTGCTTGGTTTGAGTTTTTGATCATACATTTTCCAAACACCGAAGTATGACAGGTATATTTAATCTGTCGTTTCCAATGAGAAATCGTTTTCCTACCCAATCCAATACATTCCGAAATTTTCGATTTTCCAATATCCGTTTTCTCATCCAACCATTCAATAAACCGAATCGTTTTAGTCTTATTATCACGCAATAATTTCTGAACACCATTTTTTGAAAGACTCTTAACGAGAAACCGCTTAACAAGTAGAAGAGTGAGGATCATCCTCCTGTCGAAATCAGTAGACAAACCTAAAAATGAATCCGCATCCGAAAGATTATTTTCAATTCGTTTTACAAACCCATGGCCATACAATTTTTTATGATTAAAATCATGTCGCCACCCATGAACCGTTGATGCAGAAATTGTTTTCAAAAATTCTTCAGGTAAAAGAACATTTTCCAGCCCTAGAGAATAAGCTAATTTCAAAGACGAATGATATTTTCTACGTGTTTTAGGCATAAGATCAATTAAAAAAATGACCTACAATCTTATGCATAAAAAACAATTAAGTGCTAGCACTTAATAATTGTTGCGGGAATTACGCAAGGTTCTGTTTGGGTATGATAACTAGCTTTATGATAAATAGGCTGATTATTTAACCCAACTATCAGGGTTTTCTTTAAAGTGAAAAACAGCCAATAAGAAAATTGTATCATTTTCAAATTTATAATGAATTCCATATGGAAATTTATCTAAGAAAGCGATCCTAACGCCATTGTATCTGACCTGAAATTTTTTTGGATTCTTGGAAATAGATTTTTTAGTACTGTGAACTTCTTTAAAGAAACGACGTGCAAGGTCAATTTGAATTTCTTTATACCATTCAATTCCTTTTTCAACATCAGAATGAACTTTTGAAGAGGTAACTAATTTATAAGCCATGCTTTGATGCTAATTCATCCATAGATTGATCAAAATTAATTCCCGATTGAGGGTACTTGTTTAATTCGTCAATCCTACGTTCAACTTCTTCTTTCTGCCAAATAGGAATATCGATATCAGGATTTCCCTTTTCTAACATACCAAAAGATTTGAGCAAGTTTAATATTGCTTGTCCTTTTTCAGTTGAATCATCTATATTGAATGTGAACACCATATGTCAAAGATACGAAAAAAGCATTTTAGATAAAAATTAATTTAATCCTACACATAATTTTCCCTCCTCAAGGTCGGTCAATCCATCACAATCTGTTATTAGGCATTCGCAAAACCCTACTGATGAATAAATTTATTATAAAACAAGTATAAAATGTACGCCCAGGCTTGACAGCTTGGGCGCACTTGTTTAATAAAAATTTATTCCCCGCCCTTCTGTTTTGCTCATCCGCAGTTTACTTTATTTTTCTTCCCTACTCTACTAGATTTTAAATTTTATGATCATTACATAAAATCTAAAACACCCTCGACCCTAAAAACAAAACACTGCTTATTGTTCTGCTCACCGCTTAGGTCGTCGTGTTGGTACACAAAGTCCGACACTTAAATTCCACCAACTGTAAACAGCTCTGCTAATTACTCAGTTAAAAACTGTTCCCATTAGCAGGCACTCCTTCCTTTTCGCTCGTTCCACAAAAATCTTCGTACCTCGTTTTTGTTACACTCTTTTCGGTTCGCGGTTTGACTTGAAAAATGATTTAACTTTCCTCCTATCGTCGTCTTGATTTTAATGAATAATTATTAAAAAACAAACAAAAATTTGTTGAACCTCTGAACAAGAAATAAACCTTTTGAACTTCTAATAAACATGATTTAAAACTGACGTTTTTTGATTTAGAATGATTAAAAAGTAACTGAAGTTACTTGATTGAAATTACTGTCTCATAGTAGAAGAAAAGTATTTTCAAACATCAGCCTTATAACCACCCATTCAGCCTAATTTTTTTGTTTGCAATTCTAGTGACTGTCAGCCAAAACAGCAAGGGTATATAAACTCACTGCGTTCGCCCTTGCTTTATTTGTCTGTCAGGCACTGACCGAAAAGCAAAAAAAAATTATGCTTCTTTCATCTGGTTTTCTTTCATCTTCTTTGCCCTTAAAAACATTAGCGCGGTTTGGTGTGGTCGGTTTTTCGGGTTCCCGTGTTGTGGGCAGTTCTGCTGCTTTTTCTTGTAGTGCTTTTGTTTCTGCTGTTTCCAGTTTTTCGGGTTCTGTTGTAGTTGGTTGTGCGCGTGGCGTGGATTCTTCGGTGCGTTGTGGGTTTCCGTCTGCTCATGTTTTTAAAGTTCAGCCTCCTTTTTCTCGGTCAGCTTTTGCAGCTCGTTCTGCAAATCTTGTTCGTCATGTGGTTTCCAATTCAGGTTTGCTTGTTGCTTTTCCTCTTGGTGCTGCTCCTAGTCAGCTTCGTGTTTCCTCATTTTTTCGTGGTTTTGGCTCTGGCACTTGGGGCAGTGTTGCACTCACTCTTGGTCTTGGCGGTTCTGTTCTTGTTGTTTTGCCTTCCAGTTTTTCCAAATTTCCTGCTCCCAGTTCTGTTGCTTCCCATTTTCAGCTTCTTGGTCGTGCTCCTTGTGGTGGCTCTCTTTGGGCAGCAAACTGCTCTTAATAAACTTTTCCAACCCCATTAATTTAAAACTTATAAAATGAGTAAAAAACTCAATGTAGAAAATCCTCAGTTTATCTACTGGGAAGAAAAAAACATAAAGTTTGATGTTTTAGGCGGAATCCGTTTAAATGGATTAGACCGTTTAAGGGTAACACTTCGTGTTACTTTCAACAATGATGTTATTCGTCACAATGTTGATTTGTACAACGATAACCAATTTTCAAATATCGTTCGCAAATGTGCAGAACGTTTTGAAATGAGTAGTAGTTATCTAAGCCCGATAATCGGGCAATTAACTAATCTTTTAGAAGAATATCGAATTAATGAAATTAAATCGAGAACCGAGAAAAAGGATTTGAAAATCCAGCTTTCTGATGAAGAAAAGAAAGAAGCAATTAAATTGCTGAAATCTAAAGATTTACTTTCTACAATTAATAAATTAATCGGTCAGGCAGGAGTTATTGGAGAAGTCGATAACAGATTATTAATGTATATCATTTTCACTTCTCGTTTAATGTCTAATCCCTTGCACATTATTTCAATGGGCGCAAGTGGAACAGGAAAAAGTCATTTACAAGAATCAGTTGCAGCTTTGCTGCCTGATGAAGATACACTTAGTGTGACTGATTTATCTCCGAGTAGCTTTTACTACTTTGAACCTCATGAATTAGCACATAAACTCATTTTGATTGAAGATTTAGACGGAGCAGATAAAGTACTTTATCCTATTCGTGAACTTCAAAGCAAAAAGTACATTACAAAAACTTTTGTAGAAAAAACCAGGCAAGGGCTTTTTACAACAAAAAGAACCGTAAACGGTCCTATTTGCGTTGGTGGTTGCACCACACGCGAAACTATCTACGAAGATAATAGCAATAGGAGCTTCCTAATTTATATTGATAGCTCTGAAAAACAAGATGATTTAATACTAGAATATCAAAGAAGTTTGTCATCTGGAGAAGTTGATTTTAATGAACGAAATAAAGCAATTAAACTGCTTCAAAATGCACAACGATTATTAGACTCTGTTAGGATAATTAATCCTTATGCAAAAGAACTTGTTTTACCAAAATCAGTTTTTAAACCAAGAAGAACGAACGCACATTATTTACATTTTATTGAAGCGGTTACTTTCCTCAACCAGTTTCAAAGAGAGAAAAAAGTGGATAGTAAAACAGGAGCTATCTATATTGAAAGTACCATTGAAGATATAGAAAATGCAAACCGTTTAATGCTTGATGTTCTGATAAAAAAATCAGACCGTTTAAACCGTTCAACGAGAAAGTATCTTGAAGAACTTAAAGTCTATCTAAAAAAAGCTAGAAAACAAAAGTTTACAAGTTTTGATACTGCAAGAAAGTTTGACCGTTCTTTAAAATCAATTCAACGTTATCATTATACCCTTGTCGATCATGGTTATTTAAAAACCTCTCATGAAAAAGGGGGTCGAACACTTGTTTATCAAATCGTTGATCCTAAAGAGTATGAAAAACTTGAAAAAGGCGTGTCAATTGCATTAGATAATGCCCTAAAAACCATAAAACAAGGTAAATCTTAAAAATAAGTACTAACAAGTTGAGATTTGATTCTATTGTAAACAAGTTAGTTACGGTTAAATCTCAACAAATACCTCATTTTTCGCTTGAGGTATACCCTAAAGAAAAATACAATGAAACATTTAAATATAAAATCAGAACATTATAAAACCTTAGAAAAGTCTTTTCAAGATTGGTTGCAAACAATGGGATATGCTAAAGGTACAATAAATACTTTTCCAATTCATTTAAGAGAGTTTTTCCATTATTTGGAACAAAGACATATTTTTCAAATTAAAGATATAAGACAGAACCATTATGATGGTTTTCTAAGTCATTTGCAGATTAGAGAAAACAAACAAATCAAAAGCGGGGGACTTAGTACTTCATCTATTAATAAGACAGTCCAAAGTGTAAACAAATTTGCTGAATACATTAACCAAAATGGAAGATTCATGTTAAGTATCACGCCTAAATATCTACAACACAGCCAAGATATACCAACAGTTTTGAGTAGAAAAGACATTAAATGTCTTTATGAAGCAACTTATTTACCTTATCGGTTAAACTCTAAAGCTATGGGTCAACGTGATAGGGCAATTCTTGCTGTTTTTTATGGTTGTGGACTTCGTAAATCTGAAGGTAGTGCCCTAAATATTACGGATATAAATCTAGTTGATCGAACGCTTTTTGTTCGCAAGGGAAAAGGAAATAAACAGCGTTATGTTCCTATTGCTGCTAAAGCAGCTGAAGATATAAAAGCGTATCTCGAATATGGTCGATATTGGTTTTTAGAACAACAAAAGCAAGGACTTGACGGAAAGAAATTACTAAAAAAACAAAGCGCTGACTCGTCCGCTTTACTGCTCAATATTTTTGGTGCAAGGATGCAGAGTTTTTATGATCGTTTTGAAAATCTTAAAAAACTGTCGGGTGTTGATACTTCTTTTTCAACGCATACTTTTAGACATAGCATTGCAACGCATCTTTTGCAAGGTGGAATGGATATTGAAGAAATTGCAAAGTTCCTTGGTCACTCTAGTTTAGAGTCTACTCAATTGTATACGCACATTATTAATAAAGAAAATCCAAGACTATGAATTTAAAAGTGTTTAGAAGTTATTTAAAATCTAAAAAATATTCATACAAAACGATTCAAGAGGATTGTTTAAATGTGCACCGTTTTTTAATGTGGATGAATATTGAAAATGAAGCTTATTTAAATCAATTAAGTAAAAAGCAATTGGTTGCTTACATTGATTTTATGAAAAGCAATGCAATTGCTACAAGTACGATTAATATTAGGCTTCGAAGTATTCGCAAGTTTTTTGATCATCTTAAGATGGAAAATATTGTTAAAGACAATATTGCTGATATTACTGTAAAAGGTGAAGTTAAAAAAGTTGTAATTGATCCACTTGATTATAGTGAACTTGAGCAGCTTTATAAGGACTATTTAAAATATAAAAAAGAGCAATTAACGAAGCTTAATAAAGGTACTGCACTAGTTGTCAGTCGCACTGCGACAAAGCGGGAAGTTATGCTTGGCTTTATGCTTTTTCAAGGGCTTCATTCTGGAGAATTAAAGCGACTTGAAATTGATCATATAAAAGACGAAGATGGAACGGTTTATATTGTGGGTAGTAAAAGATCAAAAGCCAGGCATTTAAAACTTCATCCTGCACAGATGAGAACGTTGTTCTCTTATCTTGAAAGTTTAGAAGAAAAGCAAACTAATTTACTGTTTACGGATAATGTAAATAATCAAATGACTTTTTTATGTGAGGAATTAAGAGGTCTTAATCAAAAAGTTCAAAACGGCAGACATATTAGAGCATCAGTTTTGATGCACTGGCTTAAGCTTTATGGAAAAAGACAAACGCAGTATATGATTGGTCATAAATGGATTAGTTCTACGGAAGTTTATGAGTTGCAGGATTTAGAAAGTTTAACCAATCAGCTTGAAATGTATCACCCATTAAATGGGAATAATTAGAATATTTATAACCTCTTAACTTAAAAACGAGACTTATGGAGCAAAATAAAAGTCCTTGATTGGACTAAAATCACATTTAAATAAGCTTTAAAGCTTTATTCTGAATATCAAAATCGGCAAAATTTTAAATACTCAAAGAATAAAGAAAGAAACGTTGTGCATCTATTTTTGTAATTTCACATTTTAATATACGGTGCGTGAGTTATTCTATTCTTGAGTATGGGCTTTGCCGAGCCTTGATGTTGGAAAAGTAATAATGTCACGCACCACCCTTTTGGTGGTGTATTCTAACAATCAAAGTATTAAAAATGAAATCAAAACATCTAAATTCGGCAGCTTTCATTAAAGATTATTGCCAAACCCTAGAAAAAGACAAACATCAAGACTTTTTTCTTAAAATTCCAGTTGCAAATTATGAGGATTTAAACCTGTTAAGATTTGCAATACTTAATGCAATTGAATTTACAGCTGAATTGCATGAAACGAGTCCTACAAATAAACTTCCTTTAACAATTCATTACTTGACGCATATTTTGCAGAATATTGACTTTTTTACAGAATGTCAAGGATTGACTACTTTGATTGAAAGTGAATAAATCATTTAAAAACTTGAGGTACCAAATTGGCACCTCAAGTTTTTTAAAATGTAAATTTGTAATTGAATTAACCATAAAATATGAACGAAGAAACAAGTATATCAGAAAGAAATGTCATAAATAAAATTTGCAAAATTAGGGGTTTTAATGTTATGCTAGACCGTGATTTGGCAGACCTTTATGGAGTAGAAACTAAATATTTAAAAAGACAAGTTCGAAGAAATATAGAACGATTTCCTAAAGATTTTATGTTTGAAATTACTAAAGAAGAATTTGAGATTTTAAGGAGCCAAATTGACACCTCAAGTTGGGGAGGAACTAGATATATGCCTATGGCATTTACAGAACAAGGAGTTTCTATGCTTTCAAGCGTTCTTAATAGTAAAACAGCAATTCAAGTTAACATTCAAATCATTAGAATATTTACACAAATGAGAGAAATGTTACTAACTCACAAAGATTTACTTCTAGAGTTAGAAGAAATAAAGAAACGTATTTCTAGCCAAGATGAACGTATTGATATGGTTTTTGATTACTTAACCAAATTCATTACTCAAGAAGAAAATAAAGAGCCTATTCGTAAAGTTGGATTTAAAAGAAAAGATTAGTTAGCCCCTTTATACCGTAATTTCAGATACGATTAGTCGATAATTTTACACAAAAAGCAAAACTTTTTACATAGATCAAAATAAGCTTAAAAAAGTAATAGTATTATTGTATAAAATGCTTTATTTTTATAGTGAACAATTGACCTATGCATACCCAAGAATTTTTTTCTTCATATTACAAAAATGGGCAATCGCGCACGCGTGAGAAAAATGGTTTTTGGGTCGAAGACTCAAACCATTTAGGCAATGTTTTAGAGGTTATATCTGATCGGAAATTGCAGGTGGATGGGGAAACAATTATCTCTTACAAAGAAGATTTTAGTGGTAGCACTACAGGCGACTTTATAGCAGGAGCGGGAACAACATTATCAAACGAGACTGATGCGCTTAAAATTGAAAACACAAGTTCATCTTTAACAACAGAACTTATTCTGTCAACAGCAATAGGAGAGGAATATACACTCGACCTTAATTTACTCGAAAGAAACGGAATTGGGGTATTTGTAGAAATTAGTCAAACGACAGGTTCAATTACAGAGGAATTAGTAGTAGGCAGTAACACTGTTACGATTGTTGGAACAGCAGATGACCGTATCACAGGATTTACATTAATTGGAGTTCCAGATCCACTAACACCAACTATTGTGATTGATGATGTTAAACTCTCTAAAATTGTTGGAGATGATGGAATTGTTGATTACCATATAGCGGATGTTGTAACGCAGAGTGATTACTATCCGTTTGGAATGCTTTTACCTAATCGTAATGAAGATGAAGCGAGTGATTATCGTTACTCATTCCAAGGGCAAGAAAAAGATGATGAGATTAAGGGAGAGAATAATTCTGTGAATTATAAATTCAGAATGCATGATCCTAGAGTTGGTAGGTTTTTTGCGGTGGATCCTTTGGCAGCTAAATATCCTCATAATTCCCCTTACGCTTTTAGCGAAAATGAAGTTATAGCTTATGTAGAATTAGAAGGTTTAGAAAGAGGAGGAGCAAGATATGGAGTTTCTCCAACACAGGTTTATCATAACAATAGGGCTTCTACTAGATATACTAATTATCAAAGAATAAGAACTCAATCAAGAAATACTGTCACGAATTATAATAGAACTACGAATTCTAACCAACAATTTCATAAAAACGGTCAACAGCCACCTGGAGCAGGAGCAGCAATTGGAGCTAGAGCAACTAATTTAAGAAATGGAAGTGGTGGAGCGAATGGAAATCCTGAATTAAGATATGAGACTAGTGAAGCTGAAGAACAATTAATCATTGACAGAGAAAACCAAGTAAAAGATGGTAAAGCATTAGCTAAAGTTATTTCAGAATTTGATGGGGCATTAAAAGCTGTGGACGCTTTCCAAGGTGGGTTTGTAGTCAAAACAATAGAAAAATATAAAAATACAGAACAACAATCATTTATGGGTGGGATTGTTTTTGACGATCCGAGCGATAAACTGATATACGAACAACAGTGGACTGAGTATAATCAAAAAGTTGATGAATTCAATAAACAATTTAGAGAAAAAGTACCTCCACCGTTGGAAATAAACCCTGATGGTTCAAAAAATAGTAAATATGGTCAAGAATTATCATTGTGGACTGCTATCTATAAGATTACATTTAATGAAGAAGTAGGAAGTAGCCCTTTCAAAAAAATACTAGACGAAGTAGAGTCAATTGATGATGGAAGTATAAAAAAAGAGACCTGGTCAATTCCTGATGATATCATATATGAAACACCTAACCCTGGAAGATAATTAATGATTGAAGAATCTAAATTGTTGACATCTTTTTTTATTGAGAATAGATTCCCTATATCTGAAATAAAAGATTTCTATCAAAAAAACAAGAGTGAGATTTCTTTTTGGTTCTATTCTTATTCACTTTATTTAGATAGTGATATTGAAACATTATTGCAATTACTTGGAGTTGTAGAAAAAAACTATAGTCATTCAGGTTATTATAACTTAATAAAAGCATTAATTGAAGAAAATCATAAGAAAAAGGACTATTATTTTAATGAATCTAAAGATATACTAGGGAAAGACAATGTTTGGTTATTATATGAACTAGGATATTCAAAAATCGAAGAAGAACCTAATATTGCATTAAGTTTATTTGCCAAGTGTATAAGTATTGAACCAAAGTTTTTATTAGCAAAAATCCAATTTATAAGTCTGCGTTACCCTCTGGAAAGAAGAATAGAGCAACTTAAATCTTTGGATTTGAATGATTGTTATTTAGGGTTGAATCTTTTGGCTAAAGATTTTGAAAATGTTGGAAAATTAAAAGAATCTGAAGAAACTTATAAAAAATCAATTTTAATAAAAGATAATGTTTCGGCTTATTATGGATTGGCCTCACTTTATCAATACTCTATAAATAATTTTGATTTAGCAGAAGATTTTTTTTTGCAGACTCTTAAATTATTTCCTTCTTGTCAGTATGCTTACAGAGATTTAGGGTTATTATATTTTGACCAAAAAAAATTTAAGGACGCCAAATATTATTTCAATTTAGCAATAAATAATTTTGATGACCAAGATTCCTACTATTATATAATTAATATCCTAGTTGAAAATCAGGATTTAATAGAATCAAATAAATATGTAGAATTAGTAAAACAAAAATTTGGAAGAACAATAGATCTTTTGATATGGGAGACAATAATATTACATCAAAATGGTAAACTTCCCTATTTTGGTAAACTTCCCTATTTTGGTAAACTTCCCTATTTTTCAGACAGTTTAAAACTAT
>CAYPZN010000101.1:0-10665 GCA_964415335.1 uncultured Crocinitomix sp.
TTACTGGATCAGCAAAAATTGTAATCGTTTTCTTTGTTGTATCAGTACATCCGTTTTTATTTGTTGCTACTAATGCTACATCAACAGTATAAGTAACATCTTGTAATGCATAAGTAGTATCAAATTTCTCATTAATATCTTCACTTATTTGCCATGTAGCATTAGGGCAATCTAAATTCCAGAAGAATGTTGTATCTGCTAATGGATTTAAAGGATTAGCAAAATTTTGAGACGTATTGCAGAATTCTACTTCAATTGGTCCTACTCCTTGACAGTCTGAATTTAAATTGTCAGAAACAGTCGTAAATGCTGCTATTGGGTTCAATGAGTCAACTGTAACAATTCGTTCAATTGTACATCCGTTTGCATCTGTTGCAACAATTCGATAATCACCAGGATTTCTTCCTCCCCAAGTTGTATTAGTTGTTGTAGATGTAGGATCAGATAAATCAGTCCATAAATAAGTGTAATCAGGAGCACCTCCAGAAGCAGATGCGAACACCTGACCATTTCCGTTTTGGAAATCGAATACTCTACAGAAAGCAGGATCAAATCCTGTATCAGAGTTGAAAAACAATGAATCTGGATAAATAATATCAAAATTGAAAACATTTGAACATCCATTTTCATCATTGATTGTGATCGTATGCGGGCCTTCTCCTAATTTAGTAATAGAGTTAAAGCCAATCCCATTGTCTCCAGTTAAATTAGGAGCCCAGAAATAACTGATTTGATCATAATCTCCAGTAAAATTGAAAACTGAATCGACAACAGCAGAACCTGTAGGGAGTCCAAAACAAAGTGGCTGGTTAATCGTCAAGTCAATATCTAACTCACCAGGTTGATCTAAGAATAATGAATCTGAAACACTACAACCGTTTTCATCTACAACTTCTATAAAGTACCAACCTGTGGTCAACGTATTAATTGTATTTGAATTTCCTATGTTTAATTGAGTTCCAGTAGCGTCACTCATTGTAAATGTTTCACCGCCATTTCCTCCTTCAGTATTTGCGGTAACAGATCCGTCAGAGAAACCAAAACATGTTGGTTCATTAAAGATTAAATCAAGAATTAATTCATCTGGTTCAGTAATTTCAAATGATTGTGACCACGCACATCCTTCTTGATCAACTACAGTCACAATCCAACTTCCAGGAGGAAGATTGTCTTGCTCACTAGATTCATCAACACCAACAGTTTCCATATCAAACACACCAGAAGTTGTTGTCCAAGAAACATCATATGGAGGTGTAACTCCGCCTGTTATATCAAAGATAAATGCTCCTCCATCATTTGCACCGAAACAAGAAATATTTCTTAAGCTATCTGGAGCCCATGTTGCATCTACAGGGGTCGATCCAAGGCTAACAGAAACGATAGTATCTGTGATACATCCGCTTTCATTTATTACAATTAGAATATAATCTACTCCTCCAGGTACATCATCAAAGTTACCGTTGTCTTGCGGCGGACCAAATCCAACCAACTCATAAGACCATAATGGATTGTCTGGCATAACTGTTACAGATCCAAGTTCAGCATCCATAACACCTGGACAATCTGTTGCGTCTACAACAGTGATATCTGTTATATTTACTCCTCCAAATTCTACTTCTACAGAATCAGAAACGGTATTACAACCATCAAAAACGGTTAGTACGTAAAAGCCTGCATCTGTTGGAGAAGTTGTTAAATCTTCTGTAGTTACTCCTGTTGGATCCCAAGAATAAGTGATTGCGTCTGAATCAAATGCTCCGGTTACTGTTGCATCAATACTGACCTCCGCACCAGGACAAATAATGAATTCATCTTCCACAAATGTAATTGTAGGTAGTGGAGCTGGATCAAGTGTGACATCAACAGATCCTGATGAAGCCACTCCACAGACATCTACAACGTCAATTGTATAGGTTGTTGTTCCAACAATATCCCCAGGAACCCATTCTCCAAAATCTGTTCCGCCCGAACTCCAATCAATGTCAAATTCAGGAATTCCGCCGTCTGTTTCAAAACTAATAAAGATGGAATCTTGCGGACAAATAATTGTAGTGTCAGTTGTAATAATATTATAATCGACAGGATCAGTTATCTCAATAGAAGCTTCAGTAATAATGGTGTCTCCACATTCGTTTATAATTTCTACTGAAATATTTAATGTTTCTGTTCCTTCAATATCTCCATCATCACTAGGGATAATAAGAACTTTTACTGTGTCTTCTCCCATTGGGAAAAAGACACTTTCAGTAATCATATCATAATCAACACCATTAATTGCAGTTCCTCCAATTTCAAAATCAACCATTAAATCAGTTGTATCTGCTTCTTCAGGTCGGATAAAACAAACAACAGCAGTATCACACCCTTCAGAAATTGCATCAGCTCCTAAAGCAGAAGCAATCTCCACGTTAATACCATTTGAAGAAAATGAATTTGCTTCTAAAAATACACCAGAATCTAAAGACATATCTCCCGCATCACCAATCGCCATTTTAATGTGGTATGTTTCTCCACATTCAACACTCGCACGTGCCGAAAGAACGACAGTATGCCCATCATACTGAACATCTAGCCCTCTGTCGTTATTTACGTATAACTCAGGGAAGTCCATGTCGTTTAGGTTATCAATTGTTACCGGAGTCATTGTTCCAGGTATTGTAGCAATGTTTTCTGCTCCATCTGTAAAAGGCCCAGCAAAACCAGGTCCACTGATGAAAAAACCAAAAACATCATTAAATCCTGCATCAACAAATTCTAAGTACTCTTCTGAAGCAAAAATATAGTTGAAAATAACAGAATCTCCAGATGGAATAAAATCAAATTCTAAAATAGCCTCGTTATTAATTGATGCTGTACCTATGGCTGTTAAATCCGGATCATCTGGGTCCACAGCAACACCAGTATTGTCTGTAGCCCCTCCAGCATCATTCGGACCAATAGCAAGAGAAACATTTCCTGTTGCCAAAAGAATTCCTTCATTAATTGGAAACGTAGTTCCAGACGCATCAAAAAAGCCAGCTTGTGCTTGTATCATTCCTGCAAGAGGAACAGATGCATTAAACTCTATGTTAGATACCGTTACTCCCGTACCAATAAGTACACTTTCTACTAATTCTTCTGGTGTCAAAGTGTTTTCAACAACAATTTGACTGTTTGATATGCTCGAAAAGAGCATTAAAAATGACCAAAATGAAATTTTAATTTTATTCATAATTTGTGTTTGTTATAACTCTTAGACTCACCTTTCAACGAAATCGTTGCACAAAGGTGTTTTTTTTTTTAACATTTCAATTCTAATTCTATCGTAAAGTATTGCTAAATTTGAAATCCAAATTCCGCAAGAAAATGATAAATCAATATATAAAAGATAATAAAGAACGATTCTTAAATGAGCTAGTAGAGTTATTAAAGATCCCTTCAGTAAGTGCTAATCCAGTGCATAAAGAAGATATGTTAGTTACTGCTTCTTTTTTGAAGAAACGTTTTGAAGAATTAGATGTCGATACGGTCAAGATAATACCAACCAAAGGACATCCGGTGGTATATGCCGAAAAAATAACTGACCCAGAATTACCAACAGTTTTAGTGTATGGACATTATGATGTTCAACCTGCAGATCCACTAGGATTGTGGGATTCGGAGCCTTTTACTCCAGTTATTAAAGAAACTGAAATACACCCTGAAGGAGCAATTTTTGCAAGAGGTGCTTGTGATGATAAAGGACAAATGTATATGCATTTGAAAGCTTTCGAAGCAATGCTAAAAACAGACACCTTATCTTGTAATGCTAAGTTTATTGTTGAAGGGGAGGAAGAAGTAGGTTCAGAAAATTTAGAATGGTTCATTACAGAGCATAAAGAAATGCTTAAAGCGGATGTTATTTTGGTGTCAGATACCGGAATGATAGCGAATGATGTTCCTTCTATAACTACTGGTTTAAGAGGATTAAGTTACGTTGAAGTTGAGGTGGTTGGGCCGAATAGAGATTTACATTCTGGTTTGTATGGAGGAGCAGTAGCCAATCCAATTAATGTCTTGAGCGATATGATAGCATCTTTGCAAGATGAGAATAATCATATTACTATTCCTGGATTTTATGATGATGTTCTAGTACTTTCAGAAATTGAGAGAAATGAAATGGCAAAAGCTCCTTTCTCCGAAGAACATTATTGCAAAGCACTTGAAATAAATTCATCTCAGGGAGAGTCTGGATTTTCTACATTAGAAAGAGCAACGATTAGGCCTACACTGGATGTGAACGGAATTTGGGGAGGTTATATTGGAGAAGGTGCTAAAACTGTTATTCCTTCAAAGGCGAATGCCAAAATATCAATGCGTTTAGTGCCAAATCAAGACCCGAATAAAATAACAGAATTGTTTAAAATCTACTTTGAGAAAATAGCTCCGAAAAGTGTTCGTGTTAAAGTTACCCCACATCATGGAGGTGAACCTGCTTTAACACCAATTGATTCTGAAGAATATAGAGCTGCAAGTTTAGCAGTAGAAGAAAGTTTTGGTAAAAAACCAGTTCCAATTAGAAGCGGTGGTTCTATTCCTATTGTATCAATGTTTGAAAAGGTATTAGGACTCAAAACAATTTTGCTTGGTTTCGGGTTAGATTCTGATGCTATTCACTCACCGAATGAACATTACGGACTTTTTAATTTTTATAAAGGAATAGAAACAATTCCATTGTTTTATAAGCATTATGCTGCCATTAAAGGGAAATCATGAAAAAAGTAGGCATTATACTTATCTTATTGTTTTGCTTTATTCCTAAAACTAAAGCAAGTTTCTTTTATAAAGATCTTGAGTTTCTGTCTATGGAAAATTTTTCGATTGAAAAGAAAAATGATAAAATATACTTTGGTTTTGATTACGTAATTAACAATCCAAATTGGTATAGTATTGTGATAAAGCCATCATCTTTATTTTTAAAAATTTCTGAAGTTGACTGCGGTTGGGTAAGGATAAGTGAAAAAATAAAATTAAAAAGAAAACAAAAAGGGAGTTACCCAATGGTATTGGTAGGAGATGCTTCGAAATTTATAAAAAGTGGCTTTGCTTCTATTTGGACATTATTAACAGGTAAAGGAATAGACTTTAATTTAAAAGGAAAAATTAATGCGGGACTAACCATTTTTAAGAAAAAATGGCCGTTAGATTATACTTATAAAATGACTTTTGAAGAATTCCTGTCTCTTTTTTAAAGTACAATGTTAATATCTTTTCTTTTCGCGTTTAACCGTCATTAATTTAATCTCTAAATTTAACTAATTAAGAAATTTTTCACCTCGAGTTTGGCCCAAAATATTGACATGCGAGAGTGATTGTGAATTTAATCAGATAAATGAAAAAAAAAGTAGCAATTCTATATGGAGGTTACTCCTCTGAATATAAAATTTCCCAAAAAAGCGCAGGTGTAATTTTTGAACATTTAGATCAAACTAAGTACGAACCTTACCTTGTAGAAATCACGGAAAAAAGTTGGCACGTTAACCTTAAAGGAGGTGTTTTGCCTATTGATAAAAACAAGTTTACCTTTCTTAAAAATGACGAGATTGTAGCGTTTGATTGTGCTTTTATTACAATTCATGGAACACCTGGAGAAGATGGGAAGTTGCAAGCCTATTTTGACATGATTGGTTTACTTTATATTAATTCAGGAGTCTTTGGATCAACGTTAACTTCCAATAAATGGGCGTGCAATAGTTTTTTAAGAGCTTTCGGAATATCTACAGCAAAAGCAATCTTAATTCGAAAGAGAGATTCTCCAAACCCAATTGAAATAGCAGATGAAATAGGTTTTCCGTGTTTTATCAAACCGAATGGAGGAGGTTCAAGTTTTGGTATTTCAAAAGTGAAAACATTAATGGAAATGCCTATAGCAATTGCTAAAGCATTTGAAGAAGATGATGAGGTTGTTGTTGAAGGGTTTATTGAAGGAAGAGAGATTACTTGTGGCCTTTATTTTAATGGAGATACTATAAATCCACTTCCGCCAACAGAGATTATTTCCGAAAACGAATTTTTTGATTTTGAAGCAAAATATGAAGGAAAATCTCAAGAAATTACACCTGCAGAAATAGAAGATGAATTAAAACGAAAAATTCAAAATACGGCAAAATCCATTTTTAGAAGATTAGATTTAAAAGGACTTGCTCGAATTGATTTTATAATTCACGAAGGTGAGCCCTTTTTAATCGAAGTCAATACGATACCCGGAATGTCTGAAGAGAGCATTGTTCCTCAACAAATTGAAGTGTGTGACAAAGTGTTAAAAGACGTTCTCACGGAAGTTATTGAAGTTATATTTTAATATGCGTGCATAGTATTTATTTTTTTTGTAATTTCGCACCATGCAAAGAATAGTTTATACAATCGTTATTGTGCTTTTAGTTCAAACAACATTAGCACAAGATTATAATCCCGAGAGGTATCGGAAGAGCATTTTCACAGACATACTTTCTATTTCTAATGTAAAATATGGTGAAGCCCCTCAATGGGTTTGGCCTTATTGGGAAGTTGACTTGAATCTTGATGTTTACCTTCCGGATGGAGATGATAATCCAAAAAGACCATTAATAATTTTTGCGCATGCCGGAGGATTCATTAATGGATCAAAAGAAGTGGATAACATGGTTGCAATTTGTGATTCTTTTGCACGAAAAGGATACGTTACTGCTTCAATAGATTACAGAAAAGGATTCGATCCATTAGATGCAGCTAGTGCCGAAAGAGCAGTTTACCGAGCAATACAAGACGGAAAAGCTGCTGTGCGATATTTTAAAGAAAACGCTAGTTTGTATGATATAGACCCTGAAAACATCTTCTTTGGAGGAATGTCTGCAGGCGGATTTATTTCATTGCACGTTGCATATATGGATAAAGAATCTGAACGACCAGAAAGTACCTTTGGTGGTGGATTAGTCAATGATTTAGAATGTTTGGATTGCGCAGGAAATGATTTTGATCAAACTTCAGATGTAAGAGCAATTTTAGATTTTTGGGGAGGAGTTAATGACACCACAATTTTAGAAGAAGGAAATATTCCTATGATGATAATGCATGGTGAACACGACCCAGTCGTCCCCTATATGTTTGGACATCCTTTTGGATTATTTACATTACCAGAAAGTTTTGGTGCGGTTCCTATTATTGAACGTGCAGAAAATGTTGGAATTGAATATGAAATTTTTACCTCAACAGGAGATTTACATATGTTAGATGGCTCAGATAATGGAACTTTTGTCGAAGAGCCAAATTCATTTTGGAGTGATACATTATTGCCAGAATCTGAACGATTTTTGTATGAAATCATTAAGCCAAATACATTAAAAATTTCTCCAGATACTCTGTTTGCATGTGGTGATTTGATCACAACCTTCAAAGTTGATGGGGGGGATGCTTCATACTATGATTGGATTTATAATGAAGATGAAATTACAACCGTATTTAATGAGAATACAGAATTACTAACATTAAATTTTGAAGAAACGGGATCTTATGATATTACGGTTGTTGAATATAATGACATACTCGCTCCTGGAGATACTCTTGTTTTTCATGTCGAACTGCTGGATGATGTAATTGCGGATTTCAGTTATGTAAATGAGATGGCAACAATTGTATTGTTTACAAATGAATCAGAAGGTGCAACGTCATATCTTTGGGATTTTGGAGACGGTACAATGTCTGCCGAAGCTATGGAAGAAAATCCATTTCATGCATTTGCAGCTACTGGAACATTTGACGTAACATTAATTGCTACAAATGATGTTGGGCATTCAGATACAATTGTAAAAACATTAAATGTAGGAACTGCCGGAATTGAAACTGACTTTACCGAAGGCGTAAATTTATTTCCAAATCCATATAATAACAAACTAAACATATCTTCAGGAAACATTACTTTAAGTCAAATACAAATCTTGAATGCGACGGGGCAAACTGTCTTTTCTGATGATCAACTTACAGGAAATTTTCTTGAAATTAATACTTCAAAATGGAACAATGGTGTGTATATAGTTAATGTATTTGATCAATCTGGAAGTTTTGAAAGTTATAAAGTAGTTAAGATGTAGTTTTTCTTGTACGAATCCAATGATTTAAATCAAAATACGAAATTGAATAACAATTAAGTCGATTTGTTTTTTGAATACTTTCAATCTCTTTGTCAGGTTTAGAAAGTACAAGAATTTCTGTTTTTGGTGCATTAATAACTTTTGTTAACGCCGAAAGTAAAGCCTTTTCAGGGGCTAAATACCGATCAATTTTTTTAAGATAATATCGAGGTTGTAATTAGATTTTCCAGTAGATTGAAGTTCTTTAGTTCAAAATGGATCAAAAGATTAAGCAATCGAACACTTGATTGAATGTCTCTCCTATAACGAATTTCATCCAGATTAATAATTTGATTAACCCAATTCAACACCTCTTTAAAATCTCTTGAGTAAAAATAGACAAGTGTAACCCTATACAATTTGGATTGTTGATTAACAGTATGAAGGTCATTCTTATATTTTGCCAGTTGATCAAGGTTACATTCAATTAGATGTAAAGCATTCGAAAAATCTTGTCGGTGTAAAAAAATTCTACTTCTTGAAACACAACATTTTCAAATATCAATACTTTTAACGTCATGATCTTTGTTAAAGTGTGTTTATTGTATTTTCATCTCTTCAAAAATTAAATTAGCCTCTTCAAAATTCCCAGCCTCGTTTATTGTTTTTTTTCTACAGATGGAACAAAACGACTTTCTACTTCAAGAATATCTTTTACCCTAACCCATCAGAAAATGAAGTGAATATTACATTAAATGGAACTTTAACAAACGGATTAAAGATTGAAATCTTAGATCTTGCAGGTAAAAATATAATTAAAGAAACACTTGTAAATAATGGAATGATCGATATTTCAAATGTTCCTTCTGGAATCTGTATGCTGAAAGCAACAGATGAAAATGGAGTACTAGTTGGACTAGAAAAACTTGTAAAGAAATAGACAATTTTACTCTGTCAAATGGTGATGTCTAAAATGGGTTTAGAAATTTTTCTAAGCTCATTTTTTATTTACCCAACACAACAGTAACCCAAAAAAATGGTTCCATTTTGTAATTTTTATGGTTAAATTTAACGTTCGAAAAAAAGAAACAGTCTACAAATGAAATCATATCAAAACTTTGCTTTAGGAGGATGGGTTAGTGGAAAAGGTGTTGAAACAGAATTGTTCAATGCAATCACCGGTGAACAAATAGGAAATTGTTCATCAGTTGGGTTGAACTATGAAGAAATGGTGCATTATGCCAAAGATAAAGGCGGAAGAGCACTCCGAAAAATGACGTTTCAAGAAAGAGGAATAATGCTTAAAAACTTAGCATTATTCTTAATGAAAAATAAACGAAAGTATTATGAATTAAGTGCTGCAACTGGAGCAACTAGAATAGATTCTTGGGTAGACATTGAAGGAGGAATAGGAAACCTTTTTGCAAATGCATCTCTTAGAAGGCAGTTCCCTGATTTACCTTATTATGTTGACGGAGATCCCGTAGCTCTTTCTAGAGGAGGCTCATTTATGGGGCATCATATTATGGTTCCAAAAGAAGGTGTGGCAATTCACATTAATGCCTTTAATTTCCCAATTTGGGGAATGTTAGAAAAAGTAGCAGTAAATTTCATGGCAGGTGTACCTGCAATTGTTAAACCTTCTGAATTTACCTGTTATTTAACAGAGTTAATGGTAAGAGATATTATTGATTCTAAAATTCTTCCAGAAGGCGCTTTGCAACTTGTTGTCGGTTTAGGAAGAGGAATTTTAGATCATGTAACAAGTTCAGATATTGTTACTTTCACAGGATCGGCTAAAACAGGTAAAATGTTAAAGGCTTTACCTAATATAGTTGAAAATTCAGTGGCATTTAATCTAGAAGCTGATTCATTAAATGCTGCAATATTAGGTAAAGATGCAACTCCGGGAACACCAGAGTTTGACATATTTATTAAAGAAGTTCAACGAGAAATAACGTCAAAAGCAGGTCAAAAATGTACCGCGGTTAGAAGAATAATTGTACCGGAGGAATTGATTGATGATGTGCAAGGCGCATTAGCTAAACGATTGGCAAAAAACACAATCGGTGATCCCGCGGATAAATCTGTTAGGATGGGAGCATTAGCAACTAGGCTTCAAGTAGAACGCGTACGAGCAAATGTTGAATTACTTCAAAAAGAGCAAGACATTGTAATTGGAGACTTAGATAACTTTGATGTTGTTGGAGCGGACAAAAATGCAGGTGCTTTCTTCTCACCAATTATTTTCAGAAATGAAGATCCACACAACAAACAAGGAGCGCATAACATAGAATGTTTTGGTCCAGTTTCTACATTAATGCCGTATAAAGATATTGAAGATGCAGTGGCAATTGCCAAACTCGGAAAAGGATCATTGGTTTCATCTATTGTTACAGCTGACGATTCTATTGCGACCGATTATGTTTTGAATGCTGCATCAATGCACGGTAGAATTCTAGTGTTGAATGAAAGATGCGCAAAGGAAAGTACAGGACATGGATCACCAATGCCAATGCTTACGCATGGTGGACCTGGAAGAGCAGGTGGTGGAGAAGAGATGGGAGGAAAAAGAGGCGTGTTGCATTATATGCAACGAACA
>CAYPZN010000102.1:0-10233 GCA_964415335.1 uncultured Crocinitomix sp.
GTAACATAACCGAACATCTCAGAAAGTGGAACATCAGCTTTAACAACTTTTGCTCCTGATCTGTCATCCATCCCATTAATTTGTCCTCTTCTCTTATTTAAATCTCCAACGATATCACCCATGTTCTCTTCTGGAGTAACTACCTCAATCTTCATAATTGGTTCTAGCAACTCAGGAGATGCATTCTTCAACCCATTCTTATAGGCCATTTTTGCACAAATCTCAAATGATAAAGCATCTGAATCAACATCATGGTATGAACCATCATTTAACTCAACCACTAAACTATCAATTGGGAAGCCAGCTAAAACACCATTCTTCATTGAATCTTTAAATCCTTTTTCAACAGACGGGATAAATTCTTTAGGAATATTCCCCCCTTTAATGTTGTTTTTGAATTCTAGACCTGTTTTCTCTTCGTCTTCTTGTGGATAAATTTTGATACTGATATCAGCAAATTTACCACGTCCACCTGATTGCTTTTTATAAACTTCTCTATGATCAACAGAGCTATTAATTTTCTCTTTATATGCAACCTGAGGAGCTCCTTCGTTTACTTCAACGCCGAACTCTCTTTTAAGACGATCAACCAATACTTCAAGGTGAAGCTCTCCCATTCCAGAAATTACTGTTTGACCAGAATCTTCATTTGTTGATATTTGGAATGTTGGATCTTCTTCAGAAAGTTTGTTTAATCCCATTCCAAGTTTATCAACATCTGCTTGAGTCTTAGGCTCAATAGCGATTCCGATTACTGGATCAGGGAAATCCATAGATTCAAGTACAATTGGAGCACTTGCATCACATAATGTATCTCCAGTACGAATATCCTTAAATCCAACACCTGCACCTATATCACCCGCTTCGATCATATCGATTGCGTTTTGTTTATTTGAGTGCATTTGGAAAATACGAGAAATTCGTTCTTTTTTATCTGTTCTTGTATTATGAATATAAGAACCAGCATCAATCTTACCTGAATACATTCTGAAGAAACAAAGTCTTCCAACAAATGGATCCGTAGCAATTTTAAAAGCTAATGCTGCCGTCGGTTCTTCAATGCTTGGTTCTCTTTTAGTAGGCTCATCTGTTTTAGGGTTAATTCCCTCGACAGCACCTTTATCAAAAGGAGAAGGTAAGAATGCCATAACAGCATCCAACATTGTTTGAACCCCTTTATTCTTAAATGCAGAACCACACATAATCGGCTGAATTGACATGTCAATTGTCGCGTTTCTGATTGCAGTAAACATTTCTTCTTTTGTAATTGAATCTGAATCTTCAAAGAATTTCTCCATTAAAGCTTCATCAGATTCAGCAACAGCTTCGATTAACTTATCTCTCCACTCTTGTGCTTCTTCTCTAAGATCTTCTGGGATTTCAATTTCATCCCATGTAGAACCTTTATCTTCTTCTTTCCAGATGATTCCTTTCATAGTGATCAAATCAACCACTCCTTTAAAATCATCTTCCGCTCCAATAGGAATTTGTAATGGTAACGGATTACCACCTAATCTTTCTCTAACTTCTTTAACACATCTCATGAAGTCAGCTCCAGCACGATCCATTTTGTTTACAAAACAAATTCTTGGAACCCCATACTTATCTGCTTGTCTCCATACAGTTTCAGACTGAGGTTCAACCCCTGAAGCAGCACAAATTAATGCAACTGCACCATCTAAAACACGTAAAGAACGTTCAACTTCAACTGTAAAGTCAACGTGACCCGGTGTGTCAATAATGTTAATTCTATAATCTTTTGTATCATCAACAGGTTGCCCTTGAACCGTAGGATATTTCCAGAAACATGTTGTTGCAGCTGAAGTAATTGTAATCCCTCTTTCCTGCTCTTGTTCCATCCAGTCCATTGTCGCAGCACCATCATGTACTTCTCCAATCTTATGACTTACTCCTGTATAATATAAGATACGCTCAGTTGTTGTTGTTTTACCAGCATCAACATGGGCCATAATCCCAATATTTCTTGTATACGTTAAATCTCTTTTCTTCGCCATCTCTAGAATCTATTAAAATGTGAGAATGCCTTATTTGCTTCAGCCATTCTGTGCATATCTTCTTTTTTCTTATATGCAGCACCTTCTTCTTTTGCCGCAGCTAAAATTTCGAAAGCTAATTTCTGAGCCATTGTCTTTTCGTTTCTCTTTCTAGAAAAACCAATTAACCATTTCATAGCTAATGACTGCTTTCTATTATCTCTAACCGGAGTAGGGATTTGAAATGTAGCCCCTCCAACTCTTCTACTTCTTACCTCAACATTTGGTGTTACATTATTCAATGCACGTTTCCATACGTCAACAGGACTTTCTTCTTCATTTTTTGAAGCAACGATATCCATTGCATCATAGAAAATTTTAAAAGAAATACTTTTCTTTCCGTGAAACATTAAGTTGTTCACGAATTTTGTTACCAATACATCCTTAAACTTAGGATCAGGTAAAATAACATGTTTTTTTGCTTGTCTTCTTCTCATGATTCGCTACTATTTCTTAGGTCGTTTTGCTCCGTATTTTGATCTTCTTTGTAATCTACCTTCTACACCAGCAGTATCTAAAGCACCTCTAACAATGTGGTAACGAACTCCTGGTAAATCTTTCACTCTTCCTCCTCTTACTAAAACAATAGAGTGCTCTTGTAAGTTATGTCCTTCTCCTCCGATATAGGCATTCACCTCTTTACCATTTGTCAATCTTACTCTGGCTACTTTTCTCATAGCCGAATTTGGTTTCTTAGGTGTCGTTGTATATACTCTAACACAAACGCCTCTTCGCTGAGGGCAAGAATCAAGTGCTGCTGACTTGCTCGTCTTAACCTGAGCTACTCTACCTTTTCTAATTAATTGTTGTATAGTTGGCATAGTACCTTTAAATGTTGTTTTTTTCTAATTATTTCAATATATAATACTCCCAAATTCGCAAAAATTCGGAGTGCAAAGGTATTAAGTTTTTTTTATTAAACAACATTTGCTGAACTATTTTTTAGATTTTTCACAAATTGCTGTTGAAAATCGTTTTTGACCCTATTTAAAACCTCTTTTTTTTAGTGTACGCAACTTATCATTTTATTGGGTGGAAAAATATTCTTTTTTAAAGTTAAATTCATTTTCTATAATCTCTATTTTTGTCTTATGGATTATTTATCATCTCTCAACCCCGAACAACGCAATGCAGTTTTAAACACGGAAGGCGCAACTATGGTAATTGCTGGCGCAGGTTCTGGTAAAACAAGGGTTTTAACTTATCGCATTGCACATATGATTAAAAATGGTGTTGATCCTTTTAATATTCTTGCATTGACTTTTACTAATAAAGCTGCTCGTGAAATGAAAGAGAGAATTGCTCAGATAATTGGTGCTTCGGAATCGAAGAACATTGCAATGGGAACATTTCACTCTGTTTTTGCAAAGATTTTAAGGTATCATGGAGACAAGCTAGGTTATCCTTCTAATTTTACCATTTATGATACGCAAGATTCAAGGAGCTTAATCAAAGCAATTATAAAGGAACTTCGATTAGATGATAAAACATATAAACCCAATTTAGTTTTAGGAAGAATTTCATCAGCAAAAAACAATTTAATCTCTGCAGCTGGTTATGAAGCAAATTCGGATATCGTAGCTGAAGACAGAATGAGTGGTAAACCACGTCTTTTTGAAATCTACAAAGCATACGAAAAAAGATGCTTTATGGCCGGTGCAATGGATTTCGACGATTTATTATTCAAAACGAATGTTTTGTTGCGAGACCACGAAGATGTTTTACATTATTATCAGCACAAGTTTAAATACATTCTTGTGGATGAGTATCAAGATACAAATTACTCTCAATACTTAATTGTAAAGAAGCTTGCTGCTGTTTTCAACAACATATGTGTTGTTGGTGATGATGCGCAAAGTATCTATTCCTTTCGAGGGGCAAACATTGAGAACATTTTAAATTTCAAAAACGACTATAAGGACCACAAAGTTTTTAAGTTAGAACAAAACTATCGCAGTACAAAGACAATTGTCAATGCTGCAAATAGTGTTATTGCAAAAAACAAAAATCAAATTAAGAAAACGGTTTGGACGGATAACACAGAAGGAAATAAAATTAAGGTGATTCGTTCATTAACTGACAATGAAGAAGGGAAGGCAATAAGTAATTTTATCTTTGAAACGAAAAACAACGACCACGCGGAAAACGCTGATTTTGCTATTTTATATCGAACCAATGCACAATCTCGTTCTTTTGAGGAATCGCTACGAAAACTAAACCTTCCTTATAAAATATATGGCGGTTTATCTTTTTATCAACGGAAAGAAATCAAAGATTTATTGGCTTATTTTAGATTAACTGCAAATCCTTCTGACGAAGAAGCTTTAAAGCGCGTGATCAATTATCCAAAACGAGGAATTGGTAAAACAACAATTGAAAAAGTAATTATTGCATCTAATCATCATGACGTTAGTCTTTGGGAAGTCATTTCTCAGCCTCAAAAATATCCTGCAGGAATTCCAAGTGCTGCGCAAACCAAAATAAACAACTTTGTTACTTCTATTAATAGCTATGCTGTTCAATTGGAAAAATTAGATGCTTATACCCTGGCAGAGATAATTGCTAAAAGTTCTGGTATTTTAAAAGATCTTTATGATGATAAATCTCCCGAAGGAGTTTCAAGACATGAAAACATTCAGGCTTTATTGTCAGGAATTAAAGAATTTGCAGAATCCGTAAGTGAAGGCGAAACAGGCTTTTTAAGTGACTTTATGGTTGACGTTGCTTTATTAACGGATGCAGATCAAGACAAAGAAGAGGATAGAGATAAGATAACACTTATGACAATCCATGCCTCAAAAGGGCTAGAGTTTCCTTATGTATACATTGTTGGGATGGAAGAGAATTTATTTCCTTCTCAATTGGCATTGAACTCTAGATCAGAGCTTGAAGAAGAACGCAGGCTTTTCTATGTCGCTTTGACAAGAGCTGAAAAACGAGCTACTTTATCATATGCAACCAGTCGTTTTAGATGGGGAAATATCGTTACAAGTGAGCCTAGCCGTTTTATCGACGAAATTGATGCGGACCATCTTGAGATGCTTTCTAATACTGGCAGTAAAAGTCTGGGAGGAGGCCGCTCAATGAATCAGCTTAATATGGAGCGAAAGATTGGTCAAAAAAAGGAAAGTCTTTTTTCAAATCGAAGACAATTAACTCCTGTTTCAAAAGCAAAACCGCTAAAAACAAAAGGAAGTAATAATACTACAGCTGATCAATTGGATTTAAAAGTAGGCTATAACGTAATTCACGAACGCTTTGGAAAAGGCAAAGTAATTGGACTTGACGGAACTCCTCCTACGAAAGCAACTGTCTTTTTTCCAAAAGCAGGAAATAAACAACTCTTGCTAAAATTTGCCAAATTGGAGGTTATATCTTAAAATTGGTAAATGAAATTAGACCAATAACCTGATTACGACTTTTGTTCCTGACTTTTGCTTTGAATTGGTTTCATTTAAATCAATAATCTCAAAAGGAATAATCTCAGTTTCTTTATTCAAGTTTGCTAACCTTTCTTGCGTTACTTGCAATGCGGTGGACTTGTGATAAGTTTCTTTCTGCGCATTTATTTCGTTTGCACGTTTTCTTCCAATACCATTATCAATCACTGAACATTCAAGGCAATTATCTTTTATCCATTTAAATGAAATTTTTATCCTTCCACTTTCTTCAATTTTCTTTAACCCATGAACGATAGCATTTTCCACAAAAGGTTGGATCATTAAGGGTGGTAAAATTTCTTCGGTCGTATCTAGTTCTTCATCCAAGTCAAAGGTTAAATCAATTTCAGTATTTGAAGTCAATCTTTCAAGTTGAACATAGTTTTGGAGCGTTTCTATTTCGTCATCAATAGAAATTAATTTCTCTCTGGAATTTTCTAAAACCTGACGCATTAACTTTGAGAATTTAGACAACGCATACCGTGCTTTATCTGGATCATTCAATATAATAAGGTTGTGAATTGAATTGAGCACATTAAAGATAAAGTGTGGATTCATTTGAAGACGAAGCGCTTTTTGTTCTAGTTCTAACAAATCTTTCTCTAATTTAAGCTTTTCATTTAACGTTTTATTCTTTTTTCGTTGCCGTCTTAAAACAATTAAAATGATTAATACAATCAAGATTATAAACAAACTGTAGTATCCGATTTTAAACCACAATTTTTCCCAATATGGTTTATCAATAGAAAACATTAATTCAATTGGAGTTTCACTCCACCTATCGTCAATTGAGGCCTGAACACTGAATTTATAATCTCCAGGAGATAAATTTGGATAGGTTGCTACGTTCACCTTTGTTCCTGGTGTCCAATCAGGATCGATCCCACTTAATTGCCATCTATATGAGATATCATTGGGATATGAAAAATGAATTGCTTTAAAAAGAAAACTAATATGATTTTGATCATGTGGTAAAAGTAAAGATTCAATCATATTCCCATCCTTAAAACAATTTGAAAAGGGAGTGTTTTCTATTGATTCAAAAATGATTTTCAAGTCGTTTAATTGTAAAATGGGTGGTTTTCGTTGTGCCTGATTAACAGCCCTTCCTTTGTAAACAAAAAGACCATCAACGGTTCCAAACCACAAGTTTTTATTTGCATCAATTGAACCAGCATTGATATTTGTTTCAACCCCTTTAAATCCTTCCTGGTAACCAAAATGTTCTGCATTTACAATTGAATAATTTGAATCTAAATCAAGTCGATCTAATCCTTTTTCTGTTCCAACCCATAATTGTCTATCTGTATAAAGTAATTGATAGATATTATTGGATTGTAGTTCTTTTTTATTTGTATTACTAATCCATTCTTTCTGATCAATTGAGTCATTTTTTAAATTCAAGGCAAGAATTCCATTGTCTTTTGAGCCAATCCAAATTTGATTTTCTACTCCAACAATATTTCGAAAACTCTTTTCTTTGACAGAATATGAAAACGCTCTCTTATCTTTTATAAACCCATATTCACCTTCGTTATTTGCAAACCACAATTTTTCATTTTCATAAAATAAGGCAATTACTCGACTAGGCATTTTTCCTGACACTACTGCAACCCGATTAAACTCACCTTTATCTGGAAAGTTTTTTGTTTTTTTAATCGAAAAAATTCCCGCATCTGAAGTTCCAATAAAGATTTCTTTGGAGGACGTGTTTTCGGCAAAAGACTTAACCCATTTACCCTTCAGCCCTTTATTCTGATAGAATGAATAAATGGTATCTTTTTTCTGACTCACATCATAAAACCCAATTCCTTTCCCTTCTGTCCCAAACCAAATATCTCCATCACTATCTTCAAAAATTACTTTAACTTTTTCAGAATGAAAACCATATTCTTCATCAAATAAAACTTTTGAAGTATCATTAATTCTCATTACTCCGGTCCCTTCTGTCCCCAACCAAAGGTTATTTTGGGCATCATTATGAACAGAAAAAACATAATCACCATTTAATCCTGATGAGCTATTATATTCTATAAAAGGACTATTTTGAAAAATTGATACACCACCACCACTTGTACCAATCCAAATATTTTCCCAGTAATCGGCAGAAATGACTTTTACATTGTTTCCAGACAAGCCATTACTTGTTTTAAAATTTTTGATTGTTTTATCTTTTTGATCAAAGAGATAAACGCCATTATTTAGTGTTCCAATCCATAGTTCAGATTGACTAGAAACAAACAAACTCAAAATTATCTTGTCATTTAATTCGTTTAGTTCTTCCATTCTATAAACACGATTAGAATCATAGAGATATATACCGGTTTCATATGTCCCCAACACAACTTCACCATTAAACTCAATAGCACATTCGATATGTTCCGAAGACAATTTATTTTTACGGTTGATTCTTTTAAAGGGGTCTTTATGATCTAAGAGTCCATCATCTGTACAAAGCCACATTTTTTCTTTTTCCTTTTGAACTAAAAAAGAATGAACATTAACATTTTTCACATTTGGATTATCTTGAAATGGGACAATTGATTCTTCAATCAGTTGAAAAAGTCCTTTATTTGTTGCGAAAAAATATTGTTCTTTAAATTGAATGATATCTTGAACTAGAGTTGTATTTCTTTCTAAACGATAATTTCGTTTAAACTTTCCATATAAATCAAAAACGGTAACACCTCCTTTTTGACCAATCCATAGTTCTTGATTTATTTCTTTCAAGCTATAAATTCGATTTGAAATTAAGGAATCATTTATTGTAAAATAATCATATTCCATTCCGTCATAGCGACATAAACCACCTCCTTGAGTTCCTATCCAAGCATGTTTATTTGAATCAAACTCAATGGCATAAGCTTGTGATTGTGGTAATCCTTCTTGAATTGACAAATAATCAAAGTTATATGCTTGACCGAGTAAAAAACCATTTACTCCGAAGAATAGGATTATTAAGTATATTCGTTTCAGTTCAAGCATGTAATTGCACATAAATGTCCATCAATGACGTATAATAAATGTTCTTTTTAATTTATACAAAATCATTGGCTTAGGTAGATCTTTTGATTTACTTTGTTCTCAGCACAAAAAAATGTATGAATAAGTGCTCTTAGTTACTCAAGCATTTTATAAAGATAGGATTTGAAATTTATAAAAAAAATAACAGTTAAGATTTGGAGATTTATCTTAGCTTATAAGTACATATTATCAAGTATTTCTTTTCTTGTTTTTTTACTCTGGTTTTTCTGTCTTCCAAAGGAATTATTTAATACACCAACGAGTACTGTAATTTTAGATCGAAATGAAAATTTGCTTGCCGCATCTATTGCAACTGATGGACAGTGGCGTTTCCCATACAATTCTGAGGTTCCTGATAAATTCAGAAAAGCAATTGTTCAATTTGAAGATCGGAATTTTGAATCGCATCTTGGTGTTAGTATTAAAGGCCTTGTAAGAGCAGCATATCAGAACATATCCAATAACCGAAAAATTAGCGGAGGAAGTACTATTACTATGCAGCTCATGCGAATGAGTAGGGGTAAGAAAGAGCGAACGGTTTGGCAAAAGGTAATTGAAATTTTTTGGGCTACTCGTGCAGAGTGGCGTTATTCAAAAGACGAACTTTTAGCACTTTATACTTCTAATGCTCCAATGGGTGGAAATGTGGTAGGTTTGGACGCTGCAGCATGGCGTTATTTTGGAAGACCATCAAAAACATTATCATGGGCTGAAACAGCAACACTTGCTGTTTTACCAAACGCTCCGTCATTAATTCATCCTGGAAGAAACCGTGATTTGTTATTGGCAAAACGAAACAGACTTTTAGATCGTCTTTATTCTGTGGGCGAAATGGATTCAATTACTTGGTCGTTGGCAAAACTTGAAGAATTACCCGAAAAACCACATCCAATTCCACGTGTTGCTCCACACCTTCTTAATAGGGTTATCAATGATGGTTTAAAAGGAAAGGTTGTACATACTTCAATTGAACTGTCAATTCAAGAACAAACAAATAACATTATTCAATTTCACCATCAAAAGCTCCGCGAGAATGAAATTTACAATGCTGCTGTATTGATAATGGAAGTAGAAACTGGAAAAATTATCTCTTACAATGGTAATGTTCTAAATGTTGAAGTTGAGCACGGCAAAGATGTTGATATTATTAGTGCTCCACGAAGTACAGGTAGTATACTTAAACCCTTTTTATATGCCGCAATGCTACAAAGTGGAGAGATTACACCAAAAATGCTTGTCCAAGATATACCAACTGTAATGTCTGGTTATTCTCCAAAAAATTATAACCTAAAATATGATGGAATTGTTCCTGCAGATGAAGCAATTTCTCGTTCATTAAATGTTCCTTTGGTTCGTTTATTGACCAAGTTTGGTATTGAAAAATTTCATCATACTCTGAGGCGATTAGATTTCAAGACGATTAATCGCCCTCCAAATCATTATGGTTTATCGTTAATATTAGGAGGTGCTGAAGTTAATTTATGGGACCTTGTCTCAGCATACGGCATAATGGCTCGAAGCTTAAATCAGTATCCTGATTATGCCCCAAGTGTTAATCAAAAGGCTTCTTATTTTTTAAAACCTAATGAAAGTTTAGAAATAGAACTTCCTGTTTTCAATCCTGCAACAACATGGTATACATTTGAAGCTATGAAAGAAGTTTCAAGGCCAGAAGATGATACCAATTGGGAGTTATTTTCAACATCTCAACAAAT
>CAYPZN010000103.1:0-10171 GCA_964415335.1 uncultured Crocinitomix sp.
ACAGCATCCAAAGCACCTCGTTTATCAAACTTATTAATTGCTACAACATCAGCAAAATCTAACATATCGATCTTTTCTAATTGTGTAGCAGCACCAAATTCAGGTGTCATTACATATAATGAAACATCAGAGTGATCCATTATTTCAGTATCAGATTGTCCAATTCCTGATGTTTCTAAGATTATTAGATCAAATTTTGATGCTTTTAATACTTCTAGGGCTTCAGAAACATGTTTACTCAACGCCAAATTACTTTGGCGCGTTGCTAATGAACGCATATAAACGCGCTCATTTTTAATTGCATTCATTCGAATACGATCTCCAAGTAAAGCACCTCCTGTTTTTCGTTTTGATGGGTCGACAGAAACAATTGCAATCGTTTTTTCCTTAAAATCTAATAAAAAACGACGCACTAACTCGTCAACTAATGATGATTTCCCTGCTCCTCCAGTTCCTGTAATACCTAAGATTGGCGTATCTACCTTAGCCGCCATTTCATGCACTTTTTCCAATTGACTTTCGGCAATTTCAGGGAAATTTTCAGCAGCGCTTATCATCCGTGCTATAGAAGTGACCTCTTTATCTGCTAAATGATTAATTTCTCCATTTAAAGAATTTCCAACAGCAAAATCGCACCGTTGAACCAGGTCATTAATCATTCCTTGTAATCCCATAGAACGACCATCATCTGGGTGATAAATTCGCTCTACACCATAAGCTTCTAATTCCTCTATCTCAGAAGGAAGAATTGTACCTCCACCACCAGCAAATATTTTAATCTGTCCTGCACCTTTTTCATTCAATAGATCATACATATATTTTAAATACTCTGTATGTCCTCCTTGATAAGAAGTCATTGCAATTGCTTGAACGTCTTCTTGAATTGCGCAATTAACTACTTCTTCTACACTTCGGTCATGCCCTAAATGAATCACTTCGCAACCGGTAGTTTGAATGATTCTTCGCATAATATTAATAGCAGCATCATGCCCATCAAAAAGCGAAGCAGCTGTTACAATTCTTACTTTATTCGTTGGTTTATATGGTTCGATTTTTTCCATCTATCGTATTGATTTTTATGCTTTAAAAGCAATTGCACAAATGACGTTAACTCTTTCCTATTTCCTAAATCCAATTTTCCTCTTCAAAACGTCTGTCAAATATACAAATTTGAGTCGATTTTTGGAATGAAATTTGCTACGTTCAATGAAAAAACACTTCTTATGAAACGATTTTTATATGCACTGTTCTTTTGTTTTTTTGCGTTAGCTTTATTTGATAGCTGCGCTAAAACAACAAATGGAAAATGGATGGTATTTCAAGAAACAGCTTGTCTCCCTTTTTGGGCGCATGAATCTAATGACAGAAAAGCTAAAAATACACTTGAGAATTTTTTAAAATCAGAAGGAATAATTCCATTAAAAATCAAAATCAATGGAGAGAGATCATCAATAATATGCGAATCTTGTGCTTGCCCAACAGGAAAAGAATACCGAGTTAAAGTGGATAAATCGCAAATCTACTTACTTGCTTATTGGGGATTTGAATTAGAATAAAGTTAAAATTGAGTTATTTATTGGTTGAAATACACTAAAAAATAACATGAATCGTTAAACAATGACTAATTTTAAACTTTGAGTAAAAAAGATATTTTTCATGGCTTTAAAACGATTTTATTTCATATTCATACTTGTCTTTTTCACATTAATTAGTTGTAACAAGAAAGAGATTTTTCCTCATGATGAATTAGAACGTAAATATATTTTACATCTTCCTAAAAATTTACCCGAAAATGCACCGCTATTGGTTGTGATGCATGGATACACGAATAAAGCAGGATTTATTAAGTTTTACACCCGAATGAATCGTGTTGCAAATGACAATGGATTTGCTGTTGTTTATCCTCAAGGAGCACCTGATGGCACAGAAAATGAAGAAACACACTGGAATGCTGACCTCGAAATTAGTAATATCAACGACATTTCTTTTATTACCAACTTAACGGAAGAATTACAATTAAAGCATGATCTTAATCCAGATAAAACTTTTGCTTTTGGAGTATCTAACGGTGGTTTTATGGCTTATACCTTAGCTGTTCGTTCACCAGACAAGTTTGCTGCTGTTGCTTCTGTAATTGGAACCATGAGCGGCAAAACATGGAGCGAAAGGGATATGACAACCACTCCAGTTCCTGTACTCCAAATTTCAGGTTTACTAGATGAAGTTGTTCCTATTGATGGATCTATAACCCCAATCGGAGGTTGGGGAGGTGCGCCTCACGCCGATACAATAGTAAATTATTGGGCAACACGTAATAATTGCAGTACAATGCAAACAAATCAAGAATCGGAACACATTATATCGTATAAATTCGAAAATGGGATTGACGACAGTAAAGTTTGGTATTATAAAATTGACAATCTAGATCATACTTGGCCTAACAACAGAAAACATGGCTTGAAAACAAGTGAATTAATTTGGGAATTTTTCAGTCAGTTTTAAAACTCTTTTTTATTTCAAGTTTCTTCTAATTGCAAGAATACTACTAATATGGAGTGCTTGATGCATATTATTAAATTGAAGCGCTTCTTCAGGGTTTGTAATTTCAAAATTATACGAAGTCATATAAGAAGTATAAGCCTCAAAAACTCCCTTTTCTAAATCTTCTTCTAACTCATCAGCTTGATTTAAAATGGTTGAAGTGATAAATTCAAATTCGGTTTGATCAATTTTTTCTTCAGGTTTACTCCCTTTTTTGTATTTCATTATAAATTCTTTTTCCAACCCTCCTTTTAGTCCGGCTAAAGAATAAACTAATCCTTTATGAGTAGCAACAAGGTGCCCCATATTCCAAGCAATATTATTATTGAATCCTTCTGGAATTTCATTAATTTGATCCAATGTTAAATCTGAAATTAATTTGATAATATTTTCACGAGATGTTCTGAATAGTTTTAATGTAGTCTCCATTTTTTATTTTTTTATTGACCTAGGACAAAAACGCATGGTATTTTTTCAAATTGAAAAGATGATTTTTTCCAGTCGGTGATTTTTTTTGTTTGTATTTTTTGTGCTTTCCCTGTGACATCATATCCTATTGTCAATCGTAAATCATTATGACATATTCGAAGTAAATCAGCCAACATTGTTTTATTTCTATAAGGAGTTTCTATAAAGAGCTGAGCAAAGCCAGATTTAGCAATAGTTTGATTTAATTCTTTAATTTTATTTGTCCTTTCGGGATCTTTTTTTGGTAAATAACCATTAAATGTAAATCCTTGTCCGTTCATTCCACTTGACACAAGTGCTAAGAGCAAAGAACTAGGCCCAATTAACGGAATAACTTCAATATTATTTTGATGTGCCAACGCTACAAATTCACTTCCTGGATCTGCAATACCAGGATAACCTGCTTCAGACATTAAACCGACGTCTTTCCCTTGTTTTAATTGCTCAATTGCTTCACGTTGAAAAGTATAATCGTCATGCTTATTTAATTCAAAAAAAACAGTAGAATCAATATCAAATTCACGATCCATTTTTCGCAAAAATTGACGTGCTGTTTTTACTTTTTCAACAACAAAAAAACGTATTTTTTTTACAATCTGATTATTATAACTTGGAATTACATTCTCAAAGGTTTCTTCACTGATTGGAATCGGAATAATATATAATTTTCCTTTATGCATTTATGTTCAATAATGCTTTATCGATTGCTTCATCCAATAAATCAATAACATGTTGAAAACCTTGATCTCCTCCATAGTAAGGGTCAGGGACTTCTGCATTAGAATTGGGGATACTTTCGTTCAAAATAAGCTTAACTTTTGATTTTTCTGTCTCATTTTCTGCCAATTTCACAATATTGTCATAATTGGATTGATCCATTGCATAAATCAGATCAAAGCGGGTAAAATCTTCTTTAATAAACTGTCTTGCGCGCAAATCAGAAATATCTACGCCGTTTTTCTTAGCCGTTAACAACATTCGTCCATCTGGAGATTCTCCTACATGGAATGCTGATGTTCCTGCAGAATCCGTTTCAATATCTAGATTAAGAGCAGATGCTTTTTCTCTTAAGATGCCTTCTGCAATTGGAGAGCGGCAAATATTTCCTAAACAAACCATTAAAACTTTCATAATTTGTGTCTTTTAACTAAAAATGCCTCACTTGAAGTAAGGCATTTTTGAATTAATTTACATTTAATTTTTTCTCTAAGTCTTCTAAGTAACCTCTAAATTGTTTATCTGTTTCAGCAAGATTGTTAACAGTTCTACAAGCATGCAATACCGTTGCATGATCTTTTCCTCCGCATTGTGCTCCAATGCTTGCTAATGACCACTTTGTCATCTTTTTTGCAAAATACATTGCTATCTGACGTGCTTGAACCACTTCTCTTTTTCTTGTTTTAGATTTCAATAACTCTATTGGTAAATTGAAATAATCACAAACAATTTTATGAATGTAATCCATAGAAACTTCTCTTGCAGTATTCTTAACAAATTTATCAATCATCTTTTTGGCTAACTCAATTGTAATAGCCTTTTTATTCAATGACCCTTGTGCGATAAGAGAAGTCAAAGCTCCTTCCATTTCGCGAATATTAGTATTAATACTATATGCAAGATATTCTAAAACATCTGCAGGGAGATCAACACCATTTCCATAAATTTTCTTCTCGAGAATTGCAATTCTTGTTTCTAATCCTGGAGGTTGAACATCTGCTGACAGTCCCCATTTAAATCGAGACAATAAACGTTGCTCTATTCCTTTCATCTCTACAGGTGCTTTATCAGCAGTCAATACTAATTGTTTTCCTGTTTGATGTAAGTGATTAAATATATGGAAGAAAGCATCTTGTGTTTTCTCTTTTCCAGCAAAAAACTGAACGTCATCTATAATCAAAACATCCATTAATTTATAAAAATTAATGAAATCATTGGTTGTATTGTTCTTAATCGAATCAATAAATTGACGTGTAAATGTTTCGGCTTGAGTATATAGAACGGTTTTGTTCGGAAATTGATTTTTAATTCCTATTCCTATTGCATGCGCCAAATGTGTTTTCCCTAGACCAACTCCTCCATAAATTAACAAAGGATTAAAAGCTGTACCTCCTGGCTTGTTCGAAACTGCAAATGCAGCAGAACGCGCTAAACGGTTACAATCACCTTCAACAAAATTGTCAAATGAATAAGTTGGATTAAGATTAGAGTCTACATTCACCTTTTTTAATCCAGGAATAACGAATGGGTTGCGAATTGGATTTTCACCAATATTCAACGGCATTGAAACTGGTGTATTAGATAAATTCTTTTTACTAGAAGTAGGTAATTTTACTGTATAAGGTGTTTTCTTGTCTACACTTTTATCCATAATGATGGAATACTCAAGTTTAGCATCTGCACCTATTTCTTTCTTAATTACCTTTTTAAGCAAATCAATATAATGCTCTTCTAACCACTCGTAAAAAAAATGAGATGGCACCTGTAATGTCAAAACCTTTGTTTTGAATCGAATGGGAACTATAGGCTCAAACCAAGTCTTGAAACTCTGCAAGCTTATATTATCCTTAATTACCTTTAGGCAATCATCCCAAATCAACTCATGGTTTTTTTTATTCTTCATTCAGGTAGGGGTATATCTTAATTAAAATTGGTTATTTTTTTCAGTCTGCTTTCACAGTTCAACAAATATTCACATAAAAAAGTTATAAAAAAAATGAATTTGATATTGTTTTTTCATTTTTTTTTACTTGTGCTTTTTTTTGTTTTTTTATCCGATTCTTACTCCTTTGTATCGAAAAAAATATTAATTTGTTGCAGGAGCATAAATATTGAAACTCTAATATACAAAAATGTACTTACATTCAACAAAAATCCGTGTAAGATATGGAGAAACTGACCAAATGGGATATGTTTATTACGGCAATTATGCACAGTTTTTTGAAATAGGAAGAGTAGAAATGCTTCGTTCTTTAGGGGTTAGTTACCGTATTATGGAAGACCAAGGTATTATGCTTCCCGTTGTTAACTTTTCTGTTAATTATATTAAACCTGCTTTTTACGACGATTTAATCACAATCAAAACTGCCATTCGCAAAAAACCATCTGCAAAAATCATTTTTGAGTACGAAATTCACAATGAAAATGACGAATTATTAACAAGTGCAGAAACGACACTAGTTTTTGTAAGCAAAACAACTATGAAGCCAATCAAAGCTCCTTCCGAATTGCTAAATGCTTTAGAAGAAAAAATGAATACTACAAATTTATTATAATTCTACACAATTAAACTCAAAATTATCTAACTCACTACTTGCAGCTTCTATAGCGTAAAAATTTTCAATTGTAAAAGCGTTTTCGTTTCCTTTATATTCACTACGTTTTAAACATTCATCTCCAAAAGGCTGACCTTCATCATCTAAAAGAATTAAATCTTCATTTAAAACAATTTCTTCCTCTTCTCCACTTGGCGTTTCCACAATGATTGTTTCAGTGAATGAATACCTACAACGAATGCAACGTTCACAACTAATGTTGATAAATAATAATCCAAAAATTGAGATGAGTAATAATCGTCGCATAGCTTTGTATTTTAGTTCAAAGATATAAAACTAATGAATAGAAAAATTATTGTAACCAAAGACAATTCTAAAACTTTGTTAATTCCAGACTTAAATGAAACCTATCATTCTACACATGGTGCGGTCAATGAAGCTTTACATGTTTTTATAGAAGCAGGACTTCATCATTTAAAAAAAACAAATGTGAAATTATTTGAAATGGGATTTGGCACTGGGTTAAATAGCTTAGTAAGTCTTGATTACGCGTTGAAAAACAATATTATTATTGAATATACTTCTATCGAAAAATTTCCTTTGACTTACGATTTACTTGAACAACTCGATTATCCAAATCAAATAGCAAATGGAAAATTACAAATTGCATTTAATCAAATACACGAATCTGAATGGAATAAGATAATTAAAATTGATCCTAAATTTTATTTAAAAAAAATTGAAGGAGATCTTTCCAAAATAATTTTAACAGAAAACGAATATGATCTCATTTATTTTGATGCTTTTGGCCCTCGTGTTCAAAAAGATCTATGGTCTGTTGAAATTCTAAAAAAAATGCAAACAATTTTAAAACCAAGTGGCATTTTAGTTACTTATTGTGCTCAAGGACAATTTAGACGAAACTTAATTGAAGCAGGCTTTACTTATGAAGTTTTACCTGGTCCCCCTGGCAAAAGAGAAATGACTCGTGCAATAAATATGGCAGAATGACCTACAAATATTTCAAAACTACTTATTTTTATTCCCTGATTAAACAAAATCTTTAATAATGGCTGATTTATTTTCAATAGACAACTTATTTACACTTGTAATGCTTATACTTTTACAAGCTGTTCTTGGATTCGATAATTTATTATATATTTCATTAGAATCGAAAAAAGCACCCGAAGAAAGGCAATCTTTTGTTCGAAAAATGGGAATTGGCTTGGCCATTTTTTTAAGAATTGGACTTTTATTTATCCTAACCTCTCTTATTCAGTTTTTTCAAGATCCAATTTTTGGATTAAAACTTGGAGAATTAATTTCCTCTGCAGATTCTCATGGTAATTCAACAATGATTCATAGTGTAATTGATTCTTCGTTTAACATTCATAGTTTGATCGTTTTAATTGGAGGAGGGTTTATTATTTATACCGCAATTAAAGAAATCTGGCATATGATTTCGCATGAGCACCTCGATAATAATGATAAACCTGATAAAAATAAAAAAACTGCAAGCCAAGCTATATTTATGATCGTAATTATGAATTTAGTTTTTTCATTTGACTCTATTTTGAGTGCAATGGCATTAACAAGTCACCTTGAAAACGAAACAACACAGCTTATCTTAATGGCATTGGCTATTGTTATAAGTGGTATTTTAATGATTGTCTTGGCTGACCGTGTAGCAAACTTCCTTCAAAAAAACAGAATGTACGAAGTGTTAGGATTATTTGTTTTATTGATTGTTGGTGTAATGCTACTTTCAGAAGGAGGGCATTTAGCACATATAGAAATTTTTGGTAACCCAATTGAACCAATGAGTAAAACGACATTCTACTTTGTTATTTCTGTACTGGTTATTGTTGATATCATTCAAGGAAAATATCAAAAGAAAATCATTAGTCTAGAGCAAGCAGAAGAAAAGGATTCAAATGATACACCTGCAGAAGATGAGTAAAAATGCAGTCAAATCAAAAATTGAAATTTTAAGTGCAACCATTGCAGCGCACAATCACAGTTATTATGTTTTAAACACACCGAGTGTTAGTGATTATGATTTTGATCAACTCTTAAAACAATTAGAAAAATTAGAAGAAGAGCATCCTGAATTTGCTTATGAAAATAGTCCTACAAAACGTGTTGGTGGGGATATCACAAAGAATTTTGAAACAATTCCTCATGAATACCCAATGCTATCATTGGCAAATACATATTCAGAAGAAGAAATTGTTGATTGGGAAAATCGAATCAAAAAACTCTCAGAGGTTCCTCCAAAATATGTTTGTGAATTGAAATATGATGGTGTTGCAATTGGCATTCGATATGAAAACGGAACCTTATCTAGAGCAGTAACAAGAGGGGATGGAACCAAGGGTGAAGACGTTACTACAAATGTTAGAACAATTAAAACAATTCCTTTAACACTAAAAGGAAAAGGCTATCCTGAAAAATTTGAAATTAGAGGTGAGATTTTCTTCCCATTGAAAAATTTTCAGCGATTGAACGATAAAAAAGCTCAGGACGGAGAAGCATTATATGCTAACCCAAGAAATACAGCTTCAGGAACATTGAAATTACAAAACTCTGCAGTTGTTGCAGCTCGTGGTTTAGATTGCTATTTATATGGTGTTTATGGTGAAGGCATTGCCGCTAAAAATCACTCTGGAGCAGTTTCTAGTGCAGGTAAATGGGGATTTAAAGTTCCGTTAGAAAAACAAAATATGATTCGCAAATGTGAATCGATCGACGAAATCATGTCATTTATTCATTTTTGGGATAAAGAACGAAATAATTTGCCGTTCGAAATTGATGGAATTGTTATAAAGGTAGATGATTATCAACAGCAAAATCAACTCGGTTTCACATCAAAAAGTCCAAGATGGGCTATTTCATATAAATTCAAAGCCGAAAGTGTTCAAACTACACTTGAACAAGTTACTTATCAAGTTGGAAGAACAGGAGCTATAACTCCCGTCGCTAACCTTGTCCCTGTTTTATTGGCAGGAACAACTGTTAAACGAGCTTCTTTGCACAATGCTGATCAAATCGAAAAATTAGACCTACATCTTGGAGACACGGTTTATGTTGAAAAAGGAGGAGAAATTATTCCTAAAATCGTTGGGATCAATTTGGCTGAAAGAGAATCAAACGCAGCCCCTGTTCGTTTCATTAAAAACTGTCCAGAATGTGAATTTGAATTGGAAAGGAAAGAAGGAGAAGCACAGCATTACTGTATAAACGATACAGGATGTTCTCCGCAAATAAGAGGAAGGATAGAACATTTTATTTCAAGAAAAGCAATGAATATTGATGGTTTAGGGCCTGAAACCATTGATTTATTGTTTAAACAAAAATTGATTCGCAATTACGCTGATTTGTATCAACTTACTTTTCACGACATTGTCGAATTAGAACGAATGGCAGATAAATCTGCTAATAATGCTATTAAAAGCATCAAAGACTCTAAAGACATTCCTTTTGAAAGTGTGTTATTTGCATTAGGAATAAGACATGTTGGTGAGACAGTAGCAAAAAAATTAGCGCGTCATTTTGAAACGATTGACGCATTGTCAATTTCATCTTTTGAAGAACTTATCGCTGTTGATGAAATTGGTGATAAAATTGCAGAAAGTATAATTCAATTTTTTGGAGAAGAGGAAAATAAAGAGATCATAGCACGGCTCAAAACGTTTGGATTAAATTTTGAAGTCGTCGCTCAAGAAGGAGCAAGTAACCTTTTAGAAGGAAAAACATTTGTTATTTCAGGAGTTTTTGAAAAAGTGAGTCGAAAAGAATTGAAAATGTTAATTGAAAATAATGGAGGTAAAAATACGGGCTCTATTTCTGCGAAAACAAACTTTTTAGTTGCCGGTGACAAAATGGGACCT
>CAYPZN010000104.1:0-9463 GCA_964415335.1 uncultured Crocinitomix sp.
ATTATTTGTTCTTTAATAACTTAAATCAATGTCCGAATTATCGTACTAGGTCCATATGGTAAAATTGATTGATTTTGAATCAATAGAAATATCTTAGACACTTTTTTTTTGAGAAAATTCAAAGCAGACAGTATTGTCGTTTTCATAGAAATTGATATCTGCATCCAATTGCTCGGTTAAGGCTTCAATAATCTCTTCCGAAATACTTTGCTTAACTTGAGGATAAGGAAAAACTGTATTTTCTTTTAAAGTGGTTTTAATTTTCATATTGATTTCACCATTATCATCCTTTTTAAGGTTGATTTGAGAGTTTTCCCAATTGGAAAATGCTTCCATTTCGGATATTACTTCAAATGCCAAAAGCCCAAAAGGAATGGCTATGTCAAGATTAAATTTTTGATCTAATATTGAAAAATCGATCTGTTTACTTTTATTTTGACCAACAACATACAATACAATTTCCTTGATCATTTTTTTTGCATCAATTTGATTAATGGAATTTCCTAAGGAGATATTTTTATGTATAATGGACATAGCATTAATTCTTCCCTTTAAGCTTTCAAATTGTGAATTGTATTTTGGTTCGTCAAATTGAGATTTATGTAATGTTGATATACTTGACAGAACTTGTAAGTTATTAATTACTCTATGATGAATCTCTCGAAGTATCAGTTCTTCTTTCTTTCTTAAAATTGTACTGAAATAATAAGTTATTGCAACAGTAATGGCAGAACTCGAAATGATTGAAGATTGATTGACTAAAGACATTGTAGCACTATCCAATGTGTATTGAGGAAAGTAAAAGTAACTGTGAAAAATGAACGAAGAATAGACTAATAAAATTCCAGAGCAAAGCAATATTTTTTTTAATCGTGATAATTTTGAACTAAGAAAAAACAAAAGAACAACTAACCAAACAAATAAACCTAAACCACTATTTACCCCTAAGCAATATACACCAACAGAGGAATGGATAATTACTTCAATCGCACAAAAACTAACAATGTGAAGTGCTAATTGGCCATTTTTCTTCAATAAAATAAGTGATATTATGTAAGTGGCAACACTAAAGTAATTTATGTAAACCAATTCCATTACCCCTATATAATTAGCATAAATGAGCATGACAGAATGGTAAAGCAAAGCAAGGTTTATAGCTACTTTGGCTGCTTCTTCAAAATAGATGTCCCGTAATCCATATAAAACGGATTGTTCAGACTGAAGTTTTACTTCAGAAACATTGGCTTTATTCAGGAAAAACTGTCGCAACAAATTCATCCAAATTGGTTAAAGGTTTTCATTTTAAGCATCAAAATAATCGAAAGTTTGCTTAAAGGATTTCTTTAATCAGGTAAATACCATTTAAGAAATAATACGTTTTAGACGTAGAAAATTGCAAAAACCTACATATTACTTGATTTATTTTTATTTAATAACAGAATTGTGGATTATTTTCATTTACCCCACATATCACAATATTTTTTTTTGATGAAAGAGAGCCCTACTATGAAGTTGTTATCGTTGTTTTTTTTAACTATTAATGTGATTGTAATGTATGGTCAATCCATATTGAAAGATTCTATTTTTTATGATGATGGATATAGGGAACATATTATTCATCTACCGGAATCATTTGATGTTTCAAAAAGCTATCCTTTGGTGTTTATTTTGCATGGAGGAAGAGGGAACGCTGAGTTTACCATGAACTATAAGCTTTTTAATGAAACTTCCAATACAAACGAATTCATAGCAGTTTATCCAAATGGCTCATCTACAAGAACTTCTATTAACGGTTGGATATCACGACATTGGGCAGATGGCAGAACTACACTAATTCCTGACGAAATGGGATTCAATGATGTACAATATATTGATAACCTTATTGATACTATACAGAATGTCTATTCGATTGACCTTAGAAAAGTATATGCTTCAGGAATTTCAAATGGAGGCTTTATGTTTCAACGCTTGGCATGCGAATTATCGAATCGAATTGCTGCTGTTGCTACCGTTGCTGCAAACTTTCCTGATTCTTTGGTCTCAAAGTGTAATCCAACTCCAACATCTATAATGTTCGTAAATGGAACTTCAGATTCGTTTGTACCAACATTTACAGGCGGAATGTTGCCTTTCGGTGCTGGTGGTTGGGTTAGGTCCACGGATCTGCCCAATTTCCGCATAAAGTCGAAATTCTCAAGAAACCAGTACTTGGTATTATTTTTCATAATTACAAATATAAATGTCCTTTCATTAGTTAGTGTAAATAAAATGTCGTCTAAAGTATATTTCGGAAAAAAAACACTATTTTAACTTCCTTAAAAAAGAGAAACCACCTAGAATTGTATGCACTAAAAAAACAAAATGAATTTAAAGAAAATAGTACTAATAGATGAATTAGAAAACCTGAAACCCAAACACGCTTTAGTAGATGGAATAGATTTGGTTGTTGTAAAGTATGAGCAAGGAATTTCAATTTTATATGGTAGATGTCTTCATAGAGGAGCGCTTATGGCGGATGGTCATGTGGATGGAGATAATTTAATTTGCGGAGTTCATGGCTGGGATTATAGATATGATACTGGAGTTAGTGAATACAATAATAAAGAGGTTTTACACAAGTTTACCAGCCATATTAAAGGAAATGAACTTTGTGTAGATTTAAATGAAATTGAAGAATTTAAGAAGGATAATCCCCCTGCCTTTAATAGAGATAGTTACCAAGGAGCTTATGCAGATACCCATCCTGAAGAGACTGAACCATATACAGGGTATATTAAAGAATTAGCAGAAAATGGACTGAAAAATATTGGCCATCATGGTTTTACTTCTTCAATGGGAGTAGATAGAAATACATTGCCAAAATGGGAAGATTTACAGTTTTTACCGGCACAAATGGCTAATAAACCTCTTTTGGATGAAGATTCTGTTAAAACGAAAGTAATAATTGGATCGAAAGCTAAAAAACCGTTAGAATTTGATCTACCAATTTTTGTTTCAGACATGAGTTTTGGCGCATTGTCTAGAGAAGCAAAAATTTCATTAGCGAAAGGTGCTGAATTGGCAGGAACAGGTATTTGTTCTGGTGAAGGAGGTATGCTTCCTGATGAAAAAGCTGAAAACTCAAGGTATTTATATGAATTGGCCTCTGCAAAATTTGGTTTTTCTTGGGATAAATTGGAACATATTCAAGCTTTTCATTTTAAAGGAGGACAAGGTGCTAAAACAGGTACTGGTGGGCATCTTCCTGGAAATAAAGTTAAAGGTGAAATTGCTAGAGTAAGAGGTTTAGAAGAAGGGGTTTCTGCTATTTCTCCAGCTACATTTACAGACAAAGACCTGGTTTCGACAAGTGATTTTAGAAAATTTGGGGATAAAGTAAGAAAAGTGTCCGGAGGAGTTCCAATTGGATTTAAACTTGCTGCAAGTCATATAGAAAAGGATTTGGCTTTTGCATTAGAAGCTGATGCAGATTATATCATATTGGATGGAAGGGGTGGAGGAACAGGAGCTGCTCCAGATGTTTTAAAGAATAACATCAATGTTCCAACAATTCCTGCATTGGCAAGAGCAAGAAAATTTTTAGACGATCAGGGAGTTAAAGATGTTTCATTGATTATTACAGGGGGACTTAGGATAGCGGATGACTATGCAAAAGCCTTGATGCTTGGAGCAGATGCGGTTGCAGTTTCAAATTCAGCACTTCAAGCAATAGGATGCCTTGGAATGAGAGCATGTAGCACAAACAATTGCCCTGTAGGAATTGCTACACAAAAAGAACATTTAAGACAGCGAATAGAAATTAATTTAGCAGCCAAACGTTTGGAACGTTTTTTTAATGCGTCTAATGACTTGATAAAAGTAATTGCTAGAGCTTGCGGTTATGATGATATAAGCAAATTTAACAAAAGTGATTTATCTACTTTAAGTAGAGATATGTATTATTTAACTGGTGTGAACTATGCAGGTTTCATAAAATAACGAGAATGAAAAAAACAATAGAATTATTGCATTTAGCGGCTCAATATCTTTCTGCAACTGGAATTAGTTTTGTAGATAAACAAGCTGATGACAGCCATACAAATTTAGACTGGGATACTGAAAATAGACGATTTTTAACACACACTTTTGGAGATGATTTTCAAGTTAGTTTTATTCTAGAAACACTTACGTTAGAATGGCTTCATAAGAATAGAACCATTAATTCTATTAAAGTTCATGGCAATACTCATGAAAAAATTATTGATTGGTTTTCGGAATGCGCTGTTGTGAGCTTGCCAGGCCAATCGTATTCTTACAATTTTCATTACGATTTACCTTATCCACCAATAGTCTCAAATTATTTATTCTTTTGGGAAAGCTCAGACGACATTAAATCATTTGCTGATAATTTGACCATTGCTAAATTTGGAATGAGTCAATTTTTAAGTGAAAATAAAATAGAAGCTGATATTCGGCTTTGGCCGCATCATTTTGATTTAGGCATTTATGCTCCTGTAAATGATAATAATTCCATATTTGTAGGAGCAGGGCTTGCAATGCCGGACGAATTGAAAAATGAACTTTATTATTATGGAGCTGGTTGGAAAGACGGCATTGCAATAGATCATAAAAAATTTAAAGCGCTCGAAATAGGTCAATGGCAAGAAAATTGGCATGGAGCGATATTGTTAGCTGAAAAAACAATAAAAACAGATGTTTTCAAATTTTTGAACCAAATCTTAAAACAAATTTTAGATGAAAAATAAATTACAAAAAGTTTTACTTATTTTAATTGGGTTATTCTTTTTAAATAAGGGTAATGCACAATCTGTTATGGTTGGCGTTGGTGGTGTTTATGGAACAGATATCGAGCAATTTGCTCCTAATTTACGCCTTTACTATGGTGTAAATGAAGCGCTTTGTTTTGGCCCTGAATTCGCCTATTTCCCTTCTCAATTTGGGACGGATGAATACGATATTCAACTGAATGAATATGGTTTTGTAGCGCATTACATTTTTGAAATAATAGAGAAAGTTGGAGTTTATCCATTACTTGGATTAAATTATAGTGTTGAAACAAAAATTTTCCCAGAAACAAGAGAAACAAAAAATGCCTTTGGCTTGAGTGGTGGAGTTGGGGGGCATTTAACTTTTGGAAATTTCCTTCCTTATGCTGAATATAAATTTATTACAGGAGAATTAAGTCAAAGTACAATTTCGCTAGGGGTAATATACAATATTCATCTTTCAGGTGGTCATGAAAGTGAACATGAAAAAGAGCATCATTAGTTGATACTTGTTTATCAATTGAGAAACGAGGGATAAAAGAAGTTAAAATTATGATTCTAGGGCTCAACAAAAATACTTTTTTATTATTAGCGCTGATCAGTTTAATATTGACACCGGTTTACTATTATGTTTCGGGTTTCGAATCACCAAAATTGCTCATTATTGCAAATTTTCTATTTGTTTTTATTGGAGGATATAATGTCTGTAGTACTGATAAAATCAACTGGATGTATATAAGTCTTGCAATTATTGTATTAGGATTGAACGTTAGCGAATATTTGACCGACAACAATTTAGCCATAATATGTTTTAGAGTGATAAGTACTGCGGTTCTTTTTGCATTTATTTTTAGGAGTGTTATGCTGCATTTAATTAATGAAAAAAAAATTGTGTTGGATAGCATTTTAGGATCTATTGCAGGATATTTACTTATTGGGTTATTCGCAGGTATGGTATATGAATTTTTGTATCACTTAATTCCCAATTCATTTAATCTTGATAAAGATATTGTTTCAAATTTCCAATTCTTCTATTTTAGCTTTACCGGGATTACTACAGTTGGGTTTGGAGATGTTGCCCCAACGAATCCTCAGTCTCAATCGATTACAATTTTAATGAATATAACTGGACAGATGTATTTGACAATTGTAATGGCTTTATTTGTAGGGAAATTCATGGCTAACAGAAGTGAAAACAAATCTTAAATTGATATTGAACTGTAAAAGGTTTTCAATATTGACTGTGTTAAAAAGTAATTGTGTAATTCAATATACTTTAAAAAAAAATATATAAGTTTGATTCAATTCAATTTTATTGAATATAGTAATATATAGTTGAAATAAATTAAAAGGTTGAAAATTATGAGTTTATTCGAATCTGTAATTAGTTATTTAAAAGGAAAAGAAAAAGGAGAAGAATTAGAAGCTCCAGTTGGCGCTTGCCCTCCTTGTTGGGGAGAACAAGAATTTGATAATAAAATTAGGGAAATTGTAAAAGATCGTCAAATCAATGTTAATTCTGGAAACGAGAATTATGCATTTATTCAAGATTTTGTGGTAAACCATGTGGATGGGATTAAGCTGAAGAACCAAATAGATGGTCTGAAATGTCCTAAATGCAATCAAAGAGCACATTAAAATTGGAATGAAATTATTCGTGAATCAATCAGAATCCTTATCACTTGAAGATTTCAAGCAGATGGATTATTACGTTGTTAAGGAATATGCGCTTCCAATTGAATTAATGATGGAAAACGCAGGTCTAAATTTGGCTCGAGTGATTGCCGATCGTTTTCCTAAGGTTGCAACGAATAAAAAAATTCATTTCGGAATAGGGCCGGGTAATAATGGAGGGGGAGGCCTAGTTGCCGCTAGACGCTTAGCAGCTTGGGGGTATAAAGTTTCATTAGATTTTTTCACTAACAAAAAGAATTCTCTTGTTGAAAAGCAATTAGACAGAGCATTAAAATTTGGAGTTGAAGAAAAAGATTTCGAATCTGCCGAAATAATTGTTGATGCTTACCTTGGGTTTTCTCAAAAATCACCTTTAGGTGAAAAATTAACCTGGAATATAAATAAATATAACAATTCATCATCATTGAGAATTTCTTTGGATCTTCCAACGGGTTATTTTGAAAATGAAAAAAATGAATTGTTTTTTGATGCTGATATCGTTCTTACCCTTGCCGCTCCGAAAAAAATATTTTTTGAAAAGAGCCTAGTTAAAACAAAGGTTTACATTGCTGACCTTGGAATACCAAAGGTAGTTTACGAAAAATTTCAAACTAAATTTGATCTCGAATTTGATAAAAGCACAATTATTGAATTGATGCGTAAATAATTCTTATTAAGAAAATAAAAAAGGCTACTTGCAATTTGCAAGTAGCCTTTTTTATCATTATAAGTACACATTTTGGGTTAATCTAAGTTTACTTTGTAAATTTTAAAGTAGTTGTTGCTTGATTAGAAAGGATTGATAAGTTATACATCCCCTTTGCTAATTCTGGTAACTCTAATGTAATAAAGTTCTCTCCATTCACAATCGAAATTGTTTCATTAAGAATTACTTTTCCAGATAAATCAGTAATTCGGATTGTACCGTTATCTACAACATTGCTAGAGTAACTAACATTTACTATGTTCCCACTTAATGGATTTGGGTATAATTTAACTTGGTTCAGTGCGTTTTCATTTTCAATAACAGAAGCAAGAGCAGGGCAATCAGCCATTAGATTTTGAACCGCGTTATTTACATTAAGTCTACCACCAGTTACTGTTATTCCATCCAAAGAAGTGTTAGAATCAACACCGTTTAAAATGTACTCTCTTACTTGAAGAGCAGCACCTCTTGGATTTGTCTTTGCCAATTCAGCAAAAGCCATACATGGGGCAGAATATAATAATGCAATTGTACCTGCAACATGCGGAGTTGCTCCTGATGTTCCGCCGAAGGAATCATATCCATTAGAAAATTGAGCTACCGTCCATGTTCCAGCACCGGGAGCACCAAGATCAATTGATTCAACGCCAAAACCAGCAAAAGTTTCTTTGTTGTCACTGATATTTGTATTTGTAACAGCAATTAAGAATTCACTTGAACATTGGGTTGGTAAATCACCAACAACATCAACATTTTGGTTTCCATTTATTGTTGCTCCAGCGTTTAAAACACCGTATACTCCTAAAGTGTCATAAAAATCACACCAAAGTGGGGCATCAGCAGCCATTCCAAAATCTACTCCCCACGAAGCGTTTGTAGCAACTACAAAAGCACCTTTTTCTCCATTTGTTTCGTTGTAAAGTTTTCTGTTTTCCAGAGGGTACGAATAAGCAGCTAAAGCCTCCGCTTCATTTCCACCACCTTTAACAATCATCAATTTCACATCCCAGTTAACACCTGTAACACCAATTCCATTATTTCCTTTTGCACCGACAATTCCTGCAACAGCAGAACCGTGGCCTTCCCATGAAGCAGAGTGCTCTGGATTATCATTATCATCATAGGCATTCCATCCTAAAACGTCATCCACAAAATTGTTACCGTCATCATCAATTCCATTTCCAGGAATTTCATCTCCATTTGTCCATAAATTTGGAATTAAGTCTGGATGATCGAAATTAACACCATCATCAATGACGCATACAACGATTTCACGATCGTCTGGTGTTGTACCTCCAGTTGTAACGTCCCAAGCTAAATCTGCATCTATATCCGCATCACTCCCTTGTAAATATTGCCATTGATCGTCAAATTCTGGATCGTCAGGAACTAAACGAGATTTGAGAATATGATTTCGTTGAACAATAACTACATCATTACTAGAATATAATCTTTGAATTGCCTGATCAATACCCATTAAATCATGGTTATATTCAAATTTCCAAATTCTCATGTGCTTTGATACCAATTTTACACTCTGTAATTGCATCTCTTGGAAATCTTTTTCAAGTTGATCAATTGCATTTTCATCATTTAATTGAACTAACAATTCACCATCAACCCAATTTTGTTCTGTTTGAGCAAACGTATATGACCCGATAACGAGTAAGCCTGCAACAAGTATTTTTCTAAGTTTCATAGTTTATCCTCTTTTTGTTATTTTTTTGTTCGATTGTGCATTTTCAACACCCTCTATTTTTTTTGCTTTTACAATTAATTTTGCCGTACTAATTCTTTCATGATTAAACTTAAATAAAAAGATATTTAAACTTGGGCTTATCATTCTTTCTTGTTTAAGTTCATATTTATCCAAAGCGGTTTCAATGATTTCAGGTTTTACACCTTTAGCCAAATCTATTAAAATTTCACCTGGAATTTCATTTTTAGAGATAGCATCTTGAGTAGTTCCACAATTCGCTAAGATAGTAACGATTAAAGTGCTTAAAAGAATGAGTTTTTTCATGGTTTTAATCTGATGCAAAATAATGCTGTGGTTAAACTTAAACAAAAGGTTCTTAAAACTGAAAACAAATTTTAATTCATTATGGGAAATTCAACAAGATAAAACGCACACATTTTTTTAATAAAATTGATGTTTTTTTAAGAGATTAAATCTGATTATATGGAGACTTCGTTTTTATATGCAAGTCTCCAACTCAATCGATAAAATAAAGAAAAAAACAAGTTTTAAGTTAACCTTTGTACTGGAGTTACCCCCAAAAATAGGACAAAAAAGAACAGCCTTAAGCCACATGTT
>CAYPZN010000105.1:0-9265 GCA_964415335.1 uncultured Crocinitomix sp.
ATAATGAAATCTAAGTAATTTACCTTCCTTTAATCTCCTGAGCAAGCCATTATTTCAATACGAACTAAAAAGTTTAAGAAAATTAACAATTCAAGAGTAATAAAAATCAAATGTGAATTACCATATTTGTAATATGAGTTTTGTATACCCTAATTTTTTGTGGGCCTTTTTTCTACTACTTATTCCGATAATAGTTCATTTATTCAATTTTAGACGGTATAAGACAGTTTATTTCTCCCGAGTAAAATATTTACAGGAAGTTGTAGAAGACTCACGGTCAGGGGTAAAATTGAAACATTTACTTGTTTTATTTAGTCGAATTTTAGCAATTTCATGCCTTGTATTAGCCTTTGCGCAACCATTTATCCCAAATAAAGAAGGAAATCAAACTGAAAACATCACTTCCATCTATATTGACAATTCATATAGTATGCAAGCGGAAGGAAAAGATGGAGATTTATTAAACGAGGTCAAAAATCAAGCAATTGAAATTGTAAAATCTTTAGAAGAAAATGAACGTATCAATTTATTAACCAGTGATTTTAAATCTATACATCAACGTTTTTATTCAAAATCTGATGTGATAGATATGATTAAAGAGGTTAATTATTCTGCAAAAACCACGCAATTACAAAGCGCTCTAAGGGTACAGGTAGATTTATTGAACAACGTAGAGGAAGAAGGTAATAAAAGGTTATTTATACTGAGTGATTTCCAAAAGAGAACCAGCACATTGGAAGCTTGGGAAACGGGTGAAATACAAACTTATTTTTATAACGCTGTCGCAGCAAACAACTCAAACGTATACATTGATAGTGTTTGGTTTGAAACACCAGTGCATAGAATTAATTCTCCTATCTCAGTGCACTTCAGGGTTCGCAACAATTCTGATAAAGACATTTCTGATTTAACAATCCGATTAGAAATTAATGGGAATGAACCTGGACCTAAACGCATTTCTATTCCTGCACAATCTTTCACTGATGAAACGATCATATTTACTGATCGCACTCCAGGAATAAAGGAGGCCAGTTTAAACATCAGTACCAGCCAATTGTTTTTTGATGATAACTTCTACTTCACTTATACGATTAAGGATGATGTAAAAATATTAATTGTCAATAATAAAGCTAACGGAACTTCTAATTTTGAGCAGTTATATAGTGTTGAAGCGTATTACAATGCTACGTATACAACAATAGATGCTTTGATCCCTGAAGACTTTAAAGAAAAGGAATTGATTTTATTTCAAAACATTGACAATATTCCTAGTGGTGTAATGGAACTAATGGATAACAGCCTGAAGAATGGTGTTTCATTGGTTTTAATTCCTGGAAAAGATCTTGATCGTCAAAGCTGGAATAATTACTTATCAAGGCATCAACTTCCTAACTTTACGATTTTAGATACAAATTCGTTTGAGCTTTCTTATTTTAATTCACAGGACCCATTGTATAATGGCGTATTCGAAAGCGCTCCAGAGAATTATAAATTTCCCGAAGTTTTTAGCTATTACCCGTTGAACCTAACCAATAGTCAAAACTTTATTACACTTTTTGGGCGATCAGAACGAAACCCATATTTAATTTACAACAACAGTATTAACGGAAAAATAATACTCCTGTCCTCTCCTATTAATTCAACTTATACAAACTTCCAAAATCACGCCCTGTTTGCGGCTACATTCTTAAGAATTGCAGAAACATCTTCTTTTCAAAAACCGCTTTTCATGACGATCGGGCAAATGGATAACTTCCCTGTACAACAAATTATTTCAGAGCAAAATCCAATTCATTTGAAAAATGAAAGCAACCAAGTGGATGTTATTCCAGAATTAATCAATGTATCTAGTTCACGATCAATTTCATTTAATCACTTGGAAGACGCAATCAATCAATCTGGATTTTACACATTAAGTGATCAGGTTGATTTTAAAGAAATCATAGCCCTTAATTATGATCGTAATGAGTCAGACACGCGTGTTTATTCAGAAGAAGAGATTTATAACCAATTTAAACAAATTGGCTGGAACAATGCGAACGCCTTTGATCTTAGCGGTGAAGGGAAGGTTGAAATTAATCAATTAAAAGCAACTGAATACTGGAGAATTCTGCTAATTTTAACGCTAGTTTTTATTGGAATAGAAATTTTATTATTGAAATTTTGGAAACGCTAATACCCTTCAATAAATTATGAAAATCATACTGAAATCCTGCACAATAGTCAGTGACAAAGAAGAGTTTGATCGGCCTCAAGATATTTTGATAGAAGATGGTATCATTACGGATATCGCAGAAAAAATTGATCAAGAAGCCGATCATTATATTGAAAAAAAAGGGTTGCATATTTCGGAAGGATGGTTTGACGCAAAAGTTAATTTTTGCGATCCAGGTAATGAAGTGAAAGAAGACCTCTTTACAGGATTAAAATCGGCTGAAGCAGGTGGAATGACAGGCGTTGCAATCACTCCAAATACGACTCCAGTCGTTTCCAACAAATCACAAATCGAATATGTAAAAATGAAGGGAGCATTTTCTTCTGTTGATGTCTATCCTTACGCGTCGCTAACTCAAAACATGGAAGGTTCTGCCTTGTCTGAAATGTACGATTTAAAGCAAGCTGGAGCAATTGGCTTTACAGACTGCAACCGCTCGGTAAGTAGTGGAATAATGTACAGAGCTTTACTTTATGCCAAAAATTTCAATGGTTGTATTATTTCATTTCCTTGGGATGATAAAACATTTGGAAAAGGATTCGTTCATGAAGGAAAACTTAGCGTTAATACTGGGCTAAAATCAATCCCTTCACTTGCTGAATACATGATTATAGAACGAGACCTAAACCTGTCAGACTATACTGAAGGAGCCATTCATTTTACTGGAATCTCTACAAAAGAGAGCGTTTCTTTAATCCGAGCGGCAAAGAAAAAAGGCATTCAAGTTACCGCAGACGTTTACGTACATAATTTGATTTACAATCAAGACAATGTAATGGGATTTGATGCACATTACAAAGTACTCCCCCCTTTAAGAGCTGAAGAAGATCGGATTGCTTTAATTAAAGGATTAAAAGATGGTACAATAGATTTTGTTTGCTCTGATCATACACCAGAAGATATCGAAAACAAAGAAGTTGAATTTGACCAAGCTGCTTTTGGAATGATTGGAGTTCAATCATTGTTTCCAATGTTAAACTCAATCGAAACGTTAACAATTCAAGAGAAAATCAACTTAATTTCTAAAAACCCTAAAAAAGTATTTTCAATTCCAAAAACCGTAATATCAATAGGAGAAACTGCTAATTTAACACTCTTCTCTCCTACTGAAAAAGTTAATTTTTCGGCAAAAGAATTATATTCAAAATCAAAAAACACGCCTATTATTGGGAAAGAATTTTTAGGAAAAGTATATGGAACAATTAACAATGGGATTTTATCTCTTTCTGAATAATGTCTGAGAAAGAAAACAAGCATAAAGGGCGATTTTTACAAACTTTCTTTAAAGAAAGAAAGCAAGTTGGAGCACTTGCCCCTAGCTCACGTTTTCTGGTCAAGAAAATGTGTGACACAATTGATTTTTCCAACGTTAAGAATATTATAGAATTAGGACCTGGAACTGGCGTTTTTACAGAGGAATTACTTCAAAGAGCACCAAAAGATTGCAAAATATTTGTCATTGAATTAAATGAATCCTTCTACAATCTTTTAAAAAATAAAATTACTGATCCAAGAGTCATACTGCTACGTGAAAGCGCAGATAATCTTGACGCTATCATTTCAGAGCATCAAGTTGAAAGCGTAGATGCAATTCTGTCTTCTTTACCCTTAGCAGTAATTCCAGACCAAATCCGAAAAAAAATAATTATTAAATCACATACTGTCTTAAAAGAAGGCGGTAGATATGTTCAATACCAATACTCACTCAATGCAAAAAAACTTATTGAGCGCAAATTCGGTAAACTTAAAATGGGCTTTGTCGCCATCAATATTCCACCTGCGTTTGTATACATTGGAACTAAGCGTAGTTAAACTTTTGAAAAATAAAGAATGTCTAATTCAATCGAAAAGATAGAAAACATTGGAAAGAAGAATCGGATAGTTCCTGCATGATTAAGGGCCATATTGGTTTTAATCCCTTTTTCAATTACAGTCTATGAAATCGTATCTTACAGCGGTCTGTTTTATAGAATACACGTTGAACTTTTAGAACTGAGTAGCTCATACGTTTCATTACTTTCTTTTTACTTACATTACTTATATGGATGATTCCACTTGTTCCAATCATGTACTTTTTAAGAAAAAAATACGAAAGATAACAGGAGAAGCTAAAGGAATCTTCTGATGTTTTAGATAATTCTATTTAATGAATTACAAATGGTTTTATTTACACTAAAAACCTTCTTTAATTTTTAGAAAATGCTCGTACTTCCCTTTTATGTATGTGATCAGTTGATAATCACTCGCCGATTTGAGAAAATCTGTATTTAGGTTTAGAAAACGAATAAACTCTTCAAAATTTTCTTGGGGTAGATCAAAAATATCGTTGTGCACATAAACCCTTAAGATTTCACGTACGATTTCATCTTGTTTGTCTTGAAACTCTAATTCAGCAACTAAACGTTTAGTTTTTTCCCGTTTACTAAAAGCAACATAAAGCGCCGTAATAGGACTTTCTATTGCATTGACAACAGTTACTGTTGGAACCTCTCTTTTCGCAATACTCGCTCTTTCTTCTTGAAGTTCTTCTAATGTTTTTAGCGGTTTCACAATAACTTCATTCCCAACAAACTCTAGTGTTTGGATATAAAAATTATCCTTATAGACCTTATTGTAACTGCTATCTTTATATGAAACATAGATCGTTTTATACCCTGTTACAGATATTCCTACTTGATCTGATTTTTTTACCGTTATGCTGAATTCACCATTGTAATCACCAAAAATACCCATTCCAACGGTTTTATTTACTACAACCAAATTATAAAATCCAACAGCAAAATTAGTATCGATTACACGGCCTTTAATTGTGACCAAAGAATCATCATAATTGGTGTTTTGGCCAAAAGTGTAGCATGAAAATAAAATAGATATCGCAAGCAGTAACTTCATCAGAGCACAAGAAACAAAAATTAGACCAAATAATCACGTTAAATTCTATTAAACACACATTATTACGTAGAAAACTAACTTCGTCATTTCTCTTCAAATTCAATAAAATTCAACCATTAAAATTAATTAACTTTGTCCAATATAAATTAATTAACAGATGGAAACAGTTGTTGTTGGATTATCAGGAGGTGTAGATTCTAGCGTAACAGCACATTTACTTAAAGAGCAAGGCTATAATGTGATTGGAATATTCATGAAAAATTGGCATGATGAGTCTGTGACAATATCAGATGAATGCCCTTGGATTGATGATAGTCAAGATGCGTTATTAGTTGCCGAAAAAATAGGGATCCCATTCCATACACTAGATTTAAGTTTAGAATACAAAGAGCGAATAGTTGATTATATGTTTAGTGAATATGAATCGGGGCGCACACCTAACCCTGACGTCTTGTGTAATAGAGAAATAAAATTTGACGTATTTCTTAAAGCAGCTGAAAAATTAGGAGCTGATTATGTTGCTACTGGTCATTATTGCCGTAAAACGCAATCAAAAAACGGAGAATATCAATTACTAGCAGGGAAAGATAAAAACAAAGATCAAAGTTATTTCTTGTGCCAACTAACCCAAGAACAATTAGCAAAAGCACTTTTCCCAATTGGAGAACTTGAAAAACCAGAAGTACGTAAAATTGCGGCAGATCAAAACCTAATCACTGCAGAGAAAAGAGATTCTCAAGGATTGTGTTTTATTGGGAAGGTAAAATTGCCTACATTTCTTCAACAGCAGTTATTACCCAAAGAAGGCAATATAATTGAACTAGAAGAAGATCTTCCAGCATATGATTACTATAACGAACTTTTATCAAGTAATAATCACAAAGCACTAGCTGAACCTTTTTTCTATACTCCCAATATGGGTAAAGTCGTTGGACAGCATCAAGGAGCTCATTACTTTACAATAGGTCAACGCAAAGGACTTGCTGTTGGTGGAACTAAATTGCCTTTATTTGTTGTTGCAACTGATACAGAGAATAATGTTATTTATACGGGACAAGGAGATCATCATCCTGGGTTAAATAGAAAAGCTTTATACATTAAAAATTCAGATATTCACTGGGTTAGAAATGGTTTATCTCTCAATTCAGGAGAAAAAGCTAAATATAACGTGAGAATACGTTATAGACAAACACTGGTTAAAGCAGAGCTCATTCAAGAACAAAATGGAATGTATATACTTTTTGAATCGCTGATCTCAGGAATAAGTCCAGGTCAATTTGCCGCATGGTACAAAGGAGATGAACTTATTGGATCTGGTACGATTGCACATTAAGGCAATCATGTTCATTTTATTAAAGTTTAATTTAAACTAAAAGCACTTTTCAAAGAAAGTCCCGTATCTACTTCATTTGGCAAGTTATTTCCTGAAACAATATCAAGTAATTCAGCTACTTCTAATATTGATAAAGAAGAACGTCTTCCTAAATTTTTATGTTGAGCTAATTTTTGCTTAGCTGACTTAATCATCATATTTCTCATACTTCCTAAATTCATATTAATCGTTTTTAATTAAACTCTCAATGGCATTTAGTACGCGGCATTTATAAAAAAGTTTACCAACGTTACATTAATTTTAATTCAAACTACATGCCAAATTGAAATAAATTAATTTAAACAACTGTAAATAAGTAAATTAAAACCAAAAAGGTTTTGTCAAATATTGGTAAAAAAAATCAATTCTATCTCAATTTAAATTAACTTAAAACGTTTTTTTAAGTATTTCTTTTTTGTTGGACGTGTGAAATTTGTATTTATTACGAGCGACATTTGAATACCTTTTTTGTTTCATCTCTATTCCAAAGAAAGAACTTGCCTTTAATTCTAAGTGTTTTTTTAAGTTTTTTGCTGAATATTCAAATTTTGACAGGAATAGGATTTGGCCCTTGAGGTATTTCAAGAGAAAAAGAAAACCATTGAATAGCCTTGTAATAATTGCACATAATAAGATCACCACCTTAATACTTAATTTTTTAATTATTCCGGTCATATCTACTTTTTTTACGCTCTTCATAATAACACTGATTTTTGACAATTAAAGTATTATGAATGTATTGAACAGAAATAGGTGTTTCAATCTTATTAAGTTATTAAGAGCAATGTCAAGTAACTAAATCTTAATTTAAGTGTTATACTTAATAATATTAAGTAATTTTATAGTGTGAATATTCTGAGCACATATCATCCCGCTACCCTAGCATTTCAATCAATCTATGATCAATTTCCAGGTGCGCTTAACTTCTACCTGTTTTGCTATGATAAAGGCGTAAAAACTTATCACTGCAAGGGAAAAAACAAGGTCATTTTTCTACCCAAAGAAATTGAAGAAAGTACCATTAAAATAGCTGTTCAACGTTTTCGAAATAAAAAGAAAGAACTCATTTGGGGTGATTTAGATGATCTACCTGTAAATCATTTAGAACCGGACAAAGAAGTTAGAATAAAACAATTATCTATTCAAGATGAAATAGAACAAAACGTACTTATCTTTCGCATTGAAAGCATCACAGATGATGCATTTGATGTTTTTGCCATTCAGTTTTCCAAATCATTTAGTAATTTTTATATTCAATCGGGTAGAAACGCACTATCATCAGATTTAAAGAAGACAATTGGTAAAACTATTCGGAATCAAATTGTATGGCTTTACGCTCTTTATAAGAGTCAAAAAAGAAATATTGAACGGATTCAGTTGGCATATCAACAAAACGTATCATACTTAGAACAAATCCAAATACAACTAAATAATGAACGCGAGTTTAATCAAGTTTTACTGACTAAATACTTGCATCAAATTATTGCAGAACATGAAATTACGTTAAAGTGTAAAATCACATTGGATCGTGGGGTGCTTAATGAAATCAAAGTCGCCAAAATTGGAATAAACGACATTCAGAATATATTAAAGGATGCAATTTTAACTGCGTATGATTTAGCAATTGACCGAACAAATATTCACCTCACACCTAACCTAATTTTAGTTAATAAAAATCAACATAACGCAACTAAAAATAATTCACATCAGATTATTGCACTTGATAGAACAATAGCACTATTGGATCGTTACGAGAAAGCTGCACGTCAACTAGAACGAAAAAGTATTCGAATTAATGGACGAAATTTAGCAACAGAACTTCAAATAAGCGGGCCTGCAATTACTGATGCAATAAAAAAACACACTCCCAAAATAAAACGCCTTTTGGAAAAATATCCAACCAAGTGGGAATTAATCTGTGATTTTGTAAAACCCATTAGAGAAATCAAATGGTCAACACTGGCAGCCGGAAGTTAGTTATTTATACACTTTCACTCCTTTTGTAAGCCATTTTCCCCAATCTTTATTGTAAGCATGAACTTCTTTTGTTAAGTTCTCATTTTTATCATAAACTGGTCTTCCTTGGTTTACCCATTCAAAAATACTTCCATAAAGATTTGCCACTTTTAAGTAGCCAATTTTAAGTAATTTTTCTGCTATTTTCTCACTTCTATAACCAACAGAACAGTATACAACTATCTTTTTTGATTTATTGACTTTTGCAACTCGTTTGAGGTTAAAATCATCATAACCAACCCAAATTGCATTTTTAATATGACTTACCTCATACTCTCTCTTCTCTCTTGCATCAAGAAAGACAATTGAGTTATCATTCTCATCTATATCGGAGACACTGACTTCTGTAACACTATGATCAAGTAATTTTCTGAGCATATCATTATATGCTTTGCTTTTTACCTGTCCAAAACCACTAACTCCACTTGCAATTAATAAAAATAGGAATAAAATATGTTTCATATCAGTCTAATCTGTTTGCTTTTTAGAACTAATTTTAAAAATACTATAAATAGGACAAAAACTGACCATACTTGTAAATACAAATACTGCAGATAACGCTAACAAGATATATGCCAATAAGCCGCTAATTACATTCGTTAAAAATAATGTTACAACAATCAATGCTATTGTAACTCTAACCCCTTTGTCAAAAAAACTTAAATTTTCTTTCATTTTATTCAATTTTAATTTATAAAACAAAGCTAGAGGATGCAATTGGAAAGTTTTGTGTCTATGGTCACAGGATCATTCGATATTAATTATTTGAA
>CAYPZN010000106.1:0-9243 GCA_964415335.1 uncultured Crocinitomix sp.
TTTTTCGCCAGATTTTCTAAATTTAAATTGTCCTAATTTAAGGGAGGAGGTCAAAAATAGGGAAGTTTACCATGAATTTACCCAAGCTGTAACAATATTATTGGCAAGCCCTTTATACGTATTTGTATCAAATATTTTCCCTTTTTTACTTTTGACAAATGTATTTGCACTTGTTTTCATCACATTTTCGCCAACTAAATAATTCAACGCGCCATAATATTCTGCTCGAAGTTGGGGTGTTTTTGTAGTTGCATTTTCATTGTGTGTCAAACGTTTGTTTGCATGTAATTAGAATGATAAAGAGAGGCAACGTATAAAATCGAATCATTAACTAGAGTTTCGCATTCGTGAGTTGTCTTACACTATCAATTTTAGTTTTAACCAAGTGCTCTAAATACGTTGTATTAATGTTTTTCGAATCAATGATTGACGACGGAGCTTGACTATAGCTTTGAAAATAAATGACAGCCAAAAGCAATGTGAAAAATAATGTACACGCATCATATCAAGAAGCCACTTATAGTTCTGTATAAACGTTAGTAAAAGTGATTTTAGGTTATTTATGATTGCAAGGTAGGGAAATAAATTTAACGGAAAACATGAATTTATATTGGATTGTTTTTCAAAACAAATTTGATAAAAAAAGCACCAATCTTAGATTGATGCTTTTACAAATAATTAATTTAAAGATTAGTATCCTTTCAAGATTGTATCTTCAAATTCATATCCTTCTTCAAATTTCTTTTTGTCGAGTTTTTTGTATTCAACCAATGCCCAAAGCACAAATTCCTTTACAAAAACTTTATCCTCTTCAGGTAAGTTTGGTTGAAATTTAATGATGATGTTTTCAAGTGGTGCAACTTTATTTATAGCTCCATTAAAAGTATCGTTTGCACTGTCGTTCACCAATTCAAATCCAGGATTATTAATAAACCATTCTGTTAATTTGTCAAAATCATCATATTCGCCTGCTTTTGCTAAGCGTTTTATTTCTACAAAGTACTCAGCAAACAACGTTTTAATTGCACCTCCAATCAAACCTTGAGCCACCTCTTCTGCTCCTTCTTGTTCACCCTCATAAACCAATTCTACTTTTCCAGTAATCGCAGGAATTATCCCCAATAAATCACTCATTCGAATTGTTGTGTTTTTCTCTCCACTTCTCAATAATCGCAATTCTGCTGTGCTCATTAAATTTTCATAAGCTGTAATTGCCATACGTGCTGAGATTCCACTTTTAACATCAATGAAATCGCTTTTCCGAGCTTCAAAGCCAACTTGTTCAAGGATATTCTTTGCTAATTCAGGAATATAAATTTTTGAAACTAAGTGTTGGTCAAATTTCGCTTCTTGTGCCGTGATTAATTTTGAGACTTCCCGATTCGTCGGATAATGTGTTAAGATTTGAGATCCAATTCGATCCTTTAGTGGTGTTACGATACTTCCTCTATTCGTATAATCTTCTGGATTCGCAGTAAAAATAAACTGCAGGTCCAGTGCCATTCTAATTTGGAAACCTCGAATTTGGACATCACCTTCTTGTAAGATGTTAAACAATGCCACTTGAATTCGAGCCTGTAAATCTGGTAATTCATTAATTACAAAAATGCAACGATTTGCACGAGGAATCATCCCATAATGAATTACACGTTCGTCTGCATAAGACAATTTTAAATTTGCTGCTTTAATAGGATCTACATCACCAATTAAATCGGCAACAGTAACATCAGGAGTTGCTAATTTTTCAAAAAAACGATCATCTCGGTGAACCCATGTAACTTCAGTTTCATCTCCTTCTTCATTTATCTTATCTACCGCATATTTTGAAATGGGTTGAAGCGGATCATCATTAATTTCTGAACCGGCAACAATTGGCATCCACTCATCTAGTAAATTAACTAAACCTCTTGCCAAACGTGTTTTTGCCTGTCCTCTTAGTCCTAAAAGGTTAATGTTGTGTTTTGATAAAATTGCGCGTTCCAGTTGAGGTAGAACGGTGTTTTCGTAGCCAATAACCCCTTCAAAAGCAGGTTTTTTTTCTTGAATGTGCGTAATTAAATTATTACGTAATTCATCTTTAATACTTTTTGATTGATAACCTGCAGCCTTAAGTGCTCCAAGTGTTTTTATTTTCTTTGTATCCATTATAAATTAAGATAGGAGGGATAATACAACTATCCCTTAATTCGTTTTTTTCTATTTTGTTCGTAATCTTCAAAAATCATTTCGCCTAAACCTTTTAATCCAGTATAAAATGCTTTTCCTTGATTTTCTTTGGTAAATTTCTCTACAAATTCCATTAAATACTCGTCTTGGGCAATCATAAAAGTGGTAATTGGAATTTGCAATTTCCTTGCCTGACGCGCCATATTATAGCATTTGTCTGTAATCTCAGGGTCAAGACCGAAACTATTTTTATAATATTCTCCATTGGGTAAGCGCAAGCAACTTGGCTTACCATCCGTAATCATGAATATTTGCTTATTCGTATTCTTTTTTCTGCGCAATAAATCTAATGCCAATTGAATTCCCGCAACAGTATTGGTGTGATATGGGCCAACTTGTAAGTAAGGTAAATCTTTCACTTTAATTGGCCAAGCATCATTCCCAAATACTAGAATATCAAGGGTATCTTTAGGATAACGTTGTCGAATAAGTTCGATTAATGCCATAGCCACTTTTTTAGCAGGTGTAATTCGATCTTCTCCATATAAAATCATACTATGACTGATATCAATCATTAGAACTGTACTCATTTGCGCTTTATGGTGTGTTTCATTCACCACCAAATCACTTTCGTTTAGTTGAAACCCATCAATTCCGTTGTTAATTTGAGCATTTCGAATACTCTCTGTCATTGCAATTTTAGAAAGTGAATCTCCAAAAACGTAATTTCGAAATTCGCCACTCTCATCACTTCCAGAACCTATGTATTTTGTGGAATGATTTCCACTTCCAGATTTTTTAAGTTTTCCAAAAATTTGATTCAATGCATTTTTTCGAATGGCTCTTTCAGTTTTAGCCGTAATTGCAAGTCTACCTCCATTTTTTGGATCATCATCATCACGCAAATAACCTCTTTTTTTAAGGTCCTCTATGAAATCATCTAAATTATACTCATCAGTACTTAATTTATACTCTTTATCTAGATGAGCCAACCAATCTAATGCTTCATCTACATCTCCAGAAGTGTAAGTGATGATTTCTTTGAAAATATCAAAAAACTTATCAAAAGGCTCTTTTTCCGGCTCGACATATTCCGTAAAAACAAATCCTGATTTTGGTTTAAATTTATCCATATTACTTGTGCTAACCTGTATAAAAAACAACTGAGAATCAATAAAGTTCCAGTTTCTTCTAAGATACGATTAAATTAATAGTTAATTAGACGTATGGACAATAATATTATTTCATTAAAAACGAGATTTTATATAAATAAATTAGAGCGTTTTGACGAATCTTTTGTGATAATAAAACCGTGGACAATTTCCGAATGGTTAAACAATAATTTGAGCCTTATATTTGAAGGTGAAAAGTTTGATTGAAATCAAAAGAGAAGAGCAGTTGGATTATGAGTTAAACCTCTTCTCAATCGCTTTTGTGCGGTATTCAAAAATTTCGTTTAATTTCTTCTTAATCATCAAAGTGTTTGCAATAGCTCCTAGAAAACCAAAAGGAGGGCTATAACTAATAATATCTTTCATCAAGACAGTACCATTTTCAAGTGGCTCAAGAATATGTTGATGGTGCCATATCTTATATGGACCTATGCGTTGTTCATCTACGAAATAACTTTTGTCTTTGACTTGCGTTATTTCTGTTACCCATGTTGTTTTGATTCCTGCAACAGGTTTTACAATGTAGCTGATAATCAAACCAGGATACATTTTTTCAGGTGTGTCTTTTGAAGTAATATCAAAACCCATATAATCGGGAGTAATTTCTTTTAAGTTTTTGGGAGAAGAAATAAAGTTCCACACTTCGTCTAAAGAAGCGTTAATTTTTTGTTCTTGAAATTTTTGATAAAATGCCATTAGAGAGTAAACAATTAAATTCAATACTATTAATTGATGAATTCAATAATTGTTCAATTTTAAGTGAATTTCTGCGTTGCATTAAATCGTCTTTTTTCATTTTCCATTCGCCGGATGAATTTTAAAGGCGTTGGGATTTGGAGAGAAATTTTGTGACCGTCTATCGGATGAGAAAATTCAAGTGAAACAGCTGATAAAAATAAGCCCTTATGTTTAAGCACCATTCCTTCTTCGCCATATATTTTGTCTCCCAAAATAGGGAACCCGATTGCAGCGCAGTGAATTCTAAGTTGGTGTGTTCTTCCGGTTACAGGAGCTAATTCGACCAAACTTAAAAATGTATTTTTTAAGGATGGAACAGTTGCTATTTTACTGAAGTGGGAAGTAGAACTTTTATTCTCTATCGGAGTATTAATCGTGCCATTTTCTTCTAAATTTCCAATAACTAAAGCGTGGTATATTTTTTTTACTTGTTTTTTTTCAAATGCTCTTCCTAAAGCAATACGACTCATTTTTGTTTTTGCAATGATTAATAAGCCCGAAGTCTGATTGTCTAAACGGTGCACAGGCAATGGCCATGGTAGTTTATCTGCTTTTGTAGATTCTTTTAGGTTATAAAGTAAGGCATTTTGAATCGTCTTGAATTGATTTCCACTGACATTGATTCCTGCTGGCTTAAGAATGACAGCTATGTCATCATCTTCATGAATAATTTCTAGGCTGAGGTGATATGCCTTTGGTGGTGTTAATTCAAGATCAACCAAACTTATTTGGTCATTTTCTTTTATCCAACGTCCTCCTTCAACTTTGCAATCATTTAAACGTAATTCACCTCTTGCAATTGCTTTCTTTATTCCTTTTCTGCTATGAATTTCTTGAATGTTTAATTCGCAGTATTCATTGAATCGGACTTCTTTATCTAATTTACCAACCTTATATTTCCGAATTAATTTAATCTCTTTTATTTAAAGTCGAACAATTTTGCGATTGACATAAATATTGTCCTCTAATTCTATCTGCACAAAGTAAGTACCTGAATTTAATTCCTCAATGTTAATGATATTGTCCGAACTTGTAAACAGATGTTCGCCAGAAATGGAATAAAAATTCACATTTAGAATTTTTCGATCAGATTGAATTGTTAAAAAATCCGTTGCTGGATTTGGAAAAAGAACGAGTTCAACGAAGTCATCTTCTGTATTGATGCTTAATAAAGGACATTCAACCAAACACCAATCTCGTGCGTTTAATTCACATAAAATGATCTCATAGGCAATTTTATTTGTTCCATCTCCCTCCCAAGTCCTAACGCCCAATGTTCTTAGATACTCCAAAAATATTGGATCATCTAAACCAAATGATTCTCCTATTTCTATAACATCAGCGCTCGACCAATCTGTAGATTTAAAAATCGTCAGGTATTTTATATTTTCAATGTGTAAATCCCAGGCTTGAAAAACATTGGTGTAAAATTCAGCTTGCTGTTCCTCCGAACTATTGCAAACTTCACTAGTAGAATAACCGCATTCTACAAAATAAATGGGTTGTGCTGGATCTGAATATAGATCAATTAAATCTGAAAAGTCATCAAAAACATCCGTTGGAGGACGCATAGTGAAATTGCTTGCAAGTGGGTAATAAGTTGTTGAAACCACATCCAAAGAAGCGTTGAGCATCAAACAAAGGTCTTTTTTCTCGTCCGAAGTTAGTGCACCATGTGTTAATGTTGTTCCTACATTCAATTCCGTTGAATGCAGGTCATTATAAAGTGATTTAACGTATGGAACAACTTCATCTAGAAAGATTTTATAGTTTGAATATAAGGCCTCATCCGTTCCAAAAAAAATGTCGCTTTCATTTCCGATATTAAATAAAGAAAGCGTTAAATCTGGAATGTGTGCAAATAGGGTATCCAATGCAGTTTTGAATCGATCAATTAAAACAGGATCATTAAAGTCAGTTGAAGTTAAATCATCTGGAACATCCAGGTTTGTAACGTTTACAGGAGAAAACTGAAGTTCAACTGCAATATCGTTTGCAGGAAAATACAGGTTTGCAACATCTAGTATGCCATTAATATAAGCCATATTAAAAGTTCCAAGTGTAGGTTCTAAGACAGACCACGAAGTTGCAATGTGAATGGATTCAGCGCATCCTATAGAAGCATATGAAAAAGCCGAATCATAATTCATGTTTTCGGTCATATCCACTTGCCAAGCAAGTGTTCTGCCCCCTTTTAAGGTCTGAGCGTGCACGTTTTGATTGATAATAAACATCAAAACAATTAATCCGATAGTTTTTTTCATACTGTCAATTTTATATATACGACGTTTAAATATAAGATTCCCCTATGATGAAAAACAAAAAAACCCATTTGTCTTGGACAAACAGGCTTTAGTAAAGCGTTAAAATATATGGTAAGACTAAACTACCTTAACATCAACTGCATTTAGTCCTTTTCTTCCGTCTTTTAAGTCGAATTCAACTTTGTCTCCTTCGTTAACCTCGTCGATAAGCCCTGTTACATGTACAAAGTACTCTTGTCCAGACTCATCATCAGTGATAAATCCAAATCCTTTTGATTCATTGAAGAATTTTACTGTTCCGTTTTTCATTGTATAAAAATAATATTAAAGCACAAATGTACCATTATAAATTAGGTAATCTAAGTTTTTGAAGTTTAATTTATTTTTTTATTGCTTTAAAACAAGTGTTTAGTCTTTAATCATTAAAAATAAAAGCCCCTAAACCTCCCGGATCTTGAACAATTATATTGTCTACGATTCCTTCTTTATTAAAAATTGTTATTTCTTCTACAATCGGAATTTTTAAGGCTTTAATTTGATTAATTATCTGTAAATTTTCCTTTCCATTAAAAAATGTCAAAGATGGATTAATGAATTGATGTGGACAAGTAAGAGGCTTCATTAAACTTATTGTAAAATTACTTTCGTTGCTCAAAGCCACCCAACCCTGGTCAGGATTTCCGGAAGTTTGCGAAAAACCAAAGGCTTGCCAAAAAGAGATTGATTGCTTTAAGGTTGCTGTTTCTAGACTTAATCCTGCAAAATTACCTAAAATAGTGTTTTCAGTTTTTGTAAGAGTCGTTGAAATTTTTTTTTCTTTCTCAAGATAAACTCGGCAACCGGAAGGGGAATTAATAATAAACCCTTCTTCCGTTTTGAACGCAAGATTTTCCAGTTTAAGTTCTTTGATAATTGTTTCCCATCCTTTTGCGAATAATTTAACCCCGAGCCGTGCAAATGAATTATCATTAATTTGAATTGTAAGGCCATTTGTCTGTGCGTATGTTTGATTTGAATCAGAGATTATTGAAAATTTCAAAGCACTATAAAACTGAATACTTTTTTCAAGGCTGGGAGCTGGTGTTTGTAAAATTATTTTCATTTTGTTCTTATATGGAATGAATGTACAGTTTTTACACTTCTAAGCAAAGTATTAAATTCTAATTCAGTATTTAAAACCTCTTATTACGATTTTTTTGAAGAAAAAACGAAAACAGTTAATTTTTATAACTATTTGATTTATAGTAATTAAATTAATTATAATCGTTTACAAACGTATTTTATTCGTATACAATCATTTATAATACGAATATAACTTTCTAACTAATATTCCTTTGCAATGTCGTTAATCGATAACGGCAGGATTTAATTACAAATTTTAAATATTTACATCATGAACACATTAAGAAACAAAGTACAATTAATAGGGAATTTAGGACAGACACCAGAGATCATTTCTTTTGAAAATGGAAATAAACTTGCAAAAATCAGTATTGCTACAAACGAAGTGTATATAAATGCGGAAGGAGAAAAGATAGAATCTGTTCAATGGCATAACGTAATTGCGTGGGGAAGAAACGCAGATGTTTTAGAAAAATATGTTGAAAAAGGACAAGAAATTGCAATAGAAGGAAAACTAATAACACGTTCATACGAAACAAAAGAAGGAGAAAAACGGAATAAAACGGAAGTTCAAATTAATGAAATTTTAATGTTTGGTAAAAAGAATGAAGTAGCATAGAAATAGAGAACATTTCCTCCTAAATTAAATTCTAATTAACTGGGGGGAGTTATATAGATGTTTAACAATGAAATAAGATACGCATGAACAAATTACAAAATGCAGTTAATTTAATCGGAAGGATTGGAATAAACCCAGTTGTAAGAACCTTTGAAAACGGGATGAAATTGATCAAATTCCCGTTGGCAACAAATGAAACAATTATGGAGGTTAATGGCAAGAAAGAGTTAACTCAATGGCACCAGATCATTGCTTGGGGAAAGAAAGCTGAACTCATTGAGAAATTTGTCAAAAAAGGACAATTACTTGCTGTTGATGGAAAATTAGTTAATCGAATTTACCGAGACAATGCAGGTTCGAGTAGAAAAGTAACTGAAATTCAAGTGAATGAAATTCTTTTAATAAACCCAAAAAAGGCCGGATAGGGGTTGACGGAACCTTTTAGGTTTAAAGTGGTATGGGGTTTCATACCACTTTTTTACGTTCAATTTATAATAAAAATCAATAGGCAGAGTTTATATATCTTGACTTAATCTAAGTTATCATCTACTCAGGAAAAATATTTTTAGCTAATAATTCATTTTTTTTTCAGTTTAATTTAAAAATATTTTTAACGCACTATTAAATATTTTAAGTGTTTTTTTAAAAAAAATTATGATACATAAGATGTAAACTAATGAATTAAGTAGCGACGGAAATAAGTGAAAAAATCTTAAAAAATTGTAGACACCCCAAAAATTGGGACAGTGAGTTTAGATAACTAAATTTACTAAAATGACAAGAAGAAAATTTACATCCGCTTTCAAAACCAAGGTAGTTTTGGAAGCACTTAAAGAGCGAATAACTTTAGCTGAATTAGCTCAAAAACACGAACTTCAACTTACCCAAATCAGCGCTTGGAAGCGGGTGGACCTAGTACGAAAAACTGGAAACAGCAGAAACAAATGCACTGCAAGAAAATGCAGCAGCACTGCCTGAGACACGGGAACCCGAAAAACCGACCCGCCCAAAACCGCGCACAGTTTTTAAAGCCAAAGAAGTGAATGAAGAACTAGGAGAATGAAGCATAATTTTTTTTTGCTTTTCGATCAAGGGGCTTTTTGGTGATTTTGTAGCCTTACCCTTTTTCAAACAGTGATTAAATATAGTTAATTGTTATTTA
>CAYPZN010000107.1:0-9186 GCA_964415335.1 uncultured Crocinitomix sp.
TTTTCGCTTTCCAAAGACTTGATATAAGCTTAAACGGAACCGAAACGTTTTTCAAGATCAACTTTCGCTGAATTCCTCTAATGGGTAAACCTACAATTTCATATCCTGCCTTAGGAACTTTTTCCATTTCCATTTTCCCTTCTGCCCCAACAAATAAAATCTGTGCTTGTGGATACTTTTCTTTTATTGTATTTGCAATAGCAATTGCCGGAAAGATATGACCTCCTGTACCTCCTCCGCTAATAATTACTTTTTCAAATCCCATTTTTAATTTTTTAAACTGGTTCTGCTTCCGTTTTTAATGGTTTTTCTTTTTTTATTCCTTCTCTGCTAATTCCTAAAACGATTCCAAATGCTATACATGTAAACCAAGCAGAAGTTCCTCCCATACTTAATAAAGGCATATTTTGTCCTGTGACAGGCATTAGTTTTGTACTTACCATCATGTTTACCATTGCTTGAGACATAATCATAATACCAATTCCCAATGCCAGATAAGTTGAAAAATTATCTTCAGCTGAAATTGCTGCTTTAATAAATCTAAAAAACAACCACATATAAAGCATTATGATCAAAATTGCAGTTGGCAATCCCCCTTCCTCAACCAAAGCTGCAAAGTAAAAATCAGCATAGGCTTCAGGAATATAGTGTTTCAAAACACCATTCCCTGGAAGTTCTGGGCCATATAGTTGCCCATTTTTAATGGTAAATGCACCATTCTTAATTGCAGTCAATGCATTATTAATTTGCATGTTTTCATTTGGATCAATATTCTCATTGTCTCCAAACATTCGAACAATTCTATTCCCCCATGTTTCCGCGCGAGGTAAGACATTTGGAAATGCTTGCGCAAGCAATAACAGCAATACAAATATCCCTGCTGCCGCTCCGATTGACAAACCAATCCATTTCCAAGGAAACTTTGCCAATACAAGCATTATAAACGCTATTAAACCAACCATTACTGCTGTAGAAAGGTTAGAAGGAAGAATTAAAAAAACAGTTAATCCTATTGGCAAAAGAATATAACGACCGACTACTTTAAAATTGTGAAATTCAGCTTTCCTTTTTACCAATTGACGTGATAAATATATGACCAGTGCTAGTTTTGCAAAATCAGATGTTTGAAAAGAAAACGGTACAAAGGGAATCTTCAACCACCGATCTGCGCCATTTACACTTTCTCCTATTAGCATTGTTAAAACCAATAAAACAATGCCGGTATAGAAAATGACTTTAGAGAGTTTAGAAAAGGCCTTAATCGGGATTTTGTGGATGGCAAACATTAACCCGAATCCAAGTACAAGAAGAAAAAAATGTTTGAAAAACAAATAGGAATAGCTTAACCCTTTTACTTTCACAAGAATAGGGATAAAGCTAAAGACTGAAACAACTGAAATGACTCCCAAAAGTAATGAGATGACCCAGATATTTTTATCTCCTCCTAGATATTTAAAAAACGTTTTCAACCGACTAGATTAAGGATTTTTACAATGCTCTTACTCCTGATTTAAATTGCATTCCTCTGTCTTCGTAACTTTCAAAAAGATCAAAACTTGCACATGCCGGAGAAAGCAATACAGTCTCTTCTTTCTTTGCAAAACGGTATGAAAGTGCAACAGCTTCCATTGCTGAATTTGCTTCAGCAATAACATCTACAGAACCACTAAATGCTTCTATAATTTTTGCATTATCTTTTCCTAAACAAACAATTGCTTTTACTTTTTCTTTCACTAAAGGAAGTAATGAATCGTAATCATTCCCTTTATCAACACCTCCAACAATCCATACTGTTGGTCGTGCCATACTCTCTAATGCAAACCAAGCAGAATTTACATTTGTTGCTTTGGAATCGTTGATGAATTCAATCCCGTTAACTTTTGCAACAAATTCTAATCTGTGTTCAACATTTTTAAAGTCTGAAAGGCTTTCTCGAATATTCTCTTTTCGAATTTCTAGAATTTTTGCAGTAATTCCAGAAGCCATGGAATTTTGTGTGTTGTGTTTTCCTTTAAGGGATAAATCGTGAATTGACATAGTTACTATTGGTTTTAAGTTAATTATAATTTGGTTGTTGTCTAAATATCCTATCATTCCCTCTGTTTTTTCAAGAGAAAATGGAGCGAGTTGGGCATGGATATTTCTTTTTTCCAACTCGGCGATAATGATTGGGTCATCAGCATTATAGATTAGCCAATCTGTTTTAGTTAAGTTTTGTGTAATGCGAAATTTAGAATCGACGTATTTTTGCATTTGATAATCGTATCGATCTAAATGGTCTGGAGTTATATTAAGTAGAATAGCGATATCCGCTTTGAAGTCAAACATTCCGTCCAATTGAAATGAACTGAGTTCAACGACATAAACATCTGAATCATCTTCAACAACTTGTCGTGCTAAAGATTCTCCTATATTACCAGCTAAAGACACATTTAATCCTGCATTTTTTAGAATATGATGAATCCACATTGTTGTTGTGGTTTTACCATTACTCCCCGTAATGCAAATCATCTTTTTATCGGTAAATCGGCCTGCAAATTCAATTTCGCTAATCACTGGAATTTCTTTTTCCAAAGCGCGTTGAACAAGTTCTATTTTTTCGGGAATACCCGGACTTTTAATAATTAGAGAAGCGTTTAATATTTTTTCTTCTGAATGATTTTCGCTTTCGAATTCGATTTGATTTTCAATCAATTCTTTTTGATAAGAAGGTTTTATTTTTCCTTTATCAGAAACAAAAGGAATCATTCCTTTGGCTTTTGCCAAAAGCGCAGCTCCTACGCCGCTTTCGCCTGCGCCCAAAATTGCGATATGTTGTCCTTCTGTTTTCACTTATTTTTTACTTCACTCTATTTATTTAATTTGTCATTCGAAAGTTTCAGAACCTCCTTACCGAAGGATGATCTACCTTAATTTTAAGGTTACAATTGTGATTACAGCGAGCAATACACCTACAATCCAAAAGCGAGAAACAATTTTAGATTCATGCATTCCTAATTTTTGAAAATGATGGTGCAAAGGAGCCATTTTAAAGATTCTTCTTCCCTCTCCAAATTTCTTTTTGGTATACTTAAACCAACCTACTTGAAGAACAACTGATAAGTTTTCTACAATGAAAACACCACATAAAACTGGGATCAATAATTCTTTACGGATTACAATAGCAAACACAGCGATAATTCCTCCAAGCGCTAAACTCCCTGTATCTCCCATAAAGACCTGTGCTGGGTATGAGTTATACCAAAGAAAACCGATACAGGCTCCCATGAAAGCTGAAATAAAAATCACCAATTCTGAAGAATAAGGGATATACATTACATTTAAATAATCAGCAAATTCAATGTGCCCAGAGACATAAGCAAATATCGCCAACGCAATACCTATAATAGCGGATGTACCTGTAGCTAACCCATCTAATCCATCTGTCATGTTTGCTCCATTAGAAATAGCAACGACTAGGAAAATTACAATCGGAATAAACAAGAGCCATCCATAACTTTTATTTGTATCACCAATCAGCCAGTTATAGTTAAACTCGTTCCCCTTAACAAAAGGGATGGTTGTTGTCATATCTTTTGTTTTCACCCACTTTGTATCTTCCGCTTCAGAAGATGCATGTAAATGAGTTACATCTGTGCTATTTGCTATAACAGCATTCTGAGCAACTTCTTCGTGCACCTGAACATCTGGATGAAAATATAGAATTGACCCGACCAAAATTCCAACAAAGATTTGACCTACAACTTTAAACCTTCCTGCTAACCCTTCTTTGTTTTTCTTAAATACTTTAATGTAATCATCAATGAATCCTATCAACCCTAACAAAATTGTAGAGACCAGCATTATAATCACATAAATGTTATCCAATTTTGCAAAGAGTAATGTTGGAATAAGAATTGAAGCCAAAATAATTAGTCCACCCATAGTTGGCGTACCTTCCTTTTCTTTCTGTCCTTTTAAGCCTAAATCTCGAACGGTTTCACCAATTTGCTGTTTTCTCAACATTTTGATAATTCTTTTTCCAAACACCATTGAAATAAGCAAAGACGTTATGATCGCCATGGCTGCTCTAAATGAAATAAAATTGAACAATCCTGCTCCAGGAAATCCCATCTCATCTAGGTATGTAAATAGATAGTATAACATTATTTATTTAGGTTTTTAAGGGTTTCTTTTACTAAGGTTAAATCATCAAACGGATATTTTTTACCGTTAATTTCTTGGTATTTCTCATGACCTTTTCCTGCAACTAAAACAATGTCTCCGGCCTGCGCTAAAGTGCACGCCACCTTGATTGCTTCTTCTCTGTTGGTAATTGCCATAACTTTAGCTGTTCTTTCGGCGGGCACACCTACTTTCATTTCATCAATAATTGCATTTGGATCCTCACTTCTAGGGTTATCAGATGTCAAGATTACTTTATCGCTTAATTTTGTAGAAATTTCAGCCATCAAGGGGCGCTTAGCGCGATCACGATCTCCCCCACAACCAACAACTGTAATGACCTGTTCATTTCGAGTCCGAACAGATTGGATTGTTTTTAGTACATTTTTTAATGCATCTGGTGTATGCGCATAATCTACAATAGCAACGACACCATTATTCGTTTGAAGATGTTCGAACCTTCCCTCTACTGATTTCAACTTGCTAATACCGCGCAGAACATCCATTTCTTCGCAACCAAGCTCCATGGCTACTGCATAAACAAGCAATAAATTATAGGCGTTAAAACCTCCAATTAAGTTTGTCCATAATTCGCGTTGATTCAAATCTAAAACCAACCCAGAAAATGAATTCTCAACAATTTTAACTTTATAATCGGCAACTGTTTTTAGTGCGATCGTACGAATTTTAGCACTTGAATTTTGCACCATTATTAACCCATTCGGATCATCAATATTCACAATAGCAGTTGCTGTATTGTTAAGCTCATCAAAAAACTGTTTTTTGGCGTAGATATATTCTTTAAATGTCTTGTGGTAATCTAAGTGATCATGGGATATATTCGTAAAGCCTGCAACATCAAATTCTAACCCTGAAATTCTATTTTGATGAATTGCATGTGAACTCACTTCCATAAAACAATACTCACAACCTTCATCCACCATTTTTCGAAGCAACTCATTCAATGCAACTGGATTTGGAGTTGTATGCGTTGACGGAATTTCCGTTGCCCCAATTTTATTCACAACTGTAGATAGGAGTCCCGTTTTATATCCAAGATCCATAAAAACATTATGCAACAGAGTTGTTGTAGTTGTCTTTCCATTTGTCCCAGTTACCCCAATCAACTTTAGATCTTGAGAAGGATTATCATAGAAATTTACAGCAAGCAAAGCTAAAGCTTGATGCCCATCTTTTACTTGGATATAAGTTGTTTCTTCCGACAGTTCATCTGGAATATTTTCACAAACAATTACTGAAGCTCCTTTCTTTATTGCGGTAGTTATAAATTGATGTCCATCTACCTGTGTTCCAACCAGTGCAACAAAAATCGATTGTTCAATTACTTCTCTCGAATCAAAACTAATTTTTGAAACATTCATGTTTAAGTCACCATGAACAGCAACTAAACCAACTTTATACAATATGCTTTGTAAATCCTTCATTTAATTAACTTAAAATCAATTGTATTGTCTCTCCTTTAACTAGCTTACTACCCGATTTCAATGATTGCCAAGTAACCTTTCCACTCCCTACAATTTTAACATTTAACCCAAGGTTTTCTAAAAGATAGATTGCATCACTCAATGGCATCCCAACAACATTTGGAACACTTTCCTTATTGACAATTCGTTGCTCTATTGACACTCCTTCATTGGAGCGAACAGCAACCACATAATCAGAACCTGGCGCTTTGTTTTTGTAGTCAACTCCTATTTTTTTTAAAGCCACTTCTGCGCAATACGCATCACCCGCCTTCACATTTGGTTGCGTTGTTTCATTTAGTGCCATTCCATTGTAATCTGGATGGTATTCTAGAGATGAAGCATGGACTTTATTTGCAATTGCTGAAAATACAGTACCTGAAACCTGTGCTCCGTAGATTTGTTTTGTCGGACCGGCAATTACAACAATGCATGAATATTTTGGTTCATCTGCGGGGAAATAACCGGCAAAAGAAGCTTGATATGAATTACTATACCCCCCTGCAACAGCATCAACCAATTTAGCTGTACCTGTTTTTCCTGCTATTTCAAAATTGGCGCTTTTTAATTCACGCCCCGTACCTCTTTTAACCACACCTTCTAAACACAGTTTTAATTTCTCCAAAGTTTCAGAAGAGCAGATGTTATCTTGTAAAACAATTTTATCAAATCGCTTTTCAGTTTTTCCATCTCTTCGAATTTCGGTAACAAACTGTGGCTTTACAAACTCTCCATTATTTGCAACTGCATTATAAAAGGCAAGTGTTTGAATTGGGGTAATTTCGACCTCATAACCAATTGCCATTTGCGGAAGAGTAATTCCTGACCAACCATCTTCTCCTCTGTTTTTGATAACTGGTTTTGGTTCACCAGCAATATCTATCCCAAGCGTATCTCCAAACCCAAAAGATTTTAGTCGATCCACAAATTTTTGCGCATCTGAAAAGTAGGCTTGATTTACAACTTTTGAAAAAACATTGGAAGAAACCTCAAAAGCATTTTGAACTGTTACCTTTCCATATCCCCAAGGGTTAGAATCTTCGATAATATGATCGTAAAATTCATATTTCCCAACAGCATTTACAGAATCTGTAATATCCACTTTTCCATCCTCCAACAAAGCCATCAGAGAAGCTAGTTTAAATGTAGAACCGGGATCTGTTTTTCGTCCAACAGCATGATTATACGACTCATGATAATCCCCATCAATCCCTCTTTCTAAGTTTGCAATCGCCTTTATAAACCCAGTCTCAACCTCCATCAAAACAACAGAGCCATACAACGCTTTTTGTATTTCTAGTTGTTTTTTTAATTCATTCTCGGCAACATCTTGAATATCAATATTAATGGAAGTCACAACATCCGCTCCAGGAATTGGATCTTTTAAATAATCTCCAGTTACAGGTTTCCAACCGTTGCTAACATATTGTTTTGTAATCAGACCGCATTCTCCTGTCAAATAATCATCAAAAGCACCTTCAAGCCCAATATCCATTGCCCCTTCCCGTTTTGACCCTAATGTTCGTTTTGCCAACAAATTATATGGCATTTGTCTTTTAGATCGTTTTTCTTCTATAAAACCACCTTTAAATTTACTTTCTCTGAGGATTGGAAATCTTCTGATTCTCTGTAAAACATTATACTTTACTCCATTTTTTATTGGAAAATATCGACGCCCATCTTTACGCCCTTTTCTCAATTCACCTTCCCAATCAGTTGCTGTTTTTTCCGGAAAAACCTGCGCTAAATTCCACGCCAAAGAATCAACCTCTAAAAAGAGTTTATCTTTAATAATAGAAAGATCAATATGAAGGTCGTACAATGGAATTGATGTAACCAAGTCACTTCCATCATCTGAAAGAATCCTACCCCTAATCGGAACAATAGAATCAATTCGAGTAGGCATCTCATCTCCAAAACCTGTTGTATCAGAAGAAGACACTATTGGCTTTGGAGCGACATCACCATACTGAATTGCAATGACACGACCAACAATGACAACCATTATTAGCGCAACAACAACATACATAACGTATGCTTTCAGCATTATTTGTTTTTTATCGTCCATCTTCAAAAATGTACTTCTTAACTCTAATTTTTCGAGGGGAAACCAAACTCTCACTCACTCCTGTACCTTCTAATTTTGCAGCAATTGGTCGCCGCCCTCTTTTCGTATTAAATTCATTCCCCAAGGTGAAATACTCAGAATTTAACTCTCCCAGCTCTTTTTCTAATTTTATCTCTTTTCTTGTTACTGTTTCAGCATAATAACCCCAGCCAATCAACACCACCAGCAGAAAGCCAATAAAAAATGTAAATGGAAGGTTTTTAACGAAATTGTCTCTCGACAAAAACTCACCATTCATTACCTGGACAAAAACCCTCTTTGACTGCGCATCCTTCTTTTTAGCTACTTTCTTTTTTTCTTTCGCTACTTCTTCATCACGCTGACGAACAGTCTCATTATCTATGAATTCGTTCAAACTCATCCTTTAATCGCTATTCTCATTTTTGCACTTCTTGCCCTAGGATTCTTTTCAATCTCTTCGGGAGATGGAATCATTGGCTTTTTATTAACTGCGGAAAGTGGTTTTTGAACCACCCCGAAAACATCCTTCTCTAATTCACCTTTAAAATTGCCTGAACGAATAAAATTTTTCACCAATCGATCTTCAATCGAATGATAAGAGATCACAACCAGCCTTCCTCCTTCCTTCAGTACAGAGACTGATTGCTCTAGAAAATCCATCAAAGCGCCCATTTCATCATTCACCTCTATTCTGATTGCTTGAAATATTTGCGCTAAAAATTGAGTCTGCTTATTGCCCTTTACTAAATCACGCATCAAATCGACTAAATCTTTTGTAGTATCAATTGCTTTTGTTCTCCTTCTTTCAAGAATGAATCGAACAACTTTGGGCACAATTTTAAGATCTGCATACGTATTAAAAACGCGATACAACTCTTGCTCGGAATACTTATTCACCACCCTATGCGCCGTTAGTTCAGCATTTTGATTCATGCGCATATCCAACATTCCTTCTTCGCGAATAGAAAAACCACGTTCACCTGCATCAAACTGATGAGAAGACACTCCTAAATCAGCTAAAATCGCATCAACCCCAATCAATTCATGATACTTAATGAAATTGATCATAAATCTAAAATTGGCATTCACAAACACCAATCGATCATCTTCAATGACATTATTCAACGCATCATCATCTTGATCAAAAGCAACCAGAACACCATCATCCCCAAGGCTATTTAAAATCTCTTGAGAATGGCCACCTCCACCATAAGTTACATCTACAACGACATGACCCTCAACAATATCAAGCGCACGGATTGACTCATTAAAAAGTACAGGAATATGGTAATCGTTATTCGTCATTTGAGTCAATTTCCCCCATAACTTCATCAGCTAAATCAGAGAAATCACCCATGTTTTCATTTAACACAGCAAAGTATTCCGATTTATCCCACACCTCAATCCTATCGTTGTAAGCAGTTAACATTATTTCTTTATTCAACCCTA
>CAYPZN010000108.1:0-8875 GCA_964415335.1 uncultured Crocinitomix sp.
CCGCAAATAAGGTAGACAATATTCGTCTGGCAATTAAAGAAATAAGTGCAGTATCAATTGCTCCAGGAAATATTTTTTCATTTTGGTACCTTCTTGGTAATCCGACACAAAAAAAAGGATATAAAAAAGGACGAAACATTATTGGGGATTCATTACAAGAAGATATTGGTGGAGGCTTATGTCAAGTTTCTGGAATGCTCTATCATTTAGCTTTGGTTTCGGGTTTAGAAATACTAGAACGTCATAATCATACACTTGACTTATATGAAGAGGATAAACGTTACACACCTTTAGGTGCGGACGCTACAGTCGTTTACGGATACAAGGATTTTCGTTTTAAAAACAATTTTGACGTTCCAATTCGTCTTACTTTTGAAGTTGATCAAATCTCATTTATAGGCCATTTACTAGCTGGTTCTGCCTTACCAAAATGCAATGTTCGATTTGATCGAAAAGATTATCCAAACAAAAGAACGATCGAAACTTATCGAGCAATTGAAAATCAACAGGAAGTCTTTATAAATCAGTCTACTTACCTTCTCCCGTAAAATAATTTTATTTTAACATTCGACTTGTTTTGAGAAAATTAGAATAATAATAACTTTGTTCACACAATAATCAAAATAAAAAGTATGAAAAGAATAGTTTTAGCAGCAATTGTTGCCTTATTATCAAGTGTAAGTTACGGACAAGTAATTGTAGAAGATGTAAACGTTAATGAATTAGACATCAAATATATAGAACTTGTAGGGCGAGGAAAAGCATTTTCTCTAAAAATGAAAATTATTGTTGATTATGGACAAGAGTTTTCATTCAAATCACAAGCAATTCGTAGTGCAAGTGGAGAAAAAGCCGCATTCAATTCAATGATTGATGCATTAAATTTTATGGATGCAAATGGTTGGGAATTTGTAAGTAACTATACGGTAAGAACAGACACTGATGTAACGGTTCGCTATATCTTGCGGAAGAGAAAATAATTGGTTTTTAACTTATTTAACGCCTATTGATAAAATTATTAGTAGGCGTTTTTTATTTTTGTATAAAGAATGAACGCATTATGAAAACTTTATTTTCCATTTTATTTTTATTCGTTGCATTTACATCAAATGGGCAAGACGAATATCGTTTAAAATATAATGAAGAAACAAACCATGTCTTTTATCAGGGTATAATTCAGAATACTGATCTTGATTCTGTTCGCGCAAGGCAAATAGGAAAAGAATGGCTTGAAGGAACAAAACAAAAAATTGTTTTATCAAAAGAAGAAGAAAATAAACTTTTTGGAATTGTTTCTTTTAATACAACTGGAAAAAGCTCTGTTTATGGTAAAACTTACTATTATATTTTTACTGCCGAAATTTGCATTGAATTTAAGAATGGTAAAACGCGTTATACACTAAACAACTTTAAAAAGAAGAGCTCACCAGGTGAGCCGGGATCAACTTTAGAATATTTCATTGAAAATTTTAAACCCAAAATTTCAAGTAAAAAATCACGTGATCGAGAAGCACAATTACTTGATGAAATAGAAATTGAACTGGACAGTCAAATTGGAGATTTAGTGGTTGAATTAAAAGACACTTTTGGTTCAAGTAAAAAAGAAGATTGGTAAATTCATCCGAAAAGGTGATTTATGAGATTTTCTATTTAGCTTTGTATAAATCTTATCTTTAGTTAAAATGCGTTTACTTTTTACCTTTTCTATTTTTATTATTCTCATTACTTCTTGTCAAACAGATTTGTCTTATAGCGAAGAACAAGTTATAGGAGAATGGCATTGCGTTTCGTTTGATTCTGAAGTGGAAAATGAGTTTACTGAACCTTTGTGGGCCTATAACCTGTCTATAAATTATCAATTTAATGATGACAATAGTTTAGTAATTCAGGCAGGAGAAGGTCAAGAATTTCATGCAACTTGGACTTATAATAGTGAAACTAATACGATCAACTGCCAAGCCAACAGTCGCCCGGTTTCTTTTCAATATATTGGAAATGATCAATTTGAAATGATTGATTCTATTGGTGAAAACAAGTTAACCACTACCATAGAAAAGCGCTGATCCACATAGAACTTACTTAAATTTGCGACTAAATTATAAATTACCAATTTATGAAATTTGATGTAGTAATTCTTACAGAAAGTCGTTATATCACCCCAACAAAAACAGATTGGTATATCGATCAGATTTTACTAGAAGATAAACTTGTTGCGGATGCGCTTACAAATAAAGGCTTGAATGTAACCAAAAAAGATTGGGCAGATCCAAATTTTGATTGGAAATCAACAAAGACCATATTATTTAGAACCACTTGGGATTATTTTGATCGATTTGATGAATTTTCTAAATGGCTGAATGAAGTAAGTCATTTGACACAACTAATCAATCCTGCAGAGCAAATTAAGTGGAATATTGACAAACACTATTTGAATGATTTAACAAAAAAAGGAATCAACTGTGTTGAAAGTCATTTTATTGAAAAAGGGACCCGCATTACACTTGCAGCTTTGCATGAAAAATTGGGATGGCAAGAAACTGTTATAAAACCTACAGTATCAGGTGGAGCTCGTCATACATATCGTTTAAATCCAAATAATTATGATGAACATGAAACCATTTTTTCGGAATTAATTAAAAATGAGGCATTCATTCTTCAGCCCTTTCAAAAGAACATTTTAACAAAAGGAGAAGTTTCTCACATAGTTTTTGATGGGATTTACAGCCATTCTATTTTGAAAATTGCGAAGAAAGGAGATTACAGGGTGCAAGATGATTTTGGCGGAAGTGTTCATTTATATACTGCATCTAAAAAAGAGATTGAGTTTGCAGAAAAGACTACCAAAGCTTGTTCCCCACTTCCTGTTTATGCACGTGTTGATGTTATTTATGACAATAATGAAGCCTTAGCAATTAATGAAATCGAGTTAATTGAACCCGAATTATGGTTCAGGAAAAATGATCAAGCTGCAAACCAATTGGCCAATGCAATTTTTAGTAGATATTTCTAACTGTATATTCCTAATGATGGACAAATTCAAATGTATAAAATTAACTTTATTCTTTTTGTTCGGCTTACTGTTAACTGGTTGTGATGCCATGTTAAATATGACCTATACGGTTGAGAATAAAACCAAATCTGAAATTCAGTTATTCGTTCCAAATTTTCCGATTGATTCAGTTTTAAGTATCTATGGCAAAGTGTAAGACACAACTCTAATCATTAAGCCAGAAGAAGAAATAATTGTAGGAGTACAAAACAAAATAGACTTTTCTTGGGCGACAAAAAACATTTACAAAAATACACCAGGGATTTGTGGATTAAAGATTCTTAATAATGATATCGCTACTGATATTGGTTGTGATAAAACTGAATGGAAATACAAAAAACGGAATTCAAAATTGAAAATAAATTAGTATCCTAATACGGTATATATCAAATAACCTGTTAGCTAAGAAAAAGTAATATTTTTAGTTCTACTTACTGCTTCGTAAATTGTTTTGAAGTTACTTGTTTATCATTTGTAAGTCGAATAACATACACCCCTTTTTCGTAATTGGATAAATCAATTGTTAAGGTTTTTATCATTTGATTTTCATAAACAACTTGTCCCAATGTATTTAGTATTTCTAATCTAACTTTTTCTACTGTTGGAGATTCTACAGTTAATGCGTCTGAAGCTGGATTTGGATAAATAGAAAAATCAATCTCATCAATTTCCAATTCAGCTTGCCCTAATGTATTTGGGCATTCTTCATGAATTTCATTAAACAATACTTGCAAAGAATCAATCGGTTCTATTTCGTCTCCATTTACCGTACGCACAGAAATAAGAAGTGACGGATCTCCAAAATCATCATCCAATTGCGCTACTTTTAAAAAAGCAAATAAAGAAGAAGTTCTATTTCCTATACATCTAGAATCGGCCCCTATCATATTTGCTCCTTGCATTGCTGCCATCAATTTACAAGCTAAATCTCCTTCAGTTGCTAAAAAACGAGCTTCCATGGAGTCTAGGACTTCTTGTCCTAATAATATGTTTCCCTGAATGGAATAATTACTTCCTAAAACATGATTACTATAGTCCAACGTTTCATCTCCAGAAGAAGCTGCCGTTAAAACAATCCCATCTACTATCTTTACAATACCGTATTGTCTTGTAGCAGGTGTTCCGCTTACATCATTTGACTCTAGCCAATCGATAATTTCTTCTGGAGTATCTCCCAACATAAATCGTTCTCTAGCATTTTCCTGATTTGCTGCCGAATAGGACGCTTGGGTATTAATTGCCCCTTCTCCGGGAAACAACTCTCCTAAAAACCCGTCTGAAAACCCCGGAAAACCTGTCAAGTCTACACAAGAGGCTCCAGCACTTCCCACTTCGCCTGTTTCTAAATCAACTGCAACAATAGAAAATGTATCTTGCCCATTTGCTCCAAATAAACTGATCAAAAAGCCGATTGTTAATGTAATTCTTTTCATAAAATGATTTTAAAGTTCTTTTTCTAAATAACGTGATGTTTCTGTTTTGTACTTTTTAACAAATTGCTCTGGAGTTCCTGTCCCTACAATTTCTCCACCATTTTTACCACCGTCTGGGCCAATGTCTATAATATGATCCGCGACTTTTGCAATGTCTAAATTGTGCTCTATAACTAAAACAGTATTTCCTTCATCTGCTAACCGTTGTAAAACACTCAATAACATCTTAATATCATCAAAATGAAGCCCTGTTGAAGGCTCATCTAGAATATAAATTGTTTTTCCCGTACTTTTCTTAGATAATTCAGTTGCTAACTTAACGCGTTGCGCTTCTCCACCAGAAATAGTAGTTGAAGGCTGGCCTAATCGAATATAACCTAAACCAACTGAATTTAGTGTATCTAATTTGTTTTTAATTTTTGGGATATTTTCAAAGAAAACTGCTGCATCTTCAATTGTCATTTCCAAAACATCATTAATATTTTTCCCTTTGTACCTAACTTCTAGGGTTTCTCTGTTATACCTTTTTCCTTGACAGTCTTCACATTCAACATATACATCAGGTAAAAAATTCATTTCAATGACACGAACTCCTCCACCCTTGCAAGTTTCGCAACGTCCTCCTTTAACATTAAAACTAAAACGTCCAGGTTTATAGCCTCTTATTTTTGATTCATTGATATTGGCATAAAGGGTTCTAACTTCTGTAAATAAACCAGTATAAGTTGCTGGATTAGAACGCGGAGTTCTACCAATTGGTGATTGATCAATATCAATTACTTTATCAACGTGTTCAAGCCCTTTAATCCGTTTATACGGCAACGGTTTTTTTACGCCATGATAAATATGTGCATTCAGAATAGGATAAAGTGTTTGATTAATTAAAGATGACTTACCACTACCCGACACACCTGTTACGCAAATAAATTTACCCAATGGTATTTTCAAGTTAACATCCTTTAGATTATGGCCACTTGCTCCAAAGAGTTCTAAAAATTTTCCATTTCCTTTCCTTCTCTTTTTTGGAGTCTCAATTTCAATCTCTCCTTTTAAATATCCTGCTGTCGTGCTTTCTCCTGTTTTCAATTCTTCTAAAGTACACGCTTGTACAATATCTCCACCATGAATTCCTGCTTTTGGACCGATATCTACAATAAAATCAGACTCTTCCATCATCTCTTTATCATGCTCAACCACAATTACAGAATTACCTCCATCTCTTAAGCGTTTTAACGAAGTTATAAGCCTTGAATTATCTCTTTGATGCAAACCAATACTTGGTTCATCAAGGATGTAAAGAACGTTAACCAATTCCGATCCAATTTGTGTAGCCAATCGAATTCGTTGCGCTTCTCCACCAGATAAAGTACTTGAAGACCTGTTTAGTGTTAAATAATGTAATCCAACATCCATTAAAAAACGCAAGCGATTATTTATTTCTTTTAATATTTCACGCCCAATCGTTCGCTGTTTTTCATTAAGTTTATCTTCTAACTTTAAAAACCAATCTTGTAATACAGATAAATCTGAATTAGCCAATTCTCCAATATTCTTTTCATCAATTTTAAAATAAGAAGCTTCTGATTTTAAACGTGTTCCTTCACATTTATTACATGTTGTTTTGTTCATGAAGTTTTCTAACCACCTTCTTGCCGCAGGAGATGGTGCATCTTCATAGTGACGCGTCAAAAAGGTTATAATTCCTTCAAATGAAAAATTTTGGTTTTTTTCTTCAATTAATAATACCTGCTCAAATCCATACAAAATTTTATTAATGATTTCTTCTGGTATTTTATCAATTGGATCAGTAACAGCATACCCAAATGCAGTTAGAATAGTTTCAATTTTATTCGCTATCCAGTTTTTTTTCAGCTTACCTAATGGTTCTATTCCTCCGTTTTTAATTGATTTACTTTGATCCGGAATAACCTTGTTAAAATCAATCTCAGCAACAATACCTAAACCATTGCACTTTGAACATGCCCCATATGGAGAATTAAATGAAAACAAGTTTGGTTCTGGTTCTGAATATGAAATCCCAGTTGTTGGACACATCAAAAAACGACTAAATTGAATTGTTTCTCCTGTTTCAAAATCTTGAACAAAAAGAACATCTTGTCCATATTTTAAAGCTGTTTTAACAGCTTCGGAAACTCTATTTTTATGTTCTTCGGTTACCTGAATTCGATCGATTACAATTTCAATGTCATGAATTTTATAACGGTCGACACGCATTCCAGGCTCAATGTCCTTAATCCCTCCATCAATTCGTACTTTTGAAAATCCTAATTTTGAAATTTGCTCAAAAAGCTCTCTATAATGCCCTTTTCTTCCTTTTATTTTTGGAGCAAGTATGATTATTTTCTTTTCGTTAAAACGCTCTAGAATTAGCGTTATAATTTGATGGTCTGTATATTTAACCATCTTTTCTCCAGTCTTATATGAATATGCTTCACCTATTCTAGCGAAAAGCAATCGCATAAAATCGTACACTTCAGTAACTGTCCCAACAGTAGATCTAGGGCTTCTATTAACAGTTTTCTGCTCAATTGATATAACAGGACTTAACCCAAGTATTTCATCTACATCTGGTCGCTCCAATCCTCCTAAAAATTGTCTGGCGTATGCAGAAAAAGTTTCTAAATAACGTCGTTGCCCTTCAGCAAAAATGGTATCGAAAGCCAACGAAGATTTTCCACTACCACTTAACCCGGTGAATACAACCAATTTGTTTCTTGGGATTTTGAGCGTAATATCTTTGAGATTATGGACTTTTGCACCATAAATTTCAATAAATTCTTCTTGCGAAAGGTTGTTTGACATTTTCTTTATTTGAACATATGAAATTACAAATTATCACTCAAATTGTCTTAAAAATGATCGATCAATTACGTTTTTTAGAAACAAGAGAAAAAATTCCTATCAGTAACATGATTACATAAATCCACATCAAGATTAAAACCATGGAATCTCTTGGTATAAACTTAGCAATGTTAAGTGCAAGTAAACTCGATACAATTCCTAAGAAAACAAAAACGTAAGCGACTTGTCGATCACTTAGTCCTTTGTAAAAAAGTGTATGTGTTGTATGATCTTTTCCTCCAATAAGAGGAGATTGCCCTTTCTTAATTCTTCTTATAGTTACAAAAGTAGTATCAATAATTGGAATACTAAATGTTATTAAAACGAGTGTAATGTTTGAAAAAATTGAATAATCATTTGTTTGAACACCTTGATTCCAAAGAAGTTTTATCGAGTAATAGGCTAAAAACATTCCCAAAAATTGTGACCCCGTATCACCCATAAACATCTTTGAAGGATTCCAATTAAAGATTAAAAAGCTTGCTAAAGAACCTAAAATGGAAATCAACAGGAAAAAATCTACATTGTCAAAGACATAAAAAGGTATTGACATCCCTATCATAGTTAAAACAATTGCTATAGATGCGATTGTTGTGATTCCATCCATATTATCCAACATGTTAATGGAGTTCATGATACCAACAACCCAAACAACAGTTAAAATATAATTTAAAATGGGCCAGGCGAATAATTGAATTTCATTTCCCGTTAGCACTAAAAGTACACCACAAGCGATTTGTGTAAACAATTTCAACAAAGGTCTGGTATCATAGGCATCATCATATAACCCAAGAAGGAAAGCAAGTGAAATACTAAAAAAGAAACCCTGTAATTCTATATTTCTAAAAACGTCTGATTCTCCAAGAATCAAGGCATAAAACACAAAACTAACTAAATAACAAATATAAAAACTGATTCCTCCAAGGGATGGCTTAGAAGTAGAACTCCAACGAATTTCTAATTGATTTTTATTTCGAATACCTAGAGTTCTGGCAAATCGTAGGAAAAATGTATTGATAATTATTGATAGTAAAAAGGCACCACCAAAAAAACCAATCATTTGCAATATTGACTTTAGCGTTTCTTCCATTTAAAATGGGCTAGCAAATGTGTTAAAATCAATTTCTACTTGATCTTTTTCTGATAAAAGAGGTTTTTCATTGTTTCCCCAATCAATGTTTATTGTAGGATCATCCCAATTTAGACCTCCTTCACTTTCTTTATTATAAAAATTGGTGCACTTATAGCAAAACAACGTATCATCTTCAAGTGTTAAAAAACCGTGTGCAAAACCTGGTGGAATCCAAAATTGCTTTTTATTTTCTCCGGAAAGTATGATTTTCTGGTATTTTCCATATGTTGTTGACTTCTTTCGTAAATCAACTGCTACGTCTAAAACAGCTCCCTGAATTACACGCACAAGTTTTCCTTGTTCGTAAGGGGGCTTTTGGAAATGTAATCCACGAAGTACATTTTTTTGGGAAAGAGATTGATTGTCTTGACAAAACTCAATATTAGAGCCTGTCAATTC
>CAYPZN010000108.1:8885-9093 GCA_964415335.1 uncultured Crocinitomix sp.
TAAAAGACTCATAAAAATAACCTCTATCATCCGCAAAAACACGAGGAGTAAATGAAATTAATCCTTCAATATCAAATCGCTCTATTTCCATTATTTCTTTTTGAAAAAATTATACCATTTTTTTCGTGATTGTCCAGATGGTTCCTCATAGTATTCACCATATCCGTAACCATATCCATAACCATAGCCTCTACTCTTAAGATCTACC
>CAYPZN010000109.1:0-4072 GCA_964415335.1 uncultured Crocinitomix sp.
TTGAGTCCACCCTTGGTCATATGGAATTATCAGGCACTCAGGATATCGATCAAAATATTGAGTATTTCCTTAAAATCCCTTGGAAAACAGTTAAAAAAGCAGCCTGGCATAAGCTTTTTGGCAAAAAAAATAAAGATAGTATTCTTGCGCAAGAAGATGATGAAATCATCGAACTTGATCCCAATAAGAAAGTGCGCTACCTCAACCTCAAAATACAAGGAAACATTGATGATTATGAGGTGTCTTTAGGGAAGAAAAAAAAGCAGAAAAACAAATAGGCTTATTTAGCGCACATTTTTACCATTTTCAAAGCTTTTATTTTTTGTAATTACTCACAAATATTTAATTCAAATTAAAAACTTGTAATTATTTGTAAATCATTGTAAGTGTTTAAATCGTGTTTTCATCCTATAAACAGTCCAAAAAGGACTATTTTATTTACTTTTAGATATATTACATATATCCACTAGTTAGTAGTAATTAGAAATGGGAAAAACCGATAAATCGATACATAATATTTCTATAGCCTCAATTAAGAGAAGTACTTTTAAACCGTATGATTATAAATTGACTAAATTTTATGAATCGAATTCTGAATTCCCTTACTCTGGACTAAAACTTGAGTTAATAGAAAACGAATTAATTATTTGCTCAACTTTTATTGATTCCGAAAATTATAGCATTTTGACAACTCAAAAGCTAATCACAAATGAGAACGGGATTGAGAATACTGGAAATATGACTGGTGCAACTCTCAAACCATATGGAGACTTTAAAGGGCTAAATGGAGAAGCACTTACATTTGGAATTGTACAATTAGAAAATGGAATCGAACTCAAATATTTCATTGAAACTGGAAAAGCTTCAATGATTATGATACACGGAATAAGAACATTAATCAGAACACAACAAATGACTGATAAAAATATTGAGAACGTAACTAGAGTTTGGAAGAAACAAGATGAAAAATAACTACTGCTAACACGGTGTATAAAACATAGCTAGTAAGTGCTAGACCAAAAGGTTTGTATTTATTTGTAAAGACCGCCAAATTTTTAATTTGGCTTTAAAACTGAAAAATTAAAACAAAATATAAAAATTCGGCTCTGTGTTAATCCGAAAAGTTAGTGTCTTTTTTACGCTACATTTCATACACAAAACCGTTGTGCACAAGTTAAATATGACCGAAACAAGTAACTATAAAAAGATTTTGGATGAAATACAGAAAATCATCCACGCTGATTTAAAACGTAAGGGTTTTAAAAAAAGAGGTCGCACACATAATCGGGAAGTTGAAAATGGAATTATTCAAGTTATCAATTTCCAAATGGACAAATATCCAATTGGACCGAATTATGAAATTCCTAGGCTACGCGAAAGTTTTTGGGGAAAATTCACAGTAAATCTTGGTGTTTACGTTGAAGAATTGTTTACGGCCTTTCATAACGAAGAAAAAAAATCCTTTGTCCAAGATTATGATTGCGAAATCAGAACGAGACTTAGTCATTTGACAACTCAAAGAGACAAATGGTATCTACTTGATAAAGCCTTCCCTAAGATTGCGGAAAAAATATTAAATGGATTATTTCAAGAAGGACAGATTTGGTTTGATAGATTTGATAAAAGAGATAAAATTGTATCTGAATTTAAAAATAAGAAACAGGTTGAATTTTCACCTCGAGAGAAACTAAATGGAGCAATTATTCAGCTCCAAATAGACAGAACTGACGGAGAGCAAATTTTTAGAGATTATTATAATTCCTTGGACTATTCTATTCCAAGAATAAAAGGTCATAAGGAATACATATCTGAATTAGGCAAAAAGCTTAAAATTGATTTGAAATAAAAACCTGCGCACAACACTATATAAGTAATTACGATTTTGTACCATACAAAAACTAATAATCAAATGAAAAATTCAACTAGTACCTCAACAACTGTATACTTATTCTATATTTTTCTCCTCAACCTTTGCTTCTCCTCTTGTTCTGATTCCAATGGAAAAGATGAGACTACTAATTCTAGTGTTTCAGTAAACATCCAACTTTCTTATCCAACAGCGCATTATGATGAAACACTAGATGGAAGATTAATTTTATTGATTTCAAAAGAAAATAAGACTGAGCCACGATTTCAGCTTCGGGATGATTCCAAAACGGGCCAGGGCTTCGGCATGGATGTTCTAAACTGGAAACCCAATAAGTCGCTACAATTTGATCCAGAAGCCTTTGGATATCCTATTCAAAACTTTAATGAGTTACCCTCAGGTGAGTTTTTTGTACAAGCCGTGTTCCATAAATATGAAATCTTTAATCGCGCTGATGGACATATCGTCAAACTGCCTATGGATCGAGGAGAAGGACAACAATGGAACCGGGCTCCTGGCAATCTCTATTCTACTCCACAAAAAGTGACCATAAACAAAGGGCAGTTTCCTAATCTTACCATAGCATTGGATCAAAAAATACTTCCGATTCCCGAACCTGAGGATACAAAGTATGTAAAGCATATAAAAATCAAAAGTAAATTATTGAGTGATTTTTGGGGAAGGGATATATATTTGGGAGCTCATGTATTATTACCTGAAGGATGGGAAACACATCCTAATGTGAAATACCCGCTCGCTATTATGCATGGGCACTTCCCTGCCGATTTCGGAGGATTTCGCGCGACACCACCTGATCCTAATCTGAAACCAGAGTATAATGAGCGTTTTCAGGTAAACGGGTATAATCTTACAGTCCAGCAGGAGGCCTATGATTTTCATAAAACCTGGACAGGTCCTGATTTCCCCAGAGTCATTGCCATCAAAATTCAACATCCTACTCCCTACTATGATGATTCGTATGCCGTCAATAGTGCCGCACAGGGTCCCTATGGTGATGCGATTACTTACGAACTTATCCCGCATATCGAACAACAATTTAGAGGAATAGGAGAAGGTTGGTCGCGATTTGTCTATGGAGGAAGTACAGGAGGATGGGAATCCCTTGCGGTTCAGGTGAAATACCCTAAAGAATACGGCATGTGCTTTGCAGCCTGCCCTGACCCCATTGATTTTAGAGCCTATTGTTTGGTCAATATCTATGAAGATGAAAATGCTTATTACCAAGAAGGAACCTTTAAAAAAACACTAGTCGCTGGTCATCGGGATTATTTAGGAAATGTAGATGCCAGCCTGAAAGCTATGAATTATCGGGAATTGGTATTAGGTACAAAAGGCCGGTCTGGACAACAATGGGATATTTGGGAAGCGACCTACTCACCAATAGATAATGAGGGGTATCCTAAAAGAATCTGGAATCGCCTTACCGGAGAAATAGATAAGGACGTAGCTACCTATTGGAAAGAAAATTACGACCTCGCGTATATTTTAAAAAGAGACTGGGCAAAGCACGGTACCGATTGGGAGAATAAAATTCACTTGTATTGTGGAGATATGGATAATTATTATCTCAATAATGCTGTATATCTCGCCGAGGAAATCTTATCGGAAACGACAGCTCCTTATTACAATGGCGAAGTGGATTATGGGGATCGGGCGGAACACTGTTGGAACGGTGATCACGATAATGGAAATCATATAAGCCGTTTACGCTATCACCGTATGTTTATCAAAAAATATGTAGAGAAAGTGGATAAAGTAGCGCCGAAAGGTGCCGACTTAAAAAGTTGGCGATACTGATTTTTCATTCGGAATGCGCTATACAAGCTATCTAAATTCTTGATTATTTTCAGGCTTTCGAAAAAATGGTGATTTAAACCTGAAACTTCTATTTAAAAAAAGAACTCATTAACTAGGGATATCATAATCAACACAATTAGGAGTATTAAAAATACATACCTGCAACAATGAACTAAACTAATCTCCAAATAATTTCAAGTATTTAGTATTTTAGGTGTTTGGATTAATATTGCAAACCATCAGATCGTTAATTACATGACAGTTACACCTAAAAAAGGCTTTAAAGGATTAATTGAAAATTGGCAAAGTGATTTAATTGCAGCGGTGAGTGTTGCGCTCATTGCTTTACCACTATCACTGGGTATTGCTTTGGCGGCGGGTGCACCC
>CAYPZN010000109.1:4082-8915 GCA_964415335.1 uncultured Crocinitomix sp.
CCGCCATGTCAGGTATTATTTCAGCCATTGTCGGCGGTGTTGTAACCACCTTGTATCGAGGCGGACATGTATCCGTCAACGGACCTGCCAAGGGAGTTATTGGAGTCATTCTTTTAGGTATCGTTTTAATGGATGATGGTTCAGGGCAAGCCTTTAATTATGTATTGGCAGCCGTCGTTGTTTCTGGCGCATTTCAGGTAGTATTGGGGTTATTGAAATTAGGACGACTAGCAGATATATTTCATTCATCCGTCATTCACGGTATTCTTGCAGCCATTGGAATTATCATTTTTGCCAAACAGATCCATGTGGCCCTTGGCACACATTCTGAAAGTCCAAGCATCGTACAAAACCTTGTTGATGCTGTTTTGTACTTGCCTCAAGCCAATCCTTTTGTGGTAATTATTGCTTTAGCTGGTCTACTTTTACTATTGTTTCATTCCAAGATCAGTTATCGGTTTTTCCATTTTCTGCCTGCGCCTATGTGGGTTATTGCTCTCTCTATTCCGTTTGCTTATGCGTTTAATTTCTTTGATCCACATATGCTCTCATTCTTTGGAAAAACATATGAGGTAGGGCCTGATCTATTGTTGGACATTCCTAACAATGTTATGGATTCCATAATGCATCCTAATTTTGGTAAAATCAACACCATTGAATTCTGGACTACCGTACTATCTATTTTGATCATAACAAGTATTGAATCATTGGCCATTGCAAAAGCTGTTGACAAAATTGATCCTTATAAACGCAAGACCAATTTGAACAAGGATTTGACAGGTATTGGATTGAGTACCATGGCCGCTGGTTTTATTGGAGGATTGCCCATTATTGCTGTGATTATTCGAAGTACAGTCAATATCCATAATGGTGCAAAGACGAAGTGGTCTAATATGTATCAAGGACTTTTGTTGTTACTTTTTATTGTGGTATTGAGTCCCATAATGAAACAAGTTCCACTATGTGCTTTTGCTATTTTACTCGTCTATACCGGGTTTAAATTAGCTTCTCCTGCCGTCTTTAAACAAATTTATAGTCAGGGAACTGAGCAGCTTATATTCTTTGTGGCCACAATGATTTTAACCCTGTACACTAATTTATTGATTGGATTACTTGGCGGATTATTGTTGGCCATGGTTAGTCACATGCTATTGGCCAGAGTGTCGATTCCCCGATTTTTCAAAATGATTTATAAGTCAGGTTCAAATTTAATTGCCAAACCAGATGGTAGTTATGATTTAAAAATTAAAGGAATTGCAAATTTTCTGGGCATCTTAAAAATTGATAAACTCGTAACTCAAATTCCTTCCGGAGCCGATGTCAATATTGATTTATCCGAAACAAGATTAGTAGGAATTACCTATATGGATTATATAGTAGATTACTTAAAAATGCAAAAAGACACAGGAGGGAAAGTCATTATAAGTGGTTTGGATTCTCATGTATCATCATCTAGTTATAACAGGGCTTTAAAAATTTCTTTAAACAGTTCTGCTCCAAAATTATCGCCCAGACAAACGCGATTACAGCATTTAGCAAACGAAAAAGATTACCAATACGAACATCGAGTAAATTGGGATACCAAGTACTTAAAGAACTTTCATTTTTTTGAAATCAGGCCTATCGAACGTAAATCAAATTGTCTCAAAGGAACATTTAAAGATTCGGATATGTCCTGGGAAATTGCCGATGTAACGTTTAGTGAAGGTGCGGCTTTTACCGCTGAGACCTTTAATACGACACTCATGGTTTTAAAACTGAATAAAAAAATACCCATTTTCACCATGGAAAAAGAAGGTGTAATTGGAAAATTATTTGATCGGGTGATGGCCTATACGGGCTATAAAGATATTGATTTTGAGATGTATCCGGATTTTTCTAAAAAATTTTTGATAAAATTAAATTAGCGCGAACAGACGAAACCATTGCATTTATAGATTATGGTAAAGAATTAGCCACGCTCTTAAATGCAATGAATTAGGATATGGAGATAGAAGTCGAAATTGAAAAACGAATACCTAATAATACTTTAATTCGGAAACCTAATCTAAAATATCTATAAGCTTTGTACCCTGCTTCCCTTAATTCTTACTAACTTAATACCCCTTCTATAAAGGAACTATCCTTTTCCTAGCAAATATCAACCTTAACATCTTCTTTTATCATTTCTAAAGTCTTTGTTATTTTCAATTACGTACAACTAATTAATTAAAACTAAAAGTTTGCAGTCATTTGTAATACTTTGCAAACATTTACATCGCTCTTTTATCGTATAAAATCTACATAAACCTCTATTTTTCTTATATTTAGACATATGATTTATATACACTAGTTAGCACCAATCAGAAAAAAAATGAGCGATATACAGGAGAACCCTTCACAAGACATTGAATTAGATAAAGATCTAAGTTTTGAACTACCTAAATCTATAAAACGGATTATAAGCATTCCTGCTTTGATTATCGTTCTTTCTATAATTGGACTTTATATATATTTAATTTTTTATGCCCCAAAACACATTGACCCTGAAAAGTATGGACTACCTGTTATATTAATCTCTTTGATTCTAACTTTGATATTCGTTAATCTACCTTGGAATAAACTAGGTTTTAGAGTTAAAAAAATTGGAATGATTGAACTTGAAAACGTAGTGAAAGGACAAGCTCAAAATAACTCCAAAGAATTAGCTGATTTACAGAAACAAATAGATGATTTAAAACTAAAAATATCTGAGAATGAAATTGAATTCTCAATAGAGAATAAAGCCGATGATTTAATATTTAAATTTCTTAATAAATATAATAAATGGGCTTTTTCCGCATTGAGAATAAAAAAATGGGGAGCTAAGCAAACTGAATTTGAAAGCCTGGATAAGTATGAAACTGAAGAAATACGTGAAAGCCTAAGAAGATTACTTTCTAAAAAACAAGTTGTTACTCGAATAAGTAAAAAAGGGAATACACTTTACAGAATAAAATAACTGGTGCTAACACGGTATATAAAACATAGCTAATAAGTGTTTAACCGAAAGGTGTGTGCTCATTAAAAAGACTGCCAAATTTTTAATTTGGCTTTAAAACAGAAAAGTTGAATCAAAATATAAAAATTTGGCTCTGTGTTAATCCGAAAAATTAGTGTCTTTTTGCTAGCTACGTTTCATACACAAATCGTCATAGGTAATCTAAAAAACAAATGATTCACTATTATAAAATGAAGCGAACAATAGAGGAAATGAATGATTTTATTTCCAATAATCAAGCTATTGATGCTACCTATGGTGGACTTGTTTTAGGAAAATCTCACGATGATGGAGGAATTTATTTTTGGGTTAAAAGAGGGGAATATTATGTTTTGGAAGGTGAATTGGAAGGATTAGAATTTATCTTGAATTTGGGAGCAAATGATTATTTCAAAAATGCAATAGAGAGATTTCATCAACCAAAACTACACGAATTGGACTATTCTAATTATGAACCTGATAATAAAATAAAAGTTCTAGATACTAGGAAATTAAATTATCCAAATTATCTACTTTTTGAAACCGGAGGCTTTGCTATTATTAATAAATTTTCAACAAAAGGATATTTAAATACGCTGAATCAAATGAATAACTCGACTAGCTTTGATAGGGTTGGTGAAAATTCAGCCAAATTAGTTCACCATATCAAAAAACCTGTTGACATTTATTACTATGACAAATATGAAGGCACCATAGGACATAGCAATTTATAGATTATCTACAACAACGGCTATATTTCATTACGGCATTGTACCGCACCAAAATAAAAAGCTGGATTTCAGCGAAATAATCCTGCAGATGATTCTTCAGCGAAAATTGTAGACGAGAACATTGTATCTTTCCCAAAAACTAACATAACTTATGATTCAGACCAAACATTGTGATTTATGTGAATATCCGAAAAGGGACTTGAAAAATGGCTTGACTTGTGGTTTAACTGGAAAAAAACCTGATTTTAAAAGAGCCTGTCCCGATATTTTACTTGATGAAAAGTTTTAATTAAAAATTGAAAACACCAATCTGGAATTATATCAAATCCGTAAGGTCAGAAAGAGAGTTCATTTAACTTTTTACATTCTGATAATCATTGGATTTTTATTGATCATGGGAAACAAGCTTTATGCGGAATTGACTTACAGTACAACGTATTATTGGGTGTACAGACTTAGCGCCGTAGCAATTGGAATTACAGTCTTGGGAGGTGCTTATGATAAACTCAATAGATTCAGAAAGGAGTTGAATACAATAGAGTTTAGAAAAGAAAAGAAAAGATTGATTCAGTACTCAAAGAATACGGAATTAGTTACAATGCAACTTTTGCATATAAAGAGAAAATTCATGGAAATCAGAATATTGAAATCACAATCGAATATAAAAACTGGACAAAAAAACGCACAACATCAATGGTTGTAGTTCCTTATGTTTGAATCATACCTAGCTTTACTTAACGAAACCATATATAACATCAATTAATAGTCGTTTTAAACCTAAAAACAATAATTTAATACCTTTAGCATAAGGTAATACGAGACTCTCATCTCTCAATTAATTCAAAATCAATTAAAAATGCAAGTTACCACTGAAAAAAACGAAAAAGTTGCCAATATGATATTTGCATCCATTTATCCACTTTACCTGAATCGATTGGAAAAAAATGGCAGAACAAAAGAAGAGCTGGATCAGGTCATTACATGGTTTACTGGTTTTGATGAGGATACCTTACAAGCACTTATCAATGAAAAAGTAACGTTTCGAACATTTTATCAAAAAGCAACGATACACTCCAACGCACACTTGATTAAAGGCGTCGTTTG
>CAYPZN010000110.1:0-8714 GCA_964415335.1 uncultured Crocinitomix sp.
CGACTTTATTTTGATCAATATCGAGGCAAAAAATCGAGGCGATGCCTTCGCACGCCACATAATTGTCGCACAGGCATCAGCGAGATTTTTTAACGAAGATAGTGGGCAAAAGAAATAGCAGAAATGTCCCAAACCAATTTCTGTTGAGTATAATTTCAAATTTTCCTAAGGATATGGAGCAAAAAAAACTATTGATAAGCGAAATAAAATTCTTGATTATGGAAAGCCAAACTTGTCTAAAATTAAATTTTATTGAGCCATGAGCGAAGATTAGAAAAACTCAGGAATGAATTGTCAAAAAGCTAGGCCTAATTGATGGAAATGTGTTTATGGCACCTCTAATAGCCTCTTAAAGAATGTAAATTTCATTTAGCGCGCGATCTACGAGACGCACAGAGGCCCGCCTGGATGACCTGTCGGACAGCCCGCCCGGCTGACGCCAGTCGGACGGGGGAGTTTTGCATTAGCTAATTGACTGATAGACAACGAAGTAGTTTGCGATAATAAATGGAATAAAAAATATACAATTTTTGATTACATCATGAACGGGATTAATAGAGGTGCCCTTCAATAAAAGTACTCAATCCGCTATAAAAGGTGCGGTTAACAAACCAAGAGAGGGGCTATAGCTCACTTTTTGCCAAAGGAGGTGTCTTTATAAACGAGTTGTAGCTAATTAATACGAACTGAAATGAAAAAATTGAATTATATTCTAATTTCTGTTTTTTTTCTGACAAATTTAATGTCAAATGCACAGAATAAAAATGATATTGATGATGCATTCAGACGCTCTTTGTGCTTAAGTGGCTTTGCATCTGATGGAGAAGGCACCGAAAAAGATTTAAGTTTTTTAGTTTTAACAAAATTAGGATTGATTCCCGAAGATTATGCAAATAAGGGAAAGCTTGTTGAAAATTATAAAAACAAAGACAAAGTCATTTCAAATTTTTTAAACGAAAATAATAATGACTTAATCTGTAAAGACTGGACATCAAACATTCACACAATGTCGAGAAGAGACATGCATTTTTACAAGACTCTTATATTCCAAAATTATTTAGTTTTTTTTTGAAATCGTGTTTGATAATTTGGACTATGAATTGAATTTTAACAGTTATCAGATAATTAATAATGAAAAAGAGACTCTGTTAGATTTTATAGACAAAGTCTTAAACAATGACAAACTTCTTGAAGAAGTTTGGTATGGTAACTGGAAATTAATTTACACAAGATCAAACCTTGTTGAAATGGGAGCGAAAAAAGGAAATGAATTAAAATAAAAAAATATGACAACAATTAATACAGTATTTTTAGAAGGCTTTAGTGACGAAGAAAAAGAAAAAGCAAATATTGCAATTGAAATGATTCGTGAATTAATTAATAGCGAAATATTTAAGGAAAAAGTCTTAGCCGTTCCTAGTTTCACGAAAAATAAAATCAAACGAAAAACTGGGAACAAAAGATATACCAATCAGGAGATATACGATTTGATTTTGAGCGGTGAGGATTTAAAAAATCCTGCCGATGGTGTGATTAATTTGAAATTGAACCTTTACGATAGTGAGAAAAATGAAATAGGTCACACAAATATGACAACTCTTGAAATAAGCACGTTTAGAGGATATTTTTTAAGTAAAAAAATTAAAAATTATGCTGCGCATATACTTCATGAGTATATGCACGTGATAGGTTTTGTTCATGGTAGATACGATATATTTGGTAAAAGACACAAAACAGTTCCCTATAGAATAGGAAAGCTAGCTTTAGACATTTTAAATCAAAATAATTAAACTTTAGTATTATGGGATTAGCAAAAGATTATTGTAAAGAAATTATCAAAGAATTAGATAAAATACCTGTTTTTTTACCTGGAACCCCAGTTAAAGTAGGAGATGTCATAACTTTTGGCAAAGGTTTTATTAAGCCAAGACCTATTGGTTCATTTTCACCTGTCACTAAACTTTCAGAACTAGGAATTGAAATAGAGGTTGAAGAAGATAATGAACCTGACCCTTACCTATATGCAAGTAAAGGTGCTGTTGGAGTTAGTTTTGTCGCAGATGCTAATGCTGGTAGTTCAGGAAAAGGTAAATTAGATATAAACTTTAGAAAAGAGGGATCTACTTACTTAGCCGCTGTAGATTGTAGAGTTGATTCTATTAAAGACACTTCTGATTTAGATGTAATGCTAGAACCTCATAAAAATAAAATTGATTGGAAAAATTGTTTTATTGTTACATCTGTTACTGTCGCAAAAAAAGCTTTAATAATGCAATCTAATTCTGAATCTGCAACACTATCAGTTGAAGGAGATGTAAAAGGTCTGCAAACAGGTACTGATGTAGACATTAATGCTTCAGCTTCCGTAAATATTAAAACTTACACAGATTCATCTTTTATTAAAGATTGGTCTGATGAAGTAACTGTGTTTTTCACATTAGCAAGATACAGAAAGAAATTCTTGGGAAACTGGGGATTGAAAAGTAAGTCTGCAATGTTTATAAATGACAGTTATGACTCATACGAATTAACACCTTTATACCCCGAAGATATTTTTTGGGATGAAGAGTAACTAGCTATAACATTGTATAAGAATAATAGCGGTTTAATCGCTAAAACGAAATGAATTAATAATAAAAAAGGTCTATACTTAACCGAAAAGTAAGTACATAAAATCCGCTACTATTCTTATACTAACCGATATGTCCAATTAAAAAAGGAAGAAAATGAAATACGAAGTATATTATTGCGGAAAATGCAGAAGGCAACAACAGCCAAGAGAAGGCGAAAAATGTAAAATTTGTGGAAAGCTAACAGTAAGTTGGCACACAAACAGAGAAAAAGAATCTGATTCCATTAGGAAATGGAAACAGGTAAACGGATAATCAATTAATTCACGTTTAAATTATATAAATATGTCAGATAATTTTGAACAGTTTCCTGAAATAGGACCGATAGACACACCCAAACAATTTCACCAATTAGGCATTTTCGTTTTAGACGGGAGTGGTTCAATGGCTGGACAAGCACAAGGAGGAGTAACTAAAGCTGATGCAGTTAATATTGCAGTGAGGGATTTACTTACTCGTTTCAAAGTCAGCCGTGTGAAACAGAATTTCTCATTTTCTGTGGTCACCTTTGATACCTCAGCACAGTTGAGAACTCCAATAACAGAAGCATCGAGCATTGATGACAATGATGATTACAATCCCATGAATGGTCATGGTGGTGGGACAAACATCTTTGAAGGGTTGAAAATTGCGGAACAACAAGCAAATGACTTTTTAAATCAAGCAGATGCAGACGGTGTTCCGCATAGTGTTATAATACTTGTTATGACAGACGGAGCTTGTTTTAATCCCGGACTGACCGTCCAAACTGCTGAGAATGTCAAAAATGGACCAAACGGGGGTAAGGTTACCATTTGCAGTACTTTTTTTGGTCAAGTTGGTAATTCCGATCAAGGAGCTAAAAATTTACTGCGAGACATTGCGACTGATAGTGTAATGGGATTCAAGGAAGTTTATGATACTGAAACCCTTCGTACTTTCTTTGAAAAATCAATTTCATCTGCATCAGGTGTGACAATCTAGAATAAAACACAGAATTTAACATGAATGTTAATCAATCTATAATTGGCAAAGGAACACTTTCCATAAAAGAAGTAAATCAAGATTGTGTAGCAGCGGCTAATGTGCTCGATAAATGCAACATTATTGCCGTAGCTGACGGTCTTGGTTCTTTTCATAAATCAGAATACGCCTCAAGGTTTGTATGTGAAAACTTGATTAATGTGATAGAAAAGCATGACAATATTGAGGAACTCTTATTTGAAAATGTATTTGAAAAAATTACCCATAATTTAAGGAACAAAGTAATCAAAGATTTTGGAGATGAAGATTCGCATGAAAAACGTTTCGGTACAACCCTTTTGTGCTGTATCGAAACTGAAGATGAGTTCCAAATAGGTTACTTGGGGAATGGTGGGATATTTCACATACGTGGAAACTTCAATAGTTTTCCTGATAGATTTTATTTGCCGTGGAATTCAATCAATTTATTAAATCCGCATAGTATTGAACAGTCAGGAAAAAATGCCATGTATAAATTGATTGAGCCTAATTACAAAATCGGGCAAATAATCCCAAGTGTAATTAAAATTCGTAAGGACAAATTACATTTTGGCGATATAATAATGCTTTGCTCGGACGGGGTATATTCTTTTGATGAGGTACAAATGGGAAAAGACCCTAACGGTAAAGTATGGATTAGTGGAGAAGAAACAATGGAGAAGTTTTACAAACATCTAAATCGTTATTTCTCAAACAACGAGTTTACCAATGAAGCACTTGATGTTGTCATTAATGAATACTTAGAAGACTTGAAGGCAAGCGATTTAATTCATGATGATACGTCTTTGGCTTTAGTGGTTTCAGGTAAAGTTCAGACTTTTCAACTTGATAGAAAAGAAAAAGTAGAGAATGGCGAGAATAGACAAAATTAAGTGCCAATCTTTTGGTATTTATTCAGAGTTCTCCTCTATTTCATCACTTGAAATGGAAGATAAGCCTTTTGCGAGTGGAGGCTTTGGAGAGGTCTATCATTGTAAAAAGGTAAATGGAAAAAAGACCACTATTCCGCAGGTTATCAAAATTTTCATTGATGTAAATGGAAGTGCCCAAAAAGGTTTTCGAACAATACAAAATCTTCAAACGCAAGTTGAAAAAAAATCGAACGAACTCAAACAAAACGCTAAGAAATTTAGTGACCAATATGTTGGGATGTTGGGTTGTCCTCAATTCTCATTTGAAGGTGAACTTAATGGGAAGAAAGTATTTGGATATTCGGCTAATAATTTGAAATCATTGGGCTTTGAAGAGTTCAAAGACGTATTACAAGACCCAAGCCTACTCAAAAAATATCAAAAATTGCCTCTGCCAGATAAGCTTTTAATAGCCTTTCATATTGTCAAGTCTTTTGATTTCCTTTATGGAATAGGATATATTCATGCAGATTTTAAATCTGAGGCACTTTTTGTAAACTTATCAAAAAAACAATGTGCAATCATTGATTTTGACAGTGGGTCTGTTATGAAGTCTAAGAGTGACAAGCCAACAACTTGGGGAACTCCACAAGATTGGTTAGCACCAGAAATATTTGAACAATTTGCAATTGGACTTAACAACAGAAGTAACGCGAAAGACCCGATTCCTGTCAAAGTTGATTTATTATCTGATATGTGGTCAGTTGCTGTCTGTATTCATTATCTTATATTCACTTTTCACCCTTTTTTTTACTTTTCAGAAATCAGTCAGCGAAGTCTTAAAAAGTTTATTCAAGGCGGGTATGCTTTCCCGAATATTAACAACCGTTTTCCTTATTTAACTAAGAACCAACAATTACTACAACTCCACGGCGGATTTTATACCAATTACTTTCGTTCTCAACTTCCCCAAGAGATAAAGGAGAAATTTATCCAAACATTTACGAGTGGATGTTTAAATCCAAGTTCACGGACATCATACAGTCAGTGGAAGTCAGTGTTGAGAGTTACCCAATCTCCTCCAACTATAAATTATTTTAGAGTCAATAAGACGAAAATAGAAGATAAAAAGCCGTTGATAGCTGAATGGAGTGTTGATAATGCATCTGTGTTACTATTAAATAATAAGGATGTAACAGGCAATAAAAAAACATCTTTGTCAATTAAAAAGGATACTGAACTGACGTTAAAAGCGAAAAATCCGTTTGGAGAAGTGTTTAAAAAGATAAAAGTATCTGTTTCTAAAGACAAGCCAAGTATCAAATTTTTTAAGTCTAATGTTCCAAACAACTTTATCCAATCTAAAAATAAAATAAAACTTTCATGGGATATTACGGGATTTGACAAGATAGAAATAACTGGGATTGGTAATGTAACTAATAAGAAATCCACTACAATAAATCCCCCAAGAAAGGACACGTCTTTAGTGCTTCAAGCTACAAGTTATTTTGGGCAAACAAGTAGGCAGGCGATTTTCTTTACAGTAAACAAGAAACTCCCCATTATTCAGTTTTTTAAGTCTTCAATAAATACAATATTCAATAAAAACAGACCAGCAGAGTTAAGTTGGAATATCTACAATGCAGCATCAATTGAAATTGACAATGATATTGGCAATGTGACAAATAAAAAAAGAATAAGCGTAACGCCTAAAAGAGATACCACTTATACCATTAAGGCAGCTTCTTTTTTTGGTGCAATAGCAACAAAGCAAGTTAGATTATTGGTGTCAAAAATTCCTCCAACAATTAACACGTTTAGCACAAACAAAAAGATAGTTAATAGAATTGAAGACATAGTATTAAGTTGGGAGGTTAGTGGTGCAGAAAGAATTTTTATAAATCAACAAATAGGTGATGTTTCAAAGCTCAACTCTGTAAAATATAAAGTAACGAAAGATGTTGTACTCACTTTGTTTGCAGAAACCTATTTTGGGGTTCAGTCACACCAATCCATTTCGATTCAGACATCCAAAGTCCCCCCTACAATAAAGAATTTTGTAGCCTCGAAATATATCGTTGAGGATGAAAAGTCAATTGAGTTAAAATGGGATGTTGATAATGCTGCAAATATAACTATTGATAATGGTGTAGGAGACGTTTCCACTACGAACCGACAGTCTGTTAGGATACTTAAAGATACCACATTTACCATAAAAGCAGTTAGCTGCTTTGGTGCAATTTCAACGAGGTTTATAAAAGTTCAAATTTCCAAAACGCCTCCTAAAATTATTTCATTTCGTTCCCAGGCTCTTTTATTGGCAGAAGGATTGTCAACATTTCTTGCTTGGAGTGTAGAAGGAGCTCATTCAGTTGAAATAGATAATGGAATAGGCATAGTTGTAACATCAGGAAAGATAAATATATCACCAACAATCGATACTGCATACACATTGGTGGCAAAGAATTATTTCGGTTATGAAAGTCGTTCACACGTCTATCTGAAAATCTTGCGTAAACCGAAATTAAATTCTGGAAGTGTCCAGCTAAAATCCCTTCCAATATTAAAAAAGCCTATTAAATGAATCATCTATCAAAAATATTAGCCAAATGTGGTGGGGCACATATACCAACATTAGAAAAGTGTCCTTCTCAAGTGGGGAAATACGCATCCGTGGGGATTACTATAATTTTCACAGGAATATTTGCTGCATTTTCAGGAGGGTATGCTTTTTTCAAAGTATTTAATAAAGAAGTTGTAAGCTCTTCAGGACAAACTGAAAACACTTTTTTCTTGGAAGCAATACTAATGGGGCTTTTATGGGGCTTTATGATTTTTAACCTTGATAGGTTTATAGTCATGAGCATGAGAAAACAAAATGGATTTTGGAGAGAGTTAGCAACTGCTGCACCAAGAATCATTTTAGCGATAATCATTTCATTGGTTGTCGCGAAACCTTTAGAAGTTCGTCTTTTTCAAGATAGGATTGAAGCACAAATCTCTGACAATGAACTTGACAAAAGGGAGCAAAATCGGAACAGAATCTATGGTATTACAAATAAAATTGAAATTGATAGTCTTAAGGGTTCAAGTGAATCAACAATCGCTGATATAAAAGCACAATTGAATCGAGAATGTCCAACACAAGAGTGTAAAAATGCTTTCGATGCCCAAAAGGCAGAATTAGAAAAATTTTATGATGTTAAGAGTCAAGTTCAACCAATAATCAATGATGCGGATAAGAACATTCAGTTTATTAAAAACTCGGATAAATACAAAATAATAACAATTGTAGACGGTGTAGAAAGGAAGGAATTAACACCTGAAGGTAGAAGTCTATTAAGTCAGTATCGAAGTATTTTTGATACTAATATTCAGAAAAGAAAGGCACAGTGGGCAAAATATCAATCAAAACTTGATACATATAATACACTAAACACAAGGTATAAGCAGAGCAAAAAAGAGGAATTAACTGCTGCTGAGGAAAAAGATAAGGAAATTTTAGAGAGACAAACAGAAGCAGACAGATTGACTGATGAGCTTGAGAAAAAATCAAATGATGCGGCAAATATTGCATATACCAATAACTTTATTACTCAAATCGAAGCACTTGGAGATTTAACGCAATGGCTTAATAATAAGTTAGATGATAATGGTAATGTTATCGAGAAATCAAATAACATAATGTGGTATATGAACTTGGCAATCATCTTACTTTTTATAGTGATTGAAACTGCTCCTATATTCGTCAAATTAATTTCAAATATAGGTCAATACGATATAGCATTAGAGGCAGAAGATACAAAAAAGGAAGCAGAATTTATACATGAAGCAAATACTGAAATTGCCATTGCCGAACAAAAAAGTCAACTACAACTTCAAGCACTTATGAATAACCAACAAGCTCAACTTGGCATGTTACAAACAGTAATTCAATCGTGGCAAAGTCAAAAGAAACAAGAACTAAACAACGGGAGTCTAACTGATTCGGAGTATAAGGAAATAATTCAGGAAATACTTGAATTTCAAATTATTACTTCATCTCAAAGCAATGGTATTAAGAAAAAAAATCCTTGAATTCAAGTAATAAATGCAACAGCGAAGCTGTTAGCGAAAAAAACGGCTGTGCGGCGAAAATTTTCTTCCTATTTTTAGGTTACGAAACTTTAAAAAGGTTGGGACAATTAACGCTAGATCAAAGATATGCAATTCAGCAAGGAATTGCAGAAAA
>CAYPZN010000111.1:0-8622 GCA_964415335.1 uncultured Crocinitomix sp.
ATATTTACCGCATTTGAAGTAATCGTAACTGTTTTATTAATTAACCCAGTTCTTTTCGTATCATACTTTACTGAAATTTCAGTAGAAGCTCCAGGAGCAATTGGTTCTTTCGTACATTTAGGGACAGTACAACCACAAGACCCTTTACACAAAGAAATGATTAATGGTGCATTTCCTGAATTTGTTACTGTAAAAATGCATATTCCATTCGCTCCATTCTCAATTGTTCCATAATCATGAACTTCTTTATCAAGAGAAATTATAGGACCGTCAGTAACTTCAGCTTTAGCAACTTCAATTCCAGATGTAGTCTGAGCTACAGCAACATTTGTTCCGATCAAAGCTATAAACATTAAGCTTAGTACAAGTACAATTTTTTTCATATTTAATTTTTTTCTATGTTCTTAATTCGCCTTTCAAATATAAAAAAGCTTCTTTAATATTGGTTTAGTTTAACAGAACATTAACAAATGTAAGACCAATCCGCTCTTCTGCAATTTTATTTCGATTTTGATTTATTAAACTATTCTATTTAGAAAATGGAAAGAAATGAAATTTTATCAATTTTTAAACTTTTGAATCAACTATTTTCTATGAAAAACAAATGATAACTTTTTTTAATAAAACGAATAAAAAATAATCATTTGTCGTATCTTTATATTAAGCGCAGGTTAATTTCTGTTGCAAAATTGAACTACTTGAAGGTATTAAGAGAAAAAGAATTGAATGGTTGTCACTGAAGAAACGGATTTAAAGGAATCGCTTAAAAAATATTTTGGCTTTAACGAATTTAAGGGGGAGCAAGAACCTATCATAAAAAATGTTCTGGAGGGTCGAAACACATTTGTCATCATGCCTACTGGAGGAGGAAAATCACTTTGTTATCAACTTCCAGCACTTATTTCAGAAGGAACAGCAGTAATCGTTTCACCGTTAATTGCCCTAATGAAAAATCAGGTAGATGCTATTCGTCAGATTAGTGAATCAGATTCTATTGCCCACTTCTTAAACTCCTCTTTGACGAAAACCGAAATAAAGAAGGTTAAAGATGATATAACTAACGGACATACAAAACTTTTATATGTTGCTCCAGAGTCATTGACGAAAAAAGACAATATTTCATTTTTAACAGGGGTGAAAATTTCATTTTTTGCTATTGATGAAGCGCATTGTATTTCTGAATGGGGACATGATTTCAGGCCAGAATACAGACGATTAAGAGAAATTTTTGAAGCAATTAGTAGTGTCCCTATTATTGCTCTTACTGCAACTGCAACTCCTAAGGTTCAGCATGACATTCAAAAGAATTTGCAAATGTTGGATGCTAAGATTTTTAAAATGTCATTCAACCGTGAGAATTTGTTTTATGAGGTAAGACCGAAAAAAGATGTCGAAAAAAATATAATTCGTTTTATTAAAGAACGCCCTGGTAAATCTGGGATTATTTACTGCTTAAGTAGGAAAAAAGTTGAAGAAATTGCTGAACTTCTGCAAATCAATGATATTAATGCTCTTCCTTACCACGCCGGATTAGATTCGAATGTGAGAGCCAAGCATCAGGACATGTTTTTGATGGAAGAAGCAGATGTCATTGTTGCCACAATCGCATTTGGAATGGGAATTGACAAACCAGATGTTCGCTTTGTAATTCATCATGATATTCCAAAAAGTTTAGAAAGTTATTATCAAGAAACTGGAAGAGCAGGAAGAGACGGAGGAGAAGGGCATTGCCTAACTTTTTACAGTTATAAAGATATTGAGAAATTAGAGAAATTTCTTCACGGAAAGCCAATTGCAGAACAAGAAATTGGAAGACAGCTCTTATTTGAGACCGTTTCTTATGCTGAAACTTCAGTTTGCAGAAGAAAGTATATCTTACATTATTTTGGTGAGCGATTTGATGAAAGTGGTTGCAATGAGATGTGCGATAATTGTAAAAATCCAAGAGAGAAATTTGAAGGAAAGGATGAAGTTCAACTTTTCTTAAAAGCTGTTAATGAATTAAAAGAAACACAAAAAGAAAAATATGCTTGTAATTTTCTTTTAGGAAATGAAACGCAAGAAACGAAATCATATAAACATGACCAATTGCCAAGTTTTGGTAAAGGAAGTGAACACGATTATATTTTTTGGAATGCTGTTTCTAGGCAATGTCTTGTCCATGGCTTTTTATTCAAAGAAATTGAATCTTACGGTACGTTAAAGTTAACCCCAGAAGGAAAAGAATTTATTGAAAAACCATATAGTTTTATGCTTCTTAAAGAGCATGACTATTCTTCGCAAGAAGACAATACGATTATTCAACAAAAAAGTGTTTCGACGGACGAAAATTTATTTAAAATGCTTTTGGATTTAAGAAAACGAATCTCAAAAGAGAAAAACGTTCCTCCTTTTGTCATTTTCCAAGAACCTTCTTTGCAAGACATGACTGTTCAATATCCGATCACAATGGAAGAACTGTCAAATATTGTTGGGGTTGGTATCGGAAAAGCAAAGCGTTATGGTGCCCCATTCATTGCTCTAATTTCTCAATATGTAGAAGAAAACGAGATTGAACGTGCACAAGATTTTGTGGTTAAATCTGTTGTAAATAAGTCTGTTTTAAAAGTTCATATCATTCAGAATGTTGACAGAAAAATGCCACTTGAAGATATCGCTTCTTCAAAAGGAAAAACAATTGACGAAATTATTTCTGAAATTGAAGGAATAGTTAGTTCGGGAACTAAGATGAATATTGATTATTACATTAATGAAATTTTAGACGAAGATGACCAAGAGGATATTTATGATTATTTTTTGGAAGCAGAAACAGATTGCCTAGATGAGGCTTTTAATGAATTTGATGGCGATTATGAAGAAGAGCAACTTCGCTTGATGCGCATTAAATTTATGAGCGAGATGGCAAATTAACACCTTAAGCGAAAGTTTTTATTCATTCATTTATCCTGCTACAACAGTAATTAAGTCTTCTTCTTGAAAGTATTTCTGTGCAAGTAGTTGTAATTCTTTCGCTGTAATCGAATTAATCGCTTGAATAAAATCAGTATAGTAAGTTTCTTTTAATTGATTAAAGTGAATGTTTTTGAAATTTTCCATCATGGCAATCGCTCCGTCTGAGCTTCGCAAGAAATCCCCAAGCATATAGTTTTTAACTTTTGCCAATTCATCTTCATCAACCAACTCTTCTTTAAGTTTTTTCAATTCCTTAAAAATCTCTTCTATTGTTGCTTCTTTTACTTCAACTGCAACCTCAGTGCTAATATAAAAGTAAGCACCATCTTCCATTACTGACATTCCTGAACCAATACCATAGGTATACCCCTTATCTTCACGAATATTCATCATTAAACGACTTCCAAAATACCCTCCTAAAAGCGTATTCAATAATTGAAATCCAAAATAATCATCATGTTTTTTATCAAACATTATTCGCCCAATACGAATCGCAGCTTGAATGGCTTTTTCAACAGGAACATTTACCCTCCCTTTTTCTTGATTAAATGATTGTGCATATGGTTCTTTATCTGTTTGAGAAAACTGTTTTGACCATTCTCTTAACTGCTCAACAAAACCATCAGAAACTGTGCCAACAAGAAAAATAATGGGTTTCTTCTTTTTATAAAATAGATCGAAATAATTGACTAAATCAGTTCTTTCTACTAAGTCAAAATCAGTTTCTTTGGCAACTAAACCATAATCAGACTTTTCTCCAAAAACAGCTTTATTAAACGCTCTTCGACACTTATTCTTAACTTTTTTCGAATCAATCTTGAATTGAGCAAGTGTAACTGATCTTTCTTTTTCAAATTCTGTTTGAGGGAATTCTGCTTTTTCAAAAGCATCCGAAAAAATCGAAAATAATTTTCCCATATTCTCAGTCAAGCCATACAATGTAATTCCCGCATGGTCTCGATCTAATTCACGTTGAAAATAACCTCCAAAATAATCCATTTCGGCAGCAATTTCTTTTGCTCCTTTATCTTTAGAACCCGCTAACAAAAGTTTATTTGTAAAGCTAGCCACCAGTTTTTTACGCTGATACTTTGATCCAGCCTCCCATTCGATATCTAACTTAACCGCATCATCTTTTACTTCATCAGACCAAAACAATTGAATTCCATTATGTAATTCAATTACTTTTGGGAATTGGATTTTTAATTCATTTGGTTGTTTAAATTCTGGCGCTTGCGTTCTATTCATTTTTTAACCTTTACTTGAAGCACTGTTTGTTTCGTTAGATCAAATGCATTTAACGCAAAATCTTGGATGTCGTTATTTGAGATAAGATCGTACTTTTTTAGTTCATTATTAATTTCGTCGAGCTTATTAAAATTAGCAAAAAAGGCAATGCTCATTACCCGATTTAAAAGACTTTGTTCTGAAAAGACTTTACTTGTTTTATGCTTATTTTTAATTTTGACGAGTTCACTTTTTTCTATTTTTTCTTCTTTAAGGCGAGACAATTCTTTCCAAATCAATCTTTCACCTTCTTCAAAAGAAACACCCTCATTTAAATTTCCTGAAATCACAAACAATCCTTCTTCAATACTTCCTGTAATATAAGCAGAAACACTTGAAAACTTCTTTTCCTCAACAATTAACCGATTATACAACCTTGACGATTTACTCCCAGATAATAAATCAGAGCACAAATCACCAATGTAATGTGCATTACTTGTTCTACCTCCCATTCTGAAAGCCATGTACAATGCATTCGCTGGTACTTCTCTTTCCAATACAACTCTTCTTTCTTCGGTTTGAATTTCTTCAAGAGGAATGTTTCTGATGTACTTTTCTCTTTTAGGAATAGGACCAAACCACTTTTTAGCCAATACTTTTACCTTTTCTAAGGTTAAATCGCCACCAACAACTAAAGTTGCATTTTGTGGAGAATAGTGCTTAAAAAAGAAGTTTTTAACATCTTCCATTGTGGCATTCTCAATATGACTTATTTCTTTCCCTATTGTCGCCCATTTGTAGGGATGTTTTTTATAAATCGCTGGTCTTAGATTTAGCCAAACATCACCGTATGGTTGATTTAAATAGCGTTGTTTAAATTCTTCGATAACAACATCTCTTTGCACCTCTAAGCTTTTAGGTGTAAAGGCAAGCTCCAGCATTCGGTCACTCTCGAGCCAAAAAGCCGTTTCAACGTTTTGAACTGGTAAGATATTATAATAATTAGTTACATCATTGCTTGTAAAAGCATTACACTCGCCTCCTGCCATTTGCAAAGGAGTATCAAAGTTTTCTATGTTTTTAGATCCGCCAAACATGAGATGTTCAAACAAATGTGCAAATCCTGTGCGACTCTCATCTTCATCTTTTGCGCCAACATCATAAATAATATTAACCACTGCAAGCGGTGTCGTTTTATCTTGATGAAAAATCACATCCAACCCATTCTCTAGTGTAAACTTTTCAAATTCTATCATTAAAACGCATATTTTTCTGCATTAAACTCTGCTAATGCTTCTTGAAATTCATTGACTATTTCTTTCACTATTTCGGCAGCAGGTTTGATTTCATCTATAATTCCTGCAACCTGTCCTATCTCTAACTCTCCTTCATCCAAATCCCCTTCAAACATTCCTTTCTTTGATCTTCCTCTTCCTAAAATCTCCTTCAGTTCATCTACATCAGCTCCATTTGAATATGCTTCTTCTACTTTATTGTAAAATGCATTTTTAATTAACCGGACTGGAGTCAATTCTTTTAACGTTAATTTTGTTCCACCATCTTTTGTCTCAACGACTTTATTCTTAAAATTTTGGTGTGCTGAAGATTCTTCAGATGCTACAAATCGACTTCCAATTTGAACAGCATCAGCTCCTAAAACCATGGCTGCCAACATAGCTCTCCCAGTTGCAATTCCACCCGCAGCTATAACAGGAATTGAAAGTTCTTTTTTTACCGTTGGCACCAATGTTAATGTAGTTGTTTCATCTATACCATTATGCCCTCCTGCTTCAAACCCTTCTACAACAACGGCGTCAACACCCGCTTGCTGTGATTTCAATGCAAATTTTAAGCTTGAAACGACATGAATCACTTTTATTCCATGTTCTTTCAGGTGATTCGTCCACGTTTTAGGATTACCAGCAGACGTAAATACTATTGGAACCTTATACTTAATGATTGTTTTGATATGCTCGTCTATAGAAGGATAAAGCATTGGAAGATTAACTGCAAAAGGATTATTAGTTGCAGCCTTGCATTTCACAATATGTTCTTCTAAAACTTCAGGATACATTGAACCTGAACCTATAATACCTAATCCTCCAGCATTGCTAACAGCTGATGCTAATTCCCAACCCGAACACCAAATCATTCCTGCCTGGATTAAAGGGTATTTTATTCCTAAAAGTTGTGTGATTTTATTTTGATTCATTTAAGACTTTTGAGTAGTGCTAATTTACGCATTAAATCACGGATTTGAGTTGAAAACAAAAAAGTATTCACTTTTTTTCGTATTTTAGTATTCTATCTAACTAATCACTACTTTTGTAAAACATTTTTTACGAATGAGAAAATTAATTTTACTTACGCTAATTATTATATCTGCTAGCTTTGCTAAAGCTCAGCAATATAATTTAGGATTTGGATTTCGTGCTGGAGCGGCTAACTTTTTAGGAGATATAGGAAGTGGTGACTTAGCAAGAGGTTTTGTCTATAATCTTGAATTAAGAGACACACGTTGGTCTACTGGAACATATACACGTTATAGGTTTCACCCTCTTTTTGCTGTTCAGGCATCATTTGACTATTCTCGGATTCAAGGGAGAGATGAAAATTCTGACAATCGTGCACGTTTAGGTCGTAATTTAAGTTTCAAAAACGATCTTTTTCATATCAGTTCAAAGCTTGAGTTTTATCCTCAAATTTTAGCCATTTCTGATTTAGGATATCGAGGGCGTTATCAATTTGATTATCAAACATATTTCTTTGCAGGAGTTGGAGGTGTAATCCATAACCCTAAAGCTGAATACCAAGGACAAAATATAAAATTAAGACCGTTAAGAACAGAGGGAGTAGATTATTCACCTGTTGCTTTAACGCTGCCTTTTGGAGGAGGTTTTTTCTTTACTTATAAAAAAATTCACCGTTTTGGTTTTGAATACTCTTGGAACTTAACGTTCACTGATTATTTAGATGATATTAGTACACAATATGCTGATCCTTCAGAACTAGGAGATGATCCTCTAGCAGCTATTTTGGCAAATAGATATTCTGGTAATGGAGATGTTCCTGATGCTGTTCAATATGCCCCTGGAAGCCCAAGAGGTGACGCTACTGATCGAGATAATTTTATGACAATGTCACTGTCGTATAGTTATTTAATCCGAACTCGTGGAAGTTTTTATCGTTCTAACTACTCGTGGTTATATGGTAAAAAACGTAGATGGGGAGGTACAAAAGCGAAGTTCTAACAGTTCATCATCCTATTTCTTTTTAATCATTTAATGCGTCAAGTAAACGTTCAGTTAGGTTTATGATCTGTAAGTTGGATGAATCATAGGAAGGATTGAATGTGTTGTTTTCCGAATTTTCAGCTGCCAAAAACGCTTTATAAATTGTTTCTTGTAAATTAGAATCGTCTCGGTAAAAGACCTTTCCTATTTCATTTTGTTCTATATGTTCTGTTACGACTCCTTTGATTGAAAAAGTCCACATGAATTTATTCAAGGAAATGTAATCACCAAATTTAGTTGCAAAATCTCCAGGAGACCCATCATATTTAAACCATAACGCTATATCAGCCTGATTTAATTCGCCATATGCATCAAATGGATCTAGAATTCCATGAATTTTGACAGCAAGATTATTTTCTTCAATAAACTCAGTAACTTGGCTTGGGCAGTACCCTACTAAGCTAACTTCAATTTTTTCATACAAGTCTGCTTTCTCTTCTTTGAGCTGTTTAAGTGCTTTAAAAAATGGAATCCAATAGTAATCCTTTAAATAATGTAATGTTCCAAAATGAACTATTCTTATTTTATCTGAATGTTCTTTTGCCCGAATATTATCTTGATAGTCCTCATGATCAAAACCATTAGGGATTACAAAAATTGGAGCTGAATTTGGTTGATTATTCAAAATTAATTGCTGCTGAAAATCAGAAACTGTAATTATTTTATCCACCTTAGTTAACATTTCTTTTTCCAAAGCACGCTCATACTCATGACGCTCTTCTGAAATGGGAAATGGATCGTTAAAATCATTCCAAGGATCACGGTAATCAAGAATTAATTCAAGCGCTGGAAATTCTTTTTTTAAACCATGTGCAAATTTAATGTATCGGTATGGAGGGCCTGAAACAATCAATTTCGTAATCTTATTTTCTCGAATAATTTTAGGAATAGTTTCTTTAAAATGATCTTCCCAACAAACACTAAAATCCCAATAATTTCCTTTCACTTTTTGTTTCAGAAATAAAAGCTGATAACGAAACATTAATTTTCGCCATAAATTAGGTTTCCAAAATTCTAAAAACTCTAAGTATTTCGGGTAATTTGAAGGAAGTTGTGTATGTAAAAAATTCACCTCTTTTAATTCTTCTGCAAAACTAGATCGAACATCCTTTACTGTATTTTTTGCAGAAATAACATGAACATTAATAGC
>CAYPZN010000112.1:0-8338 GCA_964415335.1 uncultured Crocinitomix sp.
AGATGTAATAAAATTTGGAAGCATTGCAGCTTAATTCTTTACCGAACCATTGTTAATATTGAAGATAAGGTTTTTTTCTTATTGTTAATCAATGGCGTACGGCACTAATATATTAGAAGTCCAAATCCCTTGAAATTAAAACTATGGACAAGAACACTGTTAGGAAAATTTGATTAGCTTATTCTAATCAAAACTAAGTTCTATATATTTATATTATATCTGGCTATACCAATTTTCTATTTCCACGCAGACATCCGCTGAACAGGCCATTCATCTTCATATCCATCTTGCCAATTTGTACTTTCTAGTTCTTCTTCTGTCATAAGGCAATAATTTAATCCCTTTCTTATGAGTGCCTCATCCATATCTTGCCCTATAATAACAAGCTCATTGTTTCGATCCCCAAACTTTTCAGTCCAACCTGTTTCAATTTGTTTTTGATTTTCTAGAAATGCCATATGCTGCACTCTTTCTTTAAAAGGCATACTAGCCCACCAATTCCCGGCGCTATCGGCCTTTAATGATCCTCCTGCTTGACTCCATATCAAAGCTTGTTCAGGCCGTGAGGCTAACCAAAATAACCCTTTACTTCGAATGATATTATGCGGAAAATCATGTTGAACATAATGCCAAAAACGAACTGGCTCGAAAGGTATATTAGTCCGGTAAACAAATGAACCAATACCGTACTCTTCCGTTTCGGGTGTATGCTCTTCCCTATTGAGTTCTTCAATCCAACCTGCACTTTGTTCAGCTTCTTCAAAATTAAATAGTTTAGTATTGAGCAATTTAGTCGGATCAACTTTACTAAAACTAGATTCAATAATACGGGCTGTTGGATTTAGTTTATGGACAGCAGCTTTTAAGATACCCAAATGCTTCTCAGTAACTAAATCTGTCTTATTTAGAATGATAACATTGGCGAATTCAATTTGGTCAGTAAGCAAATTGACAATGGTGCGATAATCCCCCTCAATATCTGTGAGCTGCCTATCTATCAGCTTTTCAGGGCTTCCAAAATCATTAAAGAAATTGAAAGCATCTACCACAGTAACCATTGTATCTACGTAGCTAAATCTTGATAAATCAATTCCACTCTCTTCATCTACAAAAGAGAATGTCTGTGCAACAGGGACGGGCTCACTGATACCAGTACTTTCAATGAGTAAATAATCGAACCGATTTTCCTTCGCCAATCTTTCCACCTCAATCATCAAATCTTCGCGAAGTGTACAGCAAATGCACCCGTTACTCATCTCTACTAGCTTCTCTTCGGTTCGAGATAGTGTATTTTCATTTTTTACTAATTCAGCGTCTACATTAACCTCGCTCATGTCATTAACTATGACAGCTACTTTCAAGCCTTCTTTATTATGCAAAATATGATTAAGTAGAGTTGTTTTACCAGCTCCTAAGAAACCGCTCAGTACTGTAACAGGTAATTTTTTATTTATAGTCATAATGGTATTTTTTGATAATGATTTTTTGTTCTAATCTAGGTTTTTCCCAACCAATAAATTATATTATTTAGATGCGCTTCTCCATATAGTGCGATGAATTCTCTAGTCTCCGAGTCATTTCTATTTTCGTAAACGGCAAGTCGACTTCTTGCAAAGGACTTAGTCAAGCTAATTTTGCAATCATTAATAATACAATTTTTCCATTTTTCAAAAGTTCTAGGTATCATGCGAATAGATTTGAAGTTTCATTGGTGTCAATTCTTAATAAAAGTCGTCTTTCGCCGTTCTCTTCAATGGTAGGGCTTCTATGTAAAATAGGATTTGCTTCTTCATATAAAGCCCCTTTCAAAATGACTACTTCGCCTGTAGAAACTTGTTGAATATGACGCTCTTCAATGTCTAGTTCTGCATCTCCTCTTTTTGCTCTTAGAGACTGGCAATCTACTATTTCATCTGGAACCCAAATTGTACCTGGTCCAACATAGGTACATAACATGCGTAAATCATTTAGATCCGTATGAAATTTTCTACACATATTAGCACTAACCGTGGCTAGCAAAAGACGATAAGAGGAAGCTTTAATAACCTTCTCAAACAAAGTCAAAAGGGAAGAAACATCTTCTAACACAATATTGTATTCGGGAAGATTTAGATCAAAATATTTTGTAAGTATTTCTAATATTTCTTCTTTGCTACCGCTCGCTCGACATTTTATTTCTTGATCCATTATCTTTTCAAGACCATTTTTTATATGGTCGATATTTCGCTCGTAAATAGCAATATTTTTAGATTTCAATCTGATGTCTTGCAACGCTTCCATATTATCACTAATAACGGAATTGGAATATTTAGTTCTATTTTGTATCATATTTTTAGAATGGTTTTCAATTGATTAAAATTATTCTACTCTTGCGTCACGAAGGATATAATAGAATTCATTAGGGTCATCATGATTTAGATATAGTGTTCCTCGGAATTTCTTAAAGTCATCTATTTTGTATCGCTTGCGTTTTTTCTTTAAATACATACTGATTACAGAGGCCGGACTTCCTTTCCCACAAAAAAAACAGGAAGCGTAAGGATTGTAGGAAAGAGATAGCAAGCCCTCTTCTTCAAAAGGAATAACAAATCCTTCAATGATGACCTCTTTTTCATGGAGCTGCTCAACAGCGCTAGGAAAAATAGGAGCTTGCATTTCCATATCAAGTTCTGAAAAGTATCTTAATCTATACTGAATATCCATTAATACACTCCAATCTACCTCTATAGGTTCTTCTAAGGAGCGATAAGGAAGCGTATTACTAACAAACTGGGGGCGAAAAGCTCCAGCCCTTTTCGCAATAACGAATTCTAATAATTCTTCATCCCAATGATATATAGTATCATTAACATAATAGTTGTGTTCTAATTCCGTATCAGAAGATGTCATCTCTTTTTCAAGAACTACTGTCTTGAATTCCTCTGCTTGTTCTGATTTTCCAAGCTCAAGATTTTCACAGATTTTATCCTGCTGAAATATCCCAACTGCAATTACTACAATAAAACAAATTATTACGTTTCTATTCATTTCTTTTCAGATTCGACTATCAGACAATATGGTGGAGACATCCATATGCATAGCTTTCCAAGCAGGCACTAAGGCTGATACTATTCCAACAAAAAAAGTAAGCAGCAATAAGTACCCTTCCCCTGACACCCATTCTACATCAAAATGAAGGTTGAAATCACTTTCCGCTTGTAGATTAATTAAATAAATTCCTACCCTACTCAATAACCAGCCTAATACATAACCAAACCCGGCCAGCAATAAACCCTCAAGAACTAATAATCCAAATAAGTGTCTTGGTCGATATCCTACAGACCTCATCAACGCCATCTCATGCTTACGATCTCGCAGCCTACTGTATAGTACAAAGAATACGCTAAAGCCAGCCATCAACATTATGCCACCTGCAATTAACTGCAAGGTTGTTACTCCAACTCCAAGCATATAAAATAATCGATTGATTTCCAAGGTAGGTAAGGCAGCCTGCATATTTGTTTGCTCATTAATAAATCTTGGCATGCTAAGTACAGACAATTTGCTTTTATACTTAAGAAGTAATGCTGTAATCTCCATGCTATCTGCTGTAATTACATCTTTGGAATGTTCGTGATGGTGATGGTGGCTATGATCATGCTTATGCTCAAAATCCAATTCTAATGAATGCATTGTATCTATTACAGACTGGTGTGTATCGTGATGCGAGTGAACTTGCCATACACTCTCCAGCTTAGTTAAAACCAAACGGTCTAATACAGTGTTTGTTTTCTCTAAAACACCAACTACAGTATAGGGATGATTTTCATGTACATGCCCTTCTTTGACCTCACCATGCGTTCCAAAAAAGACTGTCCCCAAATCTAGATTTGTTATTTTAGCTACATCAGCACCCAAAGTTACTTCCATAGGTTTTGTAAAAGCTATCCCCTTTGCTAATTGCGCATCGTATTTTTTCAAATAATCCGAAGTAGTGCCTAAAATACGACACCCTCTATAAGAATCTCCATACGCTAAAGGTATTGCTTCTTTCACTTGTGAGCTCTCCATGACTTTTCGAGCTTCCGAAAGTTTGATATTGCCAGTTGGTGAATCCAAATGATAAACTGCTGAAAGTATAAGCTGAAGTGGACTTCCTTTGGCACCAACTACCAAATCAATATTTTTTAAATCTCGTTGAAACTTTTGTTCTAATTGATTCTGGATTAAGAGCAATAAAGAAATAATCGCAACCCCAAAGAGCAAAAGGCTGACGCAGAGAGCCGAATTCAAAGGTTTATAAATAATATTTTTCCAAGCGACTTTCCCTAACATCTTATCTTCACTTAATGTGCAAAAGCATTTAGCTCTATACAATCGCTAATATCAGTTTTCAAACGGTCATCGTGAGTAACTATGATAAGAGCAGCGTCATTCACATAAGACTCCTCCAATAATAGATCTATCACATACGTACAATTTTTATTATCCAGTGCACTTGTAGGTTCATCTGCTAACAACAATTTTGGTCTATTCATGACTGCTCTTGCTATATTGACTCTTTGTTGTTGTCCTACACTCAATTGCTTAGGATATCGATTTAGTAGACTAGCTATTTCCAATCGCTCAGAAACAAGTTTTGCCCTCTTTTCACCAAGGGCATATGGAGAAATAAGAATATTATCCTTAACAGACAGCGACTCTATAAAGTAGGCCTGTTGATAAACAATGCCGATATGTTCTCCTCTAAATTGATCTAATTTAGAAGTAGGTAAACTAGAAAATTCAATTCCATCTATAAAGATTTGACCGTTTGTTGGACTTCGCAAACCTGCTAGCAGATGCAACAAAGTTGTTTTACCACAGCCTGACTCTCCACTGACTAAAAGGGAGTGCCCAGCTTCTATCTCAATATCTGGAAACGATATAGGAGGGAAGCCATCATATTCATATTTTAATCCACTTGTCTTAATCATTTACAGAATTAATTTGCTAAGCACTTAATTTAGCCTTCGACAAACAGATATTCAACACTCTTTCTAAGCCTTTCCTTTGTAAATTTTTACCTATAAATACTATAATACTTTGTTTTCGCTCTCCTTTTTTCCATAACCTCTTTTCCTGAAAATTCAATCTCTTCCCTACAGACTGCAGAATAAATTGTTGGTCTTCATTCTCTAACCAAACCAACCCCTTCATTCTATATAAATGCCTAGCTTGAAAAGTGAGATATACTGTCAACTGTAAGTGTAGACGTCCAAAATCAAAGGGAGCGTCAAATATAAAAGTATGACTATTTACTTCCTTTGTATGATTATGATGATGGTGTCCATGCGGCTTTTGAACTGGAAAACTTAATTGTTTGTCTTGAGGTTCCTTAACCTTTTGGGAGCGAAGAAGTTCTTTTTCTAATATATCATCGTTCTTTATAAAATCAATTTTGGGAAATTGGTTTTTGTCTCCTTTTACAATCGTAGCCAATGGATTTAACTGTCGCAGCTTGTTTTCTAAAATAGTAACATACTCTTCATTCACCAAATCAATTTTATTTAAGAGCAATATATCACTAAACGTAATTTGATTAATCGCCTCTTCTGTTTCTTTTAAATGATCTTCTACTAGTTCAGCATCTACTAAACAAATTACAGCTTTGATTGGGAAGTGCTTCTTAATTAACGGATGAGAATGGAACGGCTGTGCCAAGCCAGCTGGATCAGCTACTCCTGTCGCCTCAATAATTATTTCGTCGAAATCATCTTTACGCTCAAAAAGTTCATTGAGAATGTCATAAAAGTTATCGTTCAAAGTACAGCAAAGGCATCCGTTATTAAGCTCAACAATAGTTTCGTCTGGTCGAAGTACAAGTTCATTATCAATTCCTTGTTCACCAAATTCGTTCTCAATGATAGCATATCTAGTATCATTATTTTCTTGAAGTAAGTAATTTAGAAAGGTAGTTTTACCTGCCCCTAAAAATCCAGTTAAGATAGTAACAGGTATATTTATTTCATTTTTCTCTTTCATAATTATGAGGAAATTAATTCTGCATTTGTACAACAATTATCATCTGTACATTTACAAAATTTAAGATTATATAGGTGTAGGCTAATTAAACTAAAAGCCGTTAAATATTTCCACCATTCTGAGATGGGCAAGAAATTAATCCTACCATTTAAAACTAATAATGACAGAATACCCCAAGTCGCAAATAATGAATACTTGACCCAAGCCTTGCTTAAATTTTTCCTAGATTGATACACCGCAAAAAAAGTGATCCCAATAAATAAGTAGTCAATCAAACTCCACCAAATAGGGCTCGACTCACAACATCAAGAAGTCGAACAACTTTGTGCAATGAACAAAAAGGGGGTTGCAATACAATGAAGTGCACACAAGCCACTTGCCACTGCTCCCACTATGTCAGATTCAGGAATTGCTTTTACTTTCATTGTGTATTTACCTCCTTAAAATTTGTTTAATTACACGAAAATTCACTTAAAAAGTTCCCTATTTTCTCAACTTCATAACAATTTGAAAAAGTCCATTTTTCTGGATGATAGGCATAAGCCTCTACAAAAATATTTTGTTCCTTCAAGTGATTGCCAAGAATGCTAGTGGCTAATAATCGCTCTTTTTGGTTTTTCAAATGTTTTGCAATTAACAAATGAATATTTGAAAAAAACACTTCAGGCTGAATGAGGTGTTTTGAAATCTCCTTTTTTGTTTCGGCCAATACTATATCAACAGGGTAGTTACGATTCTGCATACTATTGAAGACTTGGCGGCAAAAGACGTTATTAATCGAGGTTACAAATACTATTTTCTCGATTTCAAGTTCATATACTAAATCCCAAAGCTTTGATTGTGATTCATAATCAAATTCTAAATATGCCCCTAGAGCAGTATAAAAGTAGCTTGATCCGTTAAAATGGTTAAGAATGGGCTTCTCCATGTTGTCCGTTGGGCATATCAAGAATAGTCTATTAATGGACTCCTTATTCAAGCTTTTATTAAGCATTAGGAGGAATATTATACGGTAAAGAGGAATGGTGAACATCTATTTTAAATTTGCCATCCGCATTTTTGATATATCCAAAAGTATACTCGACTTTGGTTTCAACTCCATTCAAATCCGTGAAAAAATAATTACCCATCGCCAAGGCTCTGTGCTCTTCCAATATGACTGCTTCATTTTCAAAGCGGACTTTTGTCCAAGGCTGTAATGCAAATCCTTTATCTTCTGAAAATTCTGTACTTCCACCAATGAAGTAAGACAATGCCCCATCATTTGTAGGCCTAAATTGTTTTTCTGCAGCCTTAGTAGGTTTGAATAAAACTTCTTTATTACCAAAATCATAATGGTTGTTTACAAATTCTTGCGCAAACCCTTCGCATTGTTCTCGTTCTCCTTTGAGTGCACCAATTTTAACCACACCAGCTCCCCAAGAAGCTTGTGCATTTTCTATTTCCTCTCTTGAAATCATAATATACATTTAATTTTTATGGTGATAAATATGCTATTCTTACTACTTTGTATGACAAATAGCACTCTTATAGTGCTTATATTTGATGTTTATAGTCAAAAGAAATTGGTTTGGGATATTCCTGCTGTTTCTTTTGCTCACTATCTTCGTTAAAAAATCTCAATGATGCTAAGGCGTCGCCTCAATTTTTTGCCTTGATACTGAGCAAAATAAAATTGTAAAAATTATCGCAAACTACGTCCCTATGAATATAAGAAGCCAAATAACGCAACTCAGTTGCAAAAATATAAAAATAATTTATTTATGCAACTAGGTTGCATTAAGATTGTACTATGTCAGTTCTTAGAAAAACAAAATCGGTCAAGATAGTACTTGACGCCTTCGATCAAAGCGTTTATGCTATCGCAGTAATAGAGTTAGTGAAGCAGCTTCATCAAAAGATGAATAAAACGACCGTTTACCGTATCCTAGAGCGCTTAGACGAAGCAGGTGTATTACATTCATTTATTGACAAAGATGGTCTTAAATGGTATGCGAAATGTAATAATTGTGAAGTAGGTCACCACTATGACTCACATCCTCATTTTCAATGTAATAATTGTGGTAAAATCGAATGTTTGACTTTCGAAGTAAGGGTCCCAAAACTTAATAAACGCCGTATTGATTCTGCAGACTTGTTGTTGGTCGGTCAGTGTGAAAATTGCATTTAATTTAATTTAAAAAGCAAAGAACCTTTCAATTAATACCTTAATAGAATACTAATTTAATATTGATTAAGATGCATAAAAAGTATATCCTGATACTGCTATATCTAAGTACCATCATGGCTTGTAGTTCAGTCGATTCTGAACCTTCACCAGAAAAAACAGTCAGCG
>CAYPZN010000113.1:0-8332 GCA_964415335.1 uncultured Crocinitomix sp.
TCAAGTAAATTGCCTTGCTTTGGGCGCGGCTCAAACGGAAATGCTAGAAGAAGCATTTCCAGGATATGAAGCCGCGGTATCTGCCGAAAAAATGGCGGAATTTATCGTTGACTTTAGCCTAAATAGAAATCAATGGATTAACGGTAAAGTAATACCTGTTTCTATTTCAACCCCTTAAAGGTAGTATGAAAGTTAGCTCGGTAAATATTGGCAAATCAAAAACGGTATCCTGGAGAGGTAAGCCAGTAAAAACTGGTATTTTTAAATATCCTGTAAATCGTTTTATCGAACTAGGGGTCACAGATGTTGTTGGAGATGATGTAATTGATCGAAAATACCATGGAGGGACATATAAAGCCTGTTATATTTATTCGGCAGATCACTATCCTGAATGGAAAACAAAATACCCAGAGCTTGATTGGGACTATGGAATGTTTGGAGAAAACATTACGGTTGAAGGCCTAAATGAAGCTAACGTACAAATTGGTGATATTTATCAAATTGGCGAAGCAAAAGTTCAAGTTACACAACCACGCGAACCTTGTTTTAAATTGGGAATTCGATTCAACTCTCAAAAAGTGGTTAAAGATTTCATCAATTTACCCTATCCTGGGATTTATGTTAAAGTAATTGAAGAAGGTAGAGTTACTGCTGGAGACGGCTTTCAACTTTTTGAACGCTTACACAATTCAGTTGGTTTATTGGAAATTTGGGATTTGATTTATGGTAAAAACCCAAATGAAGACTTAATAGAATTCATTGAAGATTTTCAACACCTTGCCCCTGAATCCCGCGAAACTATCCTTAAGCGATTTAAAAGATTAAATCAATAATCCAATAAACGAAGTAGTTTTTCTTCAAAACGATCTTTTGGCATAAAATTTTTCTCTAATTCTCCATCAAAAGGAACTGGTGTATCTAAACTTCCTTCACGCATAATTGGTGCATCTAACTGCTCAAAACAATTTTCTCCAATTAAGGCTGAAAGTTCTCCCCCTAGCCCCCCTGTTAAACAATCTTCATGTAAAATAATAACACGTCCTGTTTTATTGACACTTTTATAAATTGCTTCAGTATCTAATGGAAGTAAAGTTCTCAAGTCCAATATGTCTACATCTAATTCGTTTTTTTTTACGATTTCTTTTGCCCAATGAACGCCCATTCCATAAGTAATTACACTCGCCTTACTTCCTTCCACAACAAGGTTTGCTTTACCTATTTCAAGTGTATAATAGTCATCAGGAACTTCTTCTCTTATGCTTCTATAAAGTCCTTTATGTTCAAAAAACACAACTGGATTTGGATCTTCTATTGATGCGATTAAAAGGCCTTTTGCTTCTGTTGGGCTTGAAGGGTAAACTACTTTAAGGCCTGGAGTATGCGTAAACCATGCTTCGTTACTTTGAGAGTGAAATGGTCCGGCTGCAGAACCTCCTCCAGTTGGCATTCTTACTACAACATCTGCGTTTTCGCCCCAGCGGTAATGTAACTTTGCTAAATTATTTACAATTTGATTGAAACCAACGGTTACAAAATCTGCAAATTGCATTTCCATAATTGCTTTCATTCCATTAATGGAAAGGCCTAAGGCGTTTCCAACTATTGCAGACTCACAAATCGGAGTATTTCTTACACGATCTTTTCCAAATTCTTCAACAAACCCTTCTGTCACTTTAAAAACTCCACCATACTCGGCAATGTCTTGCCCCATAATAATTAAATCATCATGTTTCTGCATAGCTTGTCTTAATCCGTCAGAAACTGCATCAACAAGTCTTTTTTCAGAAGTTGCTTCTGTTTCAGGCATTTTAATCTCTGGCGTATAAGGTGCATAGATATCGGCTAATTCGGTTTTAGAATCAACAAGGACATTCGGTTCTGCATAAGCAATTTCTAGTTCGTCTTGAATTTCTTTTTTTATTGTTGCTCGAATTGCTTCAATTTGATCATCCAATAGGACACTTTCGTTTTTGAGGTATAACTCATAATTGTCTACAGGGTCTTTAATTGCCCATTCATCTTGAAGGCCTTCAGGATAATACTTTGTTCCAGATGCTTCTTCATGACCTCTCATTCTAAACGTTACACATTCCAATAAAAATGGTCTTGGTTTTTCTCTTAATGAAGCTGCAATTTGCTTTATTGAATGATACACTTCTAAGATATTATTTCCATCTATCTGAAATGCATCCATTCCATACCCAATCCCTTTATCGACAAATTGCTTACATCTAAATTGTTCGTTAGAAGGTGTGGATAATCCCCATTGATTATTTTCAACAACAAAGATGACTGGGATATCCCAAACAGCAGCAACATTCATTGCTTCGTGAAAATCACCTTCACTTGCTCCTCCATCTCCAGTAACTGCAAGAGCAACCTTCTGTTCACCTTTCAATTTATGTGCTAATGCAATTCCACTTCCTAATGCTAATTGCGGACCTAAATGTGAAATCATTCCTACCAAATGATGTTCTTTAGAACCAAAATGAAAAGAGCGATCACGCCCCTTAGTAAAACCAGTCATTTTTCCTTGAAATTGCGCAAACAGGCGATTCAAAGGAATTTTACGTGTCGTAAAGACTCCGAGATTACGGTGCATTGGTAAGATATATTCATCTTCATCTAACCCTAAGGCAGCACCAACAGAAATTCCTTCTTGTCCCCAACCAGAAAACCATTTTGAAATTTTGCCTTGACGAAGAAGAATCATCATTTTTTCTTCGATTAAACGGGGTTTAACTAATGATTTATAAATAAAAATCAACTCTTCATTTGTTAAATTTTTTCTATCGAATTTAATGTGTTGCTTTTTCAATGCAGTCATAATGTTTCTTTCTTATTCTGTATCTTCCAAATTTATAAGATATAATTATAGAAACGTGATGAATTTAACAGAAAATATAGACAGTTTATAACGAAGAATTGTGAACTAGTTGATATCCGTTTTATTCTTTTTCCATCACTTTTTTCAATAATTGAAGGTCCTTTCGATTCGCCTTTCGCATCATCATTGTCATAAAAGGAGTCATAATTTTTGAAAAACCACTTGGTTCTCCTTCATTTTGTAGCTTCATCAACACTTTATTTTCCCCAATTTGTGAAATTTCATAGGTAGTTTGCATGGGGAATGGCCCTTCTGCAGTTTGCATAACCAATTTTTTATTTTTAATCAAATCTACAAACGCATAAGTATATTCCATTTTTTTGCCTAAAAACTCAGCTTTAAATGCAATTTGAGTGCCTATCTGTAATGGTTTTTGTGTTTTCCACTCAACGCTTTTAATATTAACGTACCAATTAGGAGCATTATCTGGATTAAAGACAAAATCCGCAAGTTTTTCGAGCGAAGTATTAATTTCTATCGTAGTGATCACATTTACTTTTGACATAACCCGAATTAATTACTTTCTTCTACGAAAATCTTAAATTGATCCATCCATTTTTGACTTTGTTTTTTAAACATTTTGGGAAACAACTTTGCCATCATCTTTGGCATAAATCCATTGAATTGGGTATACTCTACTTCAGAAACATACCGCGTTGTTTTTGCATCAATTACTTCAAACTTCGTGGTCTGCGTATTTGTCATATGAACATGCTCATACAGTGCCTTTTTTTGATTTGGTAAATCATTTGTCAGAATAGTTTCAATTAATTCAAGTTCTCTTTTGCCTTGTTTAAATAAAATCTTTGATTTAGCACCAACACTATTTTTTGTTCCTTCAAGTATCTCTATATTTTGAAACCCATCTTGCCAATTTGAAAAAAGATCGGGGTTATCCCAATATTCAACAACCTTAGCTAATGATTCATTAATTTCTATTGAACATTGATATTTCATTTATTAATAGGACTTAAAATTTAAACTTGCGCCAACCTGAACAAAAGGAGCTGAAAAACTTGTTCTTACAAAATCATCAAGTTTACTATCCAAACGCCATTTTTTCCCTGAGACGTCAAAGGCATATCCACCTTTTAAATTCAAGCTAATTAAAGGCAGAGTAAGTCTTAGTTGGAGGTTAGGTTCTAATGTAAACAAGTCGTTTTTATAGATTGTAACATTTTGACCATTTTCTTGTATGAAATTGGGTACAACCGAAACTTCTTGCGTTTCTCTCAAAGTAATTTTCCCGTAGGCGAAATCAAACCCAAGCCCAACGAATCCAAATCGGTTTCCACGAGATATTATGGACCCTATTTTTGCCTTATAACCTCTTAAACTAAATTGATCTCCATTTGACACTTCTGGATAATATTCATACGAAAAAGTGCTTCCTTGTCCAGGAACAATTAAATAATCTAAATGAACTCCGTAGGTAATAAAACGTTCACTAAAATTTCCAAAGCCACCCAATTCTAAGGCGTCATTTAACTGAGAAAGGCGGTTAAAATACGTATATCCAATGTTAACTCCAGCATGGTACTCAACCAATTCAGTATCCCAATCATAACTATAAGCATTGGTTTCATCTTGATTTGCATTTGATATAATTACGAAAGGGAGTTGATCATAAAAACCCACAATTGAATGATCACCTTCTTTGTAAGCCAAATCAATTAAATAAGTTTCTTCGCCTTCTGTATAACGCTCTTCTAAATCCAAGCTTTCAATTACATCCGCATCAAAGTTTCTTGAGTTACTGTAAAAGATAGGCATAACTAATACTTGATTTTCGAGTGCAGGATTTATCTCGTTAATCCGATTTGCAATTGAATTCATATAATAATCATAGCACCTTCCTGCGTCTTGATCTTTATGCAAATGACAACGTCCAAACTGCCCGTAATATTTAGATTCCATGTCTTTTAAATACACACGTTCAAATTCTTCGGCCATGAAACGTTCACGTATTATTGGTGATTTCACATCTCCTACTTGCTCTGTTACGTACCATTCTTGACCAACAGATAAACTCTCAATTATTGAATAAAAAGTAGTACTGTCTTTACCTAAAACTAGGGTTAATGAATCTCTGTTTTGATTTGAAGTTGTAATAATTGATTTTAAAGAAGTAGGAACTCCTACTTCACCAAATTGAAATCCAAATAAATCATCATCAGAAGAATAAAAAGTTGCAGGGCCAGCTTGACTAAATTCGGACGTTGCAAGCGCTTTTATTTGTTCAAAAACTTCTCCTCCCTTAACTTTTGTATCTAACGTATCAACAATATCATTTAACGCATAAATTGAAAAACTTGGGAAACGTTCAATATCAATTCCATGTACTTGGATTTTATCTTCTTGAACTAAAGTATCATTGTACTTACGCAAATCTTTAACAAGGTCATAAAACGGAGCAAAAAACATATCTCTCAGGTAATGTAAGTGCGTTGTCTCATCTGATAAAACAATTTTATTGATGACATAACTTAACCCTGGACTTTGCTCAAACATGAAATGTTTAACGTCATGGTTTTGATGTAAGTAGCGCAATAATTTAAATTGAAATGCCGTATTAAATGATGCGTAAGTATGGTTTTCACCTGTAAAGAAGACAGAATAATTTTTTAATGTGTCATTTAATATTTCAAATTCTTCAAACGTGTCTTTTGTTAAATCGACTGTACTGGTTTGCCCTTTTTCTTGCGCCCAATTAATGCCTGTCAATATGAAAAATAATAACGCTAATCCTATTCTCATTTACCCTCTTTTATTAAAGAACAATATACAGATAAGTTTACGATTTTATAATAAGAAAATGATAATCTTTAAAATTGAATTAAATTGTCAGAATTTGATAAAGCATTCGGATTGAAACTATTAATCATTTAATTTAAATATCTTTGGTTGTCGTGAAAATTTCCTTGTACATATTCTCTTTGATTATTGCTTCATTTTCAGGTTTTTCGCAATACTTGAATAATGGAAATTTTGTTGAACTAGATGGAGAAGAAATTGGTTTAAACAAAGTGAAGTCTGTCAAATGGGACAGTTTAAATCGTCTTTGGGCAATAACAAGGGAAGGATTAGTCGTGTATGATGGTTATGATATAAAACTTCAAAAATATGATTCAACTGATTCAAACTCTATTTTAGGAAATAAAATTTTTAACCTAAGCCAAGGAAACAAGAATGAATTATGGATCACCTATTCTGGGATCTCAGCAGTGTCTAAATATGAAATTGATTTAGATCGATATACACACTATTTTGCTGATACATTAAATAAATCAACAGGTATTGATTCTACTACATTTATGGTTCGTGTAGTAAGAGGAAAAACTGGACGTGTTTGGATTCCAACTTGGGGACATGGGTTAATCGAACTAGATGAGGGATCTGGTGAATTTAAAGCTCATAAATTTCAATATCCATCAGACACTGTACCCCGTCCTATTTTCATGAAAAACATTGGGCAATTAAAAAATGGAAAATTGGTTGTTGGCTTTTTCTCTGAATCTCAAAAAGAAAAGAGTATGCCTGTTATTTTTGATCCTGAAACAAAAGATTTTGAACCAATCAATTTTAAGATAGCAATTGAAAAAATTGAAGCTGAGCGACTCAGAAAGATCATTAAGATTTCGTTACGAATCGTAAATTTCGTTCACGTCGATAAAGATGATAACATTTGGTTTGGTACATACAGCGGTCTTTTATTTTACGATAGAAAAAATGAAACAATTGAGCGGGTAACAGACCAAAGTGATTTACTTACACAAAATCGTGAAAACGCTTCAAGTTATATTGTTTATAATGATGAAATATGGGTAACTACTCCTAATATAGGAATTATGGTTGCAAATATGAAAACAAAGGCAATCAGTTATCATCAAGAAGGGAAAAATAGAACTCAAAGTTTATCTGATAATCGTATTAGTTCAATCAGTTTAGATCCCCAAAATAATATTTGGGTTATTACAACTTCAGGAAAAATTAATATTTATGTTCCTTCAATGCAGCACTTTAAAACTCATCAGTGGGAGGCATTTAATTTTAGTTTCACCAATAGAGCAGAACAAGCGATTCCTGTACATCAAATGACTGTGAGAAAAAAAGACGATCTCGTTTATTTGAGTCACAACGAGGGTTTATCTGTATATGATCCTAAAAAAGGGAAAGTTGTTGATGAATTAAATATTCCTACGCTTAATGAAGTTACAAAATTTGGCTACACCAAACTTGTCAAAGATTTCAAGTTTATTGGAGATGACAAAATATTACTTACTTGGAATGATTTTCCAGCAATCTATACAATCAGTAAAAGAAAACTTGACTTTTACAGGTTACGCCCGAATCAAATAATTCCTTTTAGACATGCAGAAAATGATACAAACCATTTGTTTATAACTAATCGAAATGTAAAACATCATTCGTTCTTTTATCAAATTGATACGAACAAACATATACCGGGTAAGGAAGTAAACGATATTGATTCACTTATAATTCTTCCTAAAAACATAAAAATTTCGAATCGTTTCTCACTCAAGATGCCTTCTGGTTCATACCTATTTTCACTCAAATGGCAACCTAACCAATTAATCGTTATAGACCCAGATCAATCAACACATAAATTATTAAACAACGAAAAAGATAAAAATAATTTTCCCAAGGGAATCATTACAATGGCTTACCTAAGCAAAAATGAAAAGGTTTGGATTGGAAGTTCTGAAGGCCTATTTCAATACCTTCCTGAAGAAAATCATTTTATTGATTATTCTGATACATTAGGATTAGCAGCAAATAGAAACATTAAATCAATTGTTGAAGATGAAAATAATGTTTTTTGGATTGCCCTAGAAAGAAACATTATTTCTTGGGACCCAAAAACAAACCTTACACGCAAATTTGGCAAGGAGGATGGACTTTTAGTAAATGAATTTCTTCCCTCTATTGGGCAGACTGATTCTGAAGGAAACGTTTATTTTGTGACAACACAGGGTTTATTGACATTTTCTCCGGATGAACTTAAAATAGAGCGATACGATTTTAAATTAATTTTATCTCGTCTGATCATTAATGATAGTTCTACAGTAAAAAATGATTTTTCACTTCTTAACGAAAGCTCAATTGTATTTGATTGGAATGAAAATTTTCTTGAGTTCGAATTTGCAACGAATCAGGTTTTTGGTGTAACTCCTCACCAATTCAAATATCGTTTAAAAGGCTTTGAAGAACGTTGGATTGATAATGGAACATCAAACCGAATTCGTTTTCCAAATTTACCTTATGGGAATTATCAATTAGAGGTTATTGCTTCAAATTATCAAGCATTGGAAAGTGAGCCTTTTCAAATTAGTTTTGAAATCAAGCGCCCTTTTTGGTTTTCAGCTTGGTTTTACACCTTAATGGCATTGTGTTTAATCGGACTTATTTATTTGCGGATTAAAC
>CAYPZN010000114.1:0-8174 GCA_964415335.1 uncultured Crocinitomix sp.
AAGATATCGAATTCATTGAAGAGAAAGTAAACCCCAAGCGAATTGCCAGTCCAATGGATATTTTTGGTTTAACAGGTGATGCTTGGTTATCTGTTCAAATGGAGTTGAGTTCCCTCGCACATAATTTATTAGTGGAAGAGTTTCCTTATAGCATACCTTTTATTAGAACTCGTGGGAAGAAGATATTATTTGATGGAATTGTTAGGAATTGGAAAGGAATTGGGCGATTTGTGCTTGGATTACCAGGGGAAATTAAAATAATTGCTCCTGATGACTTTAAAAATTACCTAAAAAATAGAATAGAAGCATTTGAGGATTCCCAGTAAATGGGAATTCTAAAGTATTGATAATTAATGACTTTTGTGGTTTTTGTTAATTTTAGGTAGCCTACCTCTTAAATAATTACCTATTTTTTTCCCACTCCCTTGGAATGACTAAACTTACCTTTGAATCATCATTAAGGAAAAGATAAAAATCTTTAATGTGCCTTAAAAATCAGCAGCGGGAATAACAAAATCATGCCTAACCGCTACTGATAATTCATTAACAGAAACTCCCTAAGTTCGTAGCAAAGGGGTTTCTAAAACTCAAATGTATTATGTTTTTAGTTAAGACTGCAACTTCTGTTGCTTCAGTTACTGCTATGCCACAAAGCAAGCAAACCAATTCTTTTTTTCTTGTCAACCCGATACAAATTGTTATTGGTGATGTGATAGATATTTAGAGGAATCAGAGGTTGTCTTAGAAGATTTTTTATTTTGAGACAGCCTCTACTTTTTCTTCAAACTTAAGCATTAGCCAATCTTTTAAAAAGATTTTATCATTATTGATTAATTGTTGTTGCAGTTGTTGTAGTTTTTTTAATTGTAAGGGTAATTTACCTTTTATATTAATCAGCTCTCGTAAGTATTTAGAGAAACTGCGATAACCTTGTTTTTTGTTATTGGCTAAATTGCGATGCGAGGATATATATCTATCAAAACTGTTATTCAAGGAATTTAGGAATTGTTTGTCGCTTAGTGGATAATTGTCCAATACCCATAATTCAAAGAAAGCTCTGATATTCAAGGTTTTGATTTTGGCAGCAATACCAACGGCGATTGAATTTTTAGGTGATATTTTATTTAAGGTTATGCCTACTTGGTCATAGTCCTTTTGTTGGAAATAGAATTTCGCTTTAACTAATGCATACATAGCATCTTGTAATTCAGGCGCCAAAAAAGGTTTGTAGGTATCAATAAAACGAAAAGTCCAATCAATATTTTTGGTATGGAAACCATAAGTTGCTGCATTGGCATATTCCACTTCTCTAATTCGATTGTTTTCTAATAAAAGTTGATGTTCATCGGCAAATTGAAATAAAACAAAACCTTCTTGGGCATAGAAATCGGTTCTATCCTTAATTTTACGACCTAAATAATTATTCAAAAAAACTAAAATATCTCGTGCATCTTTTTTTGAAATCTTACTAACTGTTTTGAAAAATAGCGTTTTTAAATTGAAGTAATTGACATCCGTTTCGGCTTTGATTAATTGTAAAACGAGTAATAGTAAATGTATGGTTGGTTGAATTTTTATGATTGGATGCGCTTTAATTAAGTGAAGAATTTCTGGTTGCTGTGCAATTTCAAATGTATTTGCAATAATTGATTGCGCATCATTAAATTCAATAATAATTTTCAACTTATTCAAAAAGTAAAAAAAATCTAAATGGTCATTTGCTTTTTGTAATAACTTAGTAACTGCGGTATTTTTGGGGGTATTGACATCTGACCAAACGGTATAATTTAACTGAAATAAAGTCAGTAAATGATTGATATCTAATGTTTGTTCCCATGATTTAAGTGTGGTTTCAATTAAATTCTGACTCTGCTTAAAATAATCGGGATGGTGTCGCTTTTTTAAGCTTTGTAATAATAATTGCTGTTTTAATACTTCGTCTTTTTCAATATCGTAGACTATTAAAAAATCTTGCATAGCGACCTTTAAATCATGCGCAACTTTATTCAGTTTTTGCTTGTTGCCTTGTTCATTTTTGAACATAAATGCCATAACTTTTGCTTTTTGTAACTTAGGGGACTCATAATTAGGGGCATATTTTTTTATGTAATTTAATAAAGCAATAATGGGTTTATTCGCGGTGTTTTTATTAGATTTTAAGTGATTTAAAAAACCTTTAATTTCTTCTGAATTGGTAACTTTTAAGAGTTGGATAAGGTTCGTTTTGTGCATTTTGGTAGATTAAGTAGAGCAAATTTTGAGTTGTTATTTTTTTAGATTGGGAAAAATGTACTTTTTTAGAATTTTTATTTTGTTGTACGGGATTGATAATCAAAAGTTTAAATATGTAATTGAGATAAAAAATAAATTTTTGATAGAATTTTTGATAGAATTTTTACCAATATTAATTTATTAAAATTTATATACTTGTTGAAGTAAGACAAAAAAACATGTTCTTATTTTAAACCAAAAATTAATGACAAAACAAGAAAAGATAACTTCTATCACTTTTAATCGAACCGCCAATATTTTCATCAACACGGGAATAGTAGGATTAAATCGCTTCATCAAAAAATATCTAATTGCCTATCCTAAAGCATTTCCTTCCTTAGAAGTTTCGCCACTTTCTAAAGATGAATTAACAATTAGTTGTGAAAGGTTAATGGAGTTTTTGGAAGAGATTTATTACTTCATGGGAAAGGAAATTTATGATACGCCTTCTCAAAAACAGCTAGAAGAAAATTATAATGTTTATTACATTGAAAAAACTAATGAATTTAAGCGATTTCCTAAAATGAATACTTATGGGCTAACGCATTTATTGACCAATAATGCCCAAGGGGTAACTAGAAAAAAAGAAAATGCACCCAAATTTGCTCAGTTACTAAAGGAGAAGCCACCTATTGCTAAAAAGATTAAAAGTTATTTTGATTCCAATAATATAAAAATGTTGAGTAAGGTCTATTTAGATGAACCTTATACTAAAATAACTAGATTAGAAATAAACGAAAAATATTTAGCAGAAGGAAAACTGCGATGCCCAATTATTGGGGAGTCCTTTAAAAAATTACTTGAAGCTAAGAATGTCTCTCCATTTATTTCTGGGCTATCAAACTTTAATTCTTTTTTGGGAAGTAGTGAAAAATACATTAGTTGGAAAGCGATGTATCTAATTCGATTTGCACCAACACTTTGCTATTATTCTTACCAAAACAACTACGACACAATTATATGCAATTTTTTCAATTCCAATAATTTAGAGAATATAGGAAAGTTATATGAGACACCAATGTTTCGACAGAAAGAGGAAATGGCGAAAATTACTTTTCGGTTAAACTTCAACCTAAAAGATTTTACCGTCAAAAGAAAAGGTGCGGAGGATTTTAAAGTAGAGACAACAAGTGATGCGGTATGGGAATCAGAAATAGCTTTCATGCTACTTTATACTTTTTATAAAGACCAATTTGAAGCACAAATTATAGGAGAAGTTCAAGATAAAGAAGCGTATTTTGACCCATTTGAGGATACCCCTTTTGATAACATTCCAATTAGTTTGGTAACTTTTCGAGCAGATAAATTTGCTTCTACTCTCCGCCCTAATTTTTATGAAGAATATAATAATATAAAATATATTCTTCGCTTAATTTATCAATTAGAAGCTAACGAAATACCATTTCAATCAATTTGGCTTGGCTTAAAATTGAATTCACAGAAAGCTAAAATGATGAAGTCCAAACCAAAAACTTTTGGTAAAGGAAAAGCAGTTGAGCGACAAATTAGGGCAATCGTTTTAGGTAAGCTTTTAAAAGGGCATACAATCATAAAGGAGATAGAAAAATTATATTTTGATAGTTATCAATTGCTGGTTGCTAATGAAAACCCAGGTTATCGAAATTATATAAAATTACTTGACTTTCTTTTATTATATGAAAAATCAATAAATTTTGGAAATCATAAAAATATGAATGAAAATCTTCAACAAAGAGCCGTCAACTTAGGGAAAAGTCTTAGTTATGGGATATTAAACTTTGACAATCCTAAAGACGCTAATGCAAAAAAAACAAATGCTAAAGCAGGTCGAAAGTATATTATTCGACTGCATAAAGCGAGAACTTTAGAACAGTTTACAGAAGCACTTATTTCAATAATGAAGAAATATGGCGTTTCTATAAGTAATGAAATTTTGGAAAATCTAAGTAAAGATAATTTCATTTTAGTGCGTCAATATGCCGTAATAGGGGCGCTTAATGGCATTAATGTAATTCTTTCATCTAAAAACAGTTAAAATAATGAAATCAAATAGCATTACAATTACCTTCTTGTCTAAAGTTTCTTTTGCAAGTTTAAATGGTAGTGACAAAGAGGTCGATAATATCAATCCAATAAAGAAAGTGACTTTGAATAGTGGGGAAGAATTGCCTTATGTATCTTCACAAGCAATCCGTCGAGCATTACGGGATAAAATTGCAGAATTAGGATATGACACTTCTCCTGTTGGAGAATCAAGTACTTCTAAAGGTGCGCCAAAAACTGCCTTAAATCCAATAAAATATATAGATGATGATTTATTTGGATATATGGATGCTAAAGCTGGCGAGGACGGTGCGGCAGGTACTTCAAATGTACGGACTTCGCCTATCCGAGTAGAATCCCTTTTAGCTTTAGCTACTTACAAAGGGGATTTGGATTATGCGACCAATTTCATGGGAACAAAAATAGGGTTGAATCCTAATATTTTTGAAACAGAAATTCATTCTGGGGTTTATAGAGGTACTATTTTAATCGAATTAGATAGAATCGGAATAGAACACAAAATAATAGTAGGAAAAGAGGGCAAAACTATCACTAGAACTTTAGAAAAAGTAGATTTAGTTGATAATCAAGAGAAAGCAAAAAGAGTGATTGCTTTTATTGATGCGCTGCAAATGTTATGGAGTTCAGGCAGGCAAAGTCGATTTTTAGCAGATATTTCCCCTAAGTTTATTGCTGCTGCTTTAATGAAAAGTAAGAATCCTATCTTTTTAGAAGCAATTGACTTAGATAAAAAAGGTCAAGTAGATTTAGAAAAATTGAAAACAGTTACTAGTGATTATGCTCGTTTTATTGAAAAATCAGTTTTTGCCGTTCAAGAAGCGGTATTTGAGAAACAAGAAGGCATGGCTAGTTTAAGAGGTGGTTTTCAATTAATTCATAATTGGGTTAATGAATATTACGGGGTCAAAAAGTAAGTGCTTGAAAATTAGTGACTTGCAAAATTTTAAAAGCTTGGTAGTAAGTCTCCTTTTTTATTAAAACTTCCCAAGTCTTTAAGACTTTTTAAGTTTGGGTTACCATTTTTGAGAACTTACAAAAAAGATTAAAATATGGGTGCTTTTTGTATTGAAATAAATACACAGACAGCTTCTTTTAGAAATCCTGAATTTCAGAATTTCCATAAGACGTTAGACTTGCCACCTCCGACTACGATTATTGGTTTAGCAGGTGCAGCTTTAGGCTTAAGCCCTAAGATGGCACAATCTTTTTTTGAGGAAACGCCTTTTCAAATAGGGATTGCAGGAACATCAGGAGGAAAAATGGTAGATACATGGAAATATAATAGGCGAGTTACTAATATGCATTTATATGATTCACTTTTGGACGGAGGGGTTATAAAAAGAGAACATTTAGTACGAAATAAATTTTTCTTAGCCTTTGATTCAGCAGATAAATTAAAATTAGCTGAACTCAAACAAGCTTTTTGGAATCCTTATTTTGCGCTGACAATGGGAAATAGTGACGCTTTGGCAATGGTGAAAACAATAGAGGAAGAACTAAAAATTATCGAAAATGATAAATTGAAAAATTGCGTCTTAGCAGGAGATGTTGTAGGCGAAGTGATGCGTAATGCTTCGAAGAGTTTAGTGTTTTCCATTTATCAGACTTCTGAACCAATTACTTTTGATTTACCTACTCGATTTGAGTACCATTCTGATTACGGTAAAAGAAGGGTAATAAATACCTCCACTTTCTCTTTTATTGGAGAAGAGATGCAGTTAAATTTTAAAACCAAAGGTGTTTTTGTAAAAGACATTTTTATCCCGCTTTTTAAACTTTGAAAACATGTTAGATGATATTTGGGCTAAAAAGCCAAAGGAAACATTAGCCGAACATACGGATTATGTGGTCAATAATTTAATAGCTTTAAAAGAAAGATACTTTGAATATCTACCCGATGAAGCATTTTGGCAAGAAGCATTTATAGCAGCGCTTTTTCATGATTTAGGAAAATTATGTGAGAATTTTCAAGATATGATTCAACCAACTCGTAAGGTGGATTGGGATAATTTTGTACGACATGAATTTTTGAGTGGAATGTATTTATTTGTCAATAATATTAAACATTATACCGAAAATCCACTAAGTCTTTTTGCTGTTTTTTCTCATCACAAAACCTTGACTAAAGATTTATTTAATAAAAACCCTCATTTGAAATTAAGAATTGACGACAAGATTTTAAATGAATTTATGGCTTATGCCAAACAATGGCTAGATAAATACCCTGAAATTCCATTTACGTTTACAGAAGTTGGGAAACGGAATTTAAAGAATCCTTACAGTAAATTATTAACTGAACAATACCAAAAACGATTTTTTAGTCTGTCTAATAATTTCTCACCAATTCATCGAAAGCAGTATATTTTTCATAAAGCCATCTTAAATATTTCAGATTGGACCGCATCAGGACATCGCCAGTTAGAACCTGGTTTGGTTTATAAAAAAGATTATTTAGGCAATCAAATCATTGAAAAACTTCGGGAGGAAGGAAAAAAGGAAATTGCAGATAATTTTAAATATCGAAAATTTCAAGAAGAAAGCTATGTAAATACCAACGTATTAGCGATTGCGCCAACTGGAAGCGGAAAAACAGAAGCTGCCTTACTTTGGGCATCTCAAAAAAAAGAATTTGAGCATATACTTTATTTATTACCAACTAGAGTAACCTCTAATGCTATCTTTAAAAGATTGTGTAATTACTTTGGGGATAAAAAAGTGGCGATTGTTCACTCTTCTGCTTTTTTTCTACAAAAAGAAATTGATGAGAACTATCCAGAAAAGGAATATGCGTTTATAGATAAGGCTTTTTTTAAAAATATTACCGTTTGCACGATTGACCAAATTTTAACCCAAGGATTTAATCTTGGTTTTTGGGAAGTCAAAACGTTCCACCAATTAAATGCCAGAATTATTATTGATGAGATTCATTTATATCAGCCTTATACTTTAGGATTAATTGTTTCGACCATAAAATATTTACAAGATGAATTTGGTGCAAAATTCTATATCATGACGGCTACCATGCCAGAAAAAATGAAAAACTTACTAAAAAAATATTTAGACAAACCTAGTTTTGTAGCAGATAAAGAATTGTTAGATAAAGCTCGGAATATTTTTGAAGTTAGACCACAAACATTTCAATCTATTAAACCTGAAATTAAAACAGCAATTAAGGAAGGAAAAAAAGTATTATTGGTTCTAAATACTGTTGATAGTGCTATCCAAGCTTATCATGATTTTAAACCGCTTTTTAAAGGAAAAGAGGATAGAATTCTTTGTTATCATTCCAGATTTATTCAAAAAGACCGCTCTAAGAAAGAGAAAGATATTTTTATTATGGAAGCTAAAAACGGAGGTTGTCTTTTAGTAGCAACCCAAGTTGTTGAAGTTTCTCTGGATATTGATTTTGATATTCTTTTTACGGAAAATGCCCCCATTGATGCAATTATTCAGCGGGCGGGAAGAGTTAACAGAAAGAGAGAGAAAAAAGGTACTAAAGTTATTGTTTTTCAACATACTGAAGTTACTCAAAAGTATGTTTACGACTTGCCAAACATTTTGGATAATACGTTTACTATTTTAAAAGATAACGATAAAATGAAATTGACGGAAAGTGATTTATTAAAATTAGTAGATATTGTTTATAAAGATTATGATGTCGAAACGCATGAAATTGGTGGAGAAATACCTTTTCAAAAAGGATTAAAACGTTATGCACTTATTCAAGATGATTTAAACTATATTTTAGATTTAGCTAGTAAAGATGAAGTTTTTACAAGAGAAGGATTAGATACCGTAAATGTAATACCAGATAAATTTCAAGAAAAACTAGATTTGAAAGATGTCTCAGTTATGGAGAA
>CAYPZN010000115.1:0-7603 GCA_964415335.1 uncultured Crocinitomix sp.
AAACTAAAGTCGCATAAGTCTTAAATTAATGTCCGACTTTTTGTAGGAGATCCATGTACTTGATGCATGCCTTTTTGAGACACTAGAACAAGTCAATATCGAAGCCTATCATTGGCAAGTAGATTATAATGCAAATCACCCACACAAATCACTCAAGGGCTTAAGCCCTTGGTTGTTCATTGGGCAAACATTGGTAGATGAAATAAATAACAATTAACTATATTTAATCACTGTTTGAAAAAGGGTAAGGCTACAAATTATCATGCTTTGAATTATAAGAATAGCAATTTTATAAAATCATATTTTTTGAAAGATCAATAAATTTTTCTAATTTTTCGGCCAATTAATATAATGCCCGAACAAAGTAAAATCAAAGTGTTCAATGTATTTAAAATTGTAAGGAATCAAAAATATCCCGTCTTTTTAATTAGAAGTGAATAACCTATGTAAATAAATTATGGATAGTATTGACGTTAAAATTATGCTGGAGCAGGTGCATAAAGCATCACAGTATTTAGCAACCTTTGGAATTAGTTTTGCTGATAAGCAACCTGATGATAGTCACACGAATTTAGCATGGAATGATGACAATAAAAGTTTAATTTCCAGAAAAGTGAATGGAATTCAACTGGGTTTAAATGTCCCTAAATTTAGGTTAGAGTGGATTGAAGAAGGTGAAGTTGTTGAACGATTTCCTTTAGCTGATCAAATTCATGGTGATATTGTAGATTGGATTATTGCGAATGCTGAAAGTGCCTTAATGAATGATGCTTATGAATTTGAATTACATTACGAGCTTCCTTACGGAAATTGGAGGGATTCACTTCGTTATGACCTTATTAGCAAGCCTGCACTGCAAGAGTTATCAAATTATTTAGATAAGGGAAATGCTGCTTGTTTAGACTTTTTATCTGAAAATAATTTAAATTCAGAAGTACGTGTTTGGCCTCATCACTTTGATGTTGGTTTTTATACTGAAATAAATAAGAGTAAGAATATTTTTTTAGGAGGAGGGCAGGCAATACCAGATGCTATCGTAGATGATATGTATTTTTATGCAACAGGTTGGGAAAATGGTGATAGTATCGATACAACTGGTTTTCAGGAATTAAAAAAAGGGAACTGGTACCCTGAATTAAATGGAGCTGGTATTCCTTCCACAGGAATATCTAAAAAAGATGCTGTTACGTTTTTTAATGAAGCGCTTGAAAAATTTAATTAACAATTCTAAATAAGCTATTTTCTTTGTTTTATACAGTGAAATAATTAGGTGTATTATATTCTGTTTTCAGAATAATAAGCTAATTTAAGGGTCGATTAAATTACACCTTAAGAAACATTTAATAATGAAACCAATTATTTTAGTACCTACGGATTTTACCGAAGCCGCAGATAAAGCATTGATCCATGCCAAGTTTACTGCAAAAAAAGCCGGAGGAAGTGTCAAACTTGTTCACTTTCATAAAGGAGAAAAAGAGCAAAAAATAGCTGAAAAAGCCATTCAAGAACAAGCTTTACTTGGTGATTCAGAAGTTGAAGTTCAAATCATAATAAAAGAAGGTGATTTTAAGGATGTTCCTGATATTGCCAGAGAAGAAGAAGCAGACCTAATCTTTATGGGAACGCATGGCGCAAAGGGAATGCAAAAGGTATTCGGATCAAATGCGTTGAAATTAGTTACACATAGTCAAATCCCATTTGTTATTGTTCAAAAAGATTCAGTTTTAGATAACGGCTATGATAAAATTCTAGTTACTGCTAGTTCTAATAGTGAAAACAAACAAAAAATAAAGGCAGTTGCGATTATTGCAAGTTATTTTAATTCAGATATCATCATTCAATATAGAGAAGAGAAAGATGAGAATTTACGTATAAACACAGCAACAAATCTTGTCTTTATGAAAAGATACTTGGATGAAAAAGGAATTCAATATTCTGTAGATTTAAGTAATGGAAAAGACTTTAATGATGATACCTTAGCCTTAGCTAAAAAACGTGATGCAAAATTGATCGCAATTGTAAATGTACAAATGAATACGATTCTTGGAACAGGTCTACTCGGACCTAATTACGAGCAGGAATTGATAACAAATGAACTTAATGTACCAATCATGATTATCAGTCCAAGTCAAAATACAAGATCAGGAAGTGTTTTTGCACTTTAAAATCTAATTGAAATTTTGCTTTTACAAAGATAAATTGCCGCTTTTGATTACTTTTCTATTCATTTTGGTTAAAATTTAAATTTGTTCTGAAAATAGCTCTTCTCATATTATTACTTGTTAATGTTGCAGCTAAACTATTTGGGCAAACAGATAGTTTAAAGCAATTTTACTCTTATGATGGCGCCCACTTTGTTGAAAAATTTGAACGAGAACATCTCCCGTTAAATGGAAATGAAGTTAATATGCTTCCAGTAAGGAAAGGAAATAAATATGGTTTTATTTCGATAAATAAAGAAGGTAAATACAATATAGAGCCTAGGTATGAAAATGTGTTCGCGGTATATAAAGAAGGTGCTATTGTTCAACTCAATGGAGGATATGGTTTAATCGATTCTAATGAAAATATATTAATTCCATTTATACATCAAAACTTGATTAAGGAAGCTGGGATTTATCATGGGAAGAGAATAATTAGAGATTCTAAATTACCAAGAGGTTATGATTCATACTTACAAAATATGTATTATTCGAACTCTGGAGAGCAGTTGTTTATTCAAAGAGCGCATGATCAAAGTAGTTTTCAACCTGATCAAAAATATGCTTGGTTTAGGTTTGGAAGTGATTTTTACTGTTACGATAAAAAAGGAAATCAAGTAAAATCAATTAATTATGCTGGGCAAAATCAGTTTATTGGAATTCATGATGATTTATTTTGCTTTAGAGAAAAAAGAGGAGATAAATTCTATTATTCTGCAAGAGATCTTGAAAATAACTTGCGTTTTGAAATAGGTATTGAAAAAAGAGGATATTACAATGGTATTTTTAAGTTGAGTGCAAATCTATATGCGCTAATTGATGATTGGAGCAATATTTCTTTTTGTGATGGAGAGGGAAATTTGAAGCCATATCGAACGAGACTATCTTTATACGAATTTAAAACTGAACCTTATTATCAAAGAGACTACTACCGTGTAGGTAACTCAGAACGTGAAGAGATAGGGGTGATCAACAGAGACGGTGAGTTTATAATTCCACCTAATTATAGCCGCATTGGAACATTTGTAAATGGTATGGCTTATACTATTTTAAAGGAAAATAAGAAAAATGCATTCATCAATTTAAAAGGAGATGAAGTGGGAATTCTACCTCGTACATTTAGCTATAATTTTGAGCATTACGATCAACTTTTGAATTTGCCCATTGGTTTTTATGAAGGTTTGGGAATAGGAAAAGACTTATTGGTTACTCTAGATACGCTTGAAAGTGGAAAGGTGCAAAAGAATATTGATTTCGAAAATGAGTACTATTTTTTCTTCAATCACAAAGGAGAACGAGTTGTTGAGTTAGATACAACAATAAACTTGGTAGGGCCATTTTCAAATGGCTATGCCGCAGTTTTTAGCAAACAAAATGGAATTGGATTCATTAATAAGTCTGGTAGTTGGGTCATTCAACCTAAATATGAAGCTAGTGCAATTGGAAGTTATCCTTTTCCCGCTCTAGTTATACCTAAATTTATCGGAGAGTATGCATACATTAAATCGAAAAAAGGATACATTGATTTAAACGGAGAAGAATATTTTTCAGGTGATTTCGTTAAAGATCAATATAATTTCAGTCATTGATGAAGAAAATAATTTTAGCATTTACGCTTTTGAGTACAATAAACTTAATTGCAGGTGGTGGGTGGACCTTACCAAAAGGGGATGGGTATTTCTTATTATCGCAAAGGAGAATAGCAGGAGGAGGTTATTATAATTCTTTTGGAAATCGAATTGGCTCACCAAACTTAGGGGTGTTTACAACGCATTTATATGCTGAATACGGTATAACAGATAAATTGACTGGAATATTGCATTCTCCATTTGTTACAGCTTTAACTAGAGAAGGAGGAGTAGATGGACAAGGAAATATATTTACTGCAGATAATGCTCTTGGTTTTGGTGATATTGATTTGGGGGCTAAATACAATTTAATAAATGGTTGGATTCAATTGGCTGCTGAATTAACTCTTGGATTACCTACAGGGAACTACAATGCTGGAGAAACAGGAACATTACATTTAGGGGATGACGAATTTAATCAACTTTTAAAAATACATGTAAGTAAAGGATTTAATTGGGGGATTTTTGCTTCAGGATTTGGAGGGTTTAACAATAGAACAAATGGTTTCTCCAATGAAATTCATTATGGCGGAGAATTGGGAATAAAGCAATTTGGTTTTACTGCAATCGGAAAACTTTACATTCGACAATCTCTATTTAATCAACCTAGAAAGGACACCTTTATTCCAGGAATATATTCTGATAATTTAGAATATGTTTCATTTGGAGCGCAATTGCTTTATACCTTTAAAAATGGTTTAGGGCTTATGGTTGAACAGGCTACAGCTGCAAGTGGTAGGAATATCGTCTCTGCGTTATCTTATTCAGGAGGAATAATTTGGGAATTGAAACACAAAGACAAAAATCAAGTAACTAAAAAGTAGTTTAGTCGGTCATAATTGGCAACTAACCGATTAGTTATACGTAATATTGTACTAAACATAATTTATTTTTAACTTATTGTTAAATTTGAATTTGCTTAGTGTTACTATTTTATTGTGAAATCGCTACTTATTACGATATTATTTCTTTCATGCGTTAATCTTGGTTTTTCACAAAAGGTTAAGGTCACTAAAATGAATAAAGATTTTTTTAGGCATGAGGATGTTGAAGGCCTTCATTGTCTGCATGAAAAAATGGATCGTGAAACTTTTCAGTGGATTGCTAATGTTAAAGTTCAATTTGACAGTATATATCCAACTACAATTACCAGTATTTATAATCGAATAACAGACAAAGGAAATCGTATCGGAGCAAATGCTTTTCGCATTGTTGATTCGGATTTTTATAAACAGGGAGAAGGTAAGTTTATTGAATTGGAATTGTATTATCTCAATTGGGAAAATAGAGACGAAAACAGATATCTCTTTCAAAATGAATCGATCTACCTATTTGGCTTTTTAGGGCATCATCAAAGTATAGAGGGGTATTCTATTCAAATTAATGATCAGAAAATTTTATTGAAAGAATTACGTTATAAGCAAATCGAGCTTACACCAGGAGACTTAATAACTATTCGTCTTGGAAAAGGAATACACGCAAGTACAATTCAAGTGAAATACGAAGAAGGAATGTCACCTAAATATTTTAGGTTTAATGTTTTTAAAGGAATGTTTAGGCAAGCAATGATAGACGAACATTCATGGAGCTTTGGGGAGTTTTTAAAAATCGTTCTACGAAAAGAATAACTAAATCTGCTCTTTTCTATTTGTATAATCCCGCTGGAAAAGTTGAATCTTAGCTACAATACTGGTTCGTTTTGATGTTAAACTTTTTATCAATGGCGTATCTTTCTTTAACGCTTTTCTGAAATGATTTCGTTGTTTCGAATATTTAATTGCCGTAAAATAAAGTAGAGAATATAACCCTGTAACGTACATTAAAATAGGATAAAAAACAGCAGGCCATCCGATCCAATTCCCAATAAAAATAGGTAGTGTACAATACCAAATTAAGAAGACAAATAAGCCGATAGCGAGCGAAATAGATCCTGTAAAAGTTTGATCGATTTTAATACGATTTGTAATCATTCCTACCAGTTTATATGGGATGAAATTGTTTAGTAAACCAAGAAGAAAATAAGGAAACCCAATGATAAATGAAAAGTATCGACGAAATTGTTTAGATCCGTTATATTCAGCTATATTCTTGTCAGATAGTTCATTCTCATTAAGTGTTGATAAGTATTCATCAATTTCTTGTTCAATAATGGCATAGTCTTTTGGTGAGTTTATCTGGAAAAAATCAATGGCTTTGACAAAATCTTGATGCATTAAAAACTCCTTTTCTTGTCCTTCAAACCCAATAGATCGACTTTTCTTAAGTTCTCGCCCATAAATAAGATTGAGTTTTTCTAACATGCTATCTGCATCATCTGTTTCTAAATGCAGAATGGTTCGTTCCATCTTTTGCTGAACTTCTAGTGTAATTCTCTTTGCTAGTTCAATCTCATTTTCTGAATCATTATCTTTGAAATCCGAAACATAAATAGGCTTACCAATGTTTACAAATAAATCACTTCTAAACTGATGCGGGTTACTGTAGTTTAAGCCTATCGGAACAATTGCTATGTCCAATTCAAAATTGTTCAATTTCTCAGCTCCAATTGCTATTCTTGCAGCACCGGTTTTTAGTGGTTTCAATTTTCGCTCAGTTAAGCTGACTCCTTCAGGAAAAATTAATAATGCACCTTTACCTGATAAGTGCGAGTAGCATTGCGAAAACATTTCTTTGTTTTTGTGTGTGTCTTCAGGTCGCGTACTAGGCCGGTAAACAGGAATCATATGTAACATTCGTTTGAAAAACCACCCTTTTATTCCTTTACCTACATACTCACCAGCAGCAATAAAGTAAATTGATGGTTGAACAGAAGTTGCAATGACAATTGGATCCATAAAGGCGCTTGGATGGTTTGCAACAAATAGATAGGGACCATCTTTTGGGATGTTTTCTTTTCCCATAACAGTTGTTCTTCTGAAATATCCCCAAAGCGTCAGTTTGGATAAGAATTTTAAAATTCGGTACAACATAATGTGAATATAAGAATAACTATTTTTTATATTCACAGCGAAACAACGAATTCATTATGAATATTTATGATTGTGAACAATATCACATTTGTAATTTAATTCTTTTTGTATTTTTTCAGAATTATATAAACATTAGAACCAATGGTTTCAGAAATCTTAAACGAAACGTTTCCTTCAATTGCTGCTTATGGAATGTTAAAACAAGAAATTATTGAAATTTCATCAATAAAATCTTTTCAAAAAGAAACTGTTCTGATGCAGGAGGGGGAATTTATTAGAGGAATACCTTTACTTATTGAAGGAATAATAAAAGTCTACTCTGAAGATCAGCAAGGGAATGAGATTTTATTATACTATATCGAAAAGGGGGAGAGCTGTGTAATGTCAATGACTGCGCTTATGAAAAATGAAAAAATAAATGTTAGAGGGGTTGTAGAAGAGGATGCGAAGTTATTGTTTATTCCTGCAGAAAAAGCGTTGGAAGTCGCAAAAAAACATGCACAATGGAATGCATTTTTTTATGACCTATTTAGTGTGAAATATGATGAATTACTCCAAGTTATTTCTTCATTAACCTTCTCGACTACCAGAGATCGATTATTAACTTATTTGAAAAAACAGTCCAATTTAAAAAACTCACACGTTATAAAGAAAACGCATCAAAAAATTGCTGTTGATTTAGGTGTTTCACGCGAAATAATCTCTCGATTATTGAAAAAAATGGAGAATGAAGGAACTGTAAAATTATTTCACGGAAATATTCAAATAATTAATATCGAATGATCCTGTGACCATAGACACAAAA
>CAYPZN010000116.1:0-7466 GCA_964415335.1 uncultured Crocinitomix sp.
AAATAAATAACAATTAACTATATTTAATCACTGTTTGAAAAAGGGTAAGGCTACAGTTGTTTCATACACAGCACATTCGCCATAAAAAAGTATAAAATTTCTTGTGCTTCATGGTGTGCTAAACCAATTCCATTAATGTTTAAGTTTTGTACAAAGGCATGATTAGTTTCCGATAAATTGGCCAATTGTACTGGTTGTGAGATGATTGCAATAAGTTGATTTTTTAAACTGATATAATCGGTTAATTCTGCGTGTAAATGAACTGGATAATTGACAAGATTATTTTGCAGCAAATCAATAGCAAAAGAAAGCTTTAATTGAGAGTGTTAAAATTACTTTGAATGATAAAATCAATCGTATAAATACGCATTTCTAATAATTTTTTTGAAAATGTTGAGTTGAAATGAAGATAGGGGTGAGAAACAACTAAAACTGATTGAAATCCTGTCCTTCAACATTCTCTTCAATGATTTCTTCAGTATCATCCTTACCGTCTTTGTTGCGATCGATTTTGATTTTTGGCAATTGGCCCAATAATACTTCTCGAACATTATCTCCACGATAAGTGATTAAAGCAATCGTCATCACTAAACTTGAAATTAGGATAACAAACAATAAAATACCTGCATCAAAGCCTTCAATCATAAATTCATGATGTCCATTGATTACAAAAAATAAAAGAATCGTGATTAAGCCCCTTGGCGCAATATATAATTGAGGTGAAATATCTCTCCTTACGACTGCTTTTAATACAATATACCGCACAGCATAAAGCGAAATAATTATCCCTACGCTAACAAGAGCAACGTTGGGATCAAGAATAGAATGCAAGGTAATAAACATTCCAAAAATTACGAAAAAGAAGGTTCGGATTACAAAAGCCGATTCAAGGGTTAAAATATGAAAATCATGCATGATTGGTTTCACTTTCTCTTCATTCACCCATTTACTCATACGAGATCCTCTAAAAAAGATTTTTGTATTGTTGAGAACAAGACCAAAAGCAAGAATAATAAGAAGGGAAGAAAGGTGAAATGTTTTGCCCAGTGCATACATGAGCATAAGCACAGAAATTACTAAAAAAAGTTTTACTTGAGAAGTTAAACGCTGAAAAATAAAGACCATTGCATAGGCCAAAATAATAGAAACGATAAGTGTAACAAGAATATTTAACCCGATATCAAGTGCAACAGATTGTACGCTTGCATTTGGCTCTACACCAATTAGAAAATAGAAGGCCATAATTCCTAAAATATCAGAAAAAGTACTTTCATAAACCATAAATTCTTTCTTCGCTCCAGTTAATCCCCCAACACTTGGGATAATAATTGCGGAACTCATGATTGAAAGTGGAACAGCATAAACGATACAATTATAAAAACTGTCGGCTCCTGGAACAATGAGGTGAATTAACCCAGCAATGGCAAAAGAAGAGGCAACTAATGCAATTAAGGCCACAAGGAAAGAATTTATAATGAGTCCCTTTTTATCTTTTGAAAGCTTCAGATCCAATGCAGCCTCTAAAACAATCATGACTAACCCTACATTACCAATAATTTCAAGAGTGCTTAAGCTTGCAATATCTTGTGCATTATATTTTCCAGGTAAAAATTCTTTAATGATAACACCCAAGGCGATTAACATTAAAACACTTGGAATATTCGTCTTTTTAGCAAAAATATTGAAGAAAAAAGAGGCGATAATGACCAGTGAAATTCCTATTATAAGTGTATATGTATCCATTTTATTGCTTTAATTTTGGAAAAATAACAAAGAAAGTCGTTCCGACTCCAATTTCTGTTTCAAATCCGATCGTTCCGCGCATACTTTCGATAATCTGCTTAGACATGGCTAAACCTAATCCTGTTCCGGTTGATTTAGTTGTAAAATAAGGAACAAAAATTTTATCCTGTTCTGATGCTTTAATCCCAATTCCATTGTCTATTACAGTAACAACATAATTAGCATCTTCTTCTTTAAGGTTAATTTTAATGATTCCTTTTTGCCCTACAGGGATAGCTTGAAGTGCATTTTTTACTAAATTATTGAATACGCGGAGCAGCAAATCTTTGTCTGCCCAAATCATTGTTTCATGATCCGATTCAATTGACAATTCAATTTCATGTTGATCGTATTCTGCAAATACAGCAACTGTATTTTTGATGACCTCTGCTAAGTCCAATTCAATTTCCTTTGCTTTAGGCATTTTAGCAAAGTTTGAAAACTCGTTGGCAATTTTAGTGAGTGCGTCAATTTGTTCGATTAATGATTTAGAAACACGTTGCAATTTTACTTCGGAAGCTTCATCTGCTAAATTAATTGATCGTTTTAAGTGTTGGATTGACAATTTCATTGGGGTCAATGGATTTTTTATTTCATGGGCCACTTGTTTTGCCATTTCTCGCCATGCACTTTCTCTTTCACTTTTTGCTAAAGCTTCTGCATTTTTCTGTAGTTCTTCTACTTTTTTATTGTACTCCTTGACAAGCTCTCCAATCTCATCTGTGCGGTCATACTCGATCGGTTTAGAATTTGCTCCAATTTGAACGTTTCGCAGACTTTCCTGAATATATTTCAACGGCCTTATCAGTCGATTGGAAACACTTATGGATAATATTGTAGAAAAAGCCAACATGAACACCATAATATTTATGATGGCCAATAAGAATCCTGAAATTTGATTTTCTAAATCATGTTGACGCGAAATATATTGAACATTAACATAAGCCAAAAATTCCCCTTTTTGATTTAAAAAGGGTTTGTAGGCTGATAAATAGTTGAGGTGGCCAATACTCTCTTGATGAATATATTCACTTTGATTATTCAAATGAATTCCACGATAAGCATCCGGATTCATTTTTAATGAAAGTAAGCCTTGCGTATATATTTTAGGCTGAGAAGAAGCCAATAAGTCTCCTTTACGATTATAGATATTAATGTCTGTAACAAAAACGTTAGAAAACTTTTTGAGCAAATATTCTAAATAATCAGAATCACGCTTACTTTGCTCATTTTTTTCCTTCAATTTATTTTCAAGCTCTGTTTTGACAGATCCGATTTTTTCTTTGATTAAATCTTTGTTTGTTTCTAAATTTTGTTGAGCAACATAAGTTCCTGCTCCAATTGCAAATGCAACTAATGTTACCAAAATAAGACCAATAAGAACCGCTTGAATTTTTACGTTGAGATTGATATTATTGAATGAAATTTGACGTTGCAATTGATTATAACCCAGAGGGATCAATAAAAGCACACCAAAAATAATCAGCAAATATGAAAAAGAAGTAAAGAGTGCAAGTCCACTAGAAATTTCCTTTGATACAAGGGTATAACTATTTTCCTCTTCTTGAAAAATGTAATGGTTATAGTTGTTTTTAATCGTAAATCGATTTGTTTTTTCAAACCAATAGGCGCTTACGGTTGGGTAATTATAAGCCCCCTTTCGTGTGACAAGTTTATTGTCAACGTATTTCGCAATGGAGTAGTTCTTGAATTGATTTGGACTTGGCGCTCCGTCATCTAATAATAACGACGGTAGACCAATGTCTTCTGGAAACTTTTTAGAGCGGAATTCAGTGATTAAATATCCACAAAGCGAATCTGTACCCATTTGAATGACAGGTAATTTAGAAATATAATTAAGCTTATCGGTATAATCCGTTATGAAAAACAAATTTTCGGAAATGTCGGATACGACTCCTGATTGATTGATAATTTCTTCGAACCGTTTAAACTCTTTTAACTCAAAATTACTGACATCTTCACGAATTTGTTTTTGTGCATCAAAGAGGTAAAACTTGAATTGATACTTGTCTTTTAATCGGTTAAAATAATTTTCTTCAATAACCTCATTAAATGTGGACTGATCAAATTCTCCAGAGAAATAAGGTGAAACAAAATTATCTCGAAGTAATATACTTTCTAAATCAGAATAATCAATTTCAGTGAATACATCTTTATCTTGAGCGATTTTTTCAGCTTGTAACTTTCGAATTTCTTTTTCTTTATCTGAACTATATCCCTGCAAAATATATGAAGCATAAAAAGCAATAAATGCCACCATGCTGATAACATGAATAAACTTATAGTCTTTCTCATTATAATGAAACCATAACAAAGAGCCACTCAAAAATATCGGCCAAAGTGAAGTTAAAATGGATTGATCAAAGTAAAACTGATCAATTAAAATATAAATGAAAGAAGTAATCACCCATAAGAAGGCCAATCGATTCCACTCAAAATTGCTTTTCTTGAGTTGAATAATAATGTATTGAATTAATTTAAAATAGGCATAAAAACTAGCTCCGATTAATGCAATGCTAATAAAACTGTAAAAATCTAAATCGAATAACCGCTCTAAATCAAATGAAATGTTTGAATTATAAACCAACGAGTAAATGATTTCATTGATCTGAAATGCGACGTAGAAACTAGTTAAGAATAGTGGAACAACGAAAACAACAAGTTTGAGCTTTAAATTCCCTTTTTCAAACCAATTTCGGGTTCTTTTGAGCAAAAAATGAACTAAAAAGTAAAAAATAGAAACATTTATGATTAAATCTCCCAATGAAGCTGCAAATTCTGATGATGCAAACAATACCGGATTGAACAATTCAAAATCTGAAAAAACCCCTCCCCATTCAGACTTTAACCAAATAAAACGCATTACAACGACACTTATCGGAAAGACAATAAGTAAAAATGGTTTTGAAATGAGTAAGCGTTGGAATGCATTGATAAAAAGTTGCAATAGAATAATGAATCCAAGGAGATAACAAAAGAAAATTAAAATTTCTAACGTTTGATTTTTTTCAATTTCTGAGGTTGGAACAATTGAAAAAATAACATTCCCTTCTACATCATGTACTGGAAACCCAGTGTCGTCAAAGGTTATTTCTCCACGCAAATTTGGAGCAAGTGCTTTTGAAAAATCATTAACTAAGTCGTCGTTCTCGTAATTGTATTGATTCTTTATTAAAAAAGTACCAACATAAAGTCTTTCTTCGTCACGAATGGTAGTCATTTTATACCAGCCGTTTTCTAATTTTGCAATGGCATGTTTTCGCCAGCGAGAGTCCCCTAATTCGGGAATAGTAACACGGTTGTTTGACCATAAATCAAGCGTATCTCCCCAATATGAAAAATATGAAAAACCTGTTTCCTTTTGCTTTTTTTGAGCATATAAAAAACGCGAATTCCTTCCTTTATTCGTAGGATAATCAGCTGCGAATTTTTCTAAAGCAACATTTAGTTCATCCGTTTTTTCTTGAAATGCTTCTTCAAAACGATTGATACCCCCTTGCTCAATATCCGTCTGAAGTTGGAAATGGAATAAGTAAAAGCCCAATACCCAAAAGAAGAAACCAGTAAAGGCCGTCCAGAAAAATTTTCGTTTGATTTTAAATGGCTTCATTCTTTGTTAGTCTTATATACTGATCATTAAGACGTATTTTTTACGTATAAAAATGATTATTGATCCAGTTTTTGATGAATTTCAGCCATTAAGATATGAATATTATCGTCAAAAGTATCATTATTCGTTATGATAAGGTCAACCTTATTTTTAAATGGGAGAACATGATTTTCATAAGAAGGTAAAACATGATTATTCCACTGATATAGGACATCTGCCTCACTATAATTTCGTTCAACAACATCTCGCTTTAAACGCCTTTCCAATTGCCGTTTTTCATCCACCATTAGGTAAACAGAATAGTTGAGCTTTGTTCTAACAAAATCGTAATACATCACATAAAGTCCTTCAACAATTAACAGTTCTTTTGGTAAAATTTCCTGTTGTTCTTTTTCTTTCGAGGGATTGTTAAAACCATATACTGATTGCTCGATTGGAGTCCCATTTAAAAGAATTTCTAGGTCTTGCTTTAATTTTTGTTGATTCAAAGCAGATGGAAGGTCAAAATTAATGACTCCGTTTTCATCTTTGGCTTGTTTTTGCTTTGGAAGGTAGTAATTGTCCAAAGAAAAGGTTGACACTTTACCCTCAAATTCATTGTAGAGTTGATTTATTAATGTAGTTTTTCCTACACCACTTCCTCCCGTTATTCCTACAATAAATTGAATCATTTTAGCCGGTAGATTTTTTGCCGAAAGTACAAAATTTTGAGTGAATAAATGCGCTTCTAGAGTACTCCATAATGCGTCTCTTGTTTTTTATTAAAATCAAAAAGTGAAAACTTGTTAGATAAGAATGGTAAGTGACCGACGTAATTTGGTTAAATTGCGTCTTATTAAAAAATGCATTGAATCGAATCGACGAATAAAATATCCTTAGTACTTCCTTGTTATAATCCTCCTCAAAATTGGGAAAAGATTGTTGTTGATTCAGTAAAGTCAATTGAGCGTAAAGGTAATTTTTCAATTGATTTAATTGTTGTAAATGACGGTTCAACAAAATTGGTTACTTCTGAAGAAATTGATTATTTAAAAAAGGAAATTCTAACAATAAATTTCATTACCTATCAAGAAAATATGGGCAAAGGTTATGCGTTGCGAAAAGGTGTGACTGAGGCAAAAACAGAGCTAATCATTTATACAGATATTGATTTCCCATATACAGAAGAGAGTTTTTTAGCAATTTATGCAAAATTAATTCAAGGAAATGATGTTGTTCCTGGGCATAGAGGAGAGGCCTACTATACCAAAACACCTTTTGCTCGAAAAATCATTTCAAAGGTATTGCGGTGGATCTTAAAAACATTTTTACGCTTACCAACAGATGATTCTCAATGCGGAATTAAGGGGTTTAATAAGGTTGGCGCAGCTATTTTTCTGGATACTGAAATTAATCGCTTTTTATTTGATTTAGAGTTTATCAAACTTTCAAGTAAACGAAAAGTAAAATTTCAAAAAGCAGAAGTAACCTTAAAGCCAAACATTGTTTTTAGTAAAGTTAACTTTAAGGTACTTGCGCGTGAATCATTAAATTTTCTCAAAATTTTATTTAGAAAATAAGTTCTTGATTAATAAAACTTAGAGTTTTCGATCCGCTTGAGCAATTGCCAAATCATTAATGCTTGCAAAACGTTTTTTCATTAGCCCATTTTCGTCAAATTCCCAATTTTCGTTACCATACGCTCGAAACCAATTTCCATCTTTATCCTGATATTCATATTCAAATCTCACGGCAATGCGATTGTCAGCATGAGCCCAATATTCTTTTTTTAGTTTATAGTTTAGCTCTTTTTGCCATTTCTCTGTTAAAAATGCTACAATTTCTTCTCTTCCATTGATAAAAAGATCTCTGTTTCTCCATTCACTGTCTACTGAATAAGCCAAACTTACTTTTTCAGGATTTTGTGAATTCCAGCCATCTTCAGCCATCTGGATTTTTTGCTTTGCAGTTTCTAAAGTGAATGGTGGTAAAGGATGTTTTTGTTCCATAATGAAAAAGGGTTTAAATTTTCTCTTTAGTCGTAAACGAAAAGAATTCGTTACAATACTATTTT
>CAYPZN010000117.1:0-7222 GCA_964415335.1 uncultured Crocinitomix sp.
GGTGTTTGATTTTTTAATTATCTGTGGGCGAATTTGAAGACCTTATTACAGTCTTATCGAATTAGAAGTTCTGATCGATTTACATGACCAAAATGTTTCTTGTTTGAAACCATTATTTTTGTAGAATTATGACCCGAAACTCTTATCATACTTCTCTAAAGGAATTGGTACATCATGGATTAATTCCAGAACAATACATCAAGAAACTTCCAAAGGCTAATTTATCTCGGTGGAGGAATGATGACTTTTCACGATTTGTAGGTTCTGAAATCAATCAAATTGCAGAAAAGCATACTGACCTGATCCAAACACTCAATGAATATCCAAAGATGTTTCATGCTTATGGAAAATTGGTTCAATCAATGATTGCTATTTCATCCAAAACAAAAGAGTTCAAAAGGGTTATTCGTGATTCAAAGGAACAGGTTGTGGATGCCATTAATCAAGTCCGTGGGATTATTCCAATTGAAAAAGCTGCTCGTGTTTTTAACATATCAAAAGGAACTTTTCATGCTTGGGTGATTGATACTAAAATCAAATGTGGAGTTTCCTACTTCAAACAATGTTTGAAAGCCTACCCTACTCAAATTACACCACATGAAATCAAACAAATCAGAAAAGCATTAATAAATCCAAAGACTAAACATTGGTCAATGAAAGGTGTCTATTGGAAGGGTATTCGAGAAGGTGAACTTTCGGTTTCATTGAAAACACTTTATAAAATCAATCGTATTTTAGAAATTCGAAAAACGAGAGGGAAATCAAAAAATAAAAAGAAATACAAGAAAGGAATAAGAGCGACTGCTCCAAATCGAATTTGGCATACGGATATTACTTTTGTTAAAACTGCCGATGGAAATAAATATCCTGTTTATCTTCTAATTGATAATTATTCAAGGAGTTTATTAGCCTATGATGTTCAGGAAAAAGTAATGGGTAAAATTACTTCTAAATTGATTGATACAGCTTATACAAAAGCTCGTAAGGTTTCTAAGGAATTAAATGTTAATCTCATTGTTGATGGTGGTGCTGAAAACAATAATATTTATGTAGAAAATTTCATTGCTCAGTCTGAAATCAACATTCAAAAAAAGATTGCTTTAAAAGACCTTCCTTTTTCAAATTCTATGGTTGAGCGGGTTAATCAAACACTCAAATACCAATACTTGTTTCCAAAACAAATAAGGGATTTTAAACATCTTAAAAGATCGCTTAGATATTTCGCTGAAGATTATGATAAAAGAAGACCTCATGGATCATTAAACGGACTTACACCACACGAGGCATGGCTAGGAATGGAATTCGATCAATCAATACGAACTAATGTTCTTAAAAATGCTAGAACCAATAGATTGGAATACAATAAATTGAATAAATGCAGTATCTGCGAGTAAAATTTAACTGGATTAGTAAAAAACGACAAGCAAAGCGAGAGGAGTTTTAAAGAATCGATAAAATACTACGGTAATTGGTTAAAAGATTTAAAATCTATACCAACCCCCAAACAAATGACTATCAATGAGTTTCTTATATGGAACCGATTGGTTTACTTTCTCAGGGTTCGTGGCTGGGGTTCGTGGCTGTGCTGAATTTAAATCATAATTTTATTGAAAATCATACTTTTATAATTATGGGTGAAAAAATAATATTAACTGTTTTTATCAATTCAATATTGATAATTTCAATATGCAAATTTTGTGATGTATTTGATATTCTTCTCAATTCAGATTTTTGTTCTTCATTAATCTTAATATTCACAATTCTACTCATTATTCGTGTACTAAGGCAATTATCATATTCTATAGATAACAAGTATCGTTATATTAAATTATTCACTACTTCAATGATTATTTTAATATCAATGTATTTATTATTTTATCTGATTTTAAAATTTCAGTATAAAATAAATGTTTATTTATCATCAGATGCTTTAACCCTTTTTAAAATGATTGGCTTTTTTACCTTTATCTCAACCATTTTACCTCTATTCTTTAGAAAAAAGAAATTAAAAAAAATTGATAATGAAGATGTTTTAGTTTAATTCTAAAACTTTAGCAATTACTTCTTCGTTTGATAAATCCCAATACCACCATTTAAGAGAAGGTTTTTCAGCATTCTTTTCTAGTAAAAATCTACGTTTATAAGGTACTTTAAATAAAAATATAAAAAGAACAATTGTTTTGTCTATTTCATTTTTAGGTAGATTGATAATCTTCTCTAAATTGGATTGATTTAATCCTTTTTTAAGCATAACACATGATGTGTAAGTTGACTTCAATTTACTCTGAATAATAACTTCATCAATGTCGTTTAAATTCGGCTTTACTTGAATTATAAAAAAAACTAATTGCTCTAAAAATTTCTTTTTCTCACTCCACTTACTTTCTTCAAATAAAGAAACTATGTCATGATATGTTAAAATATCTTGTCCGAATTGATTTAGTTTTATCTCTAGTAATTTATCCATAAATAAAATTATAATCCTCCTGAAGGATATATAGTAATATGAGGTAATGATTCGTTGACTTCTCCTTTAAAAACATCTATCATTCTTGGCATATTATCAGCTCTTGAAGGGGCTCCTGGAATTGAATTTTTAATTTTTTTCCATTCTTTATTAGTAAGTCCTTTAATAACATAATCCCAATCTGAATATGCTCCTGCTGTGCCCGAAGCTCTACTACCAACAACTGTAATAGGTTTGTTTATTCGATCAGCTGCATTTTGAATTCTTAGAATTTCAGCTTCTGTTAAGACTGATTTTGCAGCAGAGGTTTCAACTGCTAAACTTAAGCTAGATGCAACACCTTTGAAAAGGACATTTCCAACATAAAAGGAATAAGCAAATTCAGATACTTTTTGTAAACCATAAAAAACAGGTAAACTTTTTTGAATATACAAAGCATCTTTATAAGCTAATTCAGTCCAACCGTCACTTTTTTCTACTAAGTATTCTATTAAATCTTGGGGAGCAATTTTTGCTAAAGTAGTTCTATCATCATCTTTTCTTGATAAGTAACCAAAAAAGTAATTCGTTTCAGTAATACCACTGTAACCTTTTCCTTCTGGATCAAATTCTCTATTTGAAGATTCATTTTGAATTAAATTCCCATCAATATCATAACGTTTCAAACTAGAGTTATAATAAAACACATCTTTACTATCCGAAAATTTTATGTCTACACTTTTTCCAGTTTGAATATTTGAGTTGCCATTTGGCATATCTTGTACAACCGTGTGACTATGGATAGTTATAGTATCTGCTCCATTAGGATCAGTGAACATTATAGGATTATTAGCATAAGCTCCGTATGGGCTTTCATGTTCTTTTACTACAGGATCAATAGATAACCACTTGCTAATTCTAGGATCATATTGTCTAAATTGAGTTGTGTAAGAGTTGTCTTGCCCTTTAACTTCGTTATCACCCTCCATTCCATTAAATCCATAACGATAATTTCCACCATCACTTTCCGATCTACCTGGAAGAACCATCCCATAAGGATAATATTCCGATCTTGAAGTAACGTCTGCGAGATAATAATTTACCGTTCCTTCTCCTCCTAGAAATGTGTTTTCAACCGATTTTCTGCGATCTGACAAGGTGGCCAAAACATTTCCTAAGTGGTTTCCCACTTACCCAAAATTTGCCATTTTCTCACGCGTGCGCGATTCCCATATTCCTACAAGTTTTCTAAAAAAATTCAAAGAACGTTTTCTTATAACTTTAAAAATAGTGTTTTTTAGGCTAAAATCTATACTTTTTTTTATTAGAAAAATAAATAGCGTAATAAAACCTGTTCTTTGTGTAAAAGAACAGGTTTTTAAGGTGGATAATTACTTCAACTCGGTAATCTCAGTCAACCCCTGACATTCTGTAAAGAAGTCAATATTGTGTAAAATATGTGTCAGATAATGAACTGTTAAAGGAAGTCTATTTTTAGGGTTTAATTCATGAAGTTCAGCAGTAAATTCTATTGCATTTAACATTGCTGCTCGAAGTAAATTTAATTCTTCGTAATTCTTGACAGGAATTTTAAGGAAAAATTGATTGTTTTGATCTCGTTCTATGGTTTGACAGTAGTTTTTTATGAACTCTTGTCTATTTATCTTTTTTGTCGTCATTTTGGGTGTTTTAACTGTTATAAATTTCACCACAAAAGGTGGTGCGTGATATTATTAATCCTATTCCCAAGGTTCGACAAAACCCATACAGAAGGATAAAATAATTCACGCACCATGTATAAAATGATTTTACATAGATACATAAATTTCTTATTCTTTCTAAATTAAAATTTGTCGATTTTGGGAAGAAGAATAAAGCTAGAAGCTTATTAAATATATAGTTTAACAAAATTACGGATTTCTATTTCGTGTCATTTTATAAGTTTTAAGTATAAATAATTATGTTTTTTGTTCTTTTCAATCCAAAAACGGGTGAAATTGATCTAAAACACTTGTTAAAGCTTCAATATTTTGGTTTTCATAATGTTCAGTAGAACTAATCCACTTATGACCAATCATATATTGTACTTGTCTTTTTCCGTGAAGGGTTAACCAGTGAAGTATTACAGAAGATCTGATATGCAAAGCATTTTGAATCTTCTCATTAATTCCTTTTAGTTCCTCAAACAAATCATTGACTTGATTATTTAGATTCCCTTTTAGCAAACCAGTTTGCTCTTCTAGATTTGACAAATAAATAAACAATGCTTGCATTTGCAAGGGCTGTAATTTTAAGTGTCTTGCTTTTGATTTCTTACTGCCAACAACATAAACTGTAACATCATCTGTTTTGATGTGATTTACTTCTAAGCGTTTTAACTCGCCTGTATGAAGCCCTTGAAAAACAATAAACCCTAACATTACTTTACGTTTTAAAGCTGTTCTTTCGCAAGTTTCACTTGCCTTTACTAAGTTTTGATTTTTCAAGGATTCTACTTGCTGCTTTTTGTAGTTAGCATAGTCTTTATAAAGTTGTTCTAAATCACTGTAATCAAGCGGATCGATAACGACTTTTTTAACTGTTCCTTTTACGGTAACATTAGCAATATTTTTACTGACCTTATTTTCAATCTTAAGATGATCAAAATATTTGCGAATACTGCGAAGTCTAATATTGATAGTACTTGCTGCAATGCCTGTGCTTTGCATAGAATTAATGTACTCTACTAACTTAACAGTTGTAAGTTGACTTATTTCATGTTCATTTTCTAAGTTTAACCACATTAAAAAACGGTGTGTATTTAGACAATCTTCTTTGATTGTTTTATCAGTGTATTTCTTTGAAATTAGATAATTTCTAAACTGTTTTAATTGCATTATTATAAGTTTTGGTTATTTAAGATATGTGTGTAAAGCTGCGTAGATTCTAAACTCGAATGGCCAAGAAACTTGGCAATATCTTCAATGTTCATTCCGCGCTGTAAAAGATGGGTTGCGATACTGTGTCTAAATGTATGTGTAGAAAATTGTGTAGTAACCTTCGAATGTTTTTTCAGGTATTCAAAGCGTTTATAAAAAGCTTGCATTCTATTGCCTTCTTGATTAATAAAAAGTGCTGTTGAATCTGTATTTTGCTTTTTACTAAGTGTCTTTTTAACTTTTCCTTGCAACTGATATTCTAAAAACCAAAAGCGCCCTTCTTTGATGTATTTTTCAAGATCATTTGCAGCTTTTGGAGTGATTGGAACATAACGCTGTTTGTTTCCTTTACCGTTTTTGACAAACAACCGACGATTGCTAAAATCAATATCTGTTATGTTGAGGGCAGTGCCCTCTGACTTTCTTAATCCACAACCATAGAAAACGGCAAGCATTGCCCGATCTCTTTGACCTATTGCAAGAGTATTTTGTCTATGAGGTGTATAAGTTGCATCATAAATGAGTTTAATCTCTTTTTCAGTTAAGACTGTTGGTATATCTTGGCTATTTTTTAAATATCTAGGTGTAATATTTAGCGTAAACCTTCCATTTTGGTTGATATATTCCGCAAACTTGGTAACACTTTTTACTGTCTTATTAATAGATGAAGGGCTAAGCCCTCCGTTTTTGATTTGTTTGTTTTCTCGGATTTGTAAATGACTTAGAAAGCCATCATAATGCCTTTGTTTTATATCTCTTATATGAAATACTTGTCTTTCTTCTAAGTAATGGAAAAACTCTCTTAAATGGATTGGAAAAGTATTTATTGTACCTTTAGCATAACCCATTATTTGCAGCCAGTCATGAAATGACTTTTCTAGAATTTGATAATGCTCTGATTTTATTTTTAAATGTTTCATTTTTGATGTTTTTGGTGAACTGCTTACTTAAATGCAGTAATAGCAAGGCTTAAAGCAGTTCACATTAGTAAATAACTGCTTATCGCTACTTGTTTTTGTGTAACTGCTTCTGCTTGATTACTTCAAGTGCCTTGTCTAAATCATTATTGATGTGTGCTTTTAAATCCAAAAATTCTTTATAATCGGGGATTTCGTAGACGAATCCTTTTTTTTGATCTCCGCTTTTTGTTTGGATATAAAAGCCTTGAATTAGATCACGCATATAGCGTTTTTGTAAGCTATGATTGATATTTAAGGCTTTGCGTATTTCTACATTTTTAAATGCTTTACGTCTTTTGGATTTCAAATGCTTTTTTAACTCTTCAAAAAACAATCTGCAAGCGGGGCTTAACCGATCTGATTTTTTTAAAAGAATATCTTTCATCAAACGATTTGCATTTTCTATATCTTCAATCGTACTTTCAATCCAAACAGTACCTGTTTCTTTGTCTATTTTTTTTGTCCGTTTGAACTGATTTAAAAAAGTAACAGCTTCAATAAAATGCAGGTAATGCGCATTTGTTCTTCTTGGTTTAAAAACTGATTTAGGTAAAACAAGTTCTTTTGCATAAGGATTAATTACCCTTATTGGTTCAAGTAATCGTTGTGCATTTTGCAGCAGTTTAATTGCTTTATTTCTTTCATTAAAATCAATATCTCCTGACGATAAGGCGCGTTGATATTCTAGAATTAAATCATCTTGTTTTTCTGAACTATCAATATAGATCAGAAAACTACGATTTGAATTATCTTCATAGATAGTTTCTTTAGTCGTACAACCACCAACACAAATAGGACCATTTACGGTTCTTTTGGTGGTAAAAAGTCCTTGTCTTGTCTTTTCTACAAAGGTTTTTGTGATGTACTTTTTAGATTGAAGTTCACGAATAGGATAAAGT
>CAYPZN010000118.1:0-7104 GCA_964415335.1 uncultured Crocinitomix sp.
AATTTCAAGAAGAAAACTCGAATCAAATTGTACTATTTTAGAATCGAACTCAGGTAAATAAGAAAAAATCTCATTAGTAGGTGTTTTTATGTAAATCTACTCAAGTTTATCTGAAATGACTTTATTTTAATATTAAGTAAGTCCTTAATATGTTAGAAAAAATCAACACAACATAAATTCATCACCTACATTACCGTTCGTTATTCAAGAAAATAAAGTTCAAGTTTTTATTAAAGAAAAACATCATTATTTCTTCACAATAATCACTTCTACACGTCTGTTAATTTGCTTCTCGTTCTCATTGTCTTCGCTGTTCAAAGGCTCCCACTCACCATAATAATAAGTTTTGATTCGATCAAAATCAATTCCCTTCGATTGCAATCTTTTTCGAACTGTTTCTGCACGTTTACGTGAAAGAATTAAATTGTAATCATCAGAACCATCTTTATCAGTGTGTCCAATAATAACAAAATGAATATTTTCTTTTTTCGTTGCTTTGACTTCCTTCAATAATTCATTTAACTTTTGAATATAGTTTTGTTCAATATAAGATTGATCAGATTCGAAATAAATGGTAAGTTTTTCAATTTCTTTTCCATTTGTTAAATCACTTAAATTTTGATTTGGCTTAATTTCTACTGGATCAAACCCTCCATTATCTTCTTTTGGTTCAAGTGGATTGTTTTTAATTTGCTCTCCCGTATGATTTGGATCTAGTGTTGTCTTCGTTTCTTGTAAATTGATTGTATTGATATTAGTTGAATCAATTGGACAACCATTGTTGTAAACTGATCCTGCAACTTCTGGACATTGATCAACTTCATTTGAAATACCATCTCCGTCATTGTCAGTACAACAACCCGAATTTTCAAAAGGGCACCCATTGTTTAATTCTATTCCGGGAACATCTGGGCATCTATCTGCTGCATCAATTACACCATCTTTATCTCTATCAGGACAACCATAATGAACAGCTAATCCAGCTTCGTCTGGGCAATGGTCGTTAACATCAATTACACCATCTCCATCTCGATCTGGACAACCATTATTTCTACGATCCCCTTGGTCATAAATACAATGATCTTCAAGATCAATAATACCATCATTATCTGTATCAGGACAACCTTGCAATTCCCATGGACCAGCGTCGTCAGGACAACGATCTTTAGCATCTGAAACTTCGTCAAAATCTCTATCGGATGGAACTGAATGTCGAAGAGCAATGCTAATTCCAGCAAAGATATTTCCATCAAAAAATTTACGCTTTCCAAAAAGGAAAGTTAAGTTATGACTACCAACAAATACAGACGTTTTGTTTAAGGATTTACGAACAACTCCACCAATCAAAAATTGGCCATTACCTTTAATCGAAATTGGTAAAGAAACCCCCCAGTTTTTATTTTCATAGCGCGGAACAACAGAATGAATTGTTGGATGTTTTACGCGATTTGGATTTCGCGGCCCTCCGACAGGAATCGCACCAGCATAAGCAACATAGAAATCTTTGTAAAGGTGGTAATCAAATTGTAGGTTTAAATTTGTAGGAAGTGTAAATCTAAAACTGTCTTCGTCATCTGCTGATTCCGTGTTTTCAGGATTTGATAAAATACCATTTACATTATTAAAGTGATTATTGTTTAAACTCAAAAAACCAGCACCAGAAATTTGTGTCCCATTTGCATCAAAATCATAGGTAGTTGTGTCTTTTAAAAACTTAATACTACCAATGTTAGTAATTGAAACACCAATTTTAAAATCATATTTGTTCACATCATAACGATCAATATTTTTTTTTCCATCCATGTTATACTTGAACTGGTTAAAATCCGAACGGTATTCATAAACTACGCCCAAATCCAGACCAAAACCTAAACGGTGACCAGATGTACCTACGCCAGGTCTTATTTGTCCGTATTGAATTGGAGAACCTGTATTTGTAATCGCAACTTGAGGCCCAGAAGGGTTTACATATGATAATTCACCTGACTCACTGAAAAAATAACTTGCATCTAATCCATTGAGTAATTTGGCCGTAACCCCAGCTTTCAAATAATGTTGATCATCCTCTTGTATAATTCGTCCATAATGAAATCCGTGTTCTGTATAAGAAAGTGCTTGAGCGCTTAAATTTTGATATTGGAACGGTGTCCCAAAATTAGCATTGTCTGCATAATCTTCAAAATCTCCAAAAGTAAGCTCGCCTGGTAAACCTGAATTAAAACGGTATGTTTTAATTGATAAATTATAACCAAAAGCATTTTTATGCTTGTATTCAACCATTGCACCGATTAAATCAATACTGGTGTTAAGGCTTGCAAAACCGTCGCCCCTATGATCTCTATACTCATTACGAGGATGCTTAGTGAATCCTACCAAATTGTTAATATTTAATGAATTAAAATTATTTGATGAAGAAACGTTAAATGAAGTTCCTAAAAAAGCTTTGTAACGATTGTCTACAATGTCGGCTGGTTGTGTCGATACAGAAGCCATTCCTGCAAAATTATCGGTAATCAATCCTGTATAAGATTCTTGAGCAAATAAAGGATAACATGATAAAAGGGAAAATAGAATAAATGCGATAAATTTCATAAGCCTTTTTTTGTAATAACGTTTGTGTACGGGGTTTATTTAGAGTTAATATTAAAATTTCATTTTAATAAAGACGAACAAAAGATTGAATACCCCTACTAAAAAAGTATAAAATTAAGTCAAAAAATAATTATAAATTAATTTTTAGCGTTAAATGCTTCAAATTTAACTTAATGACACTTAAAATAATTGAATGGTTCCTTGCAATTATTGCAAGAATGTAACGATTGGCAAGGAGTCGATCCAAATTGACTTAATGTTTTGGTATCTGTGGAATTGCAATTTGGGCAGGTAACAATACAATCATTTTCAGTAGGAGGGGAGATTCCTTCTTTCATCAATTTTGACTTTGTCTCTTCAGAGAGCCAATCTGTTGTCCATGCAGGGTTTAACTTTGAAACAATCTTTATTTGATTAAAACCATTTTCAATGAGTTTTTCTCGGATTAAATCTTCAAATAATTTTTTTGCTGGACACCCAGTGTAGGTTGGAGTAATTGTAATTATCACAGTTGGGTTTTTAGTTTCAGAAACTTCTACTGCTCTAATAACTCCTAATTCAACTAAATTAATTACAGGTATTTCAGGATCAGGAACTTGTTTTAAAAGTTCCCACAAATTTTGTTCTTTATAAATTGCTTTCACTTCATTCATTCTACTCAATTCAAACTAAAAATCAACCTTTAAAAACAGCTTGACTTGCACTATTATTTTACCATTTAGCATCTGGATATGCTCGTGGTAAATATTGCATGATACTTAATAAATGCCCCATATGTTCACTATGAAAACCATCTCTAAAGTCACGCATAGAAAGTGGCATTATTTCTTTGCGCTTGATATTACATGCATTAAGCGTTTGGTTCACATCATTTTCCCAAGTCAATTTTAACTTTTCACAATCAGTAAGGAAAGATTTATCTATTTCATCAAATTCAAAAATTTCTTCAATGTATTTTAAAATATGATCTGTTGCTGATTGTAGACGACGATTACTTTCTTCAGTTCCTAAACCAAGTCTTTCCATCCAATCTTTTGAATGAATATAACTGTATCTAACTTCTTTCAGTACTTTTTGTGCTAATCCCACAACCTCTGAATTATCGGAGTCTAATAACTGTGTATATACTTCTTGTGCATAAATGTCATGAAAAAATTGACGTGCTATCGTCCAAGCAAAATCTTCATTTGGCTGCTCAACTAACTTAATATTGAAATATTCACGCTCATTTCGTCTATAAACCAAATCATCTGGAGTAAACGAATTACCTTCTAAATTACAAATGATCTTATACATTTCCTCTGCTCTTCCAAAAAGATCTAGTGAGATATTCGAAATAGCTATGTCCTCCTCTAAAAAAGGACCTTTACTACATAATTCAGCCAAGCGTTGTCCTAAAATTAAAGAAGTATCAGCCAATCGAATTAAGAATTTAGCTTCTTGATTTTTGATTGTTAAATCCATTAAATTTTCTTTTAAAGATGTTCTACGCCATCTGGAATTTTGTAAAAAGTAGCATGACGATAAACCTTATCATCTGCTGGATCAAAAAATGCTTCAGAATCATCTAAAGGAACAGCAATAATAGAAGCCGCTGGAACAACCCAAAGTGCTCTTCCTTCACCTCTTCTTGTATATAAATCACGTGCATTTTGAATTGCCATTTTCTTATCATACCCGTGACAATTACCCACATGTTTAAAGGCTAATCCTGGTTTTTTCTGAACAAAAACTTCCCAAACTTTATCTCCTGATTCCATTGTTATCTTTTTATTATTATGCTACACTTGTTTCAATTTTAGCTGCATATGCAGCAGCTGCTTCACGAACCCAAGCGTTGTCGTAATGTGCTTTTTTATGGTGGTCAATTCTTTCTTGGTTACAAGGACCATGACCTTTAATAACATTCCAAAACTCGTCCCAATTAAATGGACTATGCTCATAATGCCCTGTCTCTTCATTTAATTTAATGTTAGGATCTGGAATGGTTAATCCTAAATATTCTGCTTGAGGAACCGTACGATCAATAAAACGTTGTCTTAAGTGATCATTTGATTCTCTTTTTATTTTCCAAGCCATTGATTGCCCTTTGTGAACAGAATCTGAATCATGTGGCCCAAACATCATTAATGCAGGTTCCCAAAAACGATTCAAGGCGTCTTGTGCCATTTCTTTTTGCTCTGGAGTTCCAAAGGCCATTTGAACCATTATTTCGTATCCTTGACGCTGGTGAAAACTTTCTTCTTTACAAATACGCACCATTCCTCTAGCATAAGGACCATAAGAAGTTCGTTGTAATGAAACTTGATTTACAATTGCTGCACCGTCAACTAACCATCCAACTGCACCCATATCCGCCCAAGTTAGTGTTGGGTAATTGAAAATACTTGAATACTTTGCTTCACCGGTTTGAAGTTGTTCAATCATTTCTGCGCGAGAAATACCTAATGTTTCCGCAACACTATAAAGGTATAAACCGTGTCCTGCTTCATCCTGAATTTTAGCCAACAGAACTTGTTTTGCTCTTAAAGAAGGGGCTCTTAATAACCAATTCCCTTCGGGCTGCATCCCAATAATTTCTGAATGTGCATGTTGCGAGATTTGACGAATAAGCGTGCTTCTATATTTTTCAGGCATCCAATCACGTGGTTCAACCTTCAAATCTTTTGCTATAATGTCATTAAATGCTTGTTCAAATTTATCCATAGATACATTTTTATATTTTCAACCGCTTGCTTTTCTGTAATTAGAATAACAAACAAACTCAAACAATTGTTTTACAAATATAACGGATTAAAATTTTATTGCAATAAGCTGCTGCTATTGCTTTTTTGCCAAAAAATATTACGCGAGAGAAAGTGACTTTTTGAAGCTTTTTTTAAAAAGAAAAAAAATTATTGTTTAAATTTTAAAACTGGAGAACGTCCTTTCTTGAAAATTTTATTGCTTACACTCTTACCTTTGCGCAATTCTTTTTGCTCTTCTAAAGGCAATGCGTTTATTGTTTTACATTCATTAGAGCAACAAGTGTTCATTCTTTTTTGACAATTTTCACACTGAATAAAAAGTAAATGGCATGCTTCATTGGCACAATTAACATGTATATCAGAAGGCTCGCCACATTGATGACATTTGGCGATAACGTCATCACTTATCCGTTCACTTTTTCTATGATCAAAAACAAAGTTTTTCCCCAAAAACTTATTTTCAAGTTCTTCCTCTTTTACCTGTCGAGCATAGTTAATAATCCCACCTTCAAGTTGAAAAACATTTTTGAATCCTTTGTGTTTGAAATAAGCACTTGCTTTCTCGCATCTTATTCCTCCTGTACAGTACATTACAATGTTGCGGTCTTCTTCATGTCCTTTAATGTCTTCGGCAATAATTGGTAAAGAATCTCTAAATGTATCAACATCCGGAGTTTTAGCATTTATGAAATGACCAATTTCACTTTCATAATGATTGCGCATATCAATCAAAATAGTATCATCTTGGCCAATTATTTGGTTAAATTCATTTGCTTTTAAATGAACACCTATATCAGTGACATCAAAACTGTCATCATTTAAACCATCCGCTACAATTTTTTCACGTATTTTGATTTTTAGTTTTAGAAAAGATTTGCTGTCTTGTTCTACAGCAACATTTAAACGTACGTCTTTCAAAAAATCGACGCTATCCAAATGTGCTTTAAAAGCATTGAATTTTTTCGCAGGAACAGAAAGTTGCGCATTAATGCCTTCATGAGCGACATAAATTCTTCCCAATACATCCAGTGGTTCCCAATTGATAAATAAATGATCTCGAAAAATTTGAGGATTTCCAATTTGATGGTACTGATAAAAAGATATTGTCAAGCGATCTTCGCCTGCTTGATCAATTAAATGAGCTCTTTCTTCAGCACTTAGTTTATTATACAGTTGCATGCTATAAATAAATTTAAGTTTTTGAATGCTACAAATTTATTTAAATAAACTGAATCCTGAAAGTCTTACCAATTTAGTTTCATCCTTAATTTATTCTCCTCCGATAACTTCAACAGTTCCTTGCCCTTCAAAATTCAAGTTGTTATCTGACCTTGCAGTATAGCTATAAAAGTACACGCCGTCATTTACAGGTTTTCCACCTTGACTTGTTCCATCCCAAGTATCTGTTACACTATTTAATTCTGCAACTTGAGCTCCCCATCTGTTTATAATCACACAATTAAATTCCGCAATTCCAATTGCTTTAAATCCAAAAGAGAATAAATCATTTGCTCCATCTCCGTTTGGAGTAAAGATGTTTAAAGGAGGGATAACTGGATTTGCAAAAACAGTGATGGCTTTTACAGTAGTATCTGTACATCCATTTTTATTCGTTGCCACCAATACTACGTCAACCGTATATGTTATATTTTCTAATGAATAAATAGTGTCAAATTTCTCATTGATATCTTCACTAAGTTGCCATGTTGTATGGTTATCTAAACTCCAAAAGAAGCTTGTATCTGCCAGTGGGTTTAGTGGATTA
>CAYPZN010000119.1:0-6819 GCA_964415335.1 uncultured Crocinitomix sp.
ATTCAAATAGATCGGGTTTGCATAAAACTGCGTAAACTCCGGATCTTGTGAAAACGAAGTTATGCTAATGATAAGCAAGAATATCCCTGTTATTAATTTTTTCATGTCTAAGTATGGCTTTAGTCCATAAAATATATTCAATTCAAACTTACGATACGCTCCGAAGTAAATAAGGTTACAAATCGGAAAAAACTTTCGTAAGATTTGCAATAATAACTAAATTTGTTCGTTTTAAAAAGCAAATTATACATCTCTTTGCGTAAATATGAATGTTATAACATCTAAAATGAGACTAATAGGACTGTTTTTATTAATGCCTATTAGTAATGCAGTTTCTGCCCAGGACTTTGATTTTAAATTTGAAACAAAGTGGGTAGAGAAAGACAATCGTTGTGTTCCTTGTGACTATAACGAAGCTACAGGAGAAGTTTTTTCTTCAATTACGAAAAAAGTAAAAGTAAGAGGGAACTATGATTTCTCACATAGTATAGAAGGAGTTAAATATAAAACAGTAAACCTTCCATCTTTTTATGATAAGAATATTTTGCCAGATAATCCATCTATCGAAGTTTCTTTCGGAAAATCGAGAGATGAAAATTTTATTTCGGTAATGTATAACCCAATGATTAACGTTAATGGCGTTGTTCAAATTGTAGATGAGATAAAAATAAACGCAAGTGGGTCACCTGTTTTTACTGCGCAAAATAGAGAGGTCGAGTTTGCTCCTGTTTCAGTATTGTCAAGTGGAGATTGGTATAAGATAGGGGTGTCTTCAGATGGAATTCATAGATTGGATTTTTCGACATTATCTGATTTGGGTATACCCGTAGCAAGTATAAATCCAAAACATATTAATATTTATGGAAACCACATTCCTGAATTAGCAATTCAAAATTCTGTTGCACGACCTGATGATTTAGAAAAAAATGCAATTCTTATTTCAGGAGAAGCAGATAATTCTTTTGATAATTCAGATTATATTCTTTTCTATGCAAAAGGCCCTGAAAACTTATTTGTAAACTCTACTAAATTCAACCCTCATCCAAATAAAAATGATTCGTTAGCATATTATTTTATTCATGTTGACGGCGCCGACCCAGCAAAAAGATTAAATTCAATTAGTAATTCGAGTGATCCTGTTACGCATACAATTACAACTTTTAATAGTTATGCATTACATGAACAAAATACATTTAATCCATTAAAATCAGGAGATGCATGGATTGGAGAACATTTTGATGGGACAAGTTTGACAAAAAACATTTCTATTCCGGTAGAAAATCGAGAAACTTCTGAGCCAATTAAATTAACTACGAAATATGCTTCTGCAAGTAAATCAGGAACATCTGGTTTACAAGTTGTTGTTAATGGAACCGAAGTTGATGAAATTGCTGCACCTACATTAGCTGGTCAGTATACATTTGCAAATGTTTCTAATTCTGAAGTGGAATTTACTTCTCCTACTTCGTCTTTAAATGTGCAGTTAACATTTAACAGAACTTCTCCTTCAGCAGAAGCTTGGCTTGATTTTATGCAATTTAGCTATGTCCGAAAATTACGAATGGCATCTCAACAATTAATGATTAGAAGTTTTGAATCATTAGGTACAGGAAATACCGGAAATTATGTAATTTCAAATGCAAACTCAGACACAAGAGTTTGGGAAATTACAGACCCTTATAATGTTAAAGTCGTTAATGGAACTCTAAGTGGTACAAATTATTCTTTTGTAATGAATGCGGACTCTTTGAGAACGTTTGCTGCTTTTAATTCTACTCAATTTAAAACACCGATTATTTCAGGAGCACATTTAGGTAAAATTCAAAATCAAAACTTACACGGGTTACCACAAGCTGATTATGTAATTGTAACACATGAATCGCTGAAAAATCAAGCAGATCGATTGGCAAATTTGCACAGAGAAGATGGACTAACAGTTCATGTTATTGATATTCAGGATGTGTATAATGAGTTTGGAGGAGGTTCTGCAGATCCTGTAGCATTAAGATGGTTTGCTAAAATGTTTTATGACCGTGCTCCACTTGATCCAGAAAATACATTGAAATATTTATGTCTTTTTGGAGATGGTACATATGATCCTTTAAATAGAATTCAAAACAATAATTATCTTATCCCGACATATAATAGCCCTGAATCTGGACCTATTGATTATATAGCATCTTTTACTTCGGATGATTTCTTTGGATTGCTAGACGATACTGAAGCAATGTTTTCAACGGATATGCTTGATGTTGGGATTGGACGAATTCCGGTATCGGACTTAGAAACAGCTGCTCAAGTAATTGATAAAATAGAGCATTATATGAAGTTCGGTTCTTCATTGTATAGCAATGCTTCACAAGTACAATGTGATTCTGACGGGTTTGCATCAACATTTGGGGATTGGAGAAATCGGATTGTTTTGATGGCAGATGATGAAAACAATGCTCAATTTATTAAAGATTGTGAATCGTTGAGTGATACCGCAGAGAACAGAAATCCTGAAATAAATGTTGTTAAAATTTATTTAGATGCTTATAAGCAGGTTGTTACTTCTGGAGGTCAACGTTTTCCTGATGTTGAAGAAGCGATTAACCAGAACATGAATAATGGTGCTTTGGTTTTTAACTATGTTGGACATGGAGGAGAAACAGGATTAGCGCTAGAAAGAGTTGTTACAATTCCAATGATAGAAGGCTGGTCAAATGTTAATAATTTGCCTGTGTTTATTTCTGCAACATGTGAGTTTAGTCGATTTGATGATCCAGGAAGGATTTCTGCAGGAGAAACTACCTTGACAACACCTTTTGGTGGAGCAGTAGGTTTGTTAACAACAACACGATTAGTGTATATTACGGTAAATACAAGGTTGGTTCAAAATTTATATACAGAACTTTTTGCTGAAGAAGATGGAAGAGGCTTAGGTTTAGGTGAAATTATAAGGAGAACAAAAAACCTGACGTTAGGAAGTAATAATATGCGAAATTTTGCTCTACTTGGAGATCCAGCATTAAGACTTGGTAAACCGAAACCAAGAATAATTACGGATGAAGTGAATGGAGTGGATGTTAGTTTAGCTACGGATACTTTGAAAGCACTATCTAAAATAACAATCAAAGGGCATGTTGAAAGTGAATCTGGTGCATTACTTTCAAATTATAATGGACTTGTTTTTCCTACAGTACTTGATAAAAGAAAAATTAGAAGATCTTTAGGGCAAGAACCTGCATCACCAGTTACTGATTTTGATACGCAAGATAATGTAATCTATAAAGGAAAGGCAACCGTGAAAAATGGTGAGTTTACATTCACATTTGTAGTTCCCAAAGATATTGATTACACATTCGGAAATGGAAAAATCAGTTACTATTCAAACAATGATGATTTCGATAATTATGGATTTGACACCTCAATTGTTGTAGGAGGAGTAGATCCTAATGGAGTGGAAGATACAAGAGGCCCTGAAATAGAGTTATTCATGAATGATGATCGATTTGTAAATGGTGGATTAACCAATAATAGACCATTATTCCTTGCAAACATTAGAGACGAAAATGGAATTAATACAACAGGAAATGGAATAGGGCATAATATTACGTTAAGTATTGATGGAAATACGGCTTCCCCAATAATTCTAAATAATTTTTATGAAGCTGATCTTGATACTTATCAAAGTGGAAAAGTATCTTATAGTCTTTCTGAATTAGAAGAAGGCCCGCATCAAATTACATTTAAGGTTTGGGATGTCAATAATAACTCATCTGAAGCAACACTAGATTTTGTAGTTGTAAACGAAGAAGAGATTGCAATTTCACGCTTATTAAATTATCCAAATCCTTTTACTACAAATACAGATTTTTATTTCGAACACAACCAGGTGTGTAATTCAATGGATATTAAGGTAGAAATCTTTACTGTTTCTGGAAAACTTGTTCGGTCTATTCTTGAAACAGAACACTCTCCTGGATTTAGAAGCCAAGGAATTAATTGGGATGGTAGAGATGAATTTGGAGATAAATTAGCTAGAGGAGTTTATGTTTATCGACTTTCAATTGAAACAGATCAAGGAGAGAAAGCAGAGAAAATTGAAAAATTAGTAATCCTGTAAACTGTACTATTGGTTGAATAGTAATAGTAGAATAACCAAAAAATAATTGATTAATTTCTAAAGCGTCACAATATACGGTTGATTAATGCGTATATTTGATACTAAGTTTATATGTTAAGAATGAAAAAAAGTATTGTTTATATAGCGTCTTTAGTGCTCACAATTAATGGGTTTTCCCAGACAATATCAAAAGATGATCAGGATTTTACCGTTCAATTAAATACAATTACTACGGCAGTCCCGTTTTTATTAATTGCTCCAGATTCAAGAGCAAGTGCTATCGGAGATGCAGGAGTGGCAACTTCACCAGATGCTAACTCATTTCACTGGAATACTTCTAAATTAGCTTTCTCTAAAGAAAAAGCAGAATTTGGAGTTTCTTACTCACCATGGTTAAAACAGTTGGTTGATGACATTCATCTTTCATACATTAGTGGGTATACGAAAATTGGAAAAAATCAAACGATTGGTGGGTCACTAAGATATTTTTCACTAGGTAATATTACTTTTACTGATGAACAAGGTAATTTAATTCGTGAATTCAATCCAAATGAGTTCGAATTATTAGGAGGATATGCATTTAAACTTTCAGATAGAAGTGCTATTGGTGCAAACGCTAAATTCGTTTATTCTAACTTAACAGGGGGGATTAATGCTGGATCAATTGGAACAAAAGCAGGAGTTGCAGGAGCAGTAGATTTATCTTATTCTTACTTTAACGAAGATATTGATGTTGGAGGAAGAGATGGAACGCTTTCTTTTGGAGCAAATATCTCAAACCTTGGAAATAAAGTAGCTTATACAGTTGAAGCAGATAGAGACTTTTTACCAGCAAACCTAAGATTAGGTTCTGCACTGAAGTTAGACTTTGATGAGTATAACTCTTTAACAACAACAGTTGATTTTAATAAATTATTAGTTCCTACATTACCAGTTAGAGCTGGAGATGGTACCATTTTATCTGGAAAAGAGAATATTGATGTAGGTGTTACTGCGGGATTATTACAATCATTTTATGATGCACCAGGAAATGTTGTAGTAGCAGAAGATAGTACAGCAATCGTTGAAGGTGGAAGTCGATTTAAGGAAGAACTTAATGAAATTAACATTGGTGGAGGGTTAGAATATTGGTATAGTGATGTTTTAGCAATTAGAGGAGGTTATTTCTATGAACACAGAGCAAAAGGAGATCGAAAGTATTTCACTTTTGGAGCAGGTATTTATTATAGTGTTTTCGGAATAGATGTATCTTATTTAGCTGCAATCAACCGAACAAACCCTTTAGCGAATACTGTTAGATTTTCATTGAAATTCAAATTTGCAAATGGAGACGGAGTGAAAAAGGCTGGAGCTGGTGAATAGTAAAATTCCTAATTTCAGAATTGGTTTTGGAGTTGATATTCATCAATTGGTTGATGGAAGAGACCTTATTATAGGAGGTGTTAAATTAGACGCTACCTTCGGTGCGCTAGGTCACTCTGATGCAGACGTTTTGCTTCATGCTATTTGTGATGCAATTTTAGGAGCAGCAAATTTGCGAGATATAGGTTATCACTTTCCAGATACAGATCCAAAATATAAAGGAGCAGACAGTAAAATTTTACTCAAAGAAAGTTATTCACTTGTACATAAAAAAGGTTATGCCGTCGGAAATTTAGACTGTACGGTCATGCTTGAAAAACCAAAAGTGAATCCTCATATTCCGGAAATGCAAAAAATCATAGCTGATTTATTAGATATTGAATTAGATGCTATTTCTATAAAAGCAACTAGAGGAGAAAAAATGGGATATGTAGGTAAAAGTGAAGGGATTCAAGCTTATGCAACAGCTTTAATTTATAAGCATTAGTTACTTACAGAAACGTTAAACTTAACAAAAACACTTTTTCCCTTTTCGTCAATGATAGTCAATAAATGCGAGCCTGACGAAGGAACTAAACTTTGTTGATGTATTCCTTGAGTTTCTCCAATGTATTGATTGTCTAAATGCCAATATAATTTAATATTTTCATCAATATGAGTTGCTTCAAAGACTATGCGTTCATTTTCTTCTTCAAAATTTAAAGGAATGAAAATTTCACTATTCGGCTTAGGATAGAGTATCGCTAATTCATTATTTTCTTCAGATTCAATACAACCTTCAATAAAATCTGGAAGACGGCGATAATTGGGATCGTGATTTTTATAAAAGTATTCTGCAACAGCAGGTAAAGTAAACCAACTTCTTTTTTTTGCCAAACTCAAATCATAACAAGTTGAATTGACACGATAAGATTCACTTGTATCTAAGAAAACAAAACTATGATATGGACAAGCAACTGTATTTAAAGTTGTTTTTGGGATCCATTCTTCTTGAACAATTTCGCAAGCTTCATTTGCCCTATAACCAGATTTTACGCACACGTTGACTTTTTTCATTTCATCAAAAGGAGGTTGAAACCAATTGGATTGGGTGAGTGAAGAGAAAACATCAAAAAGAATAGGGGCCGCAGCTTCTCTTCCAATTAATCCTGGTCGCCCTTCACCATCTGCGTTTCCCACCCAAACACCAACAACATATTTTGAATTTGTTCCAACAGCCCACGCGTCTCTAAAACCGAAACTAGTTCCTGTTTTCCATGCTATTTGTTGAGATGTTGAAAATAACTCCCAATTGATATCATCTTCTGGCCTTGAAACTTCTTTCATAGCTTCAAATGTATACCATGTTG
>CAYPZN010000120.1:0-6779 GCA_964415335.1 uncultured Crocinitomix sp.
TCGAATCAAATTGTACTATTTTAGAATCGAACTCAGGTTAAAAATAACGATAGCAAAAAAAATAGTGTTAATTTGAAAGAACTTTTCATAGTTCGTATAACTTAGGCTAAAACTGCAAACGATTATAAATAAATTTTATCACACGAGTATATTTATGTTTTCCATTTCTCATTGCTAATTACTCAAGGAGTCGATCAAAAAACCAATGAGCAATGCAAACAATGTAAAAGAAAAAATTCCAAGAACATAGCTCAAAAAACCTTTAAAATAATTGATTGCTTTTCTTTTGTCAAAAAATGCTCCAATCCCCCATGAAATATAAAGAATTGCGATCAGAAAACCTTTGTCCAAGACATTCACAGGGATCAAACTAGACAAAATGCCAAAAAAGCCAAATAGTAACATCCCCATTCCCATTAAAAAACAAAGCAAGATGAGGTTTTCAAAAAAATTGAATCCATATTTCCTGAAAAATAATTTAATCCAAAGTGCACTAAAGGTTGCCATTAAAATATTTGAATACCCATAATTTTGCGAAACCCAATTAAAGATCAAGGCTGTTGCTGATTTGTCTCCGAAGGAGTAATTTACGTATCCATCCTGAAAACGAAACAACTGTTGAAGGATGGTATAAGTGAGTGAACAAATGATAATAAAGAGGATCGGTTTTACTAATCTATTTCGGTCTTGTCGGATGAATTTTCGAATACTAGACCCCGGCCTGATTAATAATTCTCGAATTGTAAAAAGAATTCCCTTATCAAAATTTAATACACTTCCAATTTCGGCTAAAAGATATTGTCCATTTATTCTTTTAACTTCTTTTGGACGCCCACAATACGAGCAAAAATCTCCAGAAAGGGCTTTTTCACAATGATCACATTTTAAGATTTTTTCTTGTACTGACATCTTTCATTTTTTGAATGAATACATTTATACATTACCGCAAGAATGCGTTAAAAGCGAATGCCAATGACGCATACGTCATCTACTTGTTCGTTATTTCCTTTCCAATCTTCAAAGAAGTTATCCAAAAAATAACCTTGATTGTGCAAATCTTTACCATTTTCCTGGAGTTTCCATAATAAATCTTTGAACAGTTTAGACTTTAATTTCTTCCCATTTTCTCCACCAAATTGATCGGCGAAACCATCTGTAAATAAATAAATGATATCATTTTTTTCTAAGTTTAATTCATGAGTTACAAAAGGAACTCTATAATCAAATTGTCCAATAGGTTGTTTGTTAGGAGGAATACATTCAATTTCTTTGCTGCTTTCTCGAATAAAATAAAGTGCATTATTAGCTCCAGCATATTCAAGTTTACGTTCTTTTAAATTAATTTTACAAAGACAAATATCCATTCCATCTTTTATTCCATCAGGAGAAGATTCAAATTTTTTAGTTACAATTTCAGTTACTTCATCAAGTATTTTACCCGGAGAAGTGATTTTTGAATCATGGATCACATAACCAAGAGCATTGGAACAAATAACACTAACCATTGCTCCCGGAACACCATGTCCAGTGCAATCTGCAACGGCTACATAAATATCTCCATTGAATTTCTCTAAGAAATAAAAATCTCCAGCAACAATATCCTTCGGTTTGTAAAAAACAAAATTTTCTTTTAGCAAATCACTAAACTTGGACAATGAAGGAAGAATTGCAGATTGGATTTTTAAGGCGTAATTAATGGAATCTGTAATACTTTTATTTTTCTCTTTAATAATTTCATTCTGAGCTTGAAATTGATTTTTTAACTCTTCTTCCTGTTTCAGTATTTTGCGCGTTCTAGGAATAAGAATCAATGCGACAAGAATAATAACAACAAGTGCAATCAACGCTTGATAACCATATTGTTTTCTCACTTCTGAAATAAAGTACGAAAACTCTATATCCGCTTCAATTAGTGCCACGGTTTCTCCTTGGCTGTTTTTTAAAGGTTCAAAAGCAGAGAGCCAAATTCCATTTTCAGATTTGTACGAAGGAATGATTCCTCCAATATCTATATTATCCAACAAAATTTGAGGAAATTTTGTGTATTCATGCCGAAAGTAAGGTTCTTTTTCTGACGTCACTCCAAACTCAAACACGTTGTTTTCCTCTTCATAAACTAATGTGTAAATAGGAAAATTGAGATCGTTTTTTTCGGCCACTTTTGCCAAAATTTCATGTATTTCTAGATAAGTAATGTTTGATTCTGCAACAGATATATCATCTATATTAGCATGATCAATCATCATTTGTTCATGCTCATCACCATCCAGAGCACTAACAACAGAAGAAACAATAGCCCTAAGTTTCTCATGTTGCTTCTCTTCTTGAAGTGAAAGTTGATTGAAATAGCCAAAAATGATAAAAAAACTACTCAAGAAAATGATTGTCAAATAAAAGATTAGCATTATTCGTGTAGCTATGTTTCCTACTAATCTTTTTATTAAATTACTCATTTTACTTTTTTAAGTGAAAACTCGATTAGCAGTAGATTTTATCGCACAAGTCTTTATGTTTTTCCATTAAAACACGTCTTTTAGGTTTTAATGTAGGTGTTAATTCACCCGTTTCAGGCGTCCAGGCATGATCAACTAACTCAAAACGTTTAATTTGTTCCCACTTACCAAAGCCATGATTTAAACGATCAACTTCTTTTTGAATTCTCTTCTGAACGATTGGATTTGAAGTGATTTCCGCGTCAGAATTCCCAAGATCTATTTTTTTATGTTTTGCCCACTCTCGAATAAATTCAAATGCAGGGACGATTAAAGCAGCAGGCATTTTTTGATTTTCTCCAATCACCATTATTTGCTCAATAAAACGTGATTCTTTGAACTTATTTTCCATCACTTGAGGAGCGATATATTTTCCACCAGATGTTTTGAACATTTCTTTTTTGCGATCAGTAATCTTAAGAAATTTACCTTCTTCAAAAGTTCCAATATCACCTGTATGAAACCAACCATCTGAATCAATTTCTTCAGCCGTTTTTTCAGGCATATTATAATAGCCCATCATTACATTCGGGCCTTTCACTAATATTTCTCCATCTTCGGCAATTTTTACCTCAACATTATCTAAAACTGTACCCGTAGTACCAATTCGAACATTGTTACCTTTTTCATAATTGACACTAATTACGGGAGAAGTTTCCGTTAAACCATAACCTTCCATAATTGGAACCCCGGCAGCCAAAAAGATACGTGCTAATCGAGGTTGTAATGCAGCACTACCAGAGGCAACAGCTTGCGTATTTCCACCCAATGCTTCTTGCCATTTACTGAAAATTAATTTTCTAGCAATTTTTAATTTAAAATTGTACCACCCTGATTTCCCTTTTACATCATATTCTTCTCCGAGTTCAACTGCCCAAAAGAAAAGTTTTCGTTTAATGCCCGTTAAAGCTTCTCCTTTAGCAATAATTTTGTCGTAAACCTTTTCCAACAATCGTGGAACAGCAGTAAAAACATTTGGTTTTACTTCTCTTAAATTATCTCCAATTGTATCCAGCGATTCAGCAAAATAAACAGAAACGCCAGTATACTGGTACAAATAGAGTAGCATTCGCTCATAAACATGACAAACTGGTAAAAAACTCAATGATTTTGCATTTGAGCCTACCGGTAATCGTGGTTTACAATCAATAACATTACTCAGTAAATTTCGGTGAGAAAGCATAACCCCTTTAGGGTTTCCTGTTGTTCCAGAAGTATAGATTAAAGTAACTAAATCTTCGTATTTAATAGCTGCTTTTCGCTTTTCTATTTCTTGATCAATTTCTTGATCTTCCTCCTCATGACATAATTCTTTCCAAGAAGTACCATCTTGAACATCATCATAACAATATATTGCTGTAAGAGATGGGACTTTATCCTCAATTGATTTAACTTTATAATACAATTCTTCATCAGATACGATACAAACTTTTACTTGCGCGTCATTAAAAATATAATCGTAAACATCAGCACTTATCGTTGGGTATACAGGAACTCCAATTGCTCCAACTTGCTGAATACCTATATCACAAATGTTCCATTCGGATCGATTATTAGAAATTAAAGCAATTTTGTCTCCAGCCTGAATTCCTAATTTAATTAGACCGCGGCTCACTGCGTTTGCTTGTTCAATATATGAAGCAGTTGAGGTTTTGATCCATTCGCCATCAATTTTATCACATAAAGCGTCTTCTTGAGGGAAGTTTTCTAATTGGTAATAAGGGAGGTCAAATAAGCGTGTTACTTCCATCTATATAAATATGTTTAAGGTCTAAAATTCGTTGAATCTTAAATATATGAAAAATCCAGCATTAATCGGATGAATGCGAATAATTTTGTAACTTGTAAAAAAAAAACGTTTAAAACTTTAAAGTAGGTGTAACTTTTAGAATAGTTGGATTGTTTTAGCTATTTGTAAAGGGAACTGAACCTTATTTACAATACACTTTTGACACGAAAAGAATATAATATTGCTGTTAAAGAATTCTCGGGTAGATTATACGGGTATTCGTTGAAGTACTTAAAAAGTGCCGAAGACGCAAATGATATTGTTCAAGATGTCTTTGAGAAATTGTGGAAGAATAGGAAAAAAGTGGAAAGGGAAAAGGCCAAATCATGGTTGTTTACATGTGCGCACAATGCCCTAATTAACTTTATCAAAAAAAATAGTCGGATTACATATCACGATAAAACTATTTCTGAAGATACGGTTAAATGTCATTCGCATGAGTACGAAATGAAAGAGATCATTGATAAGAGCCTAGCATTGCTTCCACCTGTTCAAAAATCCATTATTCTTCTCAGAGATTTAGAAGGGTATAATTATAAGGAAATAGGCGAAATACTTGAGCTTTCAGAAGCACAAGTAAAAGTTTATTTATTCAGAGCTCGAAACAAAATTAAAAAGCAGCTAAAAGATCTAACAATACTAATATGAATATACCTGAAAATTTTGACAGGTGGATGTTTGATTACGTCGAAGGAAATCTTTCACCGTCTGAAGTGGAAACTTTCGAACGTTTTTTAACGCAAAACTCAAATTTTGAAGCGGAAGCTGATGCTTGGAATAATGCATTCATTCAAGACGAAAACCTAACTTACTTTAATCAAAAAGCACTTCAAAGAGAAAAGAAATTTGCGGGATGGTATGGATGGAGTACTGCAGCAATATTTGCTATTTTATTGGGAGCAGGAGGATATTTTATAATTGACTCAACAAGAAGTAAAACAAATAATAATTTAAAAGCCCTGAGTCAGATTTCTGAGAACAATGGGTTACGAAACATTTTATCGAGAAAAAAGGATTATAACCCAATCCCTTTAACGAGTACCATAGAAAATGATATCACTTTACTTTCAAGCTCAAATAATAATCAATCGCAATCAAATCAAAACACGCAATACGGACAAAATACAGTAACTGCAAACAATTCTATTTTAGCTGTAAATAATGATGAAGCAAGTTTATTTGACCAGAATGATAATACGGAAAATGTAACTTCTATCAATCAACCTGATTATAATAATGCTTCAAGTGAAAGTATAAGTGAAGAAAATAACTTAATAACCTACACTGAAGAGGAAGATTTTAGTGATAATACTTCCTTGAAACAAGAGCACGACAAGTTTGATTCGGATGGAAGAACTTCTAAATACCAAGATAATCCCGAAGAAAATGACGCAGATTTAGATTTACAGAAGAAGAGTAATTTGAATTATAATTCTGTAGGAAGTAAGGTAAAAAGAGTTTATCATAAGATAGAAAAGATGATGGGTTATCCTGTAGGACTGGTAAATTTGAGAGATCCTGAATTAATTATCCCTGAAAATGATTTATTATCATTTAACCCAGGCTTTACTGGAGGAACATTGAAACCTAGGTTTGAAGCAAACTATAGAAATCAATGGCAAGGAACTGAATTGAATACGAATATAGCAAGCATTAGTTTTGATAATTATGTCTCTCAGATTAAAGGTGGTGTAGGAGTTAAGCTTAATTCATCTATTTATGGAAATGGTGCTTTTGCAGATAATTCAATTGATTTACTTTACTCTCCAAAAATTGGTTTAGGGAAAAATATTGTTCTGGAGCCTGCAATAAAAGTGACATTAGGACTGTTAACTAGTAATACTGCTAAGTTTAATGGAGGTGCTAATTTTGAAATGGAGAGAGGATTGATGTTGGAAACAGCGAATATTACATCAGAACAAACGGATAAATTGTTCTACAAAGATTATGGAGTAGGTTTTGTTTTAAATACGAAATGGTTTTATGCAGGATTTAGCGCTGATAATTTAAGCAGTCATTATGCTAACATTTATGCAAATGATAATGCTGAACCAGTTAGAGCACCTACAAAAATCGCTGGTGTTATAGGTTCGGATTATGAATCAGCAAATAAAAATATGACAATCAGTCCTTTCATTTCTTACAGAAGATTCGGAGAAAATGAAGAGTTCTGGGGAGGACTTAATTATAGGTTAAACAAATTTACAATAGGTGGAGCATATTCTAACAATCAAGATTACACACTTGCGATTGGAATGAAATTTAAGAAATTTAAAATGCTTTACCATTATGACAAAACTGCAACAACCTTTACAAATCAATCTTTAGCCTCTCACAATATCGGTATAAGAATTACCGGAGAAGCTAAGAATAAACGCTTTAAATATTAAAAGGATATGAAGAAAATCATTATTTTACTCACACTAATCGCCTCGCTTAATGGGTTTTCACAAGATCCGGAGTTTACGCAGTTTTATGCAAACCCGATCTATTTGAAT
>CAYPZN010000121.1:0-6672 GCA_964415335.1 uncultured Crocinitomix sp.
GCGGTATGGCTACAATTGCTGGAGGTGTATTGGCTGCATATGTCAACTTTTTAGGAGGAGATGACCCTGTTCAACAAGCGTTTTTTGCAAAACATTTATTAACAGCTTCCATTATTTCAGCTCCTGCTGCTATTGTTGCTTCAAAAATACTCGTTCCAGAAACAGAAGAGATTAACCAAGAATTAAAGATTGATAAGCAAAAAATAGGAAGCAATATTTTAGAAGCAATCTCAAATGGAACATCTGATGGATTAAAATTAGCCGTAAATGTAGGAGCAATGTTATTAGTATTTATAGCACTAATGGCACTAGGAAACGGCATTTTAGTGTGGGTTGGATCAGCTACAGGTTTAAGTGATATTATTGCTGAATCTACACCGTATAAAGAGGGGCTTTCGTTTCAATTTCTTTTAGGATATATCGGAGCTCCTGTCGTCTGGTTAATGGGGGTAGAAGGAACAGATGTAATTGCCGTTGGTGAACTTTTGGGTCAAAAAACGATTTTAAATGAATTTGTCGCCTATCCAAGATTAGGAGAAATGAGAGAAGCAGGGACGTTATCCGAAAAATCGATAATAATGAGTACTTATATGCTCTGTGGTTTTGCAAATTTTGCTTCTATTGGAATTCAAATAGGAGGAATAGGTTCTCTGGTTCCCTCTAGAAAAGGGCTGCTCTCAAAGCTCGGAATGAAAGCACTTTTAGGAGGAACAATTGCTAGTTTGATGACAGCAGCAATTGTTGGAATGCTCTACTAAAATAAAATATGGGTCTTTTCACCTAAATCCGAATTGCCCTTTTTCAATAAAATTGATACCTTTGATTACGTGATGATTGCAACTAACTTAACCCTCTTGCGATCCTAAATAAAAGCGTTGAAGCAATCCATGAAAAAAAGTATAGCTTTTTTTACTGTACTATTGCTAAGTTTATTGTTCTCAGAACAAACACTTAGTCAGGTTGTCACGCCTTTTTCAATTCGATATCAGCATACAACAAAAGGAGGGATAGACTTTGTGTCTAATTCAATTGTAAGATGCAACGGTTCCGGTTCCGGAGGAGTAAATTGCATTGACCTTGCTACACAATCACCTCCCAGTTCTGAAAGTTGGAGTCAAAATAATGATCACGTGGCAGTTTATATTGACAATGATAGTGACCCATCAACTTATAGCTCGAGTAGTGATAGTTTAAATATTGAAGATTGCAGTAGAATACTTTTTGCAGGGATATATTGGGGAGGAAGGTCAGATAATGAAGATCCTGACTTTGGAAATAGAGATTCGATTCTAATTGCAGTTAATGGCGGAACATATAGCCCTTTAAAAGCAGAATTTTTAATTGATGCTGGAGCGGATGAAGGATTGGGAAACAGAGTGTATTATTGCTTTTCTGAAATTACTGAAATTGTAAAAGAAAGTCCTAATAAATCAGTATTTACAATTGCAAATCTCTATTCACGTTTGCAGGATGGTTCTAATCGCTGGGGAGGCTGGAATATTGTAGTTGTTTATGAAAATGATGATATGCCAAATCGACAACTCACAGTATATGATGGTTTAATCAATATTAATGATACAGGTGTCGATTTGGAAATAGAAGCAGTAGATTTTTTAACCCCAATTGAAGGCGAAGTCAATTTTGAAATAGGTGTTTTTGCATATGATGGGGACAGGGGTTTTGTGGGAGATGAACTTACGTTTGATGGAGGTGCTGGAGCAACTCCTGTATTTGATGATCTAAATCCAGCGATAGATATTTTTAATTCATCACAAACAAATACAGGATCCATTAGTATATCTCAAAATCCGCTAATAGAAAATAATATAAGTATTGATGCCGATATTATTGAGCCAGAAAATTCATTGTTTACTTATATAGGAAACGCACAAACTAGTGCTACTATAAATGCATCAACAACAGGAGAAAGTGTTCAAATTCAGTTATTGACATTAGCAATAGATGTATTTGAACCAAATTTACGAGCAACCATAAAAACGGAAGACTTGAATGGAGGAATATTAGAAATTGGAGATACCATTGCTTATGAAATTACTGGAAAAAATATTGGAAATGACTCATCAAGTAATACTTACATTATAGATACATTATCAACAAATCTTGTTTATGTGCCAGGGTCAATTGAAATAATTGCAGGGCCGAACTTGGGGATTAAGACAGACGTTGAATTAGACGATCAAGCAGCATTTTTCGAAGAATCAAATGCTATTCGGGTTAATATTGGTTCGGATGCGGATGGTGTAAGTGGAGGGATACTAAATGAAGATTTAGAAGGATCAGACAGTACAACATTTATTTTTAGAGCAGTTGTTTCTCAAAATTGCGTAAGCCTAATGTGCAATGAAGAAATTGAAAACCAGGCATTCATTATGGGAAGCGGAGCTTTAAGTGGACATAATTTTACCGTTGAAAGCGACCCATTTGGAAAAGACATTTTCAATTGCCCGCTAGATGGAAACTTAACATTGATGGTTGATATTTCATCTTGTGTGTTTCCTGCGGACATTGTAATATCTTCTGCTTGTGGTATTTTGCCGTTTGATACTTTTCCGTATACTGATTTGGGATATTCTTATTTTGATGATACCTTTTCTTCTGTGTCAGTAATTACTGAACCAGGGCTTTTTTATGCAATTAATTTTGTTTCTGATGAATGTTCAGATACCATTCAAATTGAGGTTTTAGAAATTATTGATTCTCCAAGTAGTGCAAATGCAGGTGAAGATCAAAACATATGTGAAGACAATGCGAAGCTTGCTGGAAATACGCCAACAATTGGCACTGGAATATGGACAGTTGTTACGGGTTCAAGTTCAATTGTCGAACCTGCGTTATTCGATACAGAAGTAACTGCTTTAGAAATTGGAATGAATACATTTCGCTGGACTATAAGTAATGGTTCTTGTGAAGATAATTTTGATGAAATAACGATTTTTGTGGAAGGAGACAATGATAATGATGGTATCTGCGACGGGCCAGATTTAGATGATGATAACGACGGTATTTTAGATACAATAGAAGGAACGAATGACACAGATGGAGATGGTATAACGGATGACAAAGACCCTGATGATGATGGCGACGGAATTCCTACAATTGATGAGTCTGATTTGGATGAATCAGGGAATTATACAGATTGTGACAATGATGGAATTGTGGATTATTTAGACGCCGATCAATGTCAGGATTTAAGGATTGCAGGAGCCTTTTCTCCAGACGGAGATGGAATTAATGATTTCTTTGTAATTCAGGGAATTGAATCTTATCCTACAGCAACAATTTTTATTTATAATAGATGGGGAAGTAAAGTTTACGAGTCGTTAAATGGCTATGCAAATGACTGGGATGGAAAAAATCGTTTTGGCGTAACTGTTGGTGATCAGGGACTTCCAGTTGGAAACTATTATTATGTGTTAGACTTAGGAGATGAAAGTGATGTTATAAGAGGGTATGTATTTCTCAAAAGACAATAGAATGAAAAGATTTTTTATTTTAGGGGTATTGCTATTGAGTATAAAATCTAATTATGCGCAACAAGAAGCGTTATTTACACATTATACGTTTAATACATTAGCTGTCAACCCTGCTTATGCAGGAAGTAGAGATGCACTAACAGCAACTGGACTTAATAGGTCACAATGGGTCGGATTTCCTGACGCACCAATAACGCAAACCGTAACTGTTCATAGTCCATTGGTTACAGAAAATTTAGGTGTTGGCGTGTCCCTAGTCCGAGATCAGGCAGGAGCGACAACAAATAGTGGATTTGCTTTTGATTTTGCATATAAAATCCCATTTGGAGAAAAGGGACAATTATCATTTGGACTAAAAACGAGTTTAACATTCAGAAAGGATGATTTAAGTGGCTTGGATATTATTGAAAGTAATGATCCTAACTTTGAACAAACCATTCAAAATCAGATTCTCCCAAACTTAGGATTTGGACTTTACTACAAACAACCAAACTATTACTTAGGGTTTTCTGTCCCAAAAATTCTAAAAAATAAATTCAACACTGATTTTGATTCGAACTCTACAAATTCCGCAGCTCAGACAAGGCATTTTTATCTTATTGCTGGTACGGTAATTGAACTCGAAAAATATTCGAACTTAACCTTAAAACCAACAGGGTTACTTAAAATTACAAATGGTGCTCCTGTTCAATTAGATTTGAGTGCATTATTTTTCTATAATGATTTAGTTTGGTTTGGTCCAATTGTTCGTGCTTTTGATGCAATAGGTGTTTTAGCTGGACTTAATATTTCCGAACAATTTTCAGTTGGTTATTCGTTTGATTGGTCCTTCGGGAACAATACGGGGAGGTATAATGGCGGTTCACACGAACTCTTGCTTCGCTATGATTTTATCTTTAACAATCAATTAAAAATTGAATCACCAAGGTACTTTTAAGATGAGGTTTTGTTTTTTGTTTATCATATTATTTAACTTCTCTTTGAGCCCTTTTTTGCAAGAGAATCAAGAAATAAAAAAGAGAGGAGATAAAGCTTTTGAAGGTTTTTCATTTGATCAGGCTATAGAAGAATATTCATTAATAGAGTATCAAGATATAACGACAAAAAGAAATTTGGCATTGAGTTATTGGAAGCTACATCAAACAGAATTAGCCGAACCATTATTTGCAGAAATAGTCAAGACAGATTCATGCACATCAGTTGATATTTATAATTATGCATCAATTTTAAGAGAAAATAAAAAATACCCGGAGGCTGACAGTTGGATGAAGAATTTTGCGCAAAGAGAACAAGAGGATTCAAGATCAAAATTATACCTATCTAATAAAGGAGAATATCAACGATTAATAAGACAAAATAGAAATTTTAAAATTAAAAATTTAGACCTTAATAGTGAAGAACAAGACTTTTGCCCTGTGTTTTATAAAAATCAACTTGTTTTTACATCAAGCAGAGAAGGAATAAAACCAATAAAAAGAAAATGGAATAGGAGTGGTTTACCCTTTTTAGATATTTACATGACAAATGAAGATGAATTTAATGAAGCAAACCCTATTTTTGGAAAAGTAAATGGAAAATATCATGAAGGCCCAGTTGCATTTAACCCAAAGGGAGATCGTATGATTTTTACGCGAAACAATTACCAAGGAAAAAGTAGTAAAGGAGTGACCAGACTTCAATTGTTTTCTTCTAAATTAATCAATGGAAAATGGGAACAACCCCAACCACTCCCATTTAATGATAATGAATACTCTGTAGGACATCCTACAATTAGTGCTGATGGAAGATGGCTTTATTTTGCATCTAATAAACCTGGGGGTTTTGGAGGTGTAGATTTATATAAGGCGGAAATTTTTGATAAAGGTAGATTCGGTAAACCAATCAATTTGGGAAAAAAAATTAATACAGAAGGAGATGAATTATTTCCTTTTATTCACCCCAAAAATGAGATGCTATTTTTTGCATCTAATGGACGAGGTGGACTAGGCGGTTTAGATATTTTTCTGGCTCAAATAAATAAAGAAGATCAAAGCTTTAGAAGAGTTTCGAATCTAGGCACTCCAGTTAACAGTAATGCGGATGATTTTGGATTGATTTTAAATGAGGATCAATCCAAAGGTTACTTCTCTTCAAATAGAGTGGGAGGAAAAGGAAGTGATGATATCTACTCTTTTAGTCTTGAAAAACCATTTTCTTTTGGTAAAATCATTAAAGGAATTGTTCGTAATCAAAGCGGCGAAATATTAACGGGAGCAACAGTAGTACTATTTGATTTAATAACTGGAGAGCAAGAAACGTTAATAACTGGAGATAATGGAGTTTTTGAATTTAGGGTAGAACAAGATAAAACCTATAATTTGCGTGGACAAAAACGAAAGTACATTGACGGTACAAATGCAGTGGATACACACACTGATCAAGAAATAATTTATACCACCTTGACACTCAGATAAATAATTTTGTTTGGTGACTAAACGCTCTTTTTTTGAGAAGAAAAAAATCTTTGACGCATTTTGTGTTAAATTTTAGTTATGATTAAACGAACAATTATTGGCTTTTATCGATTTAAATAGAAGCTTTTTTTAAAAAAATTGCTCACTCGAAAAAAATAAAATTGCAATTAAACCACGAAAAATAAGTTTTTAATACTAGTTTGCTACTACTTACTATTATCTAAAGCGCTTTTCAATTTATTTGACTTGTTTTTTCATAAAATTAATTAATTCAACTTTAGTATGAAACATGATTTGGAATTGCAACCAAATTTCGGAGAGTTTTAAAAGAGCCTCAAGCTATATTTTTTAATTGATTATAAATTTCAAATCCTTTCAAGGTTAAATTTCCTAAATGCAAGTGTCTTCTATTTTGATTATACCAAGATTAAATGTATTCAAAGACAGTTAGTTTCATATCTTCTCTATTTAATAAATTCAAAGGATAAATAGCTTCGGTCTTCATTGATTTAAAGAAAGACTCCGCCACTGCATTATCCCAACAATTACCTTTTCTACTCATGGATATGCTTTTTAACATCTTTCTAACCCTTTTTAAAGCATATTGCACACCTCTATCAGAATGAAATATAAGATTAGACGCTATATTCCTATTTCTCACAGCCATCCTCCATGCAGGAATAATCGTTTGACAGGTATTCATTGTTTCACTCATACTCCATCCA
>CAYPZN010000122.1:0-6481 GCA_964415335.1 uncultured Crocinitomix sp.
CTCAAACAGAATAAAAGACTAGACGGAATGGTTGTAATCGAAGAAAAAACGTTGCACAACATGGTATATAGCTCATAGCTAGTGAGTTGTTTAATCCAAGTTAAGGCATATTTGGAAAGTCGCCAAATTTTTAAATTTGACAACTTTCCAATAAAAAATAAATAGTAAAATTTAAAAATCTGGCTTGTGCTCAAACCGAAAATAATTGCTAATTTACACGCTACAAGCCATATACAAAACCGTTGTGCTTAATTGTCTAAAACTTTTAAAATGATTAAATTCATATACTCTATTTTGCTTTTCTCTATACCTTCTTTGTCTTTAGGACAGACTGATAGTACAGTAATTTCAAGAGATGTAGTTCGGAACGCAAATGTCATAGATTCATTGAGGTACGACTCGTTAGTCGACAAATCAACTCTTACCACAATTGAATATAAAGTCTATTTGCAAGTCATAACTGTGGAAGAATCTAAAGAAATAACACTAAGTAAGACTTTTAAAGGAGATCAATATTCTTTTCTTAATCGTCAAAAGGCTTTACAATTTTTATATGACCTCGCTACGAGTTGTTCAAATGACGATTTGATTGCAGTCAACAAGCAAATGGAATATGATGTTCCTGACTATAAAAGTTATGCCCTCGCTATATTCGCAGAATTACCTGATGAGTCACTTATGCTTTATGGAATGAGTGACTTTCGGGAACAAATGAGAGCGCTGAATCAAGAACGTCAATACTATATGAAAACCGCGGATCCCTACATTGGAGATCTTGAACTGTTTGTTCTGGAGGGGCACAACGGAGAAAGACCTAAAATCTACACTACCTTGCCTGCAAGCTCCTATGAAAATTACATGATGGAAACTTATGAAATAAAGAAGCTTACCTTCTCCAGTGACACAACAGACCTCTTCCACTGGTCAAATTTGGACAATTACTCTGAGTTGTTTCCACTTGAAGATTATCCAGACGATTTGCAAGTAATTGTTTTTGATGGCCCTAATAGAGAATATAAACCTGGCGCTGAATTTATGTGGGTTCAAGGTTTAGGCTCATACAAGAACTTCTATATCGGTTACCTATTAAATCATCCGAAGGATCTGAAAGATTGGGAATTTGGAGATTTAGTTATATTCAAAATGGGCAATGGAGAAGACGATAAACCAATGATATTTTCCCCAGAGCAGTTAATGAAAATGGCTGAATTATAGAAAGAAGTAATAACTAAGCACAACAAAACCTATTGACTTCTTGATGGGCAATTTGACAACTGTTTCTAGCTTTGGTAATCTCCAAAGTGGAGGAATGGTATTTTTCGAAGCATTTGTAGGCGATCAAATATTGCATATCAATCCTGATGCTCCAGTTGGCGTTGTTGTTCCTTGTGAACAAGTAGATGAATCTATGACCACCTGGCACGGAAGAAGAAATGGCGATAGCGTTATGGAGTGGAGTCAAGACGAGCGTATGCTCAATGATGATGTGGAAGACTTGAATTTTGCTTGGACAACGGTCTGGTATTGGCATCACAATTATGATAATGATGAATATAAAGAATTGAGTAAAAACTATGGAGACAGTATTAACGACTTTCTATGGGATATCAATAGAGAAGGAGGAGACGATCTTGAGATTGAGGGCTGTGTCATTGAGTATATAAGAAGAGAAACCGGACTCTGTAAATTTGGAAGATTGGGCAGGAGGTGTTTTTCTATCTGAGCTAATGAATGTTGGTAATGTCAATGAGTTTAAAGAAGATCCTAATACAAGTTATTTATTCACCCTAAATGATATTGGATGGGCCAATATTGATAGACTATTCAAGGATCCTAGAACTGAAGAAGTAGAACTTTTTACGTCAGTTGATAATGAAGGTGATTATGATTTTGTCTATTCTACCTTGATGTTAAAAAATGAGTCAATGTATTTGCCAGGCTATCAAATGGAGGACAACACCTACGGATTCACCCACTACGACACTGAGAAGCCTACATTACCGATAGGTGCAGAAGCCATAGTGTTTTGCACAGCCTACAAAGATGGCGTGCCACATTATGATTACAAGAAATTTGATATTCAGAAGGAGCAAAAGATAAATTTGAAGCTGAAGCCTTCGGAAATGGATGACATGAAATCAGAGTTGAAAGAATTGATGGAATCCTAGAAATCATCCAATGGTTCATAGGCGGACTGCGGCAATTTGCTTTATCTAGGCGCGGAGATATTGTAGAAAACGGTGCATAACAAATTAAGTAAAATTCACACCCACCCTTGTCCAACGCAAAAAACTCCCATTAGTTTGTCCAGTATCTTGGGGTTCCACGCAGGAATTGCCAACGCACCTTGCGGCGGCATCTAAAAATGCCTAATTTTACTCAAACGTTATACACAATTACAACAATATCATGAAAATTCTTATTCTCCTTTTTCTTTTAGCTTCATTTCACCTAATTGCTCAAGAATCAGAATCGCTTCAAGTTGAGTTGAAAGAAGTCTTTGATGAATATTATAAGGTTGACCTATCTCTTAGCAGGTTGACTGAAATTCCAGATACGATTTGTAAAATGATAGAACTTGACTATTTGGAAATGGAAATGAACAGGATTGAACAAATCCCAACTTGTATTTCGGATTTAACAAATTTGACAACCTTAAATGCTCAATTCAACAGAATAACAATTTTTCCTAAGGAGTTATGCAGCATGACTCAATTAACACGATTAGATCTAGGCGGGAATTTGATTCAATTACTTCCAGATGAAATCGGTAATTTGACTTCTCTTAATGAGTTATATTTAGGGGGTAACCGGCTTACAACAATACCCGAAAGTATTGGTGACTTGATTAATTTGAATCGATTAAATTTAATGAAGTGTCAAATTGAATCTCTACCTGAAAGCATGGGTAAAATTACTCGTCTGCGTATTTTAGAATTAAACAATAATAAGCTTAGCGAACTTCCTGATTCATTCACAGAACTTTCGAACTTGAGGAAGTTATACCTTGATAATAATCAACTATTGGATCTACCAGGTTCTATTGGGAAATTAATTAATTTGACACATCTTGACCTTCCAAATAATCAACTCACTTCTTTACCAGAATCTATAGGTAACCTTGTTAATCTTATAAGACTTGACCTTAGAGGGAACAATATTTCATCTATACCAGAATCAATTGGAAATCTAAATCGCTTAGAGATACTTTTATTGGATAAAACCCTAATTGGAAAAAAAGAACAATTAGAAAATCTTCTCCCTGGATGTGAAATTAGTTTCCTGTAATCTACAGAAAGTCAGAGGATATGTATAACATCCAATAAACAAAAGCGCCAAAAGTAGTATATTCGAAAAGGCGCCTTTGCCTATTTGCAAACCGTTAGGCTTTATTGCGATTTGACTTGAAGAAAATGAAGAAATACAAAGAAGACATAAAAACGATACTAGAAGTTTCAATTTTCATATTAATTTGGATTGGATTCATTTTTTTTGATAGTCCAATACTTTCTTATATCGGCGCCAGTTTATTATTTATATTCTGGATAGTAAATATTGTGGATAAAGTAAAATATCGAAAATTCAAAATTCAAAATGAATTGAGGTTTCCAACGGTAAATGATGATTACTCCAAATTCACAGCCCTGACCATAGGTACATGCCTGCTAATTGGTTCCATTGGTTTCGCAATTTGGATTACTGAATTTTCATATATCCTTGTATTAACTGGATTTGCTGGAGTTCTTCTCATATTAAATGGCCTATTGGACACACCTAATGGAAACATTGTTTTTAGCGAAAATCATCTGACGGGATCAGGAATAGACTTTTCAATTCCAAATGAAGCCATCAATTCAATTGAAATAAATAATGAAAAAATCATTTATTCCCTAGAAAAATCAGAAGATCTTATCCATCAAGAAGCAAAACTGGATGATGAATGGAAAGAGAAAATACAATCATATTTAAAAATGCACCTGAATACTCAGAATGTAACGGTTCAGAAAAGTTAACCTCCCATTATTTTCGGGCTAAAAGAGTATTAGCTTTTCAACTTAACATCCCCACAAACTTCATTCAAAACCTCACAAGGATCAACATCAATAGCTAATGCAATCAAATACAATTCATCTGCTCTTAGCTTTGTTGTTTCGTTAGAACTCAACTGACTCAATCTTGACTTACTGATTCCAGTTCGTCTTGCAACTTCTGCCTTGTTAATCGATTTTTTCGTTAAATACAATCCTAAACTTGTCATGCTTTATGGGTGTTTTGAGCACATAAATGTAGAAATTATAAACTTTTGTTTCAAAAAACTACACAAACGGTTTGATTTTAGATTCAATTATTATACATTTGTGTAGAAAATCGATACAATCGTACTCAAAACTTATAATTATGAATTTTAGAAAATTAAAAATCCTCTCCAAAGGACAAAGAAGAACTTATGGTAATTACGTTCATGTTCCAGAAATAAAACTAGAAGGCAAATTGTTAGAGAAACTTGGTTTTGAATTGGGTGGTGAGGTAATCGTAAAACAGCAGAAAGGAAAATTGACAATTACACCTAAGAAACGTGAGAATGAATGAAATTGATTTCGCCCATGACTTGGATGATTAAAGGATTGCGATTTGACTTGTGCAAGGCTTGGATGGATTGTTTTAATTTATCAGCCTAAGGCTGATTGATTTTTAATCTATGCACAATGGCCAAACTTTGATCATATCTCTATTTATCTTAACTTTGTACTGTGGGAAATCATAACTCAATAGAAGAATTCTTATCAGAACTTGCAAAAAAGCTCAAGAAGGAAATGCCTCGAATCAAAAAAGAAATTAAAATTTACGAGGAAAAATTAGCATCCGGAAAAATGACTAAAAATCCGACTCCTGCACCTCAATTTAATGACTAAACCTAGGTTATTTGTCATAGCGGGTTGCAATGGTTCAGGAAAATCTTCTTTTGCGAACGCAATTACTCCAAACAATGTAACGTCTTTTGATTACGATAAAGAATATTTGAAGATTTACAATTCAATGCGAGATTCTGAATTAAGAACGAAAATCGCACACCATCAAACAAGAACAATATTAGAAGAGTCTGTTGAAAATGCTATTCAAAATGGATTAGATTTTTGTTACGAAACCAATTTCAACTCTACTCCCATGTTCTGGCCTGATCAATTTAAAGTAGAAGGATTCGAATTAAACCTATTCTTCTTTTGCTTAGATACTATCCACAAGGCTAAAAAAAGGGTGCGTATTCGAGTTGAAAATGGAGGCCACTTTGTTCCAGACATTCAGATAGAAGAACGTTTTAAATTGGGTTATAAACATCTGAACGAACATTTTTCGCAATTTGACTTTGTTCATTTAATGAACTCGAGCTTTTATAAAGAAGTGCCACATCATATCCTGTCCATGTATAGGGAAGGAATTATTCAGCTTTCAGATTTTCCTAATTTCTTAAATGACTTTGCTCCCAATATTTCAAAATTGATTGAAAACAAAGCATAACAAAACCTAAATTTCATTCCTGTTTCGTACCTTACAGCAACGAAAATTTAGCCAAAACGTTGTAGGTAATTGCGATTACGAAAATTCAATTCTGTATGAATAAAAAACTTTATATGATTGGAATAGTTACAAGTATTGTTGTTGCTGTAATATCATTTTATCTAGCTTATTCAAGAGTTTTTGGACCGAAACCAAAATACTATATTTCAATTCTCTTGGTTTATTTTCCTATCGTTATTGTTAATCATTTAACCCTATTGAAATATTTTGTTTCGATTTTCCAAAAAAAACTTGCTCGAATTGGGTTAGCAACCATTATTATTTGGTTATTTTATAAAATTGTTTTCCTCCTTCATATTAGTGGTATTTACAAATTTGAAAGCGAAATTTTTAAGTTAATATTAAACATAGTTTACCCATTATCTTTTGTAATATTTGGTGTCTTGATAACTTTAAAGAATTGGGATAACACATTTCTAAGAATTTTTGGAATTTTTATGGCAATATTTCACACTCTATATATAACAATATGGAGCCTTGAATTAAATTTGTATTATCAAATGAAAATGTTAAAATCAATAATGCCTATAATTCTCGTTTCGTTCTTTTACAGCGGACTTCAAAGTCTAAATCGAATTGACACCGAAATAATTGATTCCGATTTGACCTAACCCAAAACTCATTTTGATTTATTTTAATTATCCCCAATAAATTGGGGATTGATCTTTTAACTTCAAGTTGATATGAAGTTCAATGCAAAAAATCATCTGGACTAAACAACACCCGTTTCAACTCACTTTTACAATGAATAATTAATGTCTTTGAATATTGTATTTTATTCAAACAAGACAGCACTTCAAGGCAAACTTGACTCAGTTCATGGTGTAGATACCCCAAAAATTGGGACGGTGAGTTTAGATAACTAAATTTACTATGACCTCCTCCCATTTATCAGACAGTTGTA
>CAYPZN010000123.1:0-6320 GCA_964415335.1 uncultured Crocinitomix sp.
GGCCCAGCGGTTCCATTTCCAGCAATTGAGTCAATTTCAATAATATCACCAGTATCATTTAATTCAATCTTCCAGATATAGTGTTCACCCAAGCTAACACTGCGTGAAAAGTAAATATTGTTTTCAGAATCAATTGCTAATCCAGTAAGTCCTTTACCGGGATTATGAAAAAGTTCTAATTCATTGGTTTCTTTATCTATTTTATATATTCCCTCTCCAGGATCTGTAGAAAAAGCCTTTGCAACTGTAAAATACAAATTACCTTCATTATCAAAAGCCATTGCGCCGGGCAATTCAAAACCATTTTCAAGTGCAGGAAGTGTTGTTTCAGAAAAAGAGTTACTCCCGTTTCCTGCAATGTTTTCAATTGAATAATGCTGACTAAAGCCACTGAAAGTGCTTAAAAACAATAAAAAAAAGAAGGTTAATTTATTCACAACTAATTTATTTTTCTTTTGGTCCCCGATAATAAAATTTCAACTTGTCTATAAACTTCAAATTACCAGTATATTGAGGCGAATACGCAACGAAAATACGAAAAAAATAAGGATAATAAATGATATGGTTTTCGCCTTTGAATAACATCAAACCATCAAGAAGGGTTAAACACCTAAATATCAATAAAATAAGCAAAAAAAAAGGATTGTGAATTCACACGTTAAAACAAGTATAAACACTTATTTTTAACGAATAACTTGAACCCAACCTGAAGTAACAATTGTACCATTACTTTCTGCCATAAAATAATATATTCCAGAATCTACGATAGTTTCCCCATCTACTCCTACACCAAGCCAAGTATTTGAAGTATTATCATAATTTTCAATTGCCTCCAATTCATGTCCCCAACGATTATATACGGTAACTTTGTTTTCTGGAAAGCCAACTAAAATAGGAATCTCTAAAAAGTCATTTTTCCCATCCCCGTTTGGTGCAAAGGTGTTGTAATATGTTGTGCAGTCAGGACTAATTGTAATCACTATCTCTTCACAATTTTCAATATTTGTGCATCCTCCAGTACCAACAACACTATAACTAGTAGACTCATCAGGAGTTACTGTAATTTCTGAGCCTGTAGCTAATGTGTCTTCGAGTAAACATCCATTTTGATACCAAGACTACTGTTCCGCATCATTTAGATTTCCATCTACGGATAATGTAACTGATTGTCCTTGACAAATATCGTTTGCTGTTGTATTGATAGCATTAATCTTTGGATTTTCACAAACAAACAATCTTCTCATTTTTCTTGAACCGATATCTGAAAAAATAAATTCATTATCTACTACCTTCATAATATCAGCAGGCCTTATGTTAGCAATTTCTGCATCTCGAAACTCGTTATTCGGAAGATCGCCATCTGGATTAGCGATATTTCCATCAAAAAAACCGCTTCCCGCTATTGTAGAAATTTGCCCTACTGAAAGATCAATTACTCGAATCAAACTATCTCTGTATCAAACAGATAAATCATGTCATTTTCATCAATAGTAAAGGCATTAATTGAATGAATTGGAGTTATCTCTGCAACACTGTTGTCAGGATCATAATCTTGAACATTTAATAAACCTGCAACATTTCTAATTATACCTCCCGAATCAATCATTTGAATTTGAAAATCTCTTGTGTTAAAATAAGTATTACCCTCACTATCAAAACCTAATCCAAGACCAAAGAATATTGGTGTTGAAAGTGCACTAAGACCATCAAGATTTACATCCATGCCGTCAGACCCTACAATTCCAGCAACCAAATAAGTTAGGTTCAGGATATCCCAAAGATCTATTCTGTGCAATGTATTAGCCGTACTAGACCAATCAAAATAATACAGGTATTGCCCCGTTGGGTCAAGTCGCATTCCTGCTGGACTTCCTACCGGAAAAGTTTTAGATATAGCACCGTCTGCTGGGGGTAAATCCACACTTCCTAATCCAGAAATAGTATCCAACATCCCATCAATTCCTAACCTAAATATATAACGACTATCATCAATCATTGAGGCGACTTCTGTTCTAGAGATATAAATATTACCTACATCATCAATCGCCAACCCTTGTGCCCCTTGAGATGTTTCAAAATAGTAAGACAATTCATTTGTCAAAGCATCCATTCCATAAATACCTGACTCACCAGAGGCTACCGAAAAGAAAATATTTCCCTCAGCATCTTCAACAAAATCACCTGGTCCATTAAATCCTTTTTCCAGCGCTAAACCAAGCACACCATCATAAGAAGCCGTTCCATTTCCTGCAATGTTTTCAATTACGATATGTTGTGCACAAGATATTTGACAAAGAGTCAACAGAGTAATAAATGAAATTTTAAAACGTGGTAAATTTTAGGCTAAAGCATTCATAATGTATTTATTGACACATACTAAAGTATAAAAATTTATTTACTCTAATACGTATATCACTCTTTAGCGGTTGCCGTTTTTTGAACTGTTTCAAACACAGCGTCTATTACCGCTGTCATTTTCTTAATATTCAATGTTTCAATAAGGTCGCTATCTTTGTGATAATTTCCATTTCGATAAAATGCCGTATTTGTTACCATCAAGGCACTGTATCCAAATTTCCAATAATTTAGGTGATCGGAAAAATCAATCCCTGTTAGTTTTTCAGGCCCTTGAAATGACTTTATACAGATTTGTTTATTCTTCCTCATCTTCGAATTAAATTTCCTCGCGAAACTACCCCCACTAAACTTTCGGACTACTGTTATAAAATCTCCCTTTTTTCCATAAATCAATTTTAAAAAATTAAGTGGATAGCGCTGTGAATATTTTTCATCATCAAAATAACCAATCATTTCAAGGCAAATCATGCCTTCAACTTTAATATTGTTTTCAAATAAGTACTTTGCGTGAACATAACTGCCCATGTATTTTGTCCTGAAAAATGGCGGTTCCTCAAGTGAGTAGGCAACTAAATCAATTCGCTTAGTTAGTTGCTGCGTTTTAATCATTCGTGCCAACTCTAACACCCCTACTACTCCTGTTGCATTATCATCAGCACCAGGCAAGCTACCAAAAACATCATAATGTGCACCAATAACAATTCTTTCGTCATTTTCAACACCAAATGATGCAATTACATTTTTAAACGTATCCTTTTGATACTGGTACTCTTGAAACAAAACCGAGTCTGTATATTTTGAAAAATTAACACGAATGTATTCTGCCACTTCATTTAACGTTTCAATATTTCGATAGTTTCTTGGTTTTGACGTGTTGACTATTTTATCAAGATGAATTTTAATCAGATTCGTATCTGCCTTTTGCCCCCAATTAATCAGAGGCAAAACCAATAATATGATATATAAAAAAGATTTCAATGACTACGGATTAAAAACAACTTCTGTAGCGCCGCCTTGTCCATACTCACGATAAGATGCATCATGATATATTAATTCCACTCCTTCGTTGCTAGAAATACGGTTTAAATAATGACGGATTTCTGATTTAAGAACACCAGTACCCTTACCATGAATAATTACTATTTTTTTCCGGTTATGATTAATTGATTCTCTGACGAAAGAACGACACGCGGTCATTTGAATTTGAACGATTTCATAATTACCCAAATGATGATAATCATCCGTGAGTTCTTCAATATGAAGATCAATTTCGGGATTTTGCGTTATTGGTGCTTTAAAAATTTTAGGCCCTTTTGATTCACTTAAATCTTTAATAGCTAAGTTTTCTTCAATTCGATAGGAAGATTTTGTTTCCTGTTTTACAATTGTCTCTGATTCATAAGTTCGCGAAAACCCATCCTCATCTTGAATTGTAATTTGCTGTCCATTAATTTTAGTAATTTCACCTTTAATAGTCTCATGTAAGACAGCTACGCGATCACCTAATTTAAAACTTTGAATTAAGGACATACCATTCTACCAATTCATAATTAAACACAACAAGAGCCAAAGGCACAACCATTAAAATTGCCATAAAAACAAGGGCCATCATTTTAGAAAAAATGGATAAATCAGTATTAATTTTAATTCGGAGCAATTGTTTAACTTGATCAACTAATAAACGTTCGTTATCCCACAAAACATAGTCTGACGGAATCATTTCTTTAAGCCTTGGATTATTGGTTAGGAAAGCTGCTCTGATTTTCCAATACTCACGGTTAGTCAACTGATCGTATTCTTTATGATAATCAACATCTTCCTCTCTTAAACCACTATGTAACAAATTCATTTTTTGGTAACTCCGAACTTTAAACCCCATCAAAAAACCAAATATTGTTAGTGGATAAAATGAAAATATAACACCGATAATAATTACAACTAATGATGATACAAGGGTAAAGATCATTCTTTTCTGATCACTTTTCTGAAAAAATAATGTTTCTATTACTCTCCCACTATCAAAGGGATCCAAAGGGATTAAGTTTAATAAGTTTATTACTAGAAATAATAATGAAAGCTCAATTAGGTAAATGCTTTCTGAAGAATTGAGTGCAATAGCGTATAATACACAACCAATAATGATTCCTGGTAAAGGCCCCATTAAGTTTATTAAAACAAGTTCTTTTTGTGAAGTGCTAAATCGGAACGATTTTGTCAAACTTCCCAAAAAGGAAGTGAAAAACATGCCTTGCGATTTTGCTTTAAAGAAATGCATCATGCATAAATGCCCTAATTCATGAACCAACAAGACAAGTAACAATTCAAGTAGAAACATGTAAGATTCTGAAAGAAAGTTAATTACAATCAACGTTAAAAAAAGTCCAATCACTAAATACCGCATTTTATTCCCTTGGCTGGCGGTTATAAATTCAGGTTTGGCGGGAAAAATATTTTCGTTTTCTTCAAACATTTAATTGAATTAATGTTTATTACCATCAAATCTACTTATTTTTATCGACCTATGCTGATTGCAAAAGGAATTTATAAAAATTATGGAGACCTTCCAATTCTGAAAGGAATAGATTTATCCATTGCTAAAAAAGAAGTTGTTAGTATTGTAGGTGCTTCAGGAGCTGGAAAAACAACTTTACTACAAATTTTAGGGACTTTGGACAAACCTGACTCTGGTAATTTAACAATTGGAGGCGAGCAAGTTACTGGATTGAAAGGGAATCAACTTTCTAAATTCAGAAATAATCGTTTGGGTTTTATTTTTCAATTCCACCAGTTATTACCTGAATTTACTGCAGTAGAAAATGTAATTCTACCGGCTTTATTTGGTCAAAGACCTAAGAATGAAGCAATAAAAAAGGGAAAAGAGTTACTTGATTTTTTGGGTTTAGCCGATCGTTTTAACCATAAACCATCTCAACTTTCAGGAGGTGAACAACAACGTGTTGCAGTTGCTAGATCTTTAATTAATGATCCTGATATTATCTTTGCTGATGAGCCTTCGGGCAACTTGGATTCTACCAACTCCAGAGAACTTCATGAACTTTTTTTTCGACTTAAAGATGAAATGAATCAAACCTTCGTAATTGTAACACACAATCAAGAATTAGCTGACATGTCTGACCGAAAATTAGAAATGAAAGATGGCATTATCATATGACAAAGCGTGAATTAAAAGAGTATTTAGATTTTAAAGTAGAGACTTTTAATCAATCTAATTTTATCACCGAAGACCCCATTAGCATTCCACATCTTTACACGAAGAAAGAAGACATTGAATGCATAGGCTTTATTATTGCTACAATCTCTTGGGGAAAGCGAAACATGATCATCAGAAACGGACATAAACTAACTGAAATCATGGGTAACTCCCCTTTCGATTATATTATGAACGCTTCAACTAAAGAACTTAAAGAGTTGATTTTCGTTCACCGAACATTTAATGAAATTGATTTATCCTTTTTTATTCGAAGTCTAAGGAGAATTTATGAAACAATTCCAGAAGGGCTTGAAGGAAGTTTTGCTCAAGGAGACAACATGCTTGAACGGATTTCAAATTTTCGCACTTCTTTTTTAACTGTTCCGCATGAAAAACGCTCTGAAAAACATGTTTCTAATCCATTGAAAGGTTCAGCTTCTAAACGAATCAATATGTTTTTGAGGTGGATGGTTAGAAAAGATAATAAAGGAGTTGATTTTGGTTTATGGAACAATATTCCAATGTCAGACTTATGCATTCCTTTGGATATTCACACTGGTAATGTAGCAAGAAAATTAAATCTCATCAAACGAAAGGCTAATGATTGGAACGCACTTGAAGAATTAATGGAAAATCTTAGAGGTTTTGATCCGAATGATCCTTGCAAGTATGATTATGCATTATTTGGATTGGGTGTTTTTGAAAAGTTTTAGATTTAGACTAATTCTAAAGAATAATATTGTCTTTACAT
>CAYPZN010000124.1:0-6206 GCA_964415335.1 uncultured Crocinitomix sp.
TCAATGAGAATACAAAACATTAATACTCTGAATGTAACAATTATAAGCCGTTGGGTAAATACGTTATTGTTATATGATGGATTAACTTATGAATGGGATGGTTCAATACCATCAGGTAAACCAGTAAATGACGGAGTTTATTTTTATATGATTTCTGGTGTTGATAACAATGGATTCCCGATTGATAAGAATGGAACAATTACAGTTGTTAGGAAGCCTTAAATGAGATTTCTATTAACTCCCAATCCAGCCATATTTTAATATGTATTTTAGAAAAATGAAAGTATAAAATACAAGTAAATCTAAAACTGAAAATAAGTAAATTTAAAAGGGCTGTATTAAACTGAAAGCTAGTAATTGTAAATCTGCTGCTATTATTATACAATCCATTCTAAATTATAGTTATTTGTTCAATCTCCAAATTCTTTTTACAGAAGATTCTCTTTTCAAAATATTTTTCTAAGAATTATTTAACTCGTTTTCAATCTCAAAAACAAGGTGCTCTAAACATTGTAAATCTTCAAAAATAGGGTTCAAAAACTGTCCCCCACTCCCCACTTTTAAAGACTAGTAATCTTAACGATACTGGTTTTATCTTTTAAAACTCAAAATTGGATTTATTGTATACCCTCTTTATTTGAAAGAACTTGAATAAAATACGCTTAATTTTCTTCTAATTTAATTCAACGTATATTTTAGAATTATAACGGTAAAAAAGTAGAAAAAACAATAAAGGTCATCAACAGATATTCAAATCAAATTTCTCAATTCTAAAGCTAAGATTTTAAAATAAAAACTTTAAACAACGTAAAAGACCAACAATTGTATTATTGTTGGTCTTTGCTAAAAAAAATTCTTACTCTTAATTTATTCTATTCAAAATAAAAAAAGATATTTCCAAGTTCATCTTGATCTATTGAATAAATCCCTTTGGATAGTGTAGTTTCTTCAGTTCCTAGTGTTTCTTGCACCCACTCAGGGAATGTATAGTCTGCATCCATAACAAAAATATGTTCTCTAAATATACGATCACTTGTTTCAGGTAAAATATCTTCTGGAGAAACGCTAAACTTAAATGATTCTTCTTCCTTACTCAATGTAAACGCATAATCACCTTCACCGGGGTGAAATTCTGAAGATAACATTTCAACACCGCCAGCCAATATCTCTCCTTGTTCCGAAGATAAAAAGCAGAAGCTTCTTCCATGGCAAGTTCCTAAATCTTTATCGGTATAAGGCCGTTCTTTATCTGCTTGTTTTCTTGTCCCACTATCTATTTTAATTTTTATACTTGGCCAAACTGCGCGATAATTTGGTTGAGTTTCAATTTCTACAATTTCATTGTTTTTCGTTTCTGTTAACTCTTCTTTTTCACAAGATATAAAGGATCCTATTCCTGTAATTAATACTAATGCAATTAACTTTTTCATTGTTTTTATTTTTTATTTTATTATAATTAGAGTTACCAATATCATTATAAAATATGGTAGTTATACTACCCAATTCAAAAGCGCTTGTATGTATTTCAAAAGCGCTTGTATTTTACATAAAATGTCAAAATTCTTTTTAAAAATTTATAAAAAGAATTATGCCCAATTAGAAGTTTCCATTTTTAATACAACACAAAAAATCTATTTGTTTAGTGAATTGAGCTAATTAACAAATCAATTACCGTAAGGCAAATGCATTCGACTGATCTATTACTCTTCAGGTAATAGATTTCTAGTAATCCTTTAATTAATTTTCCTTGTATGTTTCAATTCCCATATTGTGAAGAACAAAACTCATTTCATCTGCTCTAGCTTCAATGATTTTAGATACTGGCGTCCCTGCCCCATGTCCTCCATTGGTTTCGACACGAATCAAAACTGGGTTTTCACCGGCTTGTTTTTCTTGTAGTTCTGCTATGAATTTAAATGAATGAGCAGGTACAACACGATCATCATGATCTCCGGTAGTGACAAAAGTTGCAGGATAAGCAACACCTTCATTGACGTTATGTACTGGAGAGTATCCTAATAAATAGTTAAACATTTCTTCCGAATCTTCGGCAGTTCCATAATCATAAGCCCATCCTGCCCCTGCAGTAAAGGTATGATAGCGTAGCATATCTAATACTCCTACAGCTGGTAATGCAACTTTCATTAAATCTGGTCGTTGTGTCATTACTGCTCCAACCAACAATCCTCCGTTTGAACCACCTTTAATTGCCAAATAATCAGAAGATGTATACTTGTTTTCGATTAGGTATTCTCCGGCCGCAATAAAATCATCAAATACATTTTGCTTTTTTAACTGTGTTCCTGCATCATGCCATTCTCTTCCATATTCTCCTCCCCCTCTTAAATTAGGAACAGCATATATTCCTCCTTGTTCCATCCAAACCACATTATTTATGCTAAACGAAGGTGTTAGGCTAATGTTAAATCCTCCATAACCGTAGAGTATAGTTGGGTTCTCACCATTCATTTCAATTCCTTTTTTATGTGTAATTATCATTGGAACTTTTGTCCCATCTTTGGATTGAAAGAAAACTTGCGTAGAAATGTACTGATCACTATCAAAATCTATCTCCGGAGTCCAGTATTGCTCAGACTCTTGTGTTTTGGGATTAAACGTATATGTGCTATTTGGGGTATGATAATTACTAAACGAATAGTAAATTTTGTCTGCAGATTTTTTACCTCCAAATCCCCCAGCAGTTCCAATGCCAGGTAATTTAACTTCGCCTATCAATTTTCCGTTATAATCATACTGTTTAATCTGAGAAACTGCGTCTTTCATGTAGTTTGCAAAGAAGTACCCTCCTCCTGTTGACGGAGACAATACATTTTCTGTTTCGGCAATAAAATCAATCCAATTTTCTGGAGTTGGGTTACCAGCATCAACAGTAATTATTCGCATGTTAGGCGCATCTAGATTGGTTACAATATATAATTTAGGGCCTTCATTTTCTATAACATAAGAATCACTGTCAAAATTATCTACAATCGAATTTATTTCAACATTGCTCAAATCATTATTATTATTTAAGTCAACGATATAAAGTTCATTTCCTGAAGTTGATGTTGAAGCTGAAATCAATAAGTAACGATCATCATTTGTTACATTTCCTCCGACATATCGTCTTTTTTGACTTTCTGTTGCACCAAAAACAATTTGATCTTCTTTTTGAGTTGTCCCCAATTGGTGATAATATAATTTATGCTGATCGGTCTTTGCTGATAATTCACTTCCTTCAGGTTTATCATAACTCGAATAAAAGAAACCTTCATCTCCTTTCCATGAAAGGCCACTAAATTTTACATCTACTAAAGTATCTTCTATGATTTCTTTCGTCAAAACATCCATTACAATGACCTTACGCCAATCACTTCCTCCTTCTGAAATTGCATAAGCTACAATTTTGCCATTTTTTGAAAAACTCACATTTCCTAAAGAAGTCGTTCCATCTGCTGCAAATGTATTTGGATCGAGAAAAACACTTATTTCTCCTGCTGGGTTTTCTTGGTACAATACGTATTGATCTTGTAAGCCATCATTTTTGTAGAAGTAGGTCATCTCACCTTCTTTGAATGGTGCACCCACTTTTTCGTAATCCCATAAATCAGATAAACGTTGCTTGATTTGACTTTTGATTTCAATTTCATCTAAATAGTCAAATGTAAATTCATTTTGTTTTTTTACCCAATTTTCAGTTGCTTCGCTTCTATCATCTTCAAGCCAACGATAAGGGTCTTGAACTGTTGTTCCGAAATGAACAGTGCTATCTGTTTCTTTTTCAGTTACTGGGTAATTCAATTTACTCATTTCTATTTCTTCTTCAGTCGATTTTTCATTATTGCAAGCAACTAATGTCGCAAAGCATATTGTTAGATAAAATACATTTTTCATAATCCTTAAATTTCGATTTAAAGATAAGGTTATTATCAAAACACCACGTTTTTTTTATGGACGGTTCTATTATAACTTACCGGTTTTTGTACAAAAAAAGACTCCCTGATTACCGTAATTTCTAGCTTTAATTTTGTTTTTAATTTATAAAATCATTAAGTTTAGAAATAATCCAAAACGAATAATCTTATGAAAAGGAATGGAATTAATGTGCGCAAATTTCTCGCAATTACTGCTGACGATTATGGTCCTCACCCCTATATTAACCGTGGTGTAATTGATGCTATAAAACACAATAAAGTTACATCAGTTGGCGTAATGACCAATCATTATGAAAGTAGCAATGTTCCAGAGTATGTATATGATCTTAACAAGGAAGTTGAATTATTAGTTGATGCAATCAATGATGAAAATCGAGATAAAACAAATTTATCTAAAATAGGAATTGGAGCTCATTTAACATTATCAAGCGGAGCGCCAATTACAAACAATCCTATTTTAGTTCATAACAAAAATATTAAAGGGTTTCAACATATTGGTGAATTCACTTTTGGGAATAGTAAAAAACATTTGGAAGCTGTTCAGGCAGAAATTGAAGCGCAAATTTTGACCTTGAAAAAAATTTTAGACCCTAAAGGAATAAAGATTGATCATATTAGTTGTCATCAAGGATTACTCTATCTGTACGGTCCTTACCATAAAGCTTTAATCTCTGCAACAGAAAAAATTTATAGTACTTATTCACTAGAAGATCGCCCTACAATTCGAACAACTATTCCAATCAGTAAGCGGAAAAAGTACAAGAAAATTTTTAAGTCTCGTATGAAGCGAGAAGGGTATCTTCGAGCAGCTAAACTGGTGGATGATAATTTGAGAAGAGTTGGAAAATTGATTTTCGGTACCGGGAGTAAAAAATTAAATGGCAGAGATAAAGTATTTGAAAGCAAAGGGTATGTCGTTCCACAATTTTTTTTCGATAATTTTTATAAAAAATCTAGTCTAAAAGAACTCACCAAAATTGGACGTAACTTTCCAAATAGTTATACTTCAAATCGCGGAGAATTAGTTGTTCATCTTGGAGACCCATTCCAGTATTATGTTCATTTAGAATTACCAGGAATTAACTCGGGTTACTTTAAAGGTAGAAAACAAGAATTAGAGGTTCTTAAGGAAATTGATCTTTTTGAATACGCTAAAAAATATTCTATTGATTTAGTTGATATGGGAAAAATGGAATGAATTAAATTAATATTTAGTTATACGTATTTATACGCTTGATTTTGTTCACCTCTAGAGATAATTTTACTCTATAAATAACCCTTTGTCATATGCTAAAAGTATTATCATTCGCTACCACCTTCTATTTTTTATGTGTTTCAGGAGTTAGCCAAACTCCAATAAGTCTTATAGAAAGTACTATTAAAATCGCTGTGCTTACAGAAAATTTAGAATATTTTGTCCTAAAAGAAGGAGATAAGATTATTTTGAACTTTGAAGAAACAAAAGGAAAACCAATCAAAGAAATAGAAGTCTTAGAATGGCCTAGTCAGGTATTATTTTCAGATTTTAAGGTTTCTAAAATTGATAATAAAATAATTAATATTCCAAAAACGGGTATTTATAGATTTCGATTTACTAATCTAGCAGCAGGAAGAAGAATTTGCAGAATAAATATTCAAAGAATTCCTCAAGATGAATCTTCGATTAATTTTAACACAACGGTTTCATGGAGAACAAAAAACGATACTACATTTTATACTGAAAAAGAAAAATATCTAGTTTCTAAGGATACAATAATTCATAATATTGTTGATCAAGTAGCGAAAGTTAATTCATCAACTAATTTTAATGGGAATAAAACTACTTTTAATTTTAACCTTCCAAAAAAACACTATTTCTTGGAGTTATTATCTAGGGGTTGATCAAAGTGGAGAACAAGCATTTAAAAATGCAACCGAAGAACTCTCCAAAAATGCAGCTCCTCTGCTTAAATTACTTCCTGGTTACGGACCTTTAGCTGCATTAGCTTTGAATGGAGCTTCATATATTACAAAGTTGAGTAGTGGAGAAGATATTGATTTTTATATTGTACAAGGAGAAAACGTTAATAATTTCATCAATGGAAGCCAATTCTATTATCTTAAAAAAGGAAAAGTTATTAATGACTTTTCCGTGATGGGAAAATCTAGATACCTTGGGTCTTATCACTTTTGCCTATCCAATGACAATGCTGTCAAAAGTGTTGCTGTTACAGTAAAAGTAACAACCTGAGTTCGATTCTAAAATAGTACAATTTGATTCGAGTTTTCTTC
>CAYPZN010000125.1:0-5567 GCA_964415335.1 uncultured Crocinitomix sp.
ATTGCTGGAAATGGAACCGTTGGGGCAGCACCAATTTCAGGCATGGCATTAGGAAATCCCGTTGGAAGTGTAGCAGGAATAAGGCTTGATCCTACTGAGCAATATTTGTATTATATGGATTGGTCATTTTTAGCAAATACAATGAATAGAATCAATTTGAGTTCAAATGAAACAGAAAGAATAGCTGGACTTGCAGGGAATGTTGAGTCATCAGATATTATTGATGGAACGCCTGCCTTATCTGATTCATTATTGTTTGGCTTAGGAATAGCCTTTAGCGACGACAATCTTTATTTTACAACAAGAGATTTTAAGATATTAAGAATAGATAATGATAATAGACTATGGCACGTTGCTGGAACTGGCGTCCCGGGATATTCAAAAGATGATAATGTTGCTGCGACAGCTGCTTTGAGAACTTTTCATGGCCTTTTCCTTAGAGGAACCGATAGACTGATTTTTGCTGATCCCCAAAATTATTTAATTCGAGAAATTAATTTGTCAGATGGAAGTATATCAAATATTGCTGGAACAAATATGGACAATGATGATAATCCTGATGGAGAATTAATAAACGGCACCATTGCAGAGGCTTCTCTAAGTAATATTGCTCCGGTTGACTTTTATCAAGATGGAGATACCATTTATTTCACAGACAATTTAACACCAAGGGTTCGAAGAATGTTTATTTGTCAAAATCCTGTTATAAATGAAATTGTAGCGAATAAAAATGACATTTGTCAGGGAGAACAGGTAACACTTACGATTGATGGTAGTCTAAATGATGCTGAATATTGGGTTTGGTATGAAAACGGTTGTTTTCAAGACAGTATCGGAACTACTGAAACAATAACTGTTCAAGTGAATGAAACATCCACCTACAGTGTAATTGGGGTTGGAGAATGTACAAATATTGATGCATGTCAGGACATAACAATTAATGTTGATCCTAGTTGTGCTTCTTATTATAATACGTTTACTCCAAATGGTGATGGTAAAAACGAGTTTTTAGAAATTCCAATTTTAATTAATTTCCCAATTAATACAGTTACAATATATAGTCGTTGGGGGCATGAGTTAAGCGTGATTGAAAATTATGATAATACTTCAAATGTTTGGAGTGGCGAGCTTGAAATAGCACAAAATAATTTAGTGGATGCGGGAACGTATTATTTTACAGCAGAAAGCAATGGTAATGTTGTTACTTCAGGCTGGATTCAGGTAATTAGATAGATTATGAAGAAGATTATATTTTTATTAACGCTGTTAGCTGTCTTTGATGCAAGGTCGCAACAAGACCCTGTTTACAGTCAATATTTTTTTAATCAGTTTGTGGTCAACCCAGCCTACGCTGGATCAAGAAATTCGACAAGCGCTGTTTTGCTTCACCGTACGAGATGGACTGGTATAGATGGAGCACCAACAACGCAGACCATATCTGTTCATTCAAAGAGTAAAGAATCGACTTTAGCTTGGGGTTTTAATGCCGCTCGAGATCAATTAGGAGCAAATACGAATATCCAGGCATTGGCTACAGGTGCTTATCATCTAGCATTGAAAAAAGGAAAATTATCTTTTGGATTAAGAGGGGGAGTATATAATTCTCAAATTAATGGAGAGAATTTAGAGTTTAGTGACCCTACAGACCCTTTAAATGTTGGAACCCGTCAAAGTACAGTCGTTCCAAGTATAGATTTCGGATTGTATTATTACACAAGAAGGTTTTATGTTGGATTATCACTCAACCATATTAATACACCTAACTTTAATTTTAATGAATTGGAATCTAGCACTTATGGTTTAAGAAGTTTTAACACTTTAGGGACAGGTTATGCATTTGATGTCAATGATAACTTAATGATTCGTCCTTCACTATTGTTTAGTGCAAGCCCGACAGTTAGTCCAAATTTAGATTTAAATGTAAGTGCTTTGATTTATCAAAAAGTATGGCTTGGTATTTCGGTAAGAAATCAAACAACATTAAATATATTAACTGAAGTGAATGTAACAGACTATATGCGTATAGGATATGCCTTTGATGCTTTCGTTAATAGCTTAGGTCCATTCTCAAATGGAGTTCATGAAATTTTTATTGGTTTTGATTTTACCACGGATAAATCAACAATAATCTCACCTAGATATCTATAAAATTATGTTGAAGACTGTAAAAGTAATAGCATTTTTTTTGATAAGTGTATTTTCGCCTTTCGCAAATGCACAGACTTATAAAATTGAAAAAATTGAAATTACTTGTAAAGCAAAAGCTTTAGCAGGTGAACTTAATTCGGATAAAAGTGAATTCTCTCCATTTGTTTTTGAAAACAAGATCTACTTTGCTTCTGATCGAAGTCCTGATAAATTGATTTTTGGAGAAAATAATTGGAAACGAAAAGGCGTAGTCAACATTTATGAGGCAAAAATTACAGGCGAGGAATTTAATGAAAAATCCAGCTTTAAAAAAGCGCGATTAGTTTCTGAACGACTAACAGGATCAAGTCATACTGGTCCAGCTTCATTTTCATTAAGTGGAGATACATTGTTTATTTCTCAAGTAAGATCAGAAAGAAAACGAAGTGTTTTGAAACCTCAATTATTTTTAACTACGCATTATAATAAGAGATGGACTAAACTGAAAGCATTACCGTTTAATAATCCTGATTACTCATTTGGTCATCCTTCTTATGATTCTGAAAATAGGCGATTGTATTTTTGTTCTGATAAGCCTGATGGAAAGGGTGGGAAGGATATTTATTATTCTGATTTGACAGATAAAGGGTGGGGGACTCCTGTAGCTGTTAACGAAATAAATACTTCAGAAGATGAAATGTTCCCCTTTTTTAAAGATGGAATTTTATTTTTTGCTAGTAATACCAAAGGAACAAAAGGGGGACTAGATGTTTTTTGGATGCAACTAGATGGAAATGAAGAGCAAGAAGCACAACCTTTAGATGGCCTGAATACAGATCAAGATGAATTCGGGTTCTTCAGTTTTGATGAGATGAATAAAGGATATTTTTCTTCAAATAGAAATGGACAAGATGATTTGTTCTTTCATGAAATGAAAAAAACTACCATCATTCGAAATGAAATGGCTGGTCAATTTCAGTTTAAAAGCATTGATGGTATTCCAAAAGGAATCAGAGTACAAATTCTTGGAGAAGATGACTTTGTGTTGTACGAGACTGAAACAGATGAAAAAGGCAACTTTACATTTAAGTCAATTGATTATGATGGTAACTATTCGCTTAAAGCACTAAGTGAAGAAGAGCTTGAATTGTTTCTATTAAATAAAAACGGAGAAAATACAGCTTCGTACCAATCAAATGAAAGAAATATATTTACTTATCGGAAAATAGCCGGCGAAAATTCAGGAACACTAAGTTTGATTTCTGAGGATATGATTGATTTTGTATTGAATGAAGGGTACCTTTCAGGGCAGTTGATTTATGAGGATAAACCAGGGGAATTAGCCTCAAACCTTAAAGTGAAATTAGTTAATGGAGAAGGAGAAGAGAAACTATCTACTTATACCGATAAGAATGGAAATTTCGATTTCAAAAAGTTATCACTAAAAGAAAATTACTTATTGCAAATCCCCGAAGGAGAATCTGGAATCGTACTCTTAATATATGATTTAAAAGGAAATGTTGTTGCACAATTAAAGACAGATGACAAGGGGCAATTTGCTTTCCGCAAATTGAATCCTGATTTCACCAACGAATTAGAACTTAAGGAAGAGGTTTTTTTAGCGTTTGATTTTAATACACAGCCAATTTGGGGTTATTTCGAATACGATAATAATAAAAGTTTAAGTAGAGAAGGATTCAACGTAAGTGCTTATTCTGAAGACGGGCAATTACTAGAGCGTCAAGTTACAGACGATAAAGGAACTTTTCGATTTAAAAACCTTCCTTTATCTAAGAGTATTTTATTTAAACTTGAAGAAACAGGTGAAAATTTTGTTCTAGATGATTTTACACTTTACATCTATGATAGAGATAGAAAAAAAATAGCAGGATTGAAACGAGGACAAGATGGGTTTTTCACTTATAGACCATTGGGTTATGATTTGGACAATGAATTAAGTCAAATTGAGGAAGAAAACATTGATTTTATTCTAGGAAACCAAGCTTCAAATAAAAAATCAATTGCATTATACTTTAATTCGAATCAAAGTAAGGTAAAAAAAGAAGATCTAAAGATATTGAATAATATTTTTGAGGTAATGCAAAAAAGCCCTACAATTCGTGCCGAAATAAACGCATATGCTGATGCAAGATCATCTGATGAATACAATCTTATATTGTCTGGAGATCGAGGGGATTGGATTGTGCAATACCTGATCAAAAAAGGAATTGCTAAAAATCGTTTTATAGTAAATGCTTATGGTGAGTCGCGCTTAGTAGATGAAACAAATGATGCTTTAAATCGACGAGCCGAAATTCACCTTTATTAGTCGAAACTCTTACATTCAAAATTCTTTCCCTATTATAATAATTCAGGAGTAAGAAAGAGCAATTATTTTTTCTATAGGTCAAACTTACACACAAGTATAGTATTTAGAGGTATAGGCTTTTCATTTTTTTTGTATTGAATAGATTGATGTTTTTTTGGTTATTTGATTCTAATTATAACTGAACAACATCAGGATAAAATTCTATTTATTAACGCTAGGTGTCTTCCCTAATAACTCCTACAACGATCAGTACAGTAAATTAGGTCAAAGTTTTGATAACATCTTTGGGAATTCAGATCAGTTGAAATGTGTATTTTATGATAAAGGAAATTGTGGTATTTGGCAATTTACCAAGGGTATTTGCTCTACATGGTTTTGTCAATCTGATCAAGGTATTAGTGGGTTGAAGTTTTGGAAGAATTTTGGTCATTATATCAAAACAATTGAACAGTATGTTTCATTTGAAGCTTTGCCTGTTGAATATAAAGAAAGTAGTATAATTGAATCATTCGAAACAGCGTTTATGGCTAAAAATATTTACGCAAATAATCAGAAAGATAATTGGGTAAATTGGTTTGGAAGAGAACTTGAGTTTTATAAAAATTGTGCAAGAAATAGCCGTAATTTATCAAAAGTATATTCAAAAATGATGATTTAGAAAAAGGAACGAGTAGACTTAATCTTTTATATCAAAAATCCTTTTCAAAAGAGATTCCAGAATTATTATACTTTAATAATCAATTAGAAATAAGTCATCTTGAAGATGGGAAAGTAATGATTGTTACTGATGATGAAACAAAATTTTCGTTTAAAATTTCCCTCTTATTCTATACAGTGCTTAAAATGTTTAATAGAGAGTCAACCCTAGATACAATCTTAGATAAACTAAATACTTCGTACGGGTTAAGGATTCCTAGAGAGGGAATTTTGATCCTCTATAAAAATGATGTACTGATTTCAACGGACCAATTGACTAAGCTAGCACATGAAGTGATTCAACAATAATTGATATATTGATCTAAACAATTAATCGATCTAAAATAATTTGAAGTTAAAAGGCGAATGCATGTTTGGTTGACTAAAGACAGAGGTTATAAAGTGAGTCGGAATC
>CAYPZN010000126.1:0-5383 GCA_964415335.1 uncultured Crocinitomix sp.
ATATCTTCTTTTAGTACCTCCTAAAACACGGATACATAAAACCTCTTTTGCTCCACTATTGTCGGCTACAGATAATCTACTTTCTGACTGAATCATTGTATCTTATTTAGCTCTTTCAATAATTTCTACTAACCTCCAGCACTTATTTTTACTAAGTGGACGAGTTTCCATAATACGAACTGTATCCCCTTGGTTACATTCATTTTTTTCGTCGTGGGCGACAAATTTAGTAGTTTTTTTTACGAACTTACCATATTTCTCGTGTTTTACTTTTCTTTCAACAGAAACGACTACAGATTTCTCCATTTTACTACTGGTAACCAAACCAATACGTTCTTTTCTTAAGTTTCTTTTATTCTCCATTACAGAAAGTCTTTAATTAAGCAGAAGTTTTTTCAAGATTTAACTCTTTACTTCTTATTTCAGTTTGTACCCGAGCGATTGTTTTACGCCCTTCTCTAATTTGGATTGGATTTTCCAATTGGGAAACTGCGTGAGATAACAACAATTTTTCGTGTTGCTCACTCAACTCCTCTAATTTCTCTTTAAGATCTTCCAATGATAATTCTCTAATATCAGCTGCCTTCATAATTCAACTATTAACTAACGTAATCTTTTCTAACTACGAACTTACATTTTAACGGCAATTTTTGAGCTGCTAAACGCATTGCTTCTCTTGCTGTTTCAAGTTCTACTCCTTCTGCTTCGAACAAGATTCTTCCTGGTCTTACAACAGCTACCCAGTGGCTTGGAGCTCCTTTTCCTTTACCCATACGTACTTCTGCCGGTTTAGCAGTAATTGGTTTGTCTGGAAAAATTCTAATCCACACTTTACCTTCTCTTTTCATGTAACGCGTAACTGCGATACGAGAAGCCTCAATTTGTCTTGATGTAATCCATCCAGGCTCAAGGCTTTTTAGTCCAAATGATCCGAAAGCGATTTGGCTCCCTCTGTGAGCTAATCCAGTATTTCTTCCCTTTTGGGCTTTTCTAAATTTGGTTCTTTTAGGCTGTAACATTTTGTACTGCTTTATCTAATTATTTTCTTCTATTTTGAAATTTAGGATTTCTCTTTCCTCCTTTTTTCTGTTGTAATCCAACATTTGGAGAAAGATCTCTTTTTCCATAAACTTCACCTTTACAAATCCACACTTTAATTCCAATACGACCGTAAGTTGTGTGTGCTTCTGACAATGCATAATCAATATCAGCTCTGAAAGTATGCAATGGTGTTCTTCCATCTTTATACATTTCATTTCTTGCCATCTCCGCTCCATTTAGCCTTCCACTAATTTTCACTTTGATTCCTTCAGCCCCCATTCTCATGGTAGATTGAATTGACATTTTGATTGCTCTTCTAAAAGAAATTCTTCCTTCAATTTGTCTTGCGATACTGTCAGCAACAAGCTTTGCATCTAATTCAGGGCGTTTAATTTCAAATATGTTAATTTGAACTTCTTTTCCTGTAATTTTTTTCAACTCTTCTTTAAGCTTATCAACTTCTTGTCCACCTTTTCCAATAATCACTCCGGGACGAGCTGTATTAATCGTAACTGTAACAAGTTTAATCGTACGTTCAATAATGATCTTAGAAATACTTGCTTTCTGCAAACGAGCTGACAAGTATTCCCTAATCTTGTGATCTTCTACAATCTTAGCAGAATAGTCATTTCCTCCAAACCAGTTTGATTCCCATCCCTGGATGAATCCTAATCTATTTCCTATTGGATTAGTCTTTTGTCCCATTCTATTTTGTTTTTACACTATCAACAATGATAGTTGTGTGATTTGATCGTTTTCTAATTCTGTGCGCTCTACCTTGAGGTGCTGGTTGAATTCTCTTCAACATTCCTGCATTATCAACTCTTACTTCTGAAACTATTAATGTTTCATCTTCTAAGTTTTTGTCCTCATTTTTTTGCTCCCAATTTGCAATTGCTGATCTCAACAATTTTTCAAGACGTCCTGAAGCTTCTTTTGAATTGTGCGATAAAATATTTAACGCTTTATTCACTTCAACACCTCTTACGATATCTGCAACCAAACGCATTTTTCGTGCAGAGATAGGGCAATTATTCAATTTTGCAATAGCAATTTTTGACTTTTGCTCTTTTCGTTGTTCTGCTTTTAATCTTTTTCTAGCTCCCATTATAACTTATGTTTAGCCTATTTCTTTTTCTTTTTGTCCGCGTGACCTCTGAAGGTTCTTGTCGGCGCAAATTCACCTAATTTATGACCAACCATATTCTCAGTTACATAAACGGGAATAAATTTATTTCCATTATGGACAGCTATAGTTAATCCAACGAAGTCAGGAGTAATCGTTGAAGATCTTGACCACGTTTTAATCACTGATTTCTTTTGTGATTCTTGTGCTTCTTCTACCCTTTGCATTAGTTTGTAATGAACAAACGGTGGTTTTTTTAATGATCTACTCATGACTTAATTATTTCTTTCTCTTTTCAATTATATACTTAGAAGAATATTTCTTCTTAGATCTTGTTTTGTATCCTTTTGCTGGAACACCATTTCTAGATCTTGGATGACCTCCTGATGCTCTTCCTTCACCACCTCCCATAGGGTGATCTACTGGATTCATTACAACACCTCTTACTCTTGGTCTTCTTCCTTTCCATCTTGAGCGTCCTGCTTTACCAGAAACTAATAACATGTGTTCAGAATTTGAAACAGATCCAATTGTTGCCATACAAGTTGTTAAAATCATTCTAGTTTCACCAGAAGGCATTTTAACAACGGCATATTTTCCGTCTCGTGCTTGTAATTGAGCATATGTCCCTGCACCTCTTGCTATAGCAGCTCCTTTTCCAGGTTTTAATTCAATGTTATGAATTACTGTCCCTAAAGGAATTTCACTTAAAAACAAAGTGTTTCCTACTTCAGGTTCAACTCCAGCTCCAGATTTGATTACATCACCTACTTTTAATCCTTCTGGATGAATGATGTATCTTTTTTCTCCATCTGCATAAAACAATAATGCAATTCGAGCAGATCTGTTTGGATCATATTCAACACTTTTTACAGTTGCCGGAATACCAAACTTTTCTCTTTTAAAGTCTACAATTCTATATTTCTTTTTATGACCACCACCTAAATATCTCATGGTCATTCTACCGTCATTATTTCTACCACCTGATCTCTTTTTGGTAGCTAACAAAGACTTTTCTGGCGTAGATTTAGTAATCTCACTAAAATCACTCGCAATTTTGTGTCTTTGTCCCGGTGTAATTGGTTTTAACTTTCTAACTCCCATCTTACTATCTTAAATGTTTTCGTACAAATCGATTACTTCACCTTCGGCAACTGTGACAATTGCTTTTTTCCAGATCGGTCTTGTTTCTTCTGCAATACCACGTGAAGTATATTTCGTTTTAGGAATACCTCCACCGTAAGTCATTGTACGAACTTTTTCAACTGTGACACCATAAATCTTTTCAATAGCGTCTTTAATTTCCAATTTGTTAGCACGTCTATCAACTATAAAAGCAAAACGATTGTTTAATTCGCTATCTAAAGTTGCTTTTTCAGTTAATATTGGCTTTTTAATCATACTGTTCATCTCTTCAACTATTAATTCAATATGGTTTCAATCTTCTCTACCGCTCCTTCAACAATAACCAATTTATTTGCATTAAGGATTTCATACGTATTTAAGCTATCTGCGGTTACAACATTTGTACCCTGAATATTTCTAGCAGATAGGTATACGTTTTTGTTGTCTTCTGGTAAAACAAATAATACTTTATCATAAGCGATATCCATTGCAGACATCATATTTAAAAAGTTTTTTGTTTTAACTTCTCCAGAATCAACATTATTGATAACGATAATGTTGTTTTCTTTTGCTTTATAGCTCAACGCTGATTTTCTTGCTAATCGTTTCAATTTAACGTTTAGTTTGAAATCATAATTTCTTGGTCTTGGTCCAAAAACACGTCCACCACCTCTAAAAATCGGTGACTTAATACTTCCTGCTCTTGCAGTACCTGTTCCTTTTTGTTTTTTAATCTTACGCGTACTCCCGCTAATATCACCTCTTTCTTTTGATTTGTGCGTTCCTTGTCTTTGTGCTGCTAAATATTGCTTCACATCTAAATAGATCGCATGATCATTTGGTTCAATAGCATAGATAGAATCTGCAAGCGTAACTTTTGCGGAAGTTTCCTTACCTTTTATGTCTACTACTTTAATGTCCATCTTATTTATTAATTATTACGTAAGAACCTTTAGCTCCAGGAACAGATCCTTTCACCAAAATTAAATTCTTATCATTTAACACTTTCAATACTTGCAAGTTTGTTTGAGTAACGCGTGCGTCACCTGTTTGACCTGCCATTCTCATCCCTTTGAATACTCTTGCAGGATAAGAAGCCGCACCGATTGAACCGGGTGCTCTTAATCTGTTGTGCTGACCGTGAGTAGCTTGTCCAACACCACCAAATCCGTGACGTTTAACCACCCCTTGAAAACCTTTCCCTTTTGATGTTCCTACAACATCAACAAAGGAATTTTCTTCAAAAATATCAACCCCGACAACATCTCCCAAGTTCAAATCATCAAAGCCATCAAACTCTACCAATTTTCTTTTTGGTGTTGTTTTTGCTTTTTTGAAGTGTCCTTGAAGGGCACTAGAAGTATTCTTTTCACGTTTTTCTCCAAACGCTAATTGAACAGCACTATACCCATCTTTTTCTTCGGTTTTCACCTGTGTTACAACACAAGGACCAGCTTCTATCACTGTGCATGGCGTTGCCTTGCCCTCGGCACTGTAGATGCTAGTCATTCCGATTTTCTTTCCAATAATCCCTGGCATACTTTATTTATTACTAATTAAACTTTAATTTCTACGTTTACTCCACTTGGTAATTCAAGTTTCATCAGTGCATCAACCGTCTTGGAAGATGAACTATAAATATCAATTAATCTCTTATAAGCAGATAATTGAAATTGCTCTCTTGCTTTTTTGTTTACGTGCGGAGATTTCAATACCGTATAAATTCTCTTGTGAGTTGGTAATGGAATTGGACCGCTAACAACAGCTCCAGTGGCTTTAACCGCTTTTACAATCTTTTCAGCAGATTTATCTACTAAGTTGTGATCGTAAGATTTTAATTTTATTCTAATCTTTTGGCTCATGTTTATAGCTCTTTATTATGCTTCAATTTTTCCTTGTACTTTCTTAATAACCGCATCAGCGATATTTCTTGGTGTAGTAGCGTAGTGCGAAAACTCCATTGTAGAAGTTGCTCTACCTGAAGACAATGTTCTTAATGTTGTAACATAACCGAACATTTCTGAAAGTGGAACATCTGCTTTAACAACTTTTGCTCCTGATCTGTCATCCATCCCATTAATTTGTCCTCTT
>CAYPZN010000127.1:0-5202 GCA_964415335.1 uncultured Crocinitomix sp.
TTATTCAATTTCATATGGTTTTGACCGCGATTAACTTCAGCCACGTAGAAAAACTCATCTTTAGGGCCCCATCCAAAATTCGTCAAATAATCATCTGAATTTCCGGTTGGTTTGATCATCACTACTTTATTCATTTTGGTATGATAAATTCCAACACCAGACTTCTCACTCTTTTGACCAGCCATAGGGTATTTAATCGAAGTTAAACTTCCTGTTGGTGTATTGATATCCAATAATGGATAATCAGCAACTTCTGATTCGTCTTTTTGATAAAACCCTAAGGCCAATCCATTATTTGACCAAAATGTTCCTTTTGTAATTCCGAATTCGCTTCTTGCAATCGCTTGTCCGGTTACAATTTCTTTTTCCGTTTCTACAATTGGTTTTGTCATTGAAGAAACGTATAATTGATTATCAATCGTGTATGCAACATTATCAGATTCTTCAGATAAATCTAGACCAGTTGCTCCATTTGGAATGTTAGCAACAATCTTAGACGATTTTTCAACGACGTTGATTAGTACATAATTTCCTTCAGACATTGTGTAAAACGAATTTTCATCTTTCCATGCAATAACATTTACATAACGTACTTCAGTACTTAAGATTTCAGCAACCTCTTTTGTCGTTATAATGTCACTTGTTTTATCATTTTTTGCGTTCCCACGAAGTAATGTTTGAAAGTCATCCGACAAAAAAGAGTATTCCTGTGTATTCGGAATCCAATTAAAAAATGTAGTCGACTTTGGATAAAATGCACGATATTGATTCATCACAGCATTCTCTAGTGTTATCTCATTTTGCGCGTTGATTGTCGTACTTATTATACCAACAAAAACAAGCATTATTATTTGTCTCATGTTATCAATTTAATATGGTTTGTAAAAATAGGAATAAAATCTACTCTCTTTTTCTTTTCTGTACAAATGGTTTACATTCTGTTTTTAATTCAATAATAATACCATAAGTAATTTATATTAATCTTTTTTCTTCATTTACATTTGCTTTAACATGTCGTTAATCTGTTGGAAAACAGTCTAGAATTAGATTTACTAAAAATCTTTTATTAAAAAAAATGAAAAATAGACCAAACAGTATTGTTCAATTATTCTCGTTAATTGTTTTGACGACTTTTTCTTTTAATTTCTCTTTTGCACAGACTATTAATGATGATCTTATTAAGGAGCTTGTTCGTGAAAAAACGAAAGGTATTCAAATCGAAAATGAGGTAGATCTTTTTAAAGATGATCGAAGTGATTTCTCAGAAACGGGTGCAGAGCCATTTATTGCTATTGATCCAAACAACGATTCTCGTGTAGGAATAAGTTTTATGGGAAATGGAGGTAATTGGCATCTATTTTTATCCGAAGATTCAGGAGAAACTTGGGAAAATGCAAATATTAACACTTCAGATGTACTTAGCGAATTATATCCAGATGATATGCTTATTGGCGGAGGTGATCCTGTTTTTATCTTTGGAGAAAATGATAGCATTCATGTTGCGTGGCTCTATTTACACGGAACAAATTTATCGGATGTAACAGCAAATCCATTAGAATGTTTCTACCTCGTATCAGGAGATTTTGGAACAACTTGGGAATCTAAACCTTCAATCCATTCAGGTCTATTATCTTCATTTGATGCGATTGACAGGATTTGGATGGCTCGCGACAATTCATCTGGGCCATACGAAGGGAATATTTACTTAAGCGCAGTTCACTTCGTCAACTCCCCTTCGGGTGATGCTGGTGAACTCGTTTTCATAAAACCAACGGATTCGAGTGATTTTAACTTTATGGGATCCACCGCTGTGCCAGCTGGCCCAATGAATCAAACACAATTTGGTAACGTTGCTGTAGATGAAAGTGGTACGGTTCATTTATCTTGTGCCCTTTTATCAATGTCCAGTGGTCAAATTGCTTATGCACAATCTACAGATGGTGGCGAAACATTTTCTGATCCGATTATTTTAGCTTCTGGCACCTTAATGCCTCCTACTACAAATATTCATGATCGTGAAGGTCCTGCTGTATCTCTTGCTGTTGATGGAAATAATATTTATGTTGCTTGGACAGATTTTGCAGGGGGGACAGTTAAAAGTTATTATGCTTATTCGCATGATGGAGGAACTAGTTTTTCTGACCAAATCGAATTCGCTGCAGAGCTAAATGGCTCTTTATTTTCTGCAACTATGCCATGTGTCGCAGCAGACGAAGGTCATTTGGCAATTTCATGGTATACGTTTAATAAAGAGACATTGGAAACTAAATAAATGTCTGCTTTTTCAGAAGATGCTGGTCTTACCATTACTGGATATACAACGTTATCTGAGTCTAATACTTCTTTTGATGATGCTCCTGCAACACAATTTTACGGAGATTACAATGACGCAACTATAGAAGGATCGCACATTTCACATGGTGTGATGGAAGAACGGGGAGTCCTCGTGTGTCGTGTGTACCACACAAGTATTGATGCCTGCGGAGTTGGCTTTGGAGAAACTTCTATTATAGAACATACACCGGTTACAGAACTCTTCACAATAGGTGAAATCTCACCAAATCCAGCACAAGAAAGTCTTAATTTTTTATTGGAATCTGAAGAGAACGTAGATGTAAAATTTGAGGTTTACGGCCTAGGAAGAAAATTAATCCACTACTCAATCTGACATTAAGGAAAGTACACCTGTTCAAATCAATGTTTCTTCGGTTATCCCAGGAACATATCTATTAAAAGGAATTTCTTCTGACGGTTATTTCTTTAGTAGAAAATGGGTTAAAAAATAATCTCTTCAATATTTCATATTAATGCAAAAATTATTGTTTCAATTTTAATGAAATCGAGCATGTAGTTTGACCGAAAAACGATTCCTCATTGCGAATCGTTTTTCATTTTAAAGAAACAAATTGGTAGTTTTTTTCGTAAATTGCGTCAAATTAAATTTAACGTTATTTATGTCAGAGACGGCGCCGAAAAGAAAGAAAAAGACCATAAAAACGAGTAAGTCAACCATAAAGAAGGCATTTGAATTAATGTGTACAGCTAAAACAATGGCTGAAAAATACGAGGCAAATGCTAAAGTTACTTCTAAATATGTTCATGCCACTTCTAGAGGTCATGAAGCAATTCAATTGGCTTTAGGGATGCAATTAAAACCTCAAGACTGGGTGGCTCCATACTATAGAGATGATTCTATTTTATTGGGTATTGGCCTTGAACCTTGGGAGATTATGCTTCAGGTTTTTGCAAAAAAAAATGATCCTTTTTCTGGCGGAAGAACCTACTACTCTCACCCAAGTTTAAATCGTGAAAATTTTCCAAAAATACCTCATCAATCTTCCGCTACAGGAATGCAAGCGATTCCTACAACAGGAGTTGCCATGGGGATTCAATATAAAGAAACTTTAGGCCTTGCTGAAGATTACAATGGCGAAAATCCTGTTGTTGTATGTTCATTAGGGGATGCCTCATGCACCGAAGGAGAGGTTTCAGAAGCTTTTCAAATGGCTGCTTTAAAACAGTTTCCTATTTTATATTTAGTTCAGGATAATGAATGGGATATTTCGGCAAATGCAGAAGAAATTAGAGCGCAAGACATCAGTTATTATGCACAAGGATTTAAAGGTTTGGAAGTCGTTACCATTGATGGAACTGATTTTGAAACTTGTTATCAATCCTTAAAAAAAGTAATTGAAACAATTCGAAAAGAAAGACGTCCTTTCTTAGTTCATGCTAAAGTTCCATTACTTAATCATCATACTTCTGGTGTGCGTAAAGAATGGTATCGTGATGATTTAGAAGAAGCAGCTCTGAGGGATCCTTACCCTAAATTAAAAGAGTTGGCTTTAGAAGTTGGTCTTTCTGATTCTGATTTATTGACAATTGAATCGGAAACATTAACTAAAGTTGATAGTGAATTTGAAAAAGCGATTAATTCACCAGATCCTGATCCATCAAGTTTAACGGACTTCTATTTTGCACCTACTCCTATAACGGAAGAACAAGGACAACGGGAACCAGAAGGAAAGAAACCAACAGTAATGGTTGATAGTGCTTTGTTTGGAATTAGAGAAATTTTGGAGAAACACCCAGAAGCATTACTTTATGGCCAAGATGTAGGAGGAAGATTAGGAGGAGTTTTCAGAGAAGCGGCAACTTTAGCTCAACAATTTGGAGACGAGCGTGTTTTTAACACCCCTATTCAAGAAGCTTTTATTATTGGAAGTACCGTAGGAATGTCAGCAGTTGGTTTAAAACCTATTGTTGAAGTTCAATTTGCGGATTATATTTGGCCAGGATTAAACCAGCTATTTACAGAAGTTAGCCGTTCTTACTATCTATCTAATGGTAAATGGCCAGTAAGTGCAATCATTCGTGTTCCAATAGGAGCTTATGGAAGTGGTGGACCTTACCACTCTTCAAGTGTTGAATCTGTTTTAACCAATATTCGAGGAATTAAAGTTGCATACCCTTCAACAGGGGCTGATTTGAAAGGCTTAATGAAAGCGGCATTTTATGATCCAAATCCTGTTGTAATGTTAGAACATAAAGGGCTTTATTGGAGTAAAATAAAAGGTACTGAAGGTGCAATTACGGTTGAACCTGACGAAGATTACGCAGTACCATTTGGAAAAGCACGAATTGTTTTAGAAGCGGAAGAGTCAAAAATAAATGATGGAGAATCTTTGACCATTATAACCTACGGAAGAGGTGTTTATTGGGCATTAGAAGCTGCTCAAGAATTTGAAGGTCAAGTAGAAATTATTGACCTTAGAACATTAAGTCCTTGGGATGAAGAAACCGTTTTCAATTCGGTCAATCGACACGGTAAGTGTCTTTTGGTAACGGAAGAATCAATTGAAGCAACGTTTACATTAAGTATTGCTGCTAAAATCCAAAAAAATTGTTTCACACAATTGGATGCTCCAATAGAGATTGTTGGATCTGTCGATACGCCGGCTATTCCACTAAATTCAATTTTAGAATCAGCTCTTCTCACAAATGCTTCAAAAGTGAGCGAAGGAATTCAAAAGGTGTTGAATTTTTGAGGAAATAAATCACTTATAAATGATATTAAAAACTCATCTACATAAAGTAGATGAGTTTTTTTGTAACCTAAAGTTCGATTTAGGTGACTTATGTAATAAAAACTGGACCTAGTACGATAATTCGGACATTGATTTAAGTTATTAAAGAACAAAT
>CAYPZN010000128.1:0-5141 GCA_964415335.1 uncultured Crocinitomix sp.
GAGTAATAAAGTTACAACAGTTTTTATTAATTGGATTCAGTGTTTCCCGCAAATGAGACACTTTTTTTTAAAAAAATAATTGCTGAACTCCAATGTTGGTTAATTTATTTTTTCGGAACAAACATAATTAGGAATAACAAGCAAAAAAACAGTATAAATACGCAATTTTCATTTGTGTTATTTTTTGTTCAAAAAATCTTCTTTTCTTTGTATTCAACCCAAAACGAAGTACTGTGTCTGAGAACCTTAAAATTAGAATTGCCATTACTGGATTTCAATCGATCCTCCAGAAAGGACTACAGACACTACTTTCAAAAAAAATTAAACAAACACATTTTAAAACAGTTAACACAGAAAATTTCGAGGGGTTTACGATAGTGATTATAGGAGATCATCTTCCAATGGAAAAAGCTGCAATACTCATTAGAAGAATCAAAAAAGAAAACGAAGAGATTAAAATTATAATGGTTAGCGTTGAATTTATGAGTAGCACAATAGAAACAATTTTTAAGGAACAAGGAGCAGATTATTGCCTAAATAAAATGGATGAGAAAATTGAAGTTAAGTTAATTGCACTAGTAAAAAAGCTTTGTGCTCAGCTAGAATATTCTGTTACTAGAAAGATTATGAAATAAACTTTTTTTAGCTAAAAGTTTCAATCCGTTCTAAGCAAATTTCTTCGGTTAATTTCAAAAAAACTTCTGTCTCTTGTTTCCAAAAAGTAATTTTGTCTAAATCCACAGGGAATTCTTTTTCATTGCGATACCTTCCACCAATATAAGCATAATTGAGTTGATCAAATAGTTTTATATGCTCTTCATTTTCATAATGAAAAACACCTTTCAGCCGTTTATGAAAACTTACACACCGGTCACGTAAAGCATATAAATTATGCTCGTGTGGATTGTAATGACTAAATAGTTGTAGAAACAGTAAAATTAGCCATCACCCTTGAAAACGCTTATTAATAGAGTGTTTGAGAGATTCTTCAAATCAAAAAATGATGGTTAGTGATACTAGATTGATGTTTAGTGATCGTTAGGTGATAGCCAATTTTCTTGAATTTCTGACCACTTAATTGGTGTTTTGTCATTTTTCAAAATTTGATTAAGCGAAATAGAATAAACAAAATTTTCTGTTCCATATCTACTTTTTTGCATAAATGCAATTCGGTGATTTCCTTTTGTTAACCTGATATCAATGGTTGCAGTACTATTATACAAAATAGAAGAACCTCCTCGGATTTTACCATCCGTGGTTTTTTGAAAAATAATGATAAAAAACGTGTTTGGAAAATCTTCCCTAAGTGATTCAAAGTCGTTTGCTTTGCTTGATATTTTGGCGTAACTATCTATAATGATACAATCGAAATGGGCTGCTTGTAATCGAACATCTTTCAAATTACCATCACCAAATACTTCAAATTTTGAACTGGTTAACCGGAGTTTTTCAATGGTAGATTGTGTGGTTTCCGTAATTCCAGATTCAAGTGAAAAATAACCCACACTTTGATTAACGTCTCTAAAGGCTCTTGCAAGCTGAAAACTAAAGGTTGTTTTTCCTGCTCCAGAATCACCTGTTAATGCAATCGCACATTTATTGCGCTGAATTAATCCTAAAAAAGTTCCTAATACTCCTTTTAATTCAAGATTGTTAAACTTCATTTTTAGGATTTGATTTCCACTTATACCTTTAGCAATGGGTTGCTCTTTTGAATTGTTCTGATCTTGTTTTTTTGGGTTAGGTTTAATTGGAAGGTTTTCTAAATCAATTTCCCTTAATTCTACTAGTTGCTTTTCAAGAGTTATATTCTCTACTCTTAGTCCTGCAATTTTAAATGAATGCATAAGTTCCTGAGAGCTTAATTTCGCATTGGATGCTTTCTTTTTCTCTATGCTTTCTTCAAGTAGTTTTAATTGTAGCTTACCTTTGTCTTGCATTTTTTCAAAACGCTTGCGGTGGTAATTCAATATTCTAGACTGTTCATCTGACGTTCCAAATTTCAAATGCCCGTAATCATCTTCAAAAGCATGCATATTTCGATCTAAATATTGAACCAATGAGTTTCGGAATACCTGCGGCGTTGAAGTCAGTAAAGTTTGAAGTGTACTTAATACCCCTCTTATTTTTTCCGTTTTTCGTTTTATTTCAGATAAATCAATTTTGTTTTTTTCGAACTGCTTTGATTTGACAACCTCTTCATCTATCCAACTCTGGTTAAATTGAAGTTCTTCTTCTATTTTTTTGATCTTCTTACGAATAATTTCCCTCCGCTTATAATATCCTTGTTGACAACTGTGATTACAGTATTTAGCGCCAAGTTTTTTGTCTAAACTTAATGGTGTACCGCATTGTTTACATGTTCGTTTAATTTGCATATATATATAATATAAACATAAATTTTGATCAAATAGTACATAAATAGCAAGGGATCATTTTCGTTTTATAGAGAAATACAATTTAATTTGCGTTGTATTACTATTTTAATTACTTTAGAGTATAGTAAAACAAAAAGAGTATGAATAATGAAACGATAAGAACACCTGAAGCGCCCTATACAGATTTAATGATATTCTTAAAAGATAAGCAATTTGAACTTGCCAATATGGGAGTTAGTTATAAGAATGCATATGATTGGAGGAATTCGGGATTGTACTTGCAAGATAAGCAGCGTAAGTATCGGATGAAGTATAGCCCCATTGAATACATTTGGTTACTACTTGTGAAAGAGATCAGGGAATTTGGATTATCATTTGACGCGATCAAAAATGTGAAAGATTTTTTAATGATGCCAGTTGATGTAAGTGCATTACTCTTGACAATTCAAGACAAAGGTTTTCATTCTGAAATTTCAGAAACAGCTCCTGAAGATTTTAGTGTGATCAAAGGTACTAAGGAAGAGATTGAGGCTACAGTTGAAAAATTAGGGGAACACATTGTTGATTCGATTTTCACTTCCATGCTCTCTTCTACAATGATGAAGGAAAACACCTACTATCTTCGAATCACAAAAGATGGAAATTGTACGTTTGAATCGGATGATGATTTATTACTTCCTGTATTGGAAGAATCACATCTAATGATTCCTTTAACTAATATGATCAAAGACTTTTTAAAAAAGGAAAAAATTGAAAAATATAGTTTAGAGAAAGAAGATGAAAATGAATTTGACAATAAGGCTTCGGAATATTTTGAATTTGACGCGATCAAAAATATGAAAGATTTTTCTCCACGCTTGAGGGATAAAATTGATCAGTTATTAGAACAGGTTGAAGCTGATCAAATACAATATATCTCAAAAGATGGTAGGAAAGTTAATATTGGTTATGATTCAGAAGAAGGATAAAATAAACTAAAACCGATAAAAAGAAAATAATAGCTGTAGATGATTAGTGTGGAAAAATGCAGGGCATTGTTGGGTAAGAAAGGAGAGCATTTAACTGATTCTCAAATTGAGCAAATAGCTAAAGAGATGAGAAGACTTGCTCGATTAAACATTAAAATCATCCAAGAATTCAAAAACAAAAAGAAATGAAAAAGGTAACGATCATGTGCCGGGTAAGTTCAGATGAACAAGCGAAAGGATATAGTTTAGATGATCAATTCGATCGTCTTTCGGGTTATTGCAAAAGATGGGGGTATGAAGTAGTATATGTAATTAGAGAAGATCATTCTGCCAAATCATTTGACCGCCCAGAGTGGAAAAAATGGATAAGGAAAGTCAAAAACAAAGAAATTGATACGGATGAATTACTCGTTACTTCATGGGATCGCTTTTCAAGGGATTTAACTGACGGACTTAATGTGGTTCGCGACTTAGCAAAGAAAGGTATTACACCACAAGCTATTGAACAACCTGTTGATTTGAACATTCCCGACCAATGGTTAATGCTTGCTGTTTATATGGCTGCACCTGATGTGGATAATCAGAAGCGTTCGATAAAAATTAGGCGGGGAGTAAGACAAGGATTAAAAAACGGTTATTGGCCGAGAAAGCCTTTCTTTGGTTTCATATCCGCTAGAAATGAAGAAGGCAAGCATATCATCATCCATGATCCCGTTAAAGCACCAATTGTAAGAGAGATATTTGAAGAGGTGGCTAAAGGAACGCCTCAAAATGAGATTAGAGCTGATCTTGCAGAAAGAGGAATAAAAGTTTCGAGGAACAATATGAGCAAAATGTTAAAGCGCCTTATCTATATGGGTAAAATTGTTGTTCCTGCGCTTGAAAAAGAACCCATGAAGATTGTAGAAGGTAGGCATGAACCTATAATAAGTGAAATGCTTTATTATCAGGTACAACAGATTTTAACAGGAAACCGTAAAGCAAGGGGAAAATTTGAACCAAAATACACGAAACTTCGAGATGATTTTCATTTGAGAGGTGTACTTAATTGTAATGAATGTAGTGGTACTATGACTGCTAGTTATTCTAAAGGAAAACTTGGGAAACGTTACGGATATTACCACTGCAATCACTGTAAAAAGCAAAGGGTATCTGCAAGTAAAATTCACCTAGCGTTTGATGAGTTGTTAAAGTCAATTCAAATTGAACCAGAAATGGTGGTGTTATACAATGCTTTTTTAGAAGATGAAATGAAAACGTCTGAGGTAGACAACAAAGTTGAACTCAAAAAACTCAACGAGCAATTAGAACAAATTGAAAGTCGATTGATAAAATCTCAAGATTTGATGTTGGACGGGAAGCTTGACCCTGATGAGTATGTGAGCATAAAAGCGCGGTATTCTGCCCAAAAAACAGAGATCAAGGACAAAATATCCAATTTCAAGACTTCTAAGCGTGAATTAATAGAGTTGATACAAAGTGGGCTACACTTACTAGAGAACATACGGGAAACCTACTCCACAGGAAGCATTCATTTGAAGCATAAGATCGTGGGTTCGATATTTATGGAACAGTTAAGTTTTGATGGAAAAAAATGTCGAACTCCAAAACTAAATCGGATATTTGACCTGTTTCCCAATATAGACAAAGGCTTGGGAAAGTTAAAAAGGGGAAAAGCTAATGAAATTTTTAACTTATCCCCTTCTGCGGACAGTGAGGGATTCGAACCCCCGGTACCTTGCGGTACAATGGTTTTCAAGACCACCGCATTCGACCACTCTGCCAACTATCCGAG
>CAYPZN010000129.1:0-5044 GCA_964415335.1 uncultured Crocinitomix sp.
TTTTCAGTTTAAATTTAATAGTTTTAAACTGTCTGAAAAATAGGGAAGTTTACCTCATTCATTTTTAAAACAAAAACATAGTTGTTCCAGTAGCAATAAAAGGGATAATATTTAAAATTAGAATGTGTTTCTACCAATTAATGTTTTGTTATTTATTTAAAAATGTATTTAACAGATTTAATAAAATAATAATAGGAGATGAGGTTATCAAACTGATTATAAAATTAACTATAAAAATGATCAGAAATCCTTCACGGTCATACAGATCGTCATTGATAAGTGAAAAAAAGATACTTCCAATTATAAGGGTTAATAACCAACAAATAAGAATTGTTCTAGTTTTCATAATTAGGCATTAATTGAAAAACGATAATGCGATAGAATTATGCCTGTTGCCATAGCAACATTCAATGATTCTGTTTTTCCGTATTGAGGAATCAAAACAAGTTGATCGATTTCTTTTTGTAATTCTGTTGAAATGCCATGAGATTCGCTTCCCATAATTAGGGCTGTTTTAAGTTCAAAGGTGTTGTTGTATATGGATTCTCCATTAAGAGCAGCACCAATCACGTTGAAATTATTTTCTTTCAATTTCTCAATGCTTTCAAGCAAATTTGTTTTATGAAAATCGATTCGATAAATAGCTCCCATTGAAGCCTGAATTACTTTTGGGTTAAATAAATCAACAGTTGTTTTAGAAGCGAAAACCGTTTTTATTCCAAACCAGTCAGCTGTCCGAAGAATTGTTCCTAAATTTCCAGGATCATTAATGTTTTCCAGTACAAGTACCAGTTCTTCTTTGTCAAAATCAATCCGATTTTCAGTGGGGTATTTGACAACGGCCAAAACCTGATTGGGTGTTTTTAACCCTGAAATCCGTTCAAGCTCACTTTTTGAAATTTCAACAGATTGAATATTTTTTGGTAGTAACACCTCACTTGCCGGTGTATAGAAAACGCGATCAACTTCAAAATGTGTTTGAGCAAGTAGTTCATTGACCAATTTAACACCTTCAACAACAAATAAATGATTCAAATCACGGTACTTTTTTATTTGAAGTGATTTCACGAACTTTATTTCATTTTTAGACAAGGCCATTTGCGCTATTCGATTATTTTTGTAAAGTTACATTTATTAATGAATTTCATACAAAAGACATATTGCATCATTCCTTTGTTGGTATTTGTTTTGATCGGTTGTAGACAGTCAAAATACATTGCAGAAGGGCAATATTTGTTGAAAGAAAATGAAATCTCATTTGAACTAGAAGAAAAAGGGGAAGAAGTTGTAAAGAATTCACATCCAATTTTAAGTTCAAGTGAAATATATGAATTGGTAAAACCAGTTCCTAATCTTAAATTAAAACTCTTTTTTTACAATCGAATTGATACCGTAAAACATAAAAAACAAGTCGAAAAAAAATCAGAAAAATACCGTCGAAAAAACGAAAAACGAAAAATCAAGGAAAATAAAATCAATAATAAACGAATAAAAAAGGCAGAGGAGAGGGGAGATTCTTTATATAGACATAAGGTAATCCGACCAAAATCTGTAAAACTGGGATGGAGAGATGGAGTTCGGAAAAGACTAGGACAAGCTCCTATCGCTTTGGATACAAATCGAGCAAAAAAATCAAAAAAACAAATTGAAATTTACCTTAAGAAAAAAGGATTCTATACAGCCAAAGTAAAAGATACCATCATTTATAACGAAAAAAAGAGGTGGGCAAAAACTGGTTTTATTATAGATGCCGGAACTCCTTATAGGATAAGGGAAATAAAATTTGATAGTACTGCTAAAACCGCTGGAATTTACAATGAGTATAAAAAGATGATCGAAAAAGAAGGCGCTCTGCTTGAATCAGGTAATTTACTAGATGAAGAGGTCTTGGATAATGAGCGGGAGCGTTTTACCAAGTATGGCCGTGATGAAGGTGCTTTATTTGGTTTTAATCGAAATTATGTTGGTTTCGTCGTTGATACAACCGTAGGAGATTTGCAGGCAGATGTTATTATTTACATAAAGCCAAAAATTATTGATAATCCTTACAATGAAAAAGAGAAGATTGAAGTTCCGCATAAAACATTTAAAGTAAGAAATGCTGTTTTTAGGTTGCATAACCCTGATGAAGCTTCATTTAAAGATTACGAAGCATATAAAAAGAAATGTGATGCGCTAAATTTGCCTTACCGGAATGATTCTGATAAAGGAAGATTTCAATTGCTTGATACACTTTTTATTTATGGGAAGGGAAGGTTCATCTATAATGAAAAACCTTTTTTAGATCCAGATTTATTGGATAAGCAAAATTTTTTAGAAATCGATCGATCTGATGATTCCTTAAATCCTGTAGAGCGCTATTATAAAGAATATTACATTGAGCGAAGCTATCGTACTATGTCGCAATTGGAAGTTTTTAGCAACATTTCTCCAGAAATTGTAATTGACCCTGAAGAACCACTTGGACGTTGGTTAATTGTGACTTATGACCTGACACCCTTAAAAAAACAATCTTTCCTTTTTGAACCCCGCTTATCGAATACCAATGGAATTTTAGGAACATTTGGAACAGTGGGATATACGAATAAAAACTTGTTTGGAGGAGCTCAAAAACTTCAGCTGAGCTTTATCGGTGGGCTGGAATCTCAACCGCTTATTGTTGGATTGGATGGGAATGGCGAAGAAGTACAAAGTAGTTTTGGGTTAAATACATTTGAATGGGGACCAAAGGCTTCATTAATTTTACCTAAACTGGCCCCGTTGCCTAAAAAACTTCAGGACCAAATATCAAAACGGTCATATCCTAAAACTACATTGAATTTGGCTGTTAATTTTCAAAAGAGAGCCGAATTTAAACGGACTTTGACGCAGCTTGGATACGAATGGAGTTTTCAGCAAGATAAGGTACAACGTTGGGAAATCGCATTGATTGAAATTGATTTTGTTCGATTGGAAAAAGAGACATTTTTTCAAGAAAGGCTGGATCTATTAAACGATCCATCAATACTAAATTCTTATACAGATCACTTAACAACAATTTTAAGACCAGTTTACCATTACAGTAATATCAATTCAAATAAACGAGATCATAGAAATCTTCACGATATTGTTGCAAGTGTTGATCTTTCCGGTTTTTTATTGACTCCATTAATTTATAATGGATTAGAAAATTCTTCTGGGCAAGTAGGGTTAAATTTAGATAGTTTAAAAAGTTTTTTCAACGTTCCCTATACGCAATTCTTAAAGTTTGATCTTCAATATATTTTAAGCCAATATTTGAATAAAAAGAACAAATTTGTTTTTAGAGCTATTGCAGGAGCTGGTTTTGCAAGTGGAAATTCACTATCATTGCCTTATGAGCAAGCATTCTTTGCAGGAGGTTCAAATGATTTAAGGGCATTTCAAGCTCGTACAGTTGCACCAGGAACAGTTCAAACGTATGCAGATAATAATGCTACAACAACTCAAATTGGTGATTTAAAATTGGAAACGAATTTAGAATGGCGCTTTAAAATGACTTCTTTATTTGAAGGTGCCGTATTTGCTGATATTGGTAATATTTGGAACATAGCGTATGATGGAGAAGATGTTAATGCGCCTGGTATTTTTCAATTTGACCGCTTTTATAAAGAATTAAGCATTGGTTTAGGATATGGACTTCGAGCAGATTTAGATTTTTTAATTGTTCGATTAGATTTAGCATTTGCCTTACACGATCCTCATCTGCCTGAAGGAGAACGTTGGTGGTTATCAGACAAGACAGAATACCGCTCATTTTTTGATGTAGACATCAATGGTGATTTGGTTGATTTCATTTCTCCTCATCCACTTCAATTTAATTTTGGAATCGGTTATCCTTTCTAGTAGAAATACCAAAAATTATAATATGAACTTTATGTATAAAATTGTCTTTATCCTATTTGTCTTTTTTGGTACCTTAAGTAACTACGCGCAATTTGAAAATGTTCAACTTCCTCGACCGAAAAAAGCAGTATATCCGTTTTCTCAGGTAGAGCCTGCAATTTGTATTAACCCCAAGAAAACAAATGAAATTATTGCAGGGTCCGTGTTTAATGATTATTACTATTCTTCGGATGGAGGACAAACATGGAAATCAAAATCGATTAAATCCAAATGGGGTGTAAATGGAGATCCATGCATGTTGATTGATACACTCGGGCGGTATTTTTATTTCCATTTGTCAAACATCAATGGAGAAGCTTTGGTTGGTGGTATGGTTGCCCAACGTTCAAAAAAATTAAAAGGAAAATTCAGAAAGGAAGGACATACAATAGCCAATGGCAAATTTCATGACAAAGAATGGGTTGCATTAGATCCCAGAACAAATCATATTTATATGACTTGGACTCAGTTTGATGCTTACGATTCAGATGCTCCGGGTGATTATAGTCATATTTTATTTTCAAAAACAGAAGATGGTGGATTGACATGGAGCATACCAAAACAAATTTCTAAAGTTCCAGGTGATTGTAAAGACAACGATAAAACTGCTGAAGGAGCAGTTCCGGCCGTTGGACCAAATGGAGAAATATATGTTGCTTGGTCTCGAAATGATACCATTTGGTTTAATAAATCACTTGATGATGGGAAAACATGGCTTGAAAAGGAAACTTTTTTAGCAACTCAACCAATGGGCTGGGTAATTGATATTCCAGGAATTTATCGTTGTAATGGACTACCCGTTACCGTTTGTGATTTGAGCCCATCCAAATACAACGGTACGTTATATGTCAATTGGGCGGATCAAAGAAATGGGTTAGGTAATACAGATATTTGGCTTTCCAAATCAGTTGATGGCGGGGCAACTTGGACAAGTCCAAAAAGAGTTAATGGAGACGAGTCTAAAAATCATCAATTTTTAACTTGGATTACGATTGACCAGACCAACGGATATGTCTATTGTGTTTATTACGACCGAAGAAATTATGACAACGAAAAAACAGATGTTTACTTGGCGGTTTCGAAAGATGGAGGAGATAATTTTGAGGAATATAAGATTAGTGAATCTTACTTTTTACCAAAT
>CAYPZN010000130.1:0-5021 GCA_964415335.1 uncultured Crocinitomix sp.
CTTTTGTCAATGAACGTTTTTTAGTGTATAGTTATTTCAGGGTTAATCCACTAGCCTAGAGAGTACGGTATCTGTGGCAAGCAAATAAACATTAGTAAATTCTTGTGATGATTCTTTTATAGTTAAAATGCTTTCTACTTCCGCAGAAGCATATTTGTTTAACTTTATACCTTCTTCCATAACCCAATTACCATTCTTTTTTGTTATATCTTTTAGCCATCCACATTTGATATATTTTTTAATTTTAGTTTCGGCTATTCCTTTTGGATTATAAGCTGATGCAATTCTATCTTTTAAAGTCTGGAAACGGTCGGAAATATCTTCATAACTTACTTTCTTTTTCTTAAAAGCAATTCTTACCTCACTACTCATATAATTTTCGAGAAGAGAAGTGCCAACAGTCGTTATTATCGTTTTCATTTTCTATTAAATTTTTCCTATAAATGCAACACCAAAGCCCTCCTCTCCTCTTTCTTCGCTTACATTATACGCTTTAATAACTTCATTTAAATTTGCTAAACTGCCAGAAATTAGCCTAAAATAGTAACAGCTTCCAGCAGGAACCGCCTTAAACATTTCTTTAGGTTCTTTAACTTCCATATCAAAGCCTCCAACACAGATGGGTTTGCCAACTGCACAAGTCAATAATTCAACTTCCACTTTCGCTTTCTTAAATATTTCTGTTGGATAATATCCATTATAAAAAATAGCGGGAGTTGTTAAGCACAGTTTAAATTCACTAGCTCCTCGACTGGTTAAATCGTCCATTCCTATTCTTAAACTTTCTGCTAATTTAGGTGTCTTATACTGAGCTAATTTATTTTCAGCACCTATCCCTAAAACACCTTCTTTATTCAATTTAAGTCCATCGAATTCTACCCAAATTTTAATTTCATCTGTCCTCAACATTCCTACTCTATATAAATTTCCTTCTGTAGTAGTCCGAGTACTATTGTTTCGAGCAATCCCGATTTTGGGTTCGCTTTGAGGAGCAAATTGATAAACCTCAACTGGTTGTCCTTGTTCTCCACTTAAATAATTTATAAATTTATCATCCGTTATGAAGGTATCCTGGATAGATTCTATACCTATTTTTTCTGTAAAAATTAACAATTCATTTGCTACTGTTTCTTTAGCACTTGAAGGAACATCTATAACCATATTGGTCATCTTGTGGGTATTATACAAGGCATATTCTTCTGCTCTTATTTTTTCAATTCTAGATAATTCTTTTTTTTGAACTAAATCTAAAGGAGATGGAAGATATTTAAAATTGGTTTCCCTTTGTTCATTCCTTCCTTTTATTTCATACCAAATATTCCTAATTCTTAGATTTTCCGTTTCTTTTCTTATATCATCGAGCGCAATATCATTTTGTCCTAGATATGCAGACCGCAAAACTCCATAAATAACACTGGGAAGTGGAGGAAACATCCCCGTTGCCCAAACATCATCTCCTTTATTAAAAGGTTTTCCATCTCGAAAAAATAAAGTATCTACTGCTTCTATTTCTATTATCATACTGTTTCATTTTGAAGTGCAAAATTCTGGGTTATATTCTCTGATTCAATAGGATTAATTTCACTCACAATGAACTCACAGATGTGGAGCATATTTAAGAAATTTTGAACACTCAAATCAAAATTAATATGATGAAGATAATGGTTAGCCAAGGATTGTGTTAGTCCATCTATGGCGGTTCTTGCTTTTCTATTGCTCGCCGTTGCTTTAGTAATAAAAAAGTCTAATTCAACTGCTAACATTTTATTCAATTCTTTGGAATATTCATTAGCTTTTTCACCCCAATTACCTTTTTTATCTAACCGCTTTTCATATTCACTACTTAAATTAGTAATAAATTTTTTTGATATATGATCTTCTCTAAGATGCATTACTAAACGTTTGAATAAATCGGTTGTCCAGCAATCTTCATAGCCTCGCCACCGCCAAGTTGTATAATGAATTTCGCCAGAACGTTTTAAAACAGCTAGAGAAATGGCATCTTTTTTAATCCCTTCATGTTTGTTATGTAGCACATCTTTAGCTGTTTTTTCCATTTTTTTCGCCCAGCTTAATACTTCTGAAAGCGGTGTTTTGTAATGCCCAATAGCTACGCCAGCCGAAAAAGTCATTTTCAATTCCTCCCGAAGATGCGCATTGACTGTTAAATCGAATTCAATACGTAAATCCTTCAAAACATCAAATAAGTAATTCAGATTAATGAATCCTAGAAAGTCATCTCCACCAGCATAAACGGTTTGTCCATATTTACCATCATCGATATATTCTTTAGCTGCTTTTGCAAAATTTGCTAAATGTTCAGATACTCTTCTATGGTCTTCTTGTCCCAAACATTTTTGTAGTTTTTGTCCCATACCATCAGCATCAAAGGCAAGGATTGCGTAATACTTGGAGAGTTTTAATTTTTTTGATTTAATGCTATTCTTCATGCGATTAAATTCCCTTCTAAATATCTTTGTATTTCCCTTTTCTAATAAACTTATATAACCATGCTTTTTAAAATATTCCGTAGTTGTATTACTCTCATAATAGATTTGCTCATCTACGTAGCCCTTATTAAGTGCTTGGATAGTGTCAAGGTACATTTTAGCTAAACTATTTCTTTTTAAAGTATCCATCAGTGCTATTCCTGCGGTCGAAGGAAATGTTAAGTTGTCTGAGAGAAATAATCTCTTAAGCATAGAAATTGCACATAAACCTTCCCCTTGATTCAAATCTTTTTGAGTGATTTCAGTGAAATCATCGGATGCTACCACTTTTACCGTTCTTCGTTTTTGAAAAAGTTTCTTTTCGAATAGTCTATCATTTGGTTGCTCCCCATCAAGTAGGCGATAGAATTTTACATTGTATTCTCCGTTTAAAGAACATTTTCGTCCCTTTTCAGAAAATTGTTCGAAATGCCGAATATTTTTAACAGCCGCTAAGTTTTGCTCTAATTGTCTGATTTGTGATAGATAACTTTCTTCGGTTTCCTCTTTATAAGGTTGAGCAACCCAATAAATTTTCAAAAAATCTTCTAGTTGAATTTTTGCAGAAGGCAATAATTTAATAACTTCTTTTCCTAATTTTTCTCCTTCCAACAAGTATTTTTTGACTCCTTCTTGGATACCAACACTAAATTTTTGCATATCCTGTCTTTTAGAAATAGTCACCAAAGCAATAAAGCGATTAGGTTTTGATTCTTGGGCAATAGTTGGAAATATAAATTCACAAGTTTCAGAGTTCGTTTGCACCAACTCCATTGCTTTATCGGTCAATTTTGATAAAATTCGACTTCCTGCATATAAGTCATGTGTTTTCCGTGCCTGTTGGATGAAGGATTGGACTGGAGATATGGTGAATAGGAAAAAGTGTTTCATTCTTATCAAAATTTAAACGATTTAATCTTTGTTGGAGGTCGCTGGTATTCTAAACCTTTGCTTAAGGCCTCTAATTCATCATCCAATATTTTATCTGACGATTCCCAATCGTTGATAAGTTTATTTCGAAACTCATTGACTAGTTCTATATTTTCTTCGCTCCAACTGTTTATTTCATTTCCATTTCTGTTATAATGATTAATTTTTGCCTTATCAGGCATAAATTTTCCTTCTAAAAAAGTTACTGTCCAGTAATATTCTCTACCCAACTTATTTATTGTTATATAGATAGGTGATGCCCTTCTTGCATCTTCATTAGTAAATAAGTTAACTATTCCCCCATTTAATATTCCAAAAGGAAGCCCAAAAGCAGCTTTTTTATCTAAATCATCTTGAGTAAATTTTTCAAAATCTAAATCCACATTTCTTCTCGTTTTTGTATCACGAATGGACATCATTTTATATGCAATATCATTCAAGGCATCATGCCATGTATGGAAAATTGTATTACCTGAAGTATTTGAAAAAAATACATCTGCATTTTTTAAAGTAGAGAATAAAGTTTCATTTTCTACTCTGTTCATATCTGTCAATTTCCTTATTGAAATTAGATTTCCAATCTCAATTTTTCCATCTTCATTTTTATAACAAAATGGCAGATCTGAAAAACTAATGCTATTAGCTTTTTTGGAAATCTTAGTGATTGAAAAAGCCCCATTGCCTCTTCTACATCTTGTACCTAAACTTCCTAAGATTGACATAAGCCAAAAAGCATTTGATGCTTCAATTAATAAATCTTTTTTTTTCGACCTTAAAACAACATCAAACTTTAAGCCTGTTGCAAATGCTTCTCGTTTTTTAGAGTGAAAGTAAAAAACAACATTCAAGTATTTAATTCCATTTTTATCGCTTTTAAAATCTCTTAGATAATTGAATTTCGGAACATTTTCAGTATTCATTGTAACCTCAGTAAAAGATGTGGTTAAGATTACATTGCTACGATTTTCAGTACCACCAAAAATCTCATCCTCTTTAGCTTTCAATTCATGTAAGCCCAAATGTCCATTCATAGCCCTCCACCAAAATCGCAAAGTTCCTTTAATACTAGGTGCTCGTAATTCTGGAGTTTGTCCGTCAGCCCCCGCCAAGAACATAGGCGTAATGGTTTCACAAGTAAATGTTATTTTTTCCATTTATTTAAAATATTAAATAGTATTCTTCTTCAACTTCCCATAAGAAATAAGATTCTGAATCCCAGAAAATCTCTTTTGAAGAAATTGTTGTGCCGAGAAACACTAAAAGCAATTACAGTTATAACAAAGTAATTGTATTAAAACAAAACCTGAAAATGTGAAGCGGAAGAAAATAAATAAGGAAAGAATATTGAACATTCGGTTTTCCGCAGGTATAAAAAATGTTTAGATTTTGTTTGGGTAATTAATCACAAGATATAAAAACAAAGCATACTTTAAAATATTAATTTAAATTTTGTATAAAAACTTTCAAAATAAATTTATCTTAATTATGTTTTCTAACTCATCAATAATGTGATCTAGTTCTTTATAAAAAATAGAAGGTGCAGCAGTATGCTGATACCCCCCATGATTAATATCATTCCGTAACATTCCTAATTGGATAAAA
>CAYPZN010000131.1:0-4853 GCA_964415335.1 uncultured Crocinitomix sp.
TATAAATTCGAAGAACCAAACCGTTGGATGACTTCTGGTGGTTTGGGAACAATGGGTTATGGTGTTCCTGCCGCTGTTGGTGTTCAGGTTGCGCGCCCAGGAAAGTTAGTGATCGATATCGCTGGGGAGGCAAGCTTCTTGATGACCATGCAGGAGATGTCTACTGCTGTTCAATTCCGCTTACCGATCAAGATATTCATACTAAACAACGAACGTTTAGGCATGGTACGTCAATGGCAAGAGCTGCTACACGGTGAACGGTATTCACATTCATATTCCGAGGCCCTGCCCGATTTCGTTAAAATGGCAGAAGCTTTTGGCTGTAAAGGTATCAGATGTGAAGATCCTTCAAAATTAGATGCAGCAATCCAAGAGATGATTGATTATGATGGACCTGTTATTTTTGATTGTTTGGTCGAACGTCATGAAAACTGTTTCCCGATGATTCCATCTGGAAAAGCACATAATGAAATGCTTCTTGGCGAAGCAAGCACCAAAGGCGCTATTGATGCTGATGGCGCAGCTTTCGTTTAATCACAGAGAGTAGGAAAATAAAAATGAATGCATCTGAAATGATTGAACGCCATACTATTGCAGTTTTAGTTGATAACGAAGCTGGCGTGCTCGCGCGTGTTATTGGTCTATTTTCTGGTCGCGGTTATAACATCGAGAGCTTAACTGTTGCAGAAGTTGACCATGAAAACCATATGTCACGAATAACAGTGGTTACCACTGGAACGCCGCAGGTTATTGAGCAAATCAAAGCGCAATTAGGCAGATTGATACCTATACATAAGGTTTCTGATCTTACTGTGGAAAGCCCTTCTGTTCAGCGTGAACTTGCCCTGATAAAAGTTAAGTCAACTGGTGATAAGCGTGTCGAAGCGCTCAGGTTAAAGGATTCTTTCCGTGCAAGTGTAGTGGATTCAACGTTAGACAGCTTTGTTTTTGAACTCACAGGCTCGCCAGAGAAGATCAATGCATTTGTTGATCTTATGCGCCCTCTTGGTATGGTCGAACATACCAGAACTGGCGTTGCAGCAATCTCTCGTGGTGGTGAAGCAATGTAATTTCATTGCGTGGTAATTGCAGTTATTGCGCAAAGCACATTTATCATCTCTGCAATATTAAGGCATGATAACGCCCAACACGCGCCACATTCGGCTTTATAATGTATAAGCAGAAATTAACTATAGGAGTCTGCTATGAAGACCTACGTGAATAAAACGCTTATCGCAGCTTTAACAGCAACAACCGTTTTATCTGGTTGCCAAACAGGCGATCTTGAAGCAAACAAAACATTAATTGGCGCAGTGGCAGGTGCTGCTGTGGGCGCCGCGGCTGGCACACTTGTCGGCGGAGATGATCGCCGTAACGCGCTTGTTGGCGCAGGTATTGGGCTTCTAGTAGGCGCAGGTGTTGGTAATTACCTTGATAGACAAGCAAAAGCACTTGAAGAAGATTTAGAAGGCACTGGTGCAACAGTTGATGTCGTTGACAACCCTGAAACTGGCCAACCAAGTTTATTGGTTACAATGCCAGGCAATGTAACTTTTGCAACTAATTCTACGCAGATCACAAGCGAATTTTATGGGGTACTTGATCGGATGTCAGGCACATTGAACCAATATCCGCAAAGCTACATTAATGTGATCGGTCATACAGATAGCCAAGGTTCAAATGAATACAATCAACGTTTGTCGGAAGGTCGTGCAAATTCTGTTGCCAATTATATAACTGGTCGCGGTGTTTTACCTGCACGTGTTGTTGCAATTGGCCGTGGTGAAACACAACCTATTGCTTCAAATGCAGATGAATATGGACGAGCACAAAACCGCAGAGTTGAGCTTGAAATTATTCCAGCAACACAAGACGGTCTTTCATAAGATCGTTTAATCTTTTACTCCACGGGGCCTGACCATGCGAATGGTTGGGCCTTTTTTATTATAGTGTCGCAAGTCAAAAATATCCGTGTTATAGGGCATAAAAAATAACGGATATTCTCAATGGCACCTGCCCCACTTCTTCAGTTAAATAATGTTTCCTTTGGCTTTGGCCACGATATGCTGTTTGAAGATTTCAGCGCGGCCATTGGCCTTGGTGAACGTATTTGTCTTGTCGGCCGTAATGGTTCAGGAAAATCATCTCTGCTTAAAATCGCTGCGGGTTTAGTATTACCCACCGAAGGAGAAGTATTCACACAGCCTGGCGCACGTATTTCATATTTACCACAAGATCCTGATTTTTCTGGTTACAAAACTCTTGGTGATTACGCGCGGGCTGATCTTGATGAATATGAACATTATCTTGCTGATGCTGCAATGGATGGTTTGGGTGTTGACCCTGAGGTTGAACCTGAGAGCGCTTCGGGCGGTGAACGCCGCCGTGCTGCGCTTGCGCGTGTATTAAACGGCAAACCTGATGTCCTGTTATTAGATGAACCGACAAACCACCTTGATATTCATGCGATTACGTGGCTTGAAAACCATCTTAAAAGCCTACGCGCAGGATTTGTATTAATCTCGCACGATCGTGCATTTTTGACAAATCTCAGTAAAATTACTCTTTGGGTTGACAGAGGACAACTTCGCCGTAATCCGAAAGGGTTTTCTGCATTTGAAGAATGGCAAGACACATTGTTTGCCGAGGAAGACATGCAACGCCATAAGCTTGATAGATTATTGAAAGCTGAAGGCAAATGGGCCGTGGAAGGTATCTCTGCTAGACGAAAAAGAAATCAAGGCAGATTACGCAAACTACAAGATATGCGGAAAGACCGTAAGGAACAAATTTTACGGCCACAAGCAGCTGCGATGGCACTTGAAAGCGGACAGGTAAGCGGCCGACTTGTAGCAGAAGCTATCAAAGTGAATATAGCTTTTGATAACCGTCCTATTGTTACTGACTTTTCAACCAAAATTTTACGTGGGGATCGAGTTGGCTTTGTTGGTCCTAACGGAGCGGGCAAAACGACTTTGTTAAAAATGCTTACTGGTGAAATAAAACCTGACAGTGGTAAAATCAGATTAGGCACAAATCTGGTGCCAGCATATTTTGATCAGGCACGAGATAAGTTAGATCCTGAGCGCACGCTTTGGGAATCTTTAACTGAGGATAAATTGCTGGGTATCAGCGGTGGTAATGATCAAATAATGGTACGAGGTAAACCAAAACATGTCGTGGGTTACCTCAAAGAGTTTTTGTTTGATGAATCCCAAGCACGCGCGCCCATAAAGGCGCTTTCAGGTGGCGAGAAAGCACGCTTAATGCTGGCTAAATTAATGGCTCGCGAGTCAAACTTGCTTATACTTGATGAACCAACCAATGATTTGGACATCGAAACGCTGGATTTGCTACAAGAAATGTTGGCTGATTATGATGGCACATTATTACTTGTGAGCCACGATAGGGACTTTCTGGACCGCAGCGTTAGTACAGTCATTGGTATGGAAGGTGACGGGCATGTTGTAGAATTCGCAGGTGGCTGGAGCGATTACAACAATCATATGACTGGGTTAAAACCAACTACTGAAAAATCTGGATCGAACAAAAAGAAAAAAGCAACACAGATAAAAGAAGATAAACCAACTTCTAAACTGTCGTTCAAACAACAATTCAGATTGGATAGTATTCCTGCTGAGATTGATAAAATAAGCAGTGAGATAAAGAAACTCAATCGACTGCTTGCGGATCCCGAACTTTATACAAAAGACCCAAAGAAATTCAATCTTGCAACCAAAGTGCTGGGCGAAAGAGAAACCAGCTTGGAAGAGCTTGAAGAAGAATGGCTTGAACTTGAGAGCTTAAAAGACGAAGCTTAGCACTACGCAAGGGAGTCGAAATGACACTTTCAAACACACAGCGCGCCGCATTATGGGTTCTTTTGGCTCTTTTATGTTTTTCATCCATGGCTGTATCTGGCCGTATGGCTGGTGCAACTATCCCAACTGCAGAGTTGCTTTCTTGGCGTTCAATCATCGGATTGGCAACTGTTCTGGTGTTACTTGCAATCTCTCCGGCGGGTTATAAACAAGTTAAGACCAAGAAGATTGGATTACATTTAATCCGAAACTGCTTTCACTTTTTCGGTCAGTTTGGTTGGTATTTAGCATTGTTGATTATACCGTTGGCAGAATTGTTCGCGATCGAATTCACGGCACCTATCTGGCTGGCATTGCTCGCGCCGTTTTTTTTGGGTGAACGCTTTAGTAAGTTACGATTAATGGCAATTATGCTTGGGTTTGCTGGTGTGCTGATTGTTGTGCGCCCTGATGGCAGTGCCCTCGGTTATGGTCAATTATGGGCCTTGGCTTCAGCAGTTGGCTTTGCATTGAACATGCTTTGCACCAAAAAACTTTCTGGCACAGAGACGGCGCTGTGCATATTGTTTTATCTGACATTAATGCAACTCCCCATGGGCATCATCACCGCGGGTGGACTCCCGCGCATTCCCGAAGATTTAACGGCATGGATAGGTGTTCTTGGGCTATCTTTTGGCGGGCTTGGTGCACATTACGGTATGGCAAAAGCGTTCAGTTTGGCAGACGCTAGCATTGTTGCCCCCCTTGATTTCTTTAGATTACCATTGATCGCCATCGTTGGTGTTCTGATGTATCAGGAACAACTTGATGTATGGGTATTCATAGGCGGATTTGTGATCTTCTTAGGCAATTATATCAATATCCGAGGGCAAAAAACCGCAGGTTGATCAAAAGCCTTTATTTACACATCTAGAATATGCTAACTCACGCGCAACAAATCTACTATTATCAGGAGTATTAACGTGAATCTCGACAATATCCCAGCAGGTAAAAATCCACCATCAGACATAAATGTTGTGTTTGAAATTCCAG
>CAYPZN010000132.1:0-4617 GCA_964415335.1 uncultured Crocinitomix sp.
AATGGTTGAACTTATGGGGTGATGACGTTAATATTCCTTTGAGTTACATGCAAGCCAAAACAAAAATGAAAGAAAATGAATTCTGTGAACAAATAGATTGCAAATTTCCATATAACGATTTAGAAAAAACAAGTTTGTTAATAACTCAAGCATCTAATATCTCCGTCAACTGTCTATTCTCGATAATTGAAGAAATAGCTAGAATTCCTAACTCTGAAAGAACTAATGTATTAGATGATAGACTTTTAGATATACTTAACGAAGTTGAGCAAATATTTGAGCATCCTCTTAAGGATAAAATAATTATGACTGCTAGGAAAATGGTTTTTAACGAAAAAATTGAGCAGAGAAGGGCTCTAGCAATTATGGATGAAATAAAACTGCACAAAGGACTATGGGGAGCATTAAGTACTCTATATTATTCAGCAGATGACGATAACGATTTACTAGACCAAAAATTTAACGAAATACGGGAAATATGGAATTCAAAATAACAAAGATTACTATCCTATTTTCAACAATTTTAACTTTAACCATATCATCATGTGTTTTTGTTGGACAGCCGAATCCTGACAATGTAACTATTCAAATTTTAAACTACGGTGAACGTTCTGCAAAACTACTATATGAAGAAGATGATAAAAACATGCCTTCGGGTAAAAAGACTACAACTGATTACAATTTAGGGATTACTAAAAATACTGATACAATTGAAATCTATAAAGGAGTGCAATTTGGAATTGAATATGAAATACAATCTCCGAAACAAAAATTAATAGAATTAAAAACTGTTTGGACATATCCCGAAGAAATGATAAATCAAGATGGTAAATCATTTGACAGAACAGAATACTATATAAACAAACTTACTAATGAATACACTTATTCAAATTATACGTTAGAAAACAATTATGAAATGATTGAGGGGAAATGGAATATTTCAATATTTTACAAGAGCAAAGAACTATTAAATAAGAACTTTATACTTAAACGAAAATAGCCAGCATGTAACAATAGGTGATGATAGCATATATCTCCTTCGTCGCGAGACGCTACATGCCATTATCCGTTGTCTCTAATTAATTAAACAAATTGAGTCAAAATATAGCGAATGAAAAATCTATTCTTCATCTCATGTTTTCTCTTACTATCTCAATCAGTTAAAGGCGAAGTATCTAGTATTTCTTCAATTTTCGAATTATGCATGCGTTCTAATTTAATTGCAGAGGCTTATTTAGAGAACATTGAAGACGAAAATTATGTATTCTTGTATAGGGAATTTAATAAAGAGTACCTACCCTATAAAAGGCTTATTGTTCCAAACTTGTCAAATAGATATGATTTAGAAGGAGCTAGAATAAATAGGAAAGATATCCAACAACTTAAAACTCAACTAGGAATAGGCGAGCTTAGTTTGATTGGATTAGATACAGTGAATATTGATAATGCGGATAAAATTATTTTGTTTCTTAAATTTGAAAATACAAACGAGGAACCCATTTTAACAGGCATAAGGTTAATAAAAAAGGGCTTAGTCTTTTATCCAATTCAAAGAAGTTATCCAGGGTTAATTTCCTTCGATAATAATTGTAAATTGGATGAATATGAATTTATTGAGATGTTAATTAATAAGATAGAAAAAAGTACTAGTCTTAAAAAGATATTGAAAAGTTATTCCTCAAGACCAAAATATAATCATAAATTAAGAAGGTGGTTGAAGAATTATATGTCAAACGTCAATAGTATGATAGATGAATTTATAGATTGTGTTGCTTGGAGGTATTTTGATTCATTAGAATTTCTATTTTCAAGTAAAGATGGTGAAAATCTAAATGATAAAATAAAGAGAATTACAGTTGCTGAGGTGCAAAAACTTTATGTGGAAAACTAGAGATAACAATTAGCATGACCATGCCAGAGTCGCCTATCGGCAGACTCCGTCAGGTATGCATCATCCGTTGTAGCGAATTAAATATAAATTACCTAGTAAAGTGAGACTAGCTTTAATAAAGCCAAAATGTATTTCATTTTACTATTATTTTTCTAATACCAACAAGATCAATCAGTAAAAGATAAAACTCGTCGATCTGAGCAATTTCATTTGCGGCAGACTGCGTATCTTTGGTGGCACGATTATGGAAGTTTGTAATAATGCTATTTTGCTTTAAAACCTTGAATTAATCGTTAGTGAAAGGTTTCATCGTCTTAGTTTTTACTAGTATTAATCATATTATGAAGAGGGATAAATTAAGCATAATTATCATTTGTTTTATTGGCCAGATTTTCTTGTTCCAAATTCAATTATTTTCTCAACATTTATGGTACGAAAATCAAAGTAATACCGAATATATTCAACATATTAATGATAATGATGGGACATTTTATTCTTTGCAGTCTAATCCAAGTACATCTGGAATTAATACAAATGATCAAATATCAAAATTTGAGAGAGCTCCTGGGAATGGAAGTTTTGCAAATTTCAAGTTGACTCAACCAATAGTTGAACCAAATCAACTTTCAATAACGATAAAAGCATATATAGATAAACCTACTTCAGAACTTAATAGCGATAATAATAAGCTCAGAATATATTTAAAAAATTCAGATGTTGCTGGGAATCAAAAAGTAGTACAACAGCGATTTGATGAAGGACAAAAGTGGGTGTCCTTGGATTTCATTTTCGATCCTATGGATTTTGATCCTATTATATTAAATAGTGGAGGATATGATGAAATGAGAATTGGATTTGCAAATGGAGATGAAATACCAATAACTCAGCTGTATTACCTCGATAGTTTTGAAGGTTCAATCAGCCAAATACCTCCAATTCCAGAACTTAATGAAAATGCAACTTGGCTACAAGGGTCTTGGGGCGTAAGACATATTATAAAAGGTGGAGCTAGTTTGGATAAATTAGTTGATGAAGGTTATGATCATGTACGAGGAGCTAAAGATATTGTGGAGAATCTTCCTGCCGTAGGTCATGTGATCACGAATTTTACGAACAACGCCGATGGATCCTTATACCTTTTGAGACAAAATGACAACGTGGATATTGCTAATGAAATTCACCCTGACATTGTTCCATCGTTGGAAAATGAACGGATTATTCTCGATGTTTTAGAGGTGTTTAAAAGTGCTGATAAGAAGATCATCCTCTATTTAAATGGACATAGTATTGAAGGATCAAAAGATCCTGCAGTTATCTGCGCTTGGAACGATTATGTTAACCGAGAATTTTCTGGAGATAAATGGCTAGCATGGTTAAATTTATTAGAAGGTTTTGTCAAAAGATTTGAACCTTATGCTGACGGATATTGGTTGGATGCCTGGCATTTCTCAAACACTGAAACTATTAACGGAAGGTTAGCAATTATGGAAATGATAAGAAGACTTGACCCTACCGCTGCTATAACTTACAATATCGATAAGGATTACTTTAGAAGCTGTTCAAATTCATTATTAAAAGTAGATAGTGATGGTATTGAAGATCAAAACGAAATTGATTATAGCGTTATTAGATATGAGGCAACGGATAATTATTCTGATTTCACAAGTGGTCATATAACTCCACTAGGTCAAGGTGCGCCTTCCAATTCTTTTGCTTATGAGGAATTAACTGTTTCTAATATTGAATATTCTGCTGTTTCTACCACACCAGATGGTTACAAAAATGTAGTGAAGCATATGTTTACTCCAATGCGCGCAACGTGGTCAAGCGAAAGGCAAGATTTGGTATTTACAGATCAAGAACAGGCTTATAGGTTTGTAAAAAGGATTACAGACGCTGGAGGTGCAATAACTTTTTCTACAACAAATACATTGGGGCTCCCAACGCCAGATGAATTGTTTATACTCAAATTTGTCAATGATCAACTATTAAATAATGAACCATTTCGACCATACGAAAGGCCAATTGGTGCAAGTTATACGAATGGTGCAGATGAAATTATCTATAATGGTATTGACGATGATTGTATTCCAGAAACGCTAGATGATGATTTGGATAAGGATGGGTTTCTACTCGCTGAAGATTGTGATGACAATAATGCGTCAATCAATCCAGATCAACTTGAAGAACCATATAACGGAATAGATGATGATTGCAATCCTTCAACACTAGATGATGATCTTGATCAAGATGGATTCTTATTAGCGGAAGACTGTGATGATAATAATTCAAACATAAATCCTAGTATAGAGGAAATTCCAAATAATGACATCGATGAAGATTGCGATGGATTAGATCTAGTTATAACATCTGCTAATGAAATTTCAAACACTACCATCAATATCTTTCCTAACCCTGCAAGCTCTATTATTAATATAATTGTAGAGGGGCAGTTTGATTTCAAAGCGACAATCTATGACATAAATGGAAAAATAATGAAGACTTCAACAAACAATTCTCAATTTAAAATATCGTCACTACCCATGGGCATGTATCTGCTCGAAATAAAAGACGTCCAATCAGGTAAGAGAATTATTGAAAGAATAATGTTGGAGCGGTAATATCAAATTCATGCTCTTTGAAGTGAAGTCAATTTCAATATTAAAATAAATAACTTAAGTTTCGGTAGTTATTTTAAAGTAATTGGGGTTAAAAATTTGTATTAT
>CAYPZN010000133.1:0-4513 GCA_964415335.1 uncultured Crocinitomix sp.
GTTATCAACATAATTAACTGAATATCTTACAGTTAATAATCGAACTCAGGTTATAAAGTTTCAAAAGAAGGTTATGACCTTGTCACTTTCAGAATTGGAAATAAAGCTTTCCCATTTGAGCAATTTGATGCCATTTTTAATCGTCCAGACCTTGTTCTAAAAAATTTAGGTTGTACTGATAATGGTTTAATTGCATTGTATGAAAAAGCATATCAAAAAAGAATTAAAAAACTTGGACTCAATCCGACAACAAGTATTTCATTAGAAAACATTCCAAACACCGTTTTATTAAACCCAACATTGATTCCGGCTGTAACTGATAAAAAAGCGCTTCGTGTTAATTTTGAAGTAAGCGATAAAAACGCTTTAAACTCGTATAATGTTTGGTTAAATAATGTTCCTTTATACGGAAAAGAAGGAAATCCTGTAAATGGAAAAAATCTTGAAACCTCAGCCGATATTCCACTTGTCCATGGGTTAAATAAAATTCAAATCGCCTGTAGAAATAAAAGCGGTTATGAAAGCCTGATTCAAACTTTTTATGTAATCCAAGAAGGCGAAAAACCGAAAAGAGATTTGTATTTAGTAACAATTGGCACATCAATGTATAACGATACAAGGTACAACCTTACATACCCTGTTAAAGATGCAAATGATCTCATTGAATTGATGAAAACGAATCAATCTAATCAATACAATTCGGTTCGAACAAAACACCTTTTTGATAAAGACGTTAATACCAAAAATGTTACTGATTTAAAGAACTTTCTTCAAGAAGCAAATCCAAATGATGTCGTAATTGTTTTTGTTGCTGGACATGGCATTTTGGATGCTAATTTTGATTACTATTTTGGAACTTATGACATTGACTTTAGCAATCCACAGGAAAAAGGGCTCGCGTATGAAAAGTTAGAACACATTTTAGATGGTATTAAAGCCAATCGTAAAATTTTGATTATGGATACTTGTCACAGTGGTGAAGTTGACAAAGAAGATGTTTATTTTGTCGAAAATGAAGAAGAAGAAAACGAAGAGGATATTTCTTTTAGAGCGGTTGGTGCTGCAGTAAAAGAAAATTCGAATGAAGCAACGCCTTCTCGTTTATCCGGAGAATTATTTAATGATTTAAGAAAAGGAACTGGAGCAACGGTGATTTCTTCAGCTGGCGGCTCAGAATTTGCTATGGAAAGTGACGAATGGAAAAATGGACTTTTTACTTATTGTATGTTGAACGGTCTAAAAAATCGTACTGCCGATCTTAATCAAGATGGAAGAATAATGCTTTTAGAATTACAAGCTTATGTTGTAGACAAAGTTAAAGCGCTTTCAAAAGGAAGACAAATTCCAAATTCTAGAATTCAAAACATTGAACTCGATTTTCCGATTTGGTAGTGACGATTAAAAATGTTTTTATCTAAAGCATTAGAAATTAATTATATGCAACTCTTCTGAATTAATAACTTTGATAAAATCCAATAACAATAAAACCTCTTATAATGAGACACACTCTGATTTCCTTTTTTTTCTAATGATGATATTTTCACAGGTATCTTGTGGGCAAAACAAAGATGATATTATCGGTAATTGGATAATTTATGATTTAGAAATATATGCACCCGAAGTAGATGTTGAAATAATTAACGAAACAAAGGAATTTGTCAAATCATACCGGTATGATTTCAAAAAAAATGGCACTTTATTCTATGAAGATGAAATAATAGAAAAAGTAAAGGGTACTTGGCAACTAAATAATGACAGTTTAAGTTTCGAATATTCATTTAAGGTTCCAGAATATATTGATGAAAGTGAAAGTAAACAACATGAACTAGCAATGAAAATTCTAACTCTGAGTCAAAAAAAGATGACATGGCTTCAAGAACTCGAAGACAATAGAACGATTAAATATTTTTTAGAGAAAGTAGACAATTGATCGGTCTTAATAAATCAGATTTAATGAATCTACAATACGAACTCTGTTTTTACGAAAAAAAATAGACTAATTATCACTCGTCAAATTCAAACTACTATTTCCCTTCTAATTTATACAAATAAAATTAACGCCCATTTGCAAATTGATTATTAACTTAACTGTCTGATTTTATTTAATCTCAGTTTGAAAAATCAATCCTACATATTAACATTTATTGTATTTCATTTTACCTTCTTCACATATGGGCAAAATGCAAATGAAATCGATCAAAAAAAAGAAACTTTAAATGACTCAAAGTCGTTAGACAAACAAGTTAAGTTATTACTTGAAATTGGAAATTTATACTATTCAACTCAGCGCGATTCATCAATTTTATATTTAACCGAAGCCTATAAACTTTCACAAAACATTGATGATCTTATTTTAAGAAGTGATGTATTGTACGCTTTAGGAAACACTTATCAGGAAATTGACAATGAAAAATCATCTATTTATTTGTTTGAGGCTTTAGATTTAGCAAAAAAAAGCAATGATCAAGCGTCTATTGCCGAAAATTACAATGCAATAGGCTCTCATTACCGCGTAATTGGTGATTGGGATTTGGCAGCAGATTATTATAAAAAATCAATGCGCATTCGTTTTGATACCCAAGACAGTTCGGGAATTGCATTTTGCTATAACAATCTAGGAATTATCCATATGCTTAAAGGCGAATATGATACCGGTTTAGAATACTGGACAAAATCATTAGACCTAAAGCTAATTTTAAAAGATAGTTTAAGTGCGGCAAACACTATGGCCAACATTGCTATTTATTATAAAGATATTGGAAGAACAATTGAAGCGCTCAATTATTTTAAATCTGCATTAGATTTAGAACTCAAATTAAATAAACTAGATCGTGCTTCAAGAAGTTATACTTATTTAGGTGATTTGCACATGAGCATTGAGCAATACACTCCAGCTGTAAAAGCATATCAAACTTCACTTTTATTAATGGATTCTGTTGGATTAAAATTTGATAAGTTAGAACCACTTCTAGGAATATCTAGAGCTTATCAAAAAAGAGGTGACTTTGAGGATGCTTACTTGGTCTTAGAAGATTATCGAAAATTGAATCTTATTTACCAAGATTCTGCCAAATCCAAAGCTACGAAAGAACTTGCAGCAAAATATGAAACAACTCAAAAGGAAAAAGAAAATGCATTGCTTAAAAGTGAAAATGAAGCAAAGGATGCCTTGATTAAAGAAGAAGAAGCCAAAACAGCTTTGAAGGTTGCAAATAATAGGTATTTGTGGATTGGAATTGGATTGATTTCAATCATCCTAATTTTAATTGGATTTGCCTTAAAAAGAGCTCGAAATTCAAAAATAGAGATCGAACTACAAAAAGATATTGTAGACGAAAAAAACAAAGAAATAACGGACAGTATATCTTATGCAAAACGTTTACAAGAAGCCATTTTACCAACAAAACAATCAATCGAAAGTGTTTTTCCCGAAAGTTTCGTGCTCTACTTACCGAAAGATATTGTTGCAGGTGACTTTTATTGGATGGAGCAGCAAGAGAACCGTACGCTTTTTGCCGTAGCTGATTGCACAGGACATGGTGTTCCCGGTGCGTTTGTTTCCGTCGTTTGTAACAATGCACTTAACCGTGCAGTACGCGAATTCCAACTCAAACGTCCCAACGAAATTTTGGACAAAGTAACTGATTTGGTGATTGAAACTTTTGAAAAAAGTAATCAGGATGTAAAAGACGGGATGGATATTGCGCTTTGCTCTTTAAACCATGAAACACACAAATTAGAGTACGCTGGTGCAAATAACAGCTTATACTATATTCAAAACGGTGAATTTAATGAAGTCAAAGCCTCAAAACAACCTGTTGGAAAATATGATGCAAGAATACCTTTTGTAAATCACATAATCGCACCTCAAAAAGGGGATTGTTTTTATCTTTTTACAGATGGTTATGCCGATCAATTTGGAGGAAAAAAAGGAAAAAAATTCAAGTACAAAAACTTCAAACAACTCCTTATCGATAATCATCAAGAACCAATGATTGAACAAAATAAGCACCTGGTAAGCGTGTTTGCTGAATGGAAAAAAGAACACGAACAAATTGATGATGTTTGTGTCGCAGGGATTAAAATTGTTTAGTCGGCCAAATGAAATTTATTACAGAATCTGAACGGCTAATATTGCGCGAACTCATGCCTTCTGATGCAAAAGATTTTTACACACTTAATTCTAACCCTGAGGTTTTAAAGTTTACTGGAGACCTCCCCTTTTCATCAATAGAAGCAGCATACTCTTTTTTAAAAAACTATCCCGATTATTCACAAAATGGTTTTGGTCGTTGGGCTGTCATTGATAAAAATTCAATGCATTTTTTAGGTTGGTGTGGGCTAAAGTTGAATGAAGAAAATTTAATTGATCTTGGATTTAGATTCTTTCAAAAAGAATGGGGAAAAGGATATGCTACTGAATCTGCAAATTCAGTAATAAAATATGGATTTAGTGTTTTAAAACCTGAGTTCGATTCTAAAATAGTACAATTTGATTCGAGTTTTCTTCTTG
>CAYPZN010000134.1:0-4439 GCA_964415335.1 uncultured Crocinitomix sp.
CTACACCCGCTATTGTCATTTGCATTTCCAAAATCGTGATCAGAATTCTGTTCCGGAATTGTTCCAAAATTGCTCCAACGTGTCCCCCATGATTTTAATGTAAACGGATCTATCACAGCCACCATTAACTGAGGATTTGTTGTACAAAAGTTATTTTCACCATATCCTTCATCTACTGCATTTTCATCAATAAAAAAGGCTGTAAACGCAAATTCAAAGAATGACCCAGCATTTCCATACACATCACTTCGAATCGATTTAAATGAAGGACCAAAAAGCTTATTTCTAATTTCTCTTTCGTAATCTAGAAACAGAAATTCATTGTTTTTAAATTGAAAGAAATGATCTTGTCCCCAACCTGTTCTTCCTTCGATATATTGAAACGAATTTTCAATCCAATTGTATTCTCCACTTCCATCTTCAACAGCCACTCTCCAAAAATAGACCGTACTATCTGTCAAAATCAACTCATCATCAAGACCAGAAGTAGCACTCAACCAATCATTATAAGCAACATCTACTACTCCTCCTTTAGAACTGGTCATTTTAAATAAACGAGACGGGCTATTAAACAAGTCTGTCGTATCAACTTCAAACCGATATGTAGCTAATTCTGCAAATGGATTTATCGTAGAAGCACTTAATGTGACTGTATCATCAGGTATTACCGCATAATTATAAGGCCACACTGGCTGAATACCATCAACATCAAACAAAACTTGTTTGATTAAAATGTTATTATTCACTTCGTCGTATTGTTCTTCTATAATACTTGGAATATCCACTGACGCTTTAAATGTATTTAATCCTACACCTATATTATTATAAAAAGGAATTGTAAAGACAATTGTATCGATATAATCTAATCGACTGACTAATTTGGTATAAATTGAATCACCTCCTCCGTTTGGAAAACTTCTTGTTAACTCAACAGCAAACGTGTCCGTTACAGATTGCCCTAAACTATACAAAACCAGATTAACATCAATCGAATCTACTGTAAGATCAACTACCTCAGGAGTAATAAACAAACTTGAATTATTAATTTCTATCTCAGGTTTTTCATGGCTATTAACTCCTATTGCAGGATCTCCATGTAATGTCATTTGATTACAAACACTTTGTAAACCAAAAGACATTGTTTCTGATTGAATCGCCTTAATAGTTTCTTGCATCTGCTTAGATAACGATTCGCCATAATTTTCATTTGCCATTTTTGCAAACAATACTTGAGAATAACTATTTAACGAGTTTGCAAAAGCTTGTGTTACATTGGCTAAAAATGCAATTGAACCTTGTTCAGGAGTTAAAACATAATTCTCTGAGGTGCTAACACTTGCCGGATCAAAGATATTTCCTGTTAAGCAAGCATTACCAACAACAATTGGGTATTTACCTCTATTATTCCAGTTATAAGGATCGTCAATATTTTGATCGAAACCATCTGCCGAAGCATGTCCAAAGAAAGTCATTAGCGAAACTCCTTTGCTGATTCTTTCTGTAACTTCTGTTAAAAGGGCAGGATCTACAGGGTCAGAAACTGTCTTAAAATAGGATTCTACATTTCCTCCAAATTTTGTTGATTCAAGACTCTTTTCATAATTCTGCAAATAAAATTTAAACGTGTTTTGTTCTACTTCATTTGCTCCTCCTCCAAAATGGAGAATTTGTTTCTGCCATAACTTGTCTCCTTGAGAATAAACAGAATTTGGATCCTGTTCTTCATCAAATGCTTGTGCTTTTTCTAGATAGTCAAGTACTTGTTCATCATTATTGGCAGCGAGCCTGCCAGTTGGAATTAATGGAGCCCAAAGGTTTCCTTCTAGACGAGCAGTAGTTAAGTTATCACTCGCTGGATATCCAAAAGCTGGGATTAGACAATCTTCGTAACTAAAAGGATTTTGCCTTGTTCCAAATGCTGAAGCAAGATTTTCATTTGCTTCTCGAATTCCCTTCCCTACAATAAACATGTATTCTGGTTTATCAGAAGCCAATGTATATGCATAGTGTGCAAAACGACGCAATCCCATTATGTGTTTATTTACTCCTCCTCCAAATTGATGATTAAGCTCTTCAATATTTGTTAAAACAACATTAAATCCCCCACCAGTTAGGCTTTCTCTATACGCCTTGTACTGAAGTGCAGAAGACCATAATTTGCTATGGGAGATCATCATATAAGCACTTTCAAAATCAACTGTTGAATAATTTGTGAATGTACCTGTTCCATTAATCGGACTTACAGCTGTAATTGACTCAATCACGGACGAATCAAAAATTACAATTTTTTGGTCTCCACCAGAAGTCGAGTTAGGAATTAATACTTCATAATTTCCTGCGATAAGAACTACAGGAATTTCGCGCATAGTACCATCCAATGTAAAAACACGTGGTGATGCTCCTGAAAAACCTGTAAATGAATACCTTGTTTTTGCATCTAGTGTGTTGAACGGAACTGTTAATTCAAAATACGATTCACCTTCTAAATTTGGTGTATGTGGGTAAGTTAATTCTGTAAAAGCGACAGCTTGATGATCTGCAGCTACTCCTAAATCATTAATCAACTGGTATCTAATTCTTGTCGTAGAACTTCCTAAACTACTTAAGGGGATTTCAAATTCAAATTTGTTTTTCTGATAAGCTCTAAAAATAGTATCTTCTAAAATAATATTTGATGGGCCGTATTGCAATTGTAAATGATGATTTCCTGGGCCGGAATGCACCGCGTTAGAAGCTCCTGCTGAAACGGAAATTCCTGTTGCTATTGGTGCACCAACTCCAGTATATACATTCGTTGTTGTGAGGTTATCGTCTTGACGATTAACTGCTGCCGAAGCGGTAAATCTTCCACCAAACCATCCTTCTCCATTCGTGTAATTTGATTGAGATAAACCCGAAATACGAAAAGCTTCCATATAAGTGCTATGTCCTTCTTTAAATGAAGTTTTTAAAAAGTACGGTGCAGGTGAGTAAGCATCAAAATCAATATCTGTTTCTTGCGTAATTCGTTGGTTTGTTACACTTGAATTCCATGTCAAATAATAGTTTATTGTATCATTATAAAGCGGATAGTACTTATTTGCAACATCATCTGGCGTATCATACATTAAGGAATCTAACCACGTAGAATTTTTTTGCCCAAAGAACAGTATGTAATCCCCTGGATCGAATGTCCCATCTCCTCCATCTTCAATTTTAATTGACTGTTCTTTTTCGAAACCGAAAACTTGAAAATTGTCTGGAGAAATTGAACTTAACGGAACCCCTGCTGCACTCAATAGGGCATAATCTATTCGATAAACACCATCTTCGTGAATTTTAAATGAATAATACCTTTGGTCATAATCAATCCATTCGTTTCCAAATTGCGAAAAACTGGCAAATCCAAAAAAGAAAGAAACAATTAGTAGTACAATTCTATTTGTCACGATTAGTCAGTTGGTTGGTTCTGTTTGGGGTCACTTAATTTAAATCTTAAAGAAAATACGTGAGAATAGAGAGCTACCGAAGCATCTCCTATATCTGTAAATGCATAATCAATATTGATTCCTTTGAATCCTACTCCAATACCTATGTTTGGTTGAAAAGTAAGTGATTCTGTCAAATCGGTATTTTTAATGAATTGAAAATTCCCTACTCCAAAACGCAATGCTGCCCAATTTCCATAGCCAAATTCAATTCCTGCCCGTGGATCAATACTAATTGGATTTGTACGAATCAAAACATTTCTTCTTCCATCTGTATTTAATTCTAAGTCAATCTCAGATTTTACATAAAAATCTTTAACAATTGGTGTTTTAAATTGACTTCCAAAAATGAATTTAGGTAATGTAACTTCTAGTCCATTTTCCGGAATTGCATTTCCAGTTAATTGAAATGTTTCTATTGTATTATCATCCAAAGAAAAAGACCATGCATTAAAAGTCGTTGTTGCATCTCTTACTAATGCTCCGAATTTCCATTTATCGTTTGCGAGGTATTTTATTCCTGCATCAACACCAAATCCCCAAGAACGAGCAAAATCACCAACTTGTCTGTAAACAATTTTAAAACTTCCACCTAAACTCAGCCCTTCGATTGGTAACTTTCGAGCATAAGAGAATAAAAAGGCATAATCCCCAGCAGAGAATGATGTAATGTTATCGTAATTGATGTTACCATCTTTGTCAATCAGTTGCGTTGTATTTGGAATATCATCTACCCCAAATCGGATAAATGTAAAACCAGCCGTACTGTTTTCATCTATTGGCTTAGCCACACCTAAGTAATCGTATTTGGCTATTCCTGCAAAGTATTCTGAATGCATAGCGCTTACTTGCAAAAAATCAGAAACCTCTGTTAATCCAGCGGGATTCCAATAACCAGCAGTTACATCATCAACACCTGCCACAACAGAATTAGAGAGCCCTAACGCATTTGCTCCAACGCCAATCGAAAGA
>CAYPZN010000135.1:0-1082 GCA_964415335.1 uncultured Crocinitomix sp.
TTTCAGTTTAAATTTAATAGTTTTAAACTGTCTGAAAAATAGGGAAGTTTACCTACAGAATAACTCAAAAGCGTCAAAATTTTAATTTGACGTGTATATCCTGTTAATAAAATTTTGGAAAATCATCCAATTCTGAGTGTATCTTTGTGACAAAATAAAATCAAAAACACATGAAATTTTTTATTGATACTGCTAACCTAGATGAAATAAGAGAAGCAAATGATTTAGGCATTTTAGATGGAGTTACTACAAATCCATCTTTGATGGCAAAAGAAGGAATAACAGGACATGAAAATATCCTGAAACATTATGTTGATATCTGTAATATTGTTGACGGAGATGTAAGTGCTGAAGTTATTTCTACTGATTTTGAAGGAATGGTAGCAGAGGGAGAAAAATTGGCTGCATTACACAAAAATATTGTTGTAAAAATTCCAATGATTAAAGATGGAATTAAAGCAATAAAATATTTCTCCGACAAAGGAATTAAAACAAATTGTACATTGGTTTTCTCACCAGGGCAGGCAATTTTGGCTGCAAAGGCTGGAGCAACGTATTTGTCTCCATTTGTTGGAAGATTAGATGATATTTCATCCAATGGATTGGATTTAATCGCTCAGATTCGTTTGATTTATGATAATTACATGTTTGATACCGAAATTTTAGCAGCTTCTGTGCGTCATACAATGCACATCATCAATTGTGCTGAAATAGGTGCTGATGTTATGACTGGACCATTAAGTTCAATAACAGGATTATTAAAACATCCTTTAACGGATTCTGGATTAGAAAAATTCCTTGCTGATTACCAAAAAGGGAATGGGTAATTTAAAATAAAGATTTTTTGAAAACCGCTTTGATTATTCATAGCGGTTTTTTTTGAAATAATAAATTGAAGATTATAAAATTCCCAAACAAATTTTCAATCGAATAATCTTTCTAACCGAAGCATAAATTTGCTTTTTAAAAGCTTCATCACTTTGCATTTCGTTTACAATATCAAACAATGCTTTTTCCTCATTTACTGGCATTAAAATTAAATCGCAACCCGCTTGAGCTGCTTTTAATTCACAATTTGGAAT
>CAYPZN010000135.1:1095-4313 GCA_964415335.1 uncultured Crocinitomix sp.
GTTACACCACCCATATTCATTGCATCAGTTACAACTAATCCTTTAAATTTCATCTCATTTTTAAGCAAATCGGTGACAATTGGTCTCGAAACAGATGATGGAAGATCATTTGTATTGTACTTATCGTTATTTTGAATGGCAATATGAGCAACCATAATTGAAAGAACACCAGCTTCAATCAGTGGAATGTAATTATCAACCTCTTTCATTTTGCCATCAATATAAACGAGTTTTTTATGCGTATCGCCCTTGACATAGCCGTGCCCTGGAAAATGTTTAGCGGTAGCAACAATTCCTTGTTTTTGTGTTTCTTCAATAAACACTCCAGACCACACTTTTGCCGTATCAGAATTATCTCCGAATGCACGATATGAAATCACTTCATTTGGTGACATATCAACTACTGGAGCATAATTGTAATTAATTCCAATATCTTTTAAATCACCACAAATGGATGCTGCAAATTTTCGAACCTCTTTTCTACTAATCATTAAGTTTGCCTTTTTTACGGGCGCACAATTCTTAATTTTATAACCAATTAAACTAGGCTCAGCATCTGCTGAATAAAGTAGGGGAAGGCCATTGTTTTCTTTGTTTAATGCGTTGAAATCATTTACCATTTTAGTAAAACCTTCTTTGGTTCCATTAAGTAATAAAATTCCTCCGACATAATTTTTGGAAACAAGTTCATTCAATTTTTCTTGTGGTTTCCCCCATTTTCCGGCTGCAGGAATAATCATTTGCCCAGCCCTTGAAGTATCACTTAATGTTTCGAAAATGTCATCTACCTTTTGCTCTAATGTAGCATCATATTTAAAAAAATCATTCAAAGAATAATCTTGAGTAAAACCTGAGGGAATAGATAGAAGTGCGAATAATAAAAGCGAACTGCGCATAATTAAAAGTTAATGATTATTAAAAACGAAGTTAAAGAATAGAATGCGTTTAAAAATAAAAATTTGAGCGGCTTATAACGATTGAAAAGTGAATTACTTCGTTAAAATCGTGACAACAGTTCTCCGATTTCTTTGATGAGCATCCTCTTTTTCTTTTTTAGTTTTTAACGACTTTATTTCACTCCATTGAATTTCAGGAACTGTTTCCCCATACCCATTCGTTTGAATTCGTTGTGATGAGATCCCTTTATCTACTAAGTATTGTTTTGCAATTTTAGCGCGATCTTCGGAAAGACGTATATTGTAATCATTTGAACCACGTCGGTCTGTGTGTCCTCCTAACTCAATGGCCATGGTCGGATATTCTAACATAAATTCTGCAAGTAAATCGAGTTCAACTTGAGCTTGAGAACCGAAAACGGTATAATCTAAGTTGGTTTTGTCAAAGTCAAAGTAAACGTTTCTCAAGGCAAATGAATTACTCGTTAAGGCTTGAGAATTTGGAGGATATAAAACAAAGTTTAAATTGATTTCTTCGTTTTTTTCAATATCAATGGCATTCAATGTTTGAGATGAAATCGTTAAACGTTTACCTGCAGCAGTAAGTGCATATTGTTGACCTGCAGGAATCGTAGCAGAAAAGCTTCCGTCATAATGTGTTTGAATCACCTCTATTTTTTGATTGGTTTGTGCATTAACGATATACAATTGGGCCAAAATGCCTTGATTTGTTTCTCCATCAATGACTTTTCCAAACAGCATAAACTTATCTTCTTCTTTTTGAACTGAAAGAGTAGGTAAAAAATCATCTTTTATTTCTTCTTCGGGAATTGCGATTTCAGGAATTTCAGGTTCCTTCTCAGGACCTAGAAAAGTGACTTTATAAATATCTTTTTCACCATATCCGCCTGCACGACTTGAAGAATAATAAGCATATCTTCCATTTCCTGTAACTACAAAATAAATATCATCATCAGGGGTGTTTATCGGATGCCCAATATTTTGTGGTTCAGACCATTCCTTAGATTCACTATCATAAGTACTTTTAAAAATGTCTAATCCTCCCATATTTTTATGTCCTCCCGAGGAAAAATAAAGTGTCTTTGTATCAGCATGAAAGAAAACACCTAATTCTTCAAATATGGTATTGATTTGAGGTCCAACATTTTCAGCCAAACCCCATTCCTGTTTTTTTTCATCCCAGTTAGAAACGTAAATGTCGTGTTGACCATAGCCTCCGGGTTGATCTGAAACAAAAAACAATGTCTTTTCATCAAATGATAGTGATGCGCTTGATTCATGATGTTTAGAATTGACACTTACACCAACAGTATGTGGAACTTCCCAAGTACCATCAGTTTTTTGTTTTGTAATTAAAATATCGCCGTTTTTGGAACTAATGCCTTGATAAGTTAAAATACTTCTTCCATCAGGTGCTAATCCAACAGTAGCATCATGAGATTCCGTATTAATTGGTTCGCCTATATTTTTTGCAGAAGACCAAGTATTGTCTTTTTTGCGTTGCGCGAAATAAATATCTTCAAAAAAGACACCCAAACGATCTTTTTTCTGTCCTTTCGAATCAGGACGCCTTGCGGTATAATACAAACGCTTATTATCTGCAGAAATAACAGGTGAAAATTCAGAGAATTCTGAATTTACACTGTCTCCTAAGTTATCAATCCACACACGTTCAGGATTGTTCAGTAATTCAATTCCAGTTCTTGATTCCGCAATTTTCTTCGCTAAATAAATATGCTGCTTTTTATCTTTTGAAGGAAGAATGGCTTGATACTTTTTGTAAAATTCAATAGCCGTTTCAAATTCTCCTCCCAACTGATAAGCTTGAGCAAGATAAAAAGTGAGATCAACATCTAATTCAGGATTAACTCGGTAAGCAAATTCGAGGTGCTTTAAACTTTTTGACTTATTTGCGCTGTATAAATAACAAATACCAATCTTATAATTTAAGATGGACGAATAAGGATTAAATACTTGTGCCTTTTCAAAATGAGAAAGTGCTTCACTTACAAACTCATCTCGACCATCAAAAAAGTAGAAATCACCTAGTTTAATTTCTTTTGCAGCTTCTTCAAACCCAAGTTTATCATCTTCAAAAATCCGTTTGTCAAAAGGAATATCCTTGTCTTGACCGAATAAATTTCCAGTCAAAAAAAGAATGAGCGATATGAAAAATATAAAATTATTCATTGCAAATAGGACCATTTAAATAATCTTCGGCTCGCGCAGAACCTAAAATGAATGCTTTTTGCCAATCATTGCAAGCTCCTTCTAAATCTCGAATCATTTCATTTGCTATAC
>CAYPZN010000136.1:0-4179 GCA_964415335.1 uncultured Crocinitomix sp.
AACTAAAGTCGCATAAGTCTTAAATTAATGTCCGACTTTTTGTAGGAGATCCAAACGAATAGCTCGTATGCGTTAATACACTCTGATTAGATAAATGATCCGGCACCTTTCAATTTAGGCTTCCAATACGTTGATTTTTCAATTTCAGTCACAATGACCCCTTTACTCGTAGAAGCGTGTACCATTGCAATATCCTTTCCTTTATCTGTTACGACAAGACCTACGTGTGAAATGTTATTCCCTGATCCGAAAAAAACTAAATCCCCTTTTTGAACTTCTTTAATTGCCAATTTTTTTGATCCTGACTTTTGCGCAGAAGCGGTTCTAGGAATAACAATTCCGTATTTTTTATGTACATAACCAATAAACCCAGAGCAATCAAAACCGTTTTTATCGCATCCAGCCCAAACATATTTTATTCCGATTAATGATTTAGCGTAAACCACTAATTTTTCTCTAAAAGTCAATTCTCTATCTCCACTTTTACCGTTCTCTTGTTTTGCTATGTCTTCTTTTTTTTCAGTTTCTTTTTTATAATCGGGTTGAACTCGAATATTTTTAAGTGTGTTTAATCTGAAATTTTGAATTTTTTCGACTGCTTCATTATATCTCAACTTCTTTAATTGCATTTCTAAGTCAACTAAATATGCTTTTAAGCTCGAAATTTCGTGATAATGTGCTTCGATATATGCTTCTGCTTTGGCACTTTCTTGAAATTCACCATAAAGCGCTATTGCTTCTTCTGTTGCATTTTGATGCCTAGAATACCAACTTTCATTCTGACTCATTCGAAACAAACTTAGTGCTTTATAAAAGGAAGGTAATGCACTATAATCATACTCAGGATGAGCAATAAGCTTTGCTGATTTTCGCAAAACCTTATTGTAGTAACCTTGATCGTAGAGTATTTCAAGCTGATCAATTTTTTTATCCTGACTCAAGCCTGAAGAATAACACAGCACCACAAAACCAAATAGCATCAAATACTTCATACTACAAATTTAAATTGAAAAGTATCTAAATCTTCACCATTCAAAAGGCTTGTATTCACAACACCTTGTTAATTCTAATTTCTTAGAATCAAATCTCAGCAGTAATTTCTCGTAATTTTGTTAATTAAACTTATTTTACATTGAAATACTACGTGATAGCGGGAGAAGCTTCAGGTGATTTGCACGGAAGTAATTTATTAAAAGCATTAAAATCAAAAGATTTAGATGCTCAGATACGCTTTTGGGGAGGAGATAAAATGAGTGAGATTGCTGGAAAACCTGTAAAGCACATCAAAAACCTAGCTTTTATGGGATTTATTGAGGTTATTACTAACCTCAAAACAATCCTTTCCAATATTTCTTTCTGTAAACAAGACATCCTTAATTTTAAACCTGACATTTTAATTTTAATCGATTATCCTGGATTCAACCTTAGAATAGCCGATTTCGCAAAAAAAAATGGAATTGCTGTTCATTATTATATTTCACCACAAATTTGGGCATGGAAACAGAATAGAGTCTACAAAATCAAACGTATTGTAGATCAAATGTATTGTATTTTACCCTTTGAAAAAGCTTTCTACAAAAAGTTTGACGTTGATGTTCACTATGTTGGTCATCCGCTAGTTGACGCTATTGTCGATTACAAAAAAGCCGCTATATCATATCAAGATTTTCAATCGAATCATCAATTATCAGGAAAGAAAATACTGGCGTTGTTACCAGGAAGTAGAGTTCAAGAAATTAAGCGAAAACTACCTATAATGCTTGAAGCGGCAAAACATTTCCCTGAAATGGAAATTTTAATTGCTGGTGCCCCAAATATGTCAAATGATTTTTATAATAATTTAGCGAATAAGGTTCCAATAAAGATTATCGAAAATCAAACATATGACATCTTGAACCATGCACATATGGCTATGGTTACCTCAGGAACAGCTACACTTGAAACGGCATTGTTTAAGGTTCCTCAAGTTGTTTGTTATAAAGGAAGTCCTATTTCTGTTATGATTGCCAGGCAATTAATCAAAATCAAATTTATCTCTTTGGTTAATTTGATTATGGACAAAGAAGTTGTAAAAGAATTAATTCAAAAAGATTTAACAGCTAAAGCGATAATCGAAGAATTACGGTCATTTGAAGCCGATAATAATCCAAAACGATTAGAGCTTTTAGCGCAATACGACACCATGGAAAATAATCTTGGCGGTGGTGGCGCAAGTGAAAAAGTGGCTTCATTATTGGTTAAAAATTAGGGCAACCTTAAATGAAAAATTTCCTATCCATATTGTTCTTTTTTAGCCTAATAAACTTACATTCTCAAGAATTGGACATTGGTATTATGCGTGATTACACTTTGGGAACTGTTGAAATATCACACCATTCTGGAAATTATTCATTGATGGCAGATACTGTAGAAATTACGAATTTATGGAAAGGGCAGTCCATTTTATTAAAGCGTAGTAATGGTAAGGTTAAGGTCGTAAAATTTGATAAAACAATCGGTCTCTATGACAGTGTTTATGTCAAAGAAATGAATGAAAATAGTAGTTTAAAGATTCAATGTTTAGCCCCAATTTCAAAAAAAACAAGACGCTATAAAAACAATTTTCTTATTACTACAGAAGGCGAAAAGGCTCTCAAAGTAATTAATCATGTAGAAATGGAGAATTACTTAGGTGGAGTTATTGAAAGCGAAGGAGGGGGGCACCGACACATAGAATATTACAAAGTGCAAGCCATTTTGAGTAGAACTTATGTATTGGGACACCTCAGCAAACATAGAAAAGAAGGATTTCATTTATGTGACAGGGTGCATTGTCAGGCTTATCACAATATGCTTATCTATACACCTAAAATTGGTACGGCAGTTCGCTTGACAAAGGGCGTTGTTATGTTGAATGAAAAATTACGTCTTGCTCAAGGCTTTTTCTTCGCAAATTGCGGAGGGCAAACAAGTGAAGCTGATTTCGTTTGGAATGAACCCGTTTCGCATTGTAAAAGTATTATTGACACTTTTTGCATTAAAACAAGGCAAGCCAATTGGACTAAAAAGATTAATGCAAAAGAATGGCGTAACTATCTCGTAAATCATTTTGGTTTTCCAATCACAGATGATGTCTTAGGGCCCTTGCTTTATAACTTCAAACAACCCACAAGAAAGGCTTTTTATCAAATTCCTCAACTTGGAATCCCTTTGCGTGACATTCGTTTAAAATTTAGGCTTAAATCAACTTGGTTTTCGTGCAGAAGGGAAGGAGAAAATGTCATCTTAACAGGAAAAGGTTTTGGACACGGTGTTGGTGTATGTCAAGAAGGAGCCATTGGCATGGCAAATCATGGATTTACTGCTGATCAAATTTTGAATTTCTATTTTACAGATATTCGGTTGATGAATTATTTTTCTTGGAGTTTTTTAAGGCAAAAAAACCCTGAAAGCATTGAGCTTTAATGCGCATTTGTTTTAATCTCTTCTACTACCTCTGGATTAAGTAATGTTGAGATATCTCCTAACTGATCAAATTCTCCTTCTGCAATTTTCCTTAAAATTCTCCGCATTATTTTCCCCGATCTTGTTTTAGGAAGGCCATTTGTAAATTGAATCTTATCTAATTTTGCTATAGCACCAACACGGTTGGCAATTAATTGATTAATTTCTTCTTTTAGTCTATCTTTTTTGACACCATTTTTTAAAGTAACAAAACCGTAGAGTGCATTTCCTTTAATTGGATGAGAAAAACCTACAACAGCTGACTCAGCAACTTGATTGTGTTCATTAATAGCGTCTTCTATTGGCGCAGTACCTAAATTGTGTCCAGATACAATAATTACGTCATCCACTCGGCCAGTAATCCGATAATAACCTTTTTCATTTCGATATGCTCCATCTCCGGTAAAATACTTGTTTTGGAAAGCAGAAAAATAGGTTTCTTTATAACGTTGATGATTTCCCCAGATAGTTCTCGCCATTGATGGCCAAGGATGCTTTATACAAAGTCTTCCCTCTCCTTCTGCTTCTTCAATTTCATTTCCATTTTCATCCATTAATGCCGGTTGTATACCTGGTAAAGGTAAGGTGGCAAATGTTGGAATCGTTTCGGTAATTTTTGGAAGCGGAGAGATTAAGATTCCACCTGTTTCAGTTTGCCACCATGTATCTACAATCGGGCAATTTTCTTTCCCAATG
>CAYPZN010000137.1:0-4050 GCA_964415335.1 uncultured Crocinitomix sp.
GTTGACTTGGCCATTTGCTTCAGTCGGTTGGGTGACTTCAATTGTACAGCATGCTGCTGCTTCCCAAAAAAGAATTAATGAATTTCTAAATGTTGAACCAGAAGTTACTTCAGAAAATGGAGCAATTGTTCGCTTAAAAGAATCAATGGTGTTTAAGGATATTCATATGATTTATGAAAATTCTGGGGTACAAGCTTTAGAAGGTGTCAATTTTTCGCTAAAAAAAGGAGAAACACTTGGAATTATAGGTAAAACAGGATCTGGAAAATCTTCTTTAGCCTATCTTATAATGCGTTTATTAGATCCAACAAAAGGAGAAATATTAATTGATGGAAATCGCTTGAGTGATATTGATTTGACTACGTGGAGAGAAACAATTGGCTATGTTCCTCAAGAGCACTTTCTCTTTTCCGATTCAATTAAAAACAATATCATTTTTGGAGCGAATACAACGGATGTTTCTGATGAAGTTGTTTTTGAAGCAGCTAGAAATGCCGGGATTCATGACACTATAATGGGGTTTCCCGAAAAATATGATACGCTATTGGGAGAAAGAGGTATTAATCTTTCTGGAGGTCAAAAACAACGTTTATCAATTGCTAGAGCCTTAATTAAGAATCCTGAAGTTTTAGTCTTAGATGATTGCTTATCTGCTGTTGATAATGAAACTGAAGAATACATTTTGAAATCGATTAAAGATGATTTAAATGAAAAAACGGCTATTATCATTAGTCACCGTATTTCAAGTATAAAATATGCTGATAAGATTATTGTTTTTCATGAAGGGCGATTATTAGAAGAAGGAAGTCATGACGAATTATTAGCTTTAAAAGGACATTATTATGCCACTTACAAGCGTCAGGAAATTCAATCGCAAGAAGAAAGAGAAGGAAATAGTTAACAAATGAAAAAGAAGTGGGATGTCAAAGATGAGTCGTTTTTTGGAATAGGTATTTACCAACCCAAAACGCAACATAATATTGGTACACTTTGGCGAACTGCATATATTTTGGGGGCACAATTTATTTTCATCATTGATGGAAAATACAAGCCCCAAACATCTGACACACAGAAAACATGGTCTAAAATTCCGTTTTACCGTTATACTGATTTTGAGCACTTTTACCAATCATTACCTTATGCCTCTCAAGTTGTTGGGGTTGAAATGGATAAAAAGTCAACAGCAATCGCTAACTTTGTGCATCCGCAAAGAGGTGTTTATATTCTCGGAGCGGAAGACAATGGACTCCCGCATAATGTTGTTGATCGGTGTCATCACTTGATTCAATTGCCTGGGAAATCTTCCTTAAATGTTGCTGTAAGCGGAAGCATTGTTATTTATGACAGAATACAAAAATGGGAACTACAATAGATAAAGATCAAATTGCTTTACAGAAAGCCGCAGAGGAAAAACTAAATCGTAAAATCAAAAAGACGGTTTGGAACGCTATCAATGAATATGATATGATTCAGGAAGGCGACAAGTTGATGGTTTGTTTATCTGGAGGAAAAGATAGCTATACTATGCTGGATATTTTGATGCAAATCCAGAAAGCTTCTGTTTTCAATTTTGAAATTATTGCCGTAAACCTTGATCAAAAGCAGCCTGGTTATCCTGAAGAAGTTTTACCGAAATATTTGAGCGAAATTGGGGTGAACTTCGAAATTGTTGAAAAAGACACCTACAGTATTGTAAAAGAAAAAGTTCCAGAAGGCAAAACAACATGTAGCCTTTGTTCGCGACTAAGAAGAGGTACACTTTATGAAGCGGCTGAGCGATTGGGGTGTAATAAAATTTGTTTGGGTCACCATAGAGATGATATTTTGGAAACCTTTTTCCTTAACCTTTTCTTTGCTGGAAAAATAGAAACAATGCCCGCTAAATACATTACAAATGATAATCGTTTTGTTGTGTTAAGACCTCTTGCACTAGTTAAAGAATCTCAAATAATTGAATTGGCAAATTATCGTAACTACCCTATCATTCCTTGTAACTTATGTGGAGCACAAGAAAACTTACAACGCCAAGTTGTCAAAAAAATGCTTGCTACATGGGACGAAAAATACGATAACCGATCCGAAATCATGTTTACTGCTTTAAAGCATGTTACACCCAGTCATATGTTTGATACTGATCTTTACGATTTTAAAAACCTGACTTCAAAAGTTATGGGGGAAATTAAGCCTGGTAAAGAATTTGAGATGTTATAAGCAACTCACTTCATTTTTTCTTTTTTTGTTTGTAGTATTGTCGGAATTAACCTCCTTACATTTAGAATGGAATCTGAACTTACACAAAACGCATTAAATGAGATGAATAAAACATCATCTTGGATGACATTTTATAGTGTTGTTTTTTTTTATTGCTGGCATTGCTTTATTATTCTTTGGGGGTTATTTTTCAAGTTTGAAAATTTTTATGTTAAACACTGGTGTAATTGGAATCATTATCGCTTCGGTGTGGGTATTACTGGGTATAACAGGATATTTTGCTTTAAAATACGCTAATCATTTAAAAACTACAGCACTTCAAAAAAATTTAAGTGAACTTGAAAAAGGTTTTTTTTATTATAAAATCTACTTAGTTTTTGTAGGTGTATTAAGCATACTGGACCTAATCTCCTCTTGGTCTAAAATTAATATCGCTTCTAGTCCAAAATGATAATGTATACGATACTCCTGTTGTTAAAGGAAATTAATAGGTAACGATATTTCATCTCTATTTCCAGCAATCCCTATAGCTCTAATACCACCTGGAATTCCTGCAGTAAAACAACCATCAATAAGAATGTCTGTTTCATTTGCCGCTCCAAAGGCATTATGGCATTAAAAGCTACACTTCAGGTTATAATTACAAGCAACGGTAGCTGTAGTTGTCTCAAAACTATCGTTTAAGAAGCTTTGAGTATTTCCAATAAAACAATTTAGGCGTAAGAAAAAAAGAATAAATGTCCTAGTTAATCTTATTAAACCGAACTTATTCATAATATTTTACAATAATTATCTCTAAACTTTGAAACGAATTGATTAATCATAGGTTGCCAAAAAACACACATTTAACTTTAATTTTATAATAAAGTGTATTGCGAATTCATTATCAGTGATGTCCATAGGTCTGGATTTCCTTTTTTATCAAAATAAAAATCTATTCTCCCTAAAATCAATCCAGCCCAACCAACCTGGTTAATTAAAACCATTTTTCCATTCTTATTTTTATGCATTTCAGCTTGTTTAAGAAAAGTGTGCGTATGTCCTCCAATAATTAAATCAATATTTTCGGTTTCTTTTGCTAAAACAGGATCACACATATCATTCAACTTTGCTTTATGCCCTAGATGTGACAGGCAAATAACCAAATTGCATTTTTCTTCTTTTTTTAATATGTTGCTATTTTTTGCGCATTTTCTATAGGATCCAAATAACGTGTTTCTTTATACAAGTCCGGGCCTACAAGTCCATCCAATTCAACACCAATTCCAAAAACACCAATTTTGATTCTACCTTTCTTAAAAATTGTATGTTTCTGCGTTTCTCCCCTTAAAACAGTATTTTCAAAATCATAATTTCCGCATAAAAAGGGAAAGTTGGCATTTCCTAATACTTTTTTGAATCCTTCAATCCCAGCATCAAAATCATGATTTCCCATTGTAGCTGCATCATAACCAATTTTAGACATTACTCTTAATTCTAATTCTCCTCCATGAATATTAAAATAAGGAGTTCCTTGAAAAATATCTCCAGCATCCAATAGCAATACGTGTTCTTCTTCAGATCGAATTAAATCAACCATTCTCTTTCTCCGCCCTACTCCTCCTTGATTTGGATATTTACTATGATTTTCTGGAAAAGGATCAATATGAGAATGTGTATCATTTGTATGAAGAATTGTTATTTTCTGTCTTTCTTCAACAGCGCTCATTGTACTTAATGCAATCAATCCAGCACTTCCCGTTGTAATATTGTAGAGAAATTTTCGTCGTTCCATTGACCTCCTACCATTTATCAGACAGTTGTAATTAGAGAATCTGACATGTTTAACATTCGATCAAA
>CAYPZN010000138.1:0-3993 GCA_964415335.1 uncultured Crocinitomix sp.
TATTTGCAAAAGATAATAAAATTGTAGTTTAGAGGTTGCTATAGATAGAAAAATGGAGCGATTTAAGAACATTGAGCAGAAATTAGAGCGGTTTATCCGAAAATATTATACTAATGAATTAGTAAAAGGAGGTATTCTCTTTTTTGCTTTTGGGGTACTATACTTTTTAATAACCCTACTGATTGAATATTTCCTTTGGTTAAGCCCTGCCGGTCGAGCCGTATTGTTTTGGTTATTTGTAGGTGTCGAAGTAGCCTTGTTAGGAAAATTTATTGTCGTTCCACTATTGCGACTATTTAAGCTTTCAAAAGGGATAAATTATGGTAGAGCAGCTGAGATTATTGGAGATTTCTTTCCAGAAGTCAGTGATAAGTTAATCAACACTTTACAACTCTACAATACCGCAAAGGATGACGAATTGATGCTGGCAAGTATTGAGCAAAAGAGCGCAGGATTAGAACCCGTACCCTTTAGGCTTGCCATTAATTTTAAGAAAAATATCAAGTACCTCAAGTATGCTGCTATTCCGATTATCGTTTTTCTGGTAGCAAATTATATGGGTAAAGATGCTGTTTTTGCTAAGAGTTATGAGCGTGTCGTTAATTATAACGAAGCTTATGAACCACCTGCGCCGTTTAGCTTTTTTGTAGTCAATGAAGCCCTTAAAGCTATTGAAAACAAAGATTTTAAATTAAATATACGCACCGTAGGAGATGTAGTTCCTGAGGAAGCTGCGATTCATTTTAATAATGAAGTTTATTTTTTACAACAAGTCGCTCCAGGTGAATACACCTTTACCTTTGAACAACCTAAAGAAGACCTTTCTTTTTATTTAAAGGCCAATAAAGTCACTTCGGCGCCATATACTTTGGAAGTTCTGGAAGTTCCGGTATTAGTAGATTTTGAAATGGTTTTGGATTACCCCAACCATACACAAAAAAGAACAGAGACCGTTAAAAATACCGGGAATGCAGTAATCCCTGAAGGAACTAAAGTTTTCTGGAAATTAAATACAAAGCAAACCGATGCGGTAGCACTAATTCTTCCAGATACTACTTATGCTTTTGAAAGTCAAAAAGAAGATGAGGAAGGTAAAGCTTTTGAGTTTACCAAAAACATTTACAGTACAACTACTTATGAAGTGAGTACAAGTAATAGAAATTTGAAGGATTACGAGAATCTAAGCTATAATTTGCAAGTAATTAAAGATGAATTCCCAGAAATTGATCTGGAGGCAAAAATAGATAGTATCAGTAATCAACAAACCTATTTTAACGGGAAGATTAGCGATGATTATGGACTTACTAAACTTCGGTTGGTATACTACCCGTCACAATCTAATGATAAACAGTATAAGGACATTTCAATATCAAAAGGAAATGTAGATCAGTTTGTTTATGCATTTCCTGATACCATTCAACTGGAAGAAGGACGTAATTATGAGTACTATTTTGAGGTTTTTGACAACGATGCGATACATAACTATAAAAGCACAAAAAGTAGCGCATTTAGCTTTCTGAAATTAACAGACAGCGAGTTGGAACAACAACAATTGGAACAACAGGAACAGACTATTGAACAATTGGATAAATCACTGGATAAAATAGAAAACCAGGAAAAGGAATTGGAAGAACTATCCAGAACTCAGAAAGAAAAGGCGCAGCTTAACTTCAACGATCAGAAAAAACTGGAAAATTTCCTAAAGCGACAACAGCAGCAGGAAGAAATACTCGAACAGTTTTCTAAGCAACTAAAAGAAAATCTGGAAGAGTTTCAGAACGATGAACCACAGGACGATGCATTTAAAGAAGAATTAACGGAACGTTTAGAACGTCAAGAAGAAAAATTAAAAGAAAATGAAAAGCTTCGTGAGGAATTGGAGCGCTTACGCGAAAAAATAAGTAAAGAAGAATTGACGGAGAAACTCGAAAATCTCACCAAACAAAATAAAAATGATAAAAAGAATCTGGAGCAGATTCTGGAATTAACCAAAAGATACTACGTCCAGAAGAAAGCTGAAAAGATTGCAAGAGAAATTGAAAAACTTGCAGAGAAGCAAGAAGAGCTTAGCAAGAAAGACGGAGAAGAAAATAATAAAGAAGCTCAGGAAGAACTTAACGAAGCTTTTGAAAAACTTACGGAAGAACTTAAAGAATTGGAGAAGGAAAATCAGGAATTAAAACGTCCGATGGAAATTCCTGGAGATGAAAAAAAAGAACAAGAGATTAAAGAAGAGCAACAAGGCGCTACAGAAGAATTAGAGCAGCAGGAACAGCAAGAACAACAAAGTGGAGAGCCACAAGATAAAGGTGATGCGCAAAAACAACAGAAAAAAGCTGCCCAAAAAATGAAACAACTGAGCGAGCAAATGCAATCTGCTATGCAAGCTTCAGGGGAACAAGCATTGCAGGAAGATGCCGATATGCTCAGACAGATTTTGGATAATCTATTAATTTTTTCTTTTGAAGAAGAAGACCTAATGGGGGACTTTAGAAGTATGGATAATAAGAATCCTAATTTTGCTAAGAAACTACGCTATCAGAATGTACTAAAACAAAATTTCACTCATGTAGATGATAGTTTATATGCATTATCCCTTAGAAGGCCAGAGCTCAATGAGGTCATTAATGAGACCTTAACCGATATAGATTTCAATATGGATAAAGCGTTAGAACGCCTGGCTGAAAATAGAATTTTGCAAGGGGTGAGTAATCAACAGTATGTGGTTACAGGTGCCAATGAACTTGCAGATTTCTTAAGCAATAGTTTGGATCAAATGCAAAACCAAATGATGGGTCAAGGGCAAGGTCAAGGACAGGGTCAGGGACAAGGCATGCAATTACCGGACATCATTCAAAGTCAAGAACAATTAAATAGTCAAATGCAGCAGGGTAGTAAAAAGGGAGAAGAAGGCCAAGGAGAAGAGGAAGGTGAAGGAGAAGGCGAAAAAGGAGAAAAAGAAGGCAAAGGAAAAGAAGGCCAAGGCGAAGGACAGGAAGGTCAGAATGGAGATGGACAACAGGGAGAAGGTCAAGGTGAAGGCGAAGGAAAAGGTGGTCAGGATGGAAATGGAAATGGTGGTGAAGGAGAAGGTCAGGAAAGTGATGAATATGAACAAGGGTTGTTATATGAAATTTATAAGGAACAACAACGTCTTCGACAGCAATTACAAGATCAGATTGAGAAGAACAGTTTAGGAGGCAATGCCGAAGAATTAGTTCGTGAAATGAAAGAGGTAGAACAACAATTGTTGGAGAAAGGATTTAATAATGAGACGCTGGAGCGTATGACACAACTAAAGCATGAATTATTAAAACTTAAGGAGGCCGCTTTTCAACAAGGAGAAGAAGAAAAGAGAGAGGCGAGAACGAATTTAAAACAATACGCAAATCCGTATAATTCAAATATAGAAAATGCACGTAAGTATTTCAATAACAATGAGATACTTAACAGAAAGACCCTTCCTCTTAAGGAAATCTACAAGAAAAAGGTTCAAGAATATTTCCAACAAACCAATGATTAGTTTCTATAGCGAAAATGATTTTGAATTAAAGGAATCTGACTCTATTAAGACATGGGTTTTAAATATTATTGACAAGGAAGGAAAAACCTCTGGAGAAGTCAACTACATTTTTTGTGATGATGATTATCTACATAAGATCAATGTTGGTTTTTTAAATCATGACACCTATACCGATATTATAAGCTTTGACTATACACATGGAAATGTTATTAGCGGAGATATTTATATTTCTACTGAGCGTGTTGCTGAAAATGCAATACAGTTTGATACGAGCTTTGATAATGAACTGAGACGAGTAATGGCCCATGGAGTTCTTCATTATTGTGGCTATGGCGATAAAGCTGATGATGAGAGAATATTGATGCGACAGAAAGAAGACTTTTATCTTAATCAAAACTAAGCGGCGCCAGAATCTTTTGAGATTTGAAAAGAACTATCTTTGTGGACTTTTAACGCTAATGTTCCACGTG
>CAYPZN010000139.1:0-2124 GCA_964415335.1 uncultured Crocinitomix sp.
TTGCAGGCTCACAAGCGTCAGTCGGGCAATCGTCAAAGTACCGCGGCGCGCAAGGACTTGATCCAGAGTTTATCGCAAGCCTTGAAAAACAATTCGGCTTTGATAAACCAGCACACATCCGGTTCTTTCAAATGATGTGGAATTACGTGCAATTTGACTTTGGTGAAAGCTTCTTTCGCTCTCAGAAAGTCACAGATTTGATCCTTGATAAACTGCCCGTATCCATTTCATTAGGATTATGGACAACGTTAATTTCATATCTTATTTCCATACCTCTTGGCATTCGCAAAGCGGTTTCTGACGGTACAAAATTTGACGCTTGGACATCCTTTGGTATCATCATCAGTTATGCCATACCAGGGTTCTTATTTGCAATTTTACTACGTACGGTATTTGGACTGGGCAGTGCATTCTTTCCCTATTTTCCGATCACGGGTATCACCTCCGAAGGATGGGATAATCTTGGTTTATGGGATCAAATTACAGATTATATTTGGCACATGGTATTACCTGTTTTGGCAATGGCAATTAGCGGGTTTGCAACCTTAACATTACTGACCAAGAACTCCTTTCTTGATCAAATTAAAATGCAATATGTCACCACTGCGCGTGCCAAGGGCCTTTCTGAACGCAAGGTGCTTTATGGTCATGTTTTCCGGAATGCTATGTTGATTGTTATCGCGGGGTTTCCTGCGGCATTCATCGGCATATTCTTTACAGGTTCATTACTGATCGAGGTTATCTTCTCGCTCGATGGTCTCGGATATTTAGGATACGAAGCAGTTGTAAACCGTGATTATCCAATTGTATTTGGTACACTGTTCATATTTTCCTTAATTGGCCTTTTGATGCATTTACTAACCGACTTGGTCTATACATGGATCGATCCAAGAATTGATTTTGAGGGGCGTGGATAATGATAACCCTTAACGCAATTCAACAACGCCGATTACGCAACTTTAAAGCCAACAAACGCGGATATTATTCGCTTATTATTTTCATGGTTTTATTCGGAATTTCATTGATTGCCGAGTTTGTTGCAAACGATAAACCGCTTTTGGTAAAATATCAGGGCGAGTATTATATGCCTGTATTTCAATCATACCCTGAAACACATTTCGGCGGAGAGTTTGAAACAGAAGCAGACTACACAGATGAATTTGTTCAAGACCTGATCACAACAAACGGTGATGAGGAAATTTCCGAGGGAGAGGAAGAAGGTTGGATGATCTGGCCGCTTATTCCGTACTCACACGATACTATTGTTTATAATATCGATAATGCCCCCTCGCCGCCTTCTACGCAAAACTTTTTAGGCACAGATGATACGGCACGCGATGTCGCTGCACGGGTTATTTATGGTTTCCGCCTCACCGTTTTGTTTGCAATGATTGTTACAATCATTACTACAATTCTTGGAATCGTGGCTGGCGCTATACAAGGTTATTTTGGTGGTTGGGTTGATTTGCTATTTCAGCGTTTCGTTGAAATTTGGTCCAACACACCACAGCTTTACATCATCATGATCATCGCTGCTGTTATTGGGCCAACATTTTGGGTACTTGTGGGCATTGTATGCACTTTCGGTTGGACAGCACTCGTAAGTGTTGTTCGTGCGGAGTTTTTGCGTGCCCGTAATTTTGAATATGTACAAGCTGCACGCGCGCTTGGCGTTTCAGACAGTTCAATCATGTTTAGGCATGTTTTGCCAAATGCAATGGTTGCGACCGTTACGATGCTGCCTTTTATTATTACCAGTTACGTCAGCACCTTAGCAGGCTTAGATTTGCTTGGATTTGGCTTACAATCCAATTATCCATCTTTGGGCGAATTAGCTTTGCAGGGTAAAAACAATGTCTCATCTTATTGGTTAGGATTGGCTGCATTCTTCACGCTCGCGATAATGCTTTCATTGCTCGTATTCATCTTTGAGGCTGTCAGAGACGCCTTTGATCCACGCAAGACATTCGGATAAATAATATGACAAATCTTCTTTCTATCCGTGATCTTACAATTAGTTTTCGTTCCGATGGTAAATTAACACCTGCTGTTAAAGGCGTTTCACTGGACTTAAAAGCAGGCGAGACACTGGCATTGGTTGGTGAATCTGGCTCTGGTAAATCT
>CAYPZN010000139.1:2135-3880 GCA_964415335.1 uncultured Crocinitomix sp.
ATGAAGGCACAGAGATGATCGGTGCGGCGCAAGACCATCTGCGACATATTCGTGGTAATGAAATTAGTTTCATTTTCCAAGAGCCAATGACATCATTGAATCCGCTTCACACGATCGAACGGCAGATTACAGAAAGCATAACACTGCACCGCGGATTAAAAGGGGACGAAGCTCGTAAAGATGTACTGAGCTTACTCAAAAAGGTTGGCCTCCGTGATGCTGAAAACCGTCTAAGTGCCTATCCGCATCAATTATCTGGTGGCCAACGCCAAAGAGTAATGATTGCAATGGCTTTGGCAAACAATCCAAAACTTCTGATCGCAGATGAGCCAACAACCGCACTTGATGTAACCATTCAAGCACAAATACTTGAATTACTAAAAGACATCCAAGCTGAAACGGGTATGGCCATGCTGTTCATTACCCATGACCTTGGTGTAGTACGTCGTATTGCTGATCGGGTTTGTGTCATGCAATCTGGTTTAATCGTTGAAGATGGTGAAACTGAGCAAATATTCACAAATGCAAAACACCCCTATTCGATCAAATTATTAAATGCAGAGCCATCAGGCAGACCACATCCTATTGCAGATGAGGCGCCTGAAATTCTTTCAACCAAAAACTTAAAAGTTTGGTTCCCCGTAAAACGTGGGTTCATGCGCAAAACCGTTAGCCATATCAAAGCTGTGAACGATGGTAATCTAACACTACGTGCTGGTGAAACACTTGGGATTGTAGGTGAGTCAGGTTCGGGCAAAACAACATTGGCTTTAGCAATTTTAAAATTAATCTCATCGGATGGTTCTATTCATTTTGAGGGTACTCAGATTGACGAAAAAAATAACAAACAAATGCGCCCGCTCCGTCAGCAAATGCAGATGGTCTTCCAGGATCCATTTGGCGCACTAAGCCCGCGCATGTCGATCTTACAAATCATCGGTGAAGGACTTGATGTGCATGGTACCAATGATCCACGCGCAAGACGAGATATTATTGCTGATGCGCTCACCGAAGTTGGCCTTAACCCAGATGTAATGGATAGATATCCCCATGAATTCTCTGGCGGACAACGTCAACGTATTGCAATAGCACGCGCCATTATTTTAAAACCAAAACTATTGGTATTAGACGAACCAACATCAGCTCTAGATATGACAGTTCAAGGTCAGGTCATAGACCTTTTACGTGATTTACAAAAGAAATATGGTTTGGCATATCTGTTTATCAGCCATGATCTTAAAACTGTACGTGCGATATCTCATAATGTGATCGTGATGCGAACTGGTGATATTGTTGAAGTTGGGTCTATGGAACAAATTTTTGAAAATCCTAAAACTGATTACACAAAAGCGCTTATGAAGGCAGCATTTGATATATCAGCCATTGGCTCAGAAAATGTTGTGCAAAGTTAAATTAGTTATTTCATTGAAAAACTAATTATCAAGTTATTCAAAACGTAATATTACGTGTGCCAACGACGTGCAGGACCAACATCAACATGCACAAAACGCGCACGATCATATGTACCAATCCCACCCGCTTCAACTTGGCGGGCTAATTTTGCTAATTTACTAGGACGATATCCTGGAACATAAAAATCAGCAGCCATTCCTTGAATATGCAAACTTTTGCGAGCTGCACGTTCTGATACGCGGCGTAAACGATCATTCGTTCTTTGAGTTCTATATCCGGATGTTATTTGAACAACAGTCGATGAGCCAAGTCCATGTTGCATTCGCGCTAAA
>CAYPZN010000140.1:0-3831 GCA_964415335.1 uncultured Crocinitomix sp.
CCACCGGCGTCGGCACTTTTATCGCAGGCTTATTACTGGCTTGGATTGACTTTCCCAAGCAAGCGAAGATGACGGATGTGGCGCAATCGACTATTGATAGTTTGGGCTGGGTGGGTGGTCCTATTGTGTTGGGCTTTTTTGTTTTGTCGGTGTTTTTTATTTTGCCTTATCCTATTAGTAAGGGGCGGTATTTGGAGATTCGGGCGGGGTTGGAGGGGAAGGCTGGGTAATATTATTTCTTTGGTGAGGATGTTCGGTTTTTTACAAAAAACTCAACACAATTTTTTGTGGTCATTTTAAAATGCAACGTTTCCAAAATAATTATTCAAAACTAAATATTTTGTTTACATTGTTTACATTGTTTACATTATTCATAAATATGTAATTTAATGACAGCCAAAGAATACTTAATAAAAGGTGTAAATTTATCAATACAAGGTAGGTTTGCAGAGTCTATAGATTTTTTTAATGAAGCCATTAAATTAGACCCTAGTTTTGCGATGGCTTTTTATAATCGAGGTATTGCTAAAGCAGTATTGTATCAGTATCAAGCAGCAATTGATGATTATAGTCAAGCTATTAAAATGAATCCTATATTTCTGGATGCTTTTGTAAATAGAGGTATCCTCAGAGTAAGGTTAAATCAATATCAAGCAGCTATTGATGATTGCACTATAGCTATCAAACTAGACTCTAACTGTACGGATGCTTTTTTTTATAGAGGGATTACTAAAGCATCTTTGAACCAACATCAAGCAGCAATTGACGATTATAGTAATGCTATTGAAATAGACCCTAATCTTTCATATGCTTTTGTAAATCGAGGTGTCGCTAAAGCAAAATTGAATCAGCATCAAGCAGCTATTGCCGATTATAATCAAGCCATTGAGTTAGATTCTAATTTCTCCTCTGCCTTTTTAAACCGAGGTGTTTCTAAGTCAAAATTAAATCAACATCAAGCAGCTATCGTCGATATTAGTCAGGCCATCGAAATGAACCCTCATTATACAAAGGCTTTTCTGGAACGAGGTTTAGTTAAATCAAAATTGAATCAGCATCAAGCAGCTATTGCTGATTATAGTCAAGCTATTGAAATTGACTCTAGCTTTGCGGATGCTTTTCTGAACCGAGGTGTCTCTAAAGCAGCATTGAATCAACATCAAGCAGCTATTGCTGATTATAGTCAAGCTATTGAAATTGACCCTAATTTCACGGGTGCTTTTACAAACCGAGGTGTCTCTAAGGCAAAATTGAATCAACATCAAGCAGCTATTGCTGATTATAGTCAAGCTATTGAAATAGACCCTAATTTTACAAGTGCTTTTATAAATCGAGGTACCTCTAAGGCAAAATTGAATCAATATCAAGCAGCTATTGATGATTGTAATATAGCTATATCAATTAACTCAAAAATTAATACTTGTTATTTAATTAGAGGGCAGATTTATTTAAGAGCAAATTTTCCGTCAAAGGCTAAGATAGATTTTCTAAAATCTATGTTTTTAAAAATTAAATGGCATAACGACTTTATTCCTTTCTTCTCCAAGCACTCTAATAATCCATTCTTAGCGATGCGATTTATACAAAACCAAATTGAATTATCTTTTTACAGAGATAAATCAGATTTAATAAAAATATCATTTGAACAAAGTAGTGCATTGTACTCATTTATCATTCATCAAGGCTTAAAACGAAACATAACCTATTCGCCTAAGAAATGGAATAAATGGCTCGGTATAATCAACTACTTTATGGGAGACCCGATTGTTTCTCAAAATTTATTAGATAATCTAGCAAAGAATGGAACAAACGATTTAATGATATATTACTATCTTATTTTAAGTTTAAAAGAATTTGAGCAAACAGGAAAATCACAAGAGATTGACGAGATTTTGGAGGTAGCAATTCCCATAGCTGAAAGTTACTCAGAGCTTAATACGAATAGTTATACAAAACAACAAAGACAGAACCTATATTATGCAGGACAATTACTGATAGTGGACGAAGAAGACGAAGATGCTCTCGAATGCTTTTTAAAGATTCGGAACGAGTTTTTACCTGCTTTGTATATGTGCATATACTTGAATAATAGATTAGGGAAGAGTGAGGAAAATCAAATTTTTATTACTTCTTTAATACAAAAAGAAGAATTGCTTGATAATCAAAGTGGCTTTTTACATGGATTATCATCACAACAATTGGATTTAGAAATCGAAGATTTGTACGAACCTTTTCGACATTGTATCAACTATAAAGAGATTCATTACGCTATTGAAGTCACCATTACTGAAATCACTAAAATCGGTATTAGTACATCCATAGATATTAAAAAACCAAATTTCCAAAAAGATTTTTGGGATTTATTCAAAGTTAGCTTACAAGATGTGGAATCAGCTAGACTGCGATCAAATCTGTCGCCAGTTGTAGAAAAATGGGAAGAAATTTTATCTAGCTATCAAGAAGAAATTTCTAAAGCTGATTTAGATATTCACAAGCAACAACTGAAAAAAGACCTTGATACAAGAAATCCATATAAAGAAATAAAAAAAGCTAGCGATAAAGAAGCAGAACTAGGTCTACATATCCAAAAATTCAAATTAAAATCTAACCAATTAATCGACTTAATTAATTATTTTTATTTAAAATCTCAATTAACAGCTTACCAAAAACTATTACTACATTTTTATACCCTCGACCAAGAATTGAAAAGAGATACTTCTTCTAAAGCGCATCTATCCGGTCTGAAAGACGGCGTAAAAAAAGCTATAGGAGAAGGATTATCTGTAATAACGGGAATTATTGTTGGCACCATAGTACCAGGACTAACCACTATCGGACAAATTATTGCTATTTCATTAGCTACATTTGGAGCATCTTACACCAAAGGTGCATTAGGAGAACTGTTTTTAGATTTCCATAAAAGCTTGAATAATACTCCTGTTTTAAGCTATGATGACTTCAAGAAAGAATTTGAGATTTATATTGCCGTCCAGATTGAAGAAATAGGAGAAAGCAGATTTTACCGAAGGTATCCTATTGATGAATTAAAAACTAAGAAGAAAATTCATCTGTAAAATCCCCGATGTTTTAAGTCACAAGATACCCGATAGTCGAAGATTGCATCTTCGATTCAATATATTTTACGTCTCTGATGTGTCTAGCTTTAACCAAAAATTAGCCATTTTGAAAAAATAAAGAATATAGATTGGAAGGTAGATGCTCCGATAGTTGGATAGATAATCCGAATCGTAATTTTATTTACAAGGCAAGACAATCCAAGCTCCAACGGAGCGATATATGTTAGCATGGGGTGTCAACCCTATGATGAGATGCAAATCCCATAACAAATAATTATCGTCAAAAATGACATAGCCCTGAAAGGGCGGCATATAAAAATAACATAGTATATTTATGTCGCCCTTTCAGGGCTTTTTGATGTTGGGCATGTGATTTATTCCTAGGGTTGGCACCCTAGGCTATGATATTTCGCTCCTTCGGAGCTAGGACCTTGCAACCAAAAAACATCAGGAAATTACACGATTTTATTACTACACACACAAACCAAAAAACATACTATGCCACAATCCTTAGTGGTTAATCCAGTTAATAATGTCGGGTTGTTCGTAATCGCCAAATTCATTTGGCTGATTCTATTTATAGTTGAACCAGCCAATTAAAATTGGCGGTTACGAGCGACATTTCACCCGACATTATTAACTTGAAAGACCACTTAGTAAAAAACTACGTCCATATTGTATTCAGCACCAAAAACCGTCAACCGTTTATCGACCAATCCATTAAGGAGGAGTTACATGCCTATTTAGGCGGGAC
>CAYPZN010000141.1:0-3747 GCA_964415335.1 uncultured Crocinitomix sp.
TAAAGTTCCTTCATCATTGATTTTGTATTCGTAGTAAAACCACTTTTTCTTATCAATTTATGCAGTTACATACGCTCTAAGTTTATTATTAATTGCTACCCAAGCATCTTCTGGGTGTTCCCATGAATTGATTGGTTTTAATCTTTGTTCCTCTTCACTTTGTGGTATAAATTGAAATTTTGTTAAAGGTATTCCTTCTGTTTCTAAGTTGTCAATCACTTTTTGGGGCAGTGCTTTCCATGTCCTGAAATCACAATTTTTAATGAGTATGGGAAAAAATTGAGCAGTACCGTTCAATTGTTTTTCCATCGTTTTTTTTAGCTCTACTTCATGGATATAATTCGATGCAATAAAACTTTGACTAACCAATAAAATAATAACATCCGCTTTCTCCAAATTTTCTTTAATGGTCAAGTCCCATTCAGTTCCAGGTTGAATCATTCCATCTTGCCACACTTCGATGAGGTTTTCTCTCTCCATATTAATTAAATACTTTTGCAATTCCTTCCGATAATCTAAATCATCATGTGAGTAGGAAATAAATACTTTTTTAGGCTTTTTTATTTCTTTAGAAAAGAAGGGACTGTAATGATATACTCTCACTTCTTTTATGTCCTCTTTTGATTTATAAACTTGAACCTTTTTTAAATTTGAGTTGACCGCTTTCTTGATTTCTGAATAACCTACAAAATATTCATCGTCCAAAGAGATTTGCAAATCATTCGGAATTAATTCGTCGAAATCCAATTTAGTAGAAGTAATGTGAGGTTTGCCGATATTCAAATTTTGTTCAATATTACTCTGTTGCTGAATTGTTGTACTTGAAATATCATTCGGATGTTCTTCCTTGCGATGGTATGCCAACAATATCCGTCCAAAAATTTCTTTCCATAAATCTTCCGAATCATTTGTGGAACTGACGGTAAGTGTAAGTGCTTCCATATCACATTGCAACAATATTTTTTCATCGCTAATCCTGCTACTCACTTTTTCAGGATCAAGAGAAAAAACCATTTCGTATCGACTATAATATTTTTTATCCGAAATTTTCCCAAACATATGAATCAAGCGGTTCATAATCCCGAGGGGCATGAAGTTTTTAAACTTGATGGTAAATGAACTTTTCAAGCCTTGGATAGCAATTCGATACAAAGGATCTTCCTCTGGATTAAGTTGAAGTTTTTGAGGAACGATATAAATTTGGTCGTGCTCATCGTAAGTGATGATTTGTTTCTGCATTAACAAATCGCGATAGTGTTCAAATGCTGGAAGTTTATTAAAATCTTTCATAGGAATTTTTCCTTGAAAATCTTTCAAGTCCTTATGATTCAATAATTCCAAAATAGGCGTTTGAAGTTGATTAGGATCTACCCAAATTCGGTCTTGAAGTTTCTCCACATAACGATACCAGATTACTAAACCACTGACACTAAATCTATTGAGAATCCTTGAAACATCATCTTTATCTAACTTTTTCCAGCTATTAAATTTTTTCTGTAAATGTTCTTTTAGTCCATTAAATCTCCACTCGTTTTTTATTCTTTTCAAATTGTTCCACTCACTTAAATAATCCTGTATGGCTTCCTTTCTTTCCTGAGTATCTTCTGATTTGGCTTGATGAAGGTTTTGAAGAAAATCTTTAAGCCACTTTCTTCTTGTTTTAAAAATAGCTTCATCCTTTGGTTTCCAAAGGCTAATTTTAAACTGTTCAATTTCTCCAAACCTTTCATCTGCTTTTAATTTTTTTGGATTATCAAAATCTGTATCAATTTTATTTTCAACTAAGATGAGATTCTTATACCAACCTTTATTTTTTTGCTTATCTGATTTGTTAAAATTTACCGTCTCATTCAAATATTGAATATTTCCCAACCAATAGTTGACATCAAAACAGTAATATTCTTCTGGTCTCAAATCTGTTTTTTCCCTATTAAAAAAATTATGGTTACTATCTTTTGACCATAGTAAAATATAGGAGGCATCCTCTGAGAAAAACATTTGATAAGTCGCATGATAATAATCTTGACCTCCAAAATCATAAATTAAAAACTTTGGTTTGTTCTTTGGTTTCCATTCTGCGATGTCAAGGACTTCTGTACTTTTTTTAGGAGAACCATCTTGTAGTTTTCCCCTTCTTAAAAAATCAACTAGGCTACTTTTTCCAGCGTTGGAGTTTCCTAAGAGGACAAGTTTATGCGGAAGATTTATTTCTACCGTTTTTTCTTTGTAAGTGATGATAGGTTCATCCTTAAGGAAAGTAGAATATTGATTTTCTCCCGCAGGGTAATCAGATTTCTTTAGAGATTTAATTTCATCGAGGAAGGGATTATTATCAATGTAAAGTTGGAAGTTAGTATTTCTTTTTCTTAAAAAATCAAAGAATGGTTTGTTCTCAGATATTGAATTCACAGTAAGGCCATTGTTGTTCAAGTGGAGTTGTTCAAGATAATTAAGAGACTCTCCCTCTACATTTTTTATTTCAGAAATATTATTGTATCCAAGATTTACTATTGATAATGTGTCAAGCTCAGAAAGATTCTCCACTTGTTCAATTTTGTTATGACTCAAATAAAGAAAATCTAATTTTGGAAGTTTTTCTAAATTTTCAATCTTACTTATTTCGCAGTTATCCAATGATAGCGTAGTTAAATTCCCAAGATTTTCTAAATGCTCTATTCTTTTTATTGGATTATTTGAAAGATATAATTCAGTTATTTTTTTTAAAGAATCAATATTTTTTATTTCCGTAATTTTATTATCCGCAAGATTAAGAACCTCCAATTGTCCTAGATTTTCCAAATGGTCTATCTCGGAAATTTCGTTTTTATTCAAGTATAGCGATTTAAGTTTTGTCAAATTTTCTAAATTTTCAATTCGACTTATTTTATTATCGTTTAAGTAAAGTTCTTCAAGATTCTTTAATTTATCCAAATTTTTAATTTCCTTAATCTTATTTTCTCTTAAATCAATAGTAATAATATGCTCTAATTCATTAATCTCTTTTGGAATTTCAATAAGATTAAGATTATTAAGATTAAGCGTAGTCCTGTTTTTATTATTTTTCACTCTTTCGATTTCCTCTTCCAAAGCAATTTCAAAACGGTTCTTACCTCTTTTCTTACCCTTTTTGGTATCTTTTTTTTGAGGGACAGAAACACCTTTAGATTCAGGCAAGGAGTCAATCAGTCCTAGTAAATGATAAGTTATTCGATTCCTACTTTCTGAATAATTTCCTCTATCGATTACTCCTAAGTGATTTTGTTCTTCAAGTTCATTCAATTGAGCAGATAGTAAAATAAAATCATTTTGAAAATCTTTATCAATGACTGAAGAATTTTCAAGTAATATTTCCATTGCACTTTTAATTTCACCCTTTGCAACTAAATTCTTTAAACCTACTTTAGAGGTTAAAGAGGCATCTTTTTGATTCATCATCTATTTGTTTTTTTCTTTCGAATCTTGTAAAATAAAACCAGAAGAACACTTTTGGCTTCTTTTATTTTATAGGAATCAACCACTTTGTAATGTCGTAGTATAAGATTTCTCCTTCCTGACTAGCTAAAAATATGCTGTGTCCTTTTGAACATATTGTGCCAAACTTAGGCATTCTCTCATATGGCCATGGCAAAGAGTAGGTAAAATCCAATTCTCTTTTTAAATTCCTCACGTTCAAATTTACAATCGAAGATTCGGATGGGTTATTTACAGAAATAATGTACTCGTCGTTTTTATCATATGACAAATACT
>CAYPZN010000142.1:0-3631 GCA_964415335.1 uncultured Crocinitomix sp.
GCGGTACAATGGTTTTCAAGACCACCGCATTCGACCACTCTGCCAACTATCCGAGACGGCAAAGATAAACTTATTTTTTTATTCGCAAATAAATTAACTTTAATTTAAATGCAAAAAGGATTAAAATTTATTTAAATCAAATAAGGTAATATTCATACCTTAGTACTATGAATAAAATATTTGCAATTTGTTTGCTCTTGATAACTTTTGCCTGTGAAAGAACTCCTGTTTTAGAAGCTTCCGAAGCTATGGTAGGTGAGTGGCTTCACTTTTCTGATGAAGATGATTCACATAGAGTTGTTGTAAGTCCTGATGGTACAGGTTATATGGAATGGTTCGTTGATGGGAAAAAAAGCCTTACTACCAAAATGCGAGAATGGTTTTTAGACAATAATCGAATTTCTTTTGGTAAAGTTGCTTTCAATGGACAGGCATATGATGTTGATCAATTTCCAAAAACGGCATTTGATGAAAAAATAAATTTTCATGATACTGTTCCAGAAGGTGCTCGATATATTATTTTGGATGGAAATTATTATACCGAACAATAGGTAATTCCAAAATGAAGCAACTCATTATTATATTTCTTCCTTTCGTTTTATTTTCTTGTCATCTAGATAATAGTATTAAAGATGAGAAAAGAGAGTTTTTAGAAGCATTAATTCCAGGTAAATATGATGCTGGCCTCAAAGTTTATGATAAATCATGTGTCCTATGTCATCAAGAAAGTGGTGTGGGAGTTGAAGGTGCTTTTCCACCATTGGCTCAATCTGATTATTTATTAGAAGATAAACCCAGGGCAATTCAAATCGCAGCAAACGGAATGGATGGAGAAATTGTTGTTAACGGAATAACTTACAATTCCATTATGTCTCCACAAGGTCTTTCTGATGAAGAAGTTAAAGACGTTGTAAATTACATTTTAAACGCATGGGGAAATAATGGTGGAGAAGTTACTAACGAAGATGTTAAGAAGGCGTTAAAACATTAAGGTTTTTGGGATTTTCCTTCTTCAATTATTTAAACCTATTTTTTTTGTTAAATTTGAGTGTTACCCTTAAAATTATTATACAGAATGATTCTATTAGACGGAAAAAAAACCTCAAATGACATTAAAGAAGAAATTGCTGCGAAAGTAATTGAACTTAAAAAACAAGGAAAAAAAACACCTCATTTAGCTGCAGTTATTGTGGGAGCTAATGGAGCAAGTGTTACATATGTAAATGCAAAAGTTAAGGCATGTGAAAAAGTAGGGTTTGATTCTACTTTGGTAGAATTACCAGAAGATGTTACAGAACAGGCACTACTAGATAAAATAGAAACGCTTAATAATGATAAAAATATTGATGGGTTTATTGTGCAATTACCATTGCCTAATCATATAGATGAACATAAAGTTACCTTGGCTATTTCTCCTTTGAAAGATGTGGATGGTTTTCATCCTGAGAGTCTGGGAAGAATGGTGCTAGATTTACCAAGTTTTTTGCCTGCAACTCCATATGGAATTGTTCAATTATTGGACAGGTATAACATAGAAACTTCTGGAAAAGATTGTGCTGTAATTGGAAGAAGTCATATCGTTGGATCACCAATGAGTATTTTAATGGCAAGAAATAGTAAAGTTGGAAACTGTACCGTAACATTGACGCATTCTCGAACAAAAAATTTGAAAGAAATAACAAAAAAAGCAGACATTATTATTGTTGCTTTAGGTAAAACCGAATTTTTAACAGCAGATATGGTTAAAGATGGTGTCGTTGTCGTTGATGTTGGAATTACGAGGGTAGATGATTCTTCAAAAAAATCAGGATTTCGTTTATTAGGAGATGTTAAGTTTGATGAAGTTGCACCAAAATGTTCATATATAACACCAGTTCCTGGAGGAGTAGGGCCTATGACAATTGCTTCTCTATTGATGAATACGTTACAAGCGGTAGAAATGAATTAAAATGGGATACTATAAGGCATCAGGAAAGGTTAATTATTTGCTAACATTTATTTGGATCATTATAATGGCTTCTTTAGTTGGTTTTCTAGCCTATGGTTATGCTTTTGTCATAAATTTGAATCCCTTTATTTACGTTAATTTTTTGGTTACAATTGCCTATGTATTCCTTGCTATGCTATTCATATCGTTAGTGAATAATTTAGGGAAAAACAGGAATTATATCGTTTCTATTATTATTGCGACTGCTATTTCATTGTTTGGACTCTCAGTTGTTTGGGTCAGTTATATTTCATTTGTATTCGATCGAAGTCTTTTAACTGCTTTAAACGAATTTTGGCACGGAATTGATATTCTTTCCGGACAATCACTTTCAATTGGTAGAAGTTTTAGAAGGTCAACAGAATTTTCAGGAGGAGTACTCTATTTCTTTTGGATCATAGAGGCATTAGTCTTATTGATTGGGCCAATATTAATGGTTTTAATGGGAGGGAAAGACGCAGAAGTGTTTTGCGAAGATTGCGGAAAATGGACTGAAACTCGAAATACATTGTTAAAGTCAACAAATCAAAATTTCACCAAAGAGAAAATTGAAGATTTAGTCAATCAAAATAGACTAAATGTACTTTTAGAACTGACAGATGCAATTAGTGGAATTGGGAATTATTTAAAAATAGAATTAGCTGGTTGTAACAATTGCGAGAAGTGTTATTATATTACTGTGGATTATATCAGAAATATAAAAAATGATAAAGGAGAAAATGAAGAAACCGAAAAAAAACTATTTCCTTATTATAAATTAGACCCCTATAATCTGCCTAAAGAGTTAAAAGAACCAGCAGATTCTAATTTAGAATGAGAAAACTACTAATTTCACTTCTTTTCATAGCTATATTTGGCGTTTTGATTTGGGTTCTTTTTCCAACAAAACTTAATCAAGCTTTAAACAGTTCTCCAAAAATAGGAATTCAACCTTTCGAAGATATCGATCAGAAAGAAATTGATTCTGTTAAGAAAGCGATTGAAACTATGTACAGTTTTGAAACAGTTGTTTTACCTAAAATCGACTTACCAAAAATGGCCTTTACAACAATTCGATCGCCAAGGTATAGGGCAGATTCTTTACTTTATTGGCTAAAGCAAATTCAGCCCGATTCTATAGATATTACATTGGGATTGACAAATAAAGACATTTCAATTACAAAATATAAAAAAGGAACAAGAGAAATTAAAAATCCAAATTGGAAATATAAGGATTTCGGAATTTTTGGATTGGGAACCGTTGGAGGAGAGGTGTGTGTGGTTTCTTCCAATCGCTTACACAGTTCAAAATCAAAATTTAATAAAAGGCTAACGCGTATCGCTTGTCATGAAGTAGGACACGTTTTAGGTCTATTTCATTGCCCTAACAGTAAATGTCTCATGAATGATGCGAATGAATCAATAAAGACTATTGATAAGAGTACTGGTATATTATGCGACGATTGTATTAATACTATTAAATGAGCTAAAACCCATTCATAGGATCTAATATTTCAATTACAGTTTCTTTCAATTCAGTTTTTCCATCTTCTTCAATGATAAAAAAGAGACCTAAATCTTTATCTTTTTCTGCTAATGTAGCCTTACCCTTTTTGTAGCCTTACCCTTTTTCAAACAGTGATTAAATATAGTTAATTGTTATTT
>CAYPZN010000143.1:0-3595 GCA_964415335.1 uncultured Crocinitomix sp.
ATCCAAGTGTTCCGATTAAACGGCCTCCACCAAAACCACCAGAAAGTTCTATTTGGTCAGATGATTTTTCTACCACTGTATATTCAATATCTACAGTTCCGTCCGCTGGATTAGGAATAGGGTTTATTCCAAATTGCTCGGCATCAAAATAACCTAAATTAGCTAACTCTCTTTGCGTTCTAATAATATCATTTCGATTGAATAAATCACCTGGTTTTGTTCTAATTTCTCGAAGTATTACATGATCATTTGTTTTTGTATTACCCTTAATAATAATGTTACGGATTCTTGCCTCTTTCCCTTCCGAAATTCGCATTTCATAGTTAATTCGATTATCTTCTGTAATATTAATTTCTACGGGAGTAACATTAAAAAACAAATGTCCTCTATCTTGATAAAGTGATGATATATCACGTCCATCTTGACTAGCATAAAGTCGTTGTTCTAATAGAGCGCTATTATAAACATCTCCATTATCAATTCCCATTAACGTATCTAATTGTCCGTCTCGGTATTTAGAATTTCCTACCCATGAGATGTCTCCAAAGTAATATTTATTTCCTTTATCAATATAAATATCAATTCCCATAGACTCTTCGTCAATATCATAAACGGAATCTTTTGCAATAACTGCATCTCGAAGACCAATTGCGTTGTATTTCTCTATAATAATTGCCTTGTCTCTTTCATAAGCTGTCCTATTGAATTTAGAACGTTTAAATATTCGTAAAATCCCTTTCTGTTTTGTGTCTTTCATTCCACGACGAATACCATTGTCAGAATAGGTTACTTTTAATTTAATTTGCTCAATCTTATTATCACCTTCTTCACTCGCAACCTCATTATCGTAAACGTTAATGTGTGCAATTTTTACTTTTTGTTTTTTATCAATTTTAATAAAAAACTCTTTTGAGTTATAGGATGAAGTATCTGGAATTTGTACAATATCCACTTTTGCACGTAAGAAGCCTTTATCGCTATAGTATCCTTTAATATAATTCCGGGAATTGGTAATCAATGATTCTGTAATTGATTTTCCTGTATACAAACCAAGAATATCTCTTAAATCATCTTGTTCACTTTTACGAACATTATTACTAAACCTATACCGTGTCAGTTTTGGACGATCCTTCAAGGAAATGGTTAAAAAGATATCGTCTCCAATAATTCGATCGTAACTAATTTGCACATCAGAAAATAAGTCTTGATTCCACAAGACTTGAATTGCTTTTGAGACGTCTTGTCCCGGGATTGTAATTTCTTTTCCTACGGTTAATCCTGAAACTAATCGGATTGCATCTGCATCTAAATTAGGAACACCAACTATTTGAGTAGATGCGATTGTATATTTTTTTGGCTTAAGAAAAGAGTCATCTCCTCCTACAACATTAATTTCCCCTTGGGATCTTGCAAAACCTGCGATTAACAGAATTGCGAATAGCGCTAATCTTTTATACATCTTTCTTTAATTCGTTCAATTGTTCTCCTATGAGACCAAACCGCCTCTCTCGATTTTGGTATTCATATACTGCACGATAAAAGTCTTCTTTTTTAAAATCTGGCCAAAATACGGGTGTAAAATGAAGTTCACTATACGCCAATTGCCACAAAAGAAAATTACTTATCCGAATCTCTCCACTCGTTCTAATCATTAACTCTGGATCTGGTATTCCAGCCGTGTAAAGGTGTTGATGAATCATATCATCATTAATATCATCCAACTCGATTTGTCCTTTTTTATACTTTTCAGCAATTCCTTTTATTGCTTGTTTAATCTCTAATTTTGAACTATAGTTTAACGCTAAGATTAGAATAGTTCCTTTGTTGTTTTCTGTTCGTTTAATTGCATTCAGCAATTCGTTTCTACAGCTATCAGGTAAATCATTCGTATTCCCAATAGTTAACAATCTTACGTCATTATTATTTAATGCCTCGATTTCATTTGAAATTGTATTGACCAATAAATCCATCAATCCATCAACTTCTTCTTTAGGTCGGTTCCAATTTTCGGTTGAAAAAGCATACAAGGTTAAGTATTTGACGTCTATTTCACTTGCTGCTGTCAGTGCTTCACGTACAGATTCTACGCCAGTAGCGTGTCCAACCAAACGCATTTGTCCTTTTTCTTTTGCCCAGCGTCCATTCCCATCCATGATGATGGCAACATGTTGTGGAACATTGTCTTTATCTAATTTTTCTTTAAAGTCCATTTTTAACTAGCAGAACAAATTTGCACCATTTTTTTTACAAATACACAAATTCTAAACGTGATTATCTTGATTAAATTGTTTTATTAACAAAGGTTAACAGTAAAAGGCTATAACCTATTTGGTTACTAGGCGATTCTAAAGTTTACCACCAAAAGTAGAACATTGTATTTATTTACAAAAAGAGGGATCAACTAGTAAGAAGATCCCTCTTTTAAATTTATTTAATAATGACTTATTCAGCTAGGACAATAATTTTATTTTCCTTTACTTCAATTACTCCACCTTTAATTTCAAAAGTGAAATTGTCATTGTTTTTGAATTCTTCGTTGTATTTCCCTTCGTATTCTTCATTCGAGTTTTCTGCAACCATCTGATCTACTTTCACTGTTCCTTGAACTAAAGCAGAAATCATTGGTGCGTGATTATTAAGAACACCAAAAGAACCATCTAATCCTGGTAATACAACATGAGAAACATTTCCTTTGAATAACGTTTCGTCAGGCGTTATAACTTCTAATAACATTTATACTATTTTTTAGTTACTCGCAATCATTTTCTCCCCAGCTTCAATCACATCTTGAATACCTCCTTTTAAGTTAAAGGCTGCTTCTGGATATTGATCTACTTCTCCGTCCATAATCATGTTAAAAGCTTTGATTGTTTCTTTAATATCAACCAATACTCCTTGTAAACCTGTAAACTGCTCAGCTACGTGGAACGGTTGAGATAAGAAACGTTGAACTCTTCTTGCACGGTGTACAATCAACTTATCTTCTTCAGATAATTCATCCATTCCTAAGATTGCAATAATATCTTGCAATTCTTTATAACGTTGAAGTGTCAACTTAACTCTTTGTGCACAAGAATAATGCTCTTCTCCAACAATTTCTGGAGTTAAAATTCTTGAAGTAGAATCCAATGGATCTACCGCAGGATAAATTCCTAACTCAGCAATTTTTCTGGAAAGTACAGTTGTTGCATCCAAGTGAGCAAACGTTGTTGCTGGAGCCGGATCCGTCAAGTCATCCGCAGGAACATATACAGCCTGTACAGAAGTAATTGATCCATTAGTTGTTGAAGTAATACGCTCTTGCATTGCTCCCATTTCCGTTGCTAATGTTGGTTGATAACCAACCGCCGAAGGCATACGTCCAAGTAAAGCAGAAACTTCAGAACCTGCTTGTGTAAATCGGAAGATATTATCAACAAAGAAAAGAATGTCTGCTCCTTTTCCTTTTCCTTCTCCTTCACCATCTCTATAATATTCAGCTAATGTTAATCCAGACAAAGCAACTCTTGCTCTTGCTCCTGGAGGCTCATTCATTTGTCCGAAAACAAATGTCGCTTTAGATTCTTTTAATTTTTCTGTATCTACTTTAGATAAA
>CAYPZN010000144.1:0-3387 GCA_964415335.1 uncultured Crocinitomix sp.
AATTCGACAATCAATACTTACCTTCATTGTATCCTTTTTGTAATCACCTGCCTAACTCAGTAAAAATCACATAATGTTCTAACTTATAACATAGTTGGGTCAATAACCCATTTAAGACTAAATCTGTAACATGTACCCTTTACCAAATACTAACAATCTGACACTTCCTATTGGTGTAATAGTTAAGCCATTATTGGTGCTTAATCTAACTATCCTTTTTTCTTTACATTTATTACAAGCTACTCCATTCTTAACAGTACATCGTGTTGTATGTAATGATTCCCTATACTATACACAAGGACTTGCAATTGCAAATAATCCGTTGATTAATCTTTCTTTTGAAGAAGTAAGAGAGTTGGAAATTTTTTTTGATGATTTTAAGGAGAAATCCCCAATTCAATACAGATTGAGTTGCTTTGATGAAGATTGGAATATATCTGAAAACCAACAAATCAGGTATACCAATTTACCAAAAGGACTGCATCAGTTATATGTGAAGAATGAGATCTTCTCTGATACCTTATCATTAGAAGTTTTGCATGCTGCCAATCTTCTTATGGCAAAACCTATTCAAGACCAGTGGTGGTTTTCCCCTCTATTAACCTTCTGTTTGTTATTGATTCCTTTTACACTCGCTTATTTCGTTTCCCTAGATCGTTCTAGACGTAACCTCAGAGTTGAAACAGTAAGAAATCAAATTGCCAGTGATTTGCATGATGATATTGGTGTGAACTTAAGTGCAATTAAAAATTTCACAGAAATTTTAAGGCTTAGATCTGGTTCTAATAGTCAAGAAAAGCAATTTAATCTAATACAAAAAATAGAAAATTATTCTGATGAAACGCTTACTAAATTACAAGATACGGTATGGGCGATTAACCCTATGAATGATTCTGTAGAGGAATTAATTGACAAAATGAAAACTTTAAGCCTTTCCATTTTAGCGTCTAAAAATATACAAGTACAATTCCAAAATAATTATCAAGCATCTGCTCAATTACAATTTGATATGCAGCAACGACATAACTTATTTATGGTGTTTAAAGAAAGCATTCATAATATAGTGAAGCATTCTCAAGCATCTCAAGCCACTATCAATATCTCCAATCAACAAAAAAATTTGACGATCCAATTAACAGACGATGGGATTGGATTTGATCCAGAATCATTAAGCTCTAACGGCAATGGGTTAAGAAATTTTCAACAACGTGCTAAAACTAATTTTATGGAAGTAGGACTTCAATCTACAAAAGGTGTAGGGACTACTATTAACATCCGTATTTTCAGTTTAGCTTAAAAAGATCCCCAAGCCTACCAAAATTGGGAGTTACTCAGAGACCTGAAAACTTCTAAATTTGCATAGAAAACAATAGCATGGAAAAGAAAATTCGTATCCTGCTCTTTGAGGATAATAAAAAATACCAAGAGTCCTTAAAATTATATTTTGAAGACTCCAGACAAATTTTTTTAACTGCGGTGTATGAGCATGCAAAAGATGCCTTAAAAAGAATTGAACAACATAGCCCTGATGTAGTGTTGATGGATATTGAAATGCCTGGCATATCTGGCATAGAAGCCTTGCAACAAATTAAAGCTAAAAAGCCTCAGATAAAAATATTAATGCAAACGGTCTTTGATGATAGTCATCGAATTTTTGTTTCGCTTTGTGCAGGTGCTTCTGGGTATGTGATTAAATCTACTGGATTGGCTACTTATGAACAAGCCATTGTGGATGTGCATAATGGAGGAGGGTATTTTTCACCTTCAATTGCTTCTAAAGTAATTTCTTTATTTCAAAGTAAATTGGTAACGGAGCAAGTAGAATATGTGAACCTTACAAAGTCAGAACTAGAAATTTTACAATGCATGGCAGAGGATGGACCTAGTTATAAAATGATCGCTGATCGATTAGGGAAGAAATATGATGCTGTCCATTATCATGTTAAAAATATTTATAAAAAGCTGCATGTCAATTGTATGACGGAGGCGGTTATTATTGGAATTAAAAATCGGTTGATATGAAAAAATACATTTATCGTATATTTATAATTCTTGGGTTTAGTTTATACTATTCATTTGGTTTAAAATGTAACAATGATCTATCCATTGTAAATACTCCTCAGATAACAGATGTATGGTGTTGGGCTTCTAGTATAAAAATGGTAAACGATTTTTATGGTGGTAAGTCAATGAGTCAATGTGATCTAGTCAATTTACATCGTTACAACCTTCACGGTAATGGTACTTTGAGTAACACCCTCTCTGATTTTTGTAATTTACAAACTAGCTGTCCTTCAGATTATTCGGTTATAGATGAGTATCTTTATACTTTAGAATTTAATAGCCTTGAAGACATTGAAGACAGTCAAAATCAAAGTAACTTTGATTTTATTCTATCCAGATTGGGCTATTATTCTATGGAGGATTATAATCTATTATCATGGGAAGTTTTTAAAAATGAGATAGAAAATTGTAGACCCGTAATTTTAATTTATGATGCTGATATCTCGAATGGAAATAACAAATTATGGACTAGTCATGCTGTGGTAGCTAAAGGTTATGAAGAGGATTTATTTAATGAAGAGGATTTCTTCTTGATTAGTGATCCATGGGAAAAGTGTTTTGGAGATGAGTATTTTCTTAATAAAGATGTTTTGGGATATATAGAGCGTCAGACAGATAATAATATAACTGTTAGTGGTATACATTCCATGATACATCATATTTACCCAAAAGAAGTCCAATGTGATGATGTTTGTTCATTTGTTAAAGAGCAAAATTTAATTCAAGTAGAATCTGCAAGACAAAAACAACAAATTTCCCCCTCCAATTTTACTTTTTTAATAAGAAAATTTCGAAATGATTTTTTTGCGACTACCTATAAAGAAATATTGACAAAGGAAAAAATTAACAAATATACTTCCACTAGCACTCATTTTTCAACATCTGTAATTGATCTTTCCTACGACAATTTTAGAAAACAAGAATTAACTTCTTTGAATTTTGATAGTTTAATAGTTAACAGAAAAGTAAAATCTGAAATTCTGAGGATAGAATTTACTAAATCCTCTCCTAATCTAATCTCTAGTGTTCATTGTAACAATGATAGTGGGAAATGCAAAATTGAGAAAATAGGCATTTCCCGCCGTGAACCAATTCCTTTATTGAACATTCCGAATTTGCCATCTCAAATACAACTAAATAACACAACCAAGAGGGTGTTCCTTATTCAATTGTTCGTTTTCTACCATATACCATGGAATTTTATCGTTTTAAGGAAAATGAACAATTTTATTACTACCCAACAAGAGAACGAAATTTTGAAGAATTGGATGGCTCTACTGAAATAAGGTAAAGCTAAATATGTTGTTTGAGATAGTTTAAATT
>CAYPZN010000145.1:0-3380 GCA_964415335.1 uncultured Crocinitomix sp.
CCTTTAATTCTTTTTTATTCATATTGTTTATTACTCGCAATTTTTGCATTTGTGACTTTAATTTTTTTACACCATTACCTGCCACTTTATGATGTGGATCCAAAGTGCCAATCACCACTTTTTTTATGTTTTTGGCCGCAATTAGATCAGCACAGGGAGGTGTTTTTCCATAGTGACTACAGGGCTCTAAACTTACATATAGTGTAGCTTTTTCGAGTAATGAAGGATCTTTAACAGCTGCAATGGCATTGACCTCAGCATGAGGTCCGCCATAAGGACTGGTATATCCTTCTCCAATGATTTTATGATCATAAACCAGTACAGCACCAACTGAAGGATTAGGACTAGCGGCAACCCGACCATTTTTAGCAAGTTGAATACAACGCGTTATATAAGTTTCGTGTATCTTCACCTTACAAAAATAGAACTATACATATCGATGCGCAAACCCATCATCAGACCTATCGTTCTTAAAGATAATCCAGACATCGCCAAAGTTATACGTGAAGTGTTGATTGAATTTGGAGTGACTAAGGAGGGTTCAACCTATACAGATACCGAACTGGATATGATGTTTGAAACCTACAATCGCCCCCGATCTATGTATTATATTGTTGAAGAAGATGGTGTTGTATTAGGAGGAGGTGGCATTGCACCTTTGGCTAATTATGATGGAAATGTCTGCGAACTACAAAAAATGTACTTTCTAAAATCAACCAGAGGTTTAGGCTTGGGAAGAACTTTATTAACCAAATGTCTGGATAATGCGCGTGCACTTGGATATGAACAATGTTATTTAGAAACCATGCCCTTTATGAAAAATGCGAGACAGCTGTACGAACGTATGGGCTTTCGCTATATTGATGGACCTATGGGAGATACAGGACATTTTTTTTGTCAGACGCATATGTTAATTGATTTGTAGATGACCATTGCTCAATTCAGAAAAAACTTTAAGGAACGTTTACTGAAATTTTATCCGGAAGGAGAAATACGTAGTTTCGAAAAGTTCGCTTTTGGAAAATATACTAATTATACTCCGGCGCAACTGGTTATTCAAGGTGAGGATGAACTTCCGGAATCACTATTTACATCCTTGACAGAAGTTATGAAACGTCTAGAACAACAGGAGCCCATTCAATATATTTTGGGAGAAACAGACTTCTATGGTCTTTCATTTAAAGTGACAACAGCTACCTTGATTCCACGACCTGAAACCGAAGAATTGGTCGCTTGGGTTTTACAGGATAATCAGACTGTTTCAGGACTTTCAGTTTTAGATATTGGGACAGGTTCTGGTTGTATTGCCATCTCGCTCGCTACACACTTGCCTGAGGCTCGAGTTCAGGCTTTTGATATCGCTCAAGAAGCATTGGACGTGGCGATAGAAAATGCAAAGCGTAATACAGTAAACATTGATTTTAAAAAAGTAGATATATTAAAAACATCATCCAGAAACGAAGAGTTGGATATTATTGTATCAAATCCTCCTTATGTGAGAATACAAGAGAAAGATCAAATGAAACCCAATGTCCTGAACTATGAACCACATCAGGCTTTATTTGTTGAAGACGATGACGCTTTGTTATTTTATCGAAAGATTGGACAGTTTGCATGGCATAATTTAAAAAAAGGAGGACAGCTTTATTTTGAAATCAATCAATATTTAGGAGATCCAACCGTACAATTAATGGAAGATTTGGGATTTGTGCAAGTAGTTCTTCAACAAGATATTTTTGGAAATGATCGTATGGTTAAAGGAGTTAAGGAATGACGAATTTTGAATGACGAATGACGAATGACGAATGATGAATGATGAATTTTGAATCAGGAATCAGGAATCAGGACTTTTTATGAAAATTTTCTAAATTAATATGATTATTATCTAAAAACTAAAGACCACTAATTAAGAGTTCAGAATTAAGAGTGGTGCGTTAAAACTGATTCTAACCACTAAGCGCAAATAGCTAAATGTTAAGAGCTAAGTGCTAGAGACTAAAAACTTAAGACTATGAATACCATTTGTGTTTTTTGTGGCAGTAGTGCGGGCAATGATATAGATATCATTGAAAAGGGATATGAATTGGGAACGCTATTGGCAGAACGTGATATCAGTCTCGTCTATGGAGCGGCTAAGATTGGGATTATGGGTAAAGTGGCAGCAGGTGTTTTAGAACATCATGGAAAAGTTATAGGTGTCATTCCTGAATTCTTAAAGAAAAAAGAAGTGGTTCATTTGGGACTTTCTGAATTGATCACAACGGCAAACATGCACGAACGTAAATTTAAAATGCATGAATTGTCTGATGGTTTTATAACCCTTCCGGGTGGTTTTGGAACCTTGGAAGAACTTTTTGAAATTATGACCTGGAGTCAGTTAGGATTACACAGGAAGCCTATTGGGCTGTTGAATATCAATGGTTTTTATGACCATCTTTTAAAACTGTTGTTGCACATGGTTGAAAAAGGATTTCTTAAAAAAGAAAACTATGAACTATTGTTGGTAGATACTTCTATTCCTGCTTTACTGGAACAAATGGAAAACTTTAAACCACAGGCTGTCCCTAAATGGTTAAAACCGGAAGGGATTTAATATTGTCTTAAAATCATTTCTTATGACCTATTTAGGATTGATCTAAAGGTCTTTGAAATATCACACTCCTATAAAGTTATATAAAAAAGCTTTCACGGAAAGACATAGAATACGCTGTCTTTAACAGAATTATAAGCTTGTGCAACGATTATCATTGTTACACCAGATTTTTTATTCCGATTTTATATTTATCCGCTGTTTTTTTATCGAAGACAATAATCAAATGGTCTTGCATTCCGATTATTCTTCCGTCTCTAATTTCGAGAGCAGAAATCCACATTTCTTTTCCATTCTCAAATTCAATTCGAACATCTTGTGGATAGTAATTTCGTTTGTCCTCGTTAATCAAACTCCAATAAGACCAACAGCTTTCAATTCTGCTGATTCTTATTCCGATTAATTCAGTCCATTTTTGGTTACTATTTGCATTATATTTTTTAGCTCCATTTTCGGTACTGAATTCAGTCAATATATTTCCATTACGAAATTTGACATTGTATTGGGTGTATTCATTTCCCCAAACAAAATAGAATTTCAATTTGTCAGAGGTGACCAATTCAATTCCATAATCCAACGAGTGATATTCGGTTTCATTCCACGTTGGTTCTCCATAATCTATTTCGTAATAATTCACGCCCGTAATCGACTTCCCAATTAATTCTTTAATCGGATTTTCATATTCGTCAATCTTTATTTCGAGTGTTTTTTTCAAACGTAGTGTAACGGTCTTGTGTATGAAACGTAGCGTGTAAATAAACACTAACTTTTCGGATTAACACAGAGCCGA
>CAYPZN010000146.1:0-3349 GCA_964415335.1 uncultured Crocinitomix sp.
AATTTGTGTGATTATTAAGTGGTTTAATCCCTTGATTTATTGGTTTAGAAATGCGTTGAAAGCCACCCATGAATTTATTGCTGACCAATATGTCATTCAACAAAAATCCAATGTGGGAGAATATGCTACTTTATTGGTCAATCAGCATAAAAAACAAGTAGCAACTCCTTTGACCAACACCTTTTATGCGATGACCAAAAAGCGATTACAAATGATGCTACAACAACCTTCTCGGAAAGTATTTGCTATTAAATATATCCTAATTTTCCCTTTATTAATGGGACTGATGGGCTTGTTTTCTTTTAATTTATTGGAAGAGATTCCAGCCGTCAATAAAGGTTTAGCCGAGATGAATACAGTTATTGGAGATATTACAGAAACGACTGTTTTTGAAATTGAACAACCCTTTAAACAGGAAAATGATTTAGAAAAAGACATAGCAGCATTGGCTCAAAATATATTCAAAGATGCTGATAAACATATTCTATATTGGGGGGAACTAGAATTGGCATTGAACAAACAAAATGGTCAACCCATCCCGATTGTTGATGTGCCAATTAACCAGTTCTTAGCTTCATATCAGCAAGAACCAATTGCTGCATTGAAAGTTGGAGGCTTGTTTGAGGAAGTTTCTTTTTCCTTATATAGTTATGTTATTGGTGAATCTAATCTTGTTCCATGTGCTATCATTAGCAATACGAATGAACCTGCAATATTCAAAGATAATGAATGCATCAAAGCATTTAAGGACAAGTTAGTAGCGGGTACTTTAGTGAGTGGAGATGATTTACAAATTGAAAAGGAAGGGCAACGTTATAAATTTCAACTTCGTTTGATTGACCCAAAAGCCAAACGCCCAAATCCTAATGGTAAATTTAGGTTTAAATGGGGGGGGATTGAATTTCCGATTGAACTTAGAAAAAATGATTTTAATACCAATTTTAGTTTTGAATCAGTACAATTAAATGATTTACAGGCTGCCTTAAATCAACCCATTACTGTATTGGAGGATGGTCAAATAGCTGAAGGCATTCAAGAGATAATGCTAAATATAGGACAATCAATTCCAAAGGGTAAAAATACTACAACTTATCAAAATTTTGAAGCGAACCTTCCATCAAAAATTTTGCTGGATGGTAATGGGAAAACTATTTCCGACCAAATTGATGTCGTTCATCTAATGAGTTTATTGGACGAGCAAGCAAGTTTTTCTTTTTATATTAATGGGTTTGATTTTGCAGGATTTATTCAAGTGGAGAATGGAAAATATCATTCTCCAATCCAGGTGACTAACAAAGAACAAGATCTTTTTAATTTCCAAGTCATCATCCCCGACGAAGCCAAAACGATCCTAAAAATAGATACCACCTTAGCCGAAAATAAATCCATTGTAAAGATGTACCGCAATCCCAATAAGTACGAGATTGTACATATTTCTAATTTTAAAACAACAACTAGATCAATTGTAGGCAAGCCTACAAATGCTGACCCCGTATTTGATAAATCACATAGAGCAATTCCCTCTCCTTTTTTCAAAACTAACAAAGAGGCGGTGGCAGATGATAAACTCCTTTATTTGCCAGAATATGTCGATTATCAACCAAAAGAATTGACACTTAAATGGGGCGATTTAGTGGCTAATCCTTCCAGCGATAATTACGATTTACGTACCTTCTTAGAAAATTTTAAAACAGGGCTACAATTAACGCATGTTGATAAGCAATTGCGCATTCAAAAACTACGAGTCGTTATTGCTGAAAAAGACAAGGATTACAAAATTTTTGATAGGCATTTACCAAATTTAAAAGATTTGCAGCAGGTATTGGGAAAACTATCTACCGAAACGAGTATATATTTTGATAAGTTGATTATTGAAGTTGAGGGAGAAAGGTACTATTTACCACAGCAATTTTTGTTTAAGATTGGAAAGCAGGCGATGGCAGAAAATAAAATTTCGTTTAAAGAAAAAGACATTAACCAGCCTCTAAGTCAATATCAACAAAGTCAGAAAGAACAGTCAAATTTATTGCAGCAGACTCCTAATTACACCGATTCCTCAGAAATTAATTCTTTCCATTTATATCCATTTACTTATTCTAATCAAGTGGTAATTCGCAAAGAAAAAATGGAAAACCCTGATGGTAGTTATCGTATCGCCTATACCCAAAAAATGGAGGACTATGAAAGAATAGAGGCAAAGCGTTTAGCTGGGGAAGCAGCAATAGCTGAATTTGGGGAAGCTGGGAGAAAAGGCATTTCTTATGTGATTTTTCAACATAAAAAGAAGAAAAAGAGGATAAATGTAGACAAGAAAAATAAGCCGCTTTACATTTATTATATGCATCCTTATTTCCCGATGATAACGCATAAATTGATTTATGATAATTTAGAAGCAAACGATATAGCTTCTATAGAAAAATTTCCGCCTACGACTGATAAAGCTAGATTTTATGGAACGCTAGGTAAAAACGGAGTTGTGGAAATTCGATTCAATTATCCTAAAAGAATGGAAAAAGAGGATCCAGAACCTGTCAAAATAACGATCAAAAAAGCTAATCCCAACTGGAGTAATACAACTTGGCTAGACCGTGATAGTAATCATACTGTTTATTTGATGAAGAATATTTCGCTGTCCAAAGCATTTAAACTATTCAAAAAATTACCAGCTAACCAGATAGATGTTTCAAAATTGAAAGATGACTTTGCCATTTATATTTCAATTCATGGTCATTTAAAAGCGTATCAAGATGAAGATTGGGTGATAGCGAAAATAAAAGAACAATTTCCTTTGGAAATTATCGAAAAACAAGCTAGAATAAAAGTATTAGTGTTGAAAAAAGGAAGTGCTTCTTCTCTAGCAGGCCATGAATATTTTACTGCCTCTTTACCTAATATCAAATCTATTATTCTGGATAATCAAGAAAAGGATTTAAAAACTATTACACCAGGCTATTTTAAAGATTACCAACAACTAGTTAGAGAAAATTTTGAATTACCTCTAATTGATGAGACGGGTTTGTTTGGAGAGGCAGCTATTTGTTTAGGCATAAATCCGACTTCTATTGAGACAATGAAGGAGGCATTAAAAAATAATTATGGGCTGGAATTAGTGGAGGAAGAACGATTGATGCCTGTTTATGAGCTTAGATAATAAATAAGCACTATGACAAAAGTAAACTAACAATTTTTTTACCACATAGTAAACATAGTTCATAAAGTACACATAGTTTTTGACAAGCAGAGTTTAATTTGACTTTTCAAAGTTATTAACTTAATTCTGGCCGATTAAGTAGCTTAGGGCTTGCAAAGAAATAGATGTTCCAATTTTAGGCTAGTATTTTTGTTTTTA
>CAYPZN010000147.1:0-3290 GCA_964415335.1 uncultured Crocinitomix sp.
CTTGCGCTTTGGTATAGAATGTCACCTCTGAGTTCCCAGTAAAATGGATCATTTGGCTTCATTTGCAATAGCCTATCAACGGTTGCGAGTGCTTCTTCTGGTTCAGGTAAAAGATGGTATGCAACAGCGAGTTCATAGAGCTCGAACTCTGATGTTGTGGACGGAGATATCTTAGATATTGTTGTTTCGGGGCGATTTATATACCCATCCAACTTCGCCCGCATGCGGGCATGCCAATAGATAAATTCTGGGTCTAGTTTTGCACCTCTGTTTGGCGAATTTTCCACACGTTGGCGAAGCAATGTAATGCGTTCGCTGGAAAGTGGATGTGTTTGAGCGTAGGGATCAATATGAGTAACCGAGAAAACTTCGCGTTGTTTTAATTTATCAAGAACAACTAGGGCGCCTGATGAATCGATTCCTGCACGATCCATGAAATCAAATCCCGCTTGATCTGCACTTGCTTCTTCGCCGCGAGTATAGCGTAATAATTCCCGTTGGATAATTGTTTGCCCGCCAGCGAGCGCACCAACTCCAACTTCTGCTGAGCCTGCTGCCGCACCAGCTAATACACCTAAGAGTGTGATAATCGCAGCGGGTGCTGTTGCGCTTTCAAATGCAGCTTGGCGACGCACTAAATGGCCGCCTGTGATGTGTCCAACTTCATGAGCTATAACACTTATTAAAGCTGTTGGATCTTCAAGCTGTCTTAATAATCCTGTATGTAGGAATATATTTTTTCCACCAGCAACAAAGGCGTTCAGATCATTGTTTTGAATAATGAACATATTTACGGTGTCGTTACTCAGCCCCGCTGATCTGAAAATAGGCTCTGAAAGCAATTTTAAGGTACGCTCAATTTCAGAGTCGCGAATATATTGTGCTTCTGCAGGATTCGTAGCGCCTAATCCGGTAATTAGTATACCTGCTGCAAACGTAGCCCGTACGAAACTCTTAATCTTGCTGTTGACCTTGCGGATCATCTAAATCTCCTGATATGCAGATTTGAATAAATCTGTAAAATATATAGAGACTATGAAGATGAAGATTTCAAGGCGCTCGGGTGTTTCACCATTTTTGGCAATGAATGTTCTTTCGGCTGCAAATAAAGCTGAAGCTAACGGAGAATCGATAATTCATATGGAAACTGGGCAGCCGGGTTCTGGAGCTCCAAAAGCTGCGCGAGTAGCATTGACCAAGGCAATGGAAAGCAGCACACTTGGATATACTGAAGCATTAGGTATTCGAGCGTTACGCCAAAGAATATCAAAATTGTATCAAGATTGGTATGGTATCGATGTACCTTCATCACGGATCGTAATTACGTCTGGGGCTTCTGGCGGCTTTATTTTATCATTTTTGGCTGCTTTTGATGTCAAAATGCGTGTTGGGATCGCTGATCCGGGGTATCCAAGCTATCGCAACACTCTGCGGGGATTGGATATTGAGCCCGTAAGATTAGAGGCAGACGCAAGTACACGGTTTCAGCCATCTGTTGATCATATAGAGAATGCGGGTAATCTAGATGGATTACTTGTAGCCAGTCCTGCTAATCCAACAGGTACAGTTCTGCCCAAAGATCAGATGAAAGCACTCATTAGAGTTTGTGAAGAGCGTGAAATTACTCTTGTTTCTGATGAGATTTATCATGGGTTAAGCTACGGCGAACGCACGCATTCGATGTTAGAGTTCACAGATAATTGTATCGTTGTGAACAGCTTTTCCAAATATTTTGGTATGACGGGCTGGCGCATTGGCTGGATTGTGGTGCCAGAGCATGTTGTTCCTGTGATCGAACGACTCGCTCAGAACTTGTTTATTTGCTCATCACATGCCAGCCAAATTGCTGCGCTTGCCGCGATGGATGCTGAAGACGAACTTGATAAGAACGTCGAGATTTATCGCACGAACCGTACAATCGTTTTAGATGCACTTAATAAAGCGGGTTTTAAGGAACTTGCTCCTTGCGATGGTGCTTTTTATGTTTATGCCAATATCGAAAACTTCAGCAGCAACAGTAATGAGTTTTGCCAAAAGATGCTGTCTGATATCGGCGTTGCTGCTGTTCCCGGTCATGACTTTGACGAGGAACGCGGTGACCATTGGATACGCTTTTCTTTTGCTGGCACAACGGATGATGTAACCGAGGCAATGAAACGCATTACGGGATGGATTGAAGAATTAGAGATTAATCATCCATCTTAAGCGCAGCAATAAATGCCTCTTGCGGGATATCCACACGACCAAATTGACGCATTTTCTTTTTACCCGCTTTTTGCTTATCCAGCAGCTTGCGCTTACGCGAAACATCACCACCATAACATTTTGCTGTTACATCTTTGCGCAAGGCACGGATATTTTCACGCGCGATAATACGGCCGCCAATGGCTGCTTGGATTGGAATCTGGAACATATGCTGCGGGATCAGGTCTTTTAGTTTTTCACACATAGAGCGCCCACGCCGTTCGGCAGCAGAACGGTGAACAATAACCGATAGTGCATCAACAGGCTCTGCGTTCACAAGGATCGACATTTTCACCAAATCGCCTTCTTCATATTCGGCAATTTGATAATCAAAACTTGCATACCCTTTGGAGATAGACTTCAGGCGGTCATAAAAATCAAATACAACTTCGTTCAACGGTAAGCGATAAACAGCCATTGCGCGTGTACCTGCATATGTCAGATTTTGCTGTACACCGCGGCGCTCTTGGCAAAGCTTCAATACATCACCTAGGTATTCGTCAGGCACCATAATGGTTGCGTTGATCCAAGGTTCTTCTAAGCGATCGATTTTTACAGGATCAGGTAGATCAGCAGGATTATGCATTTCAATTTGGGTGCCATCGTTCATATAACAATGATAAACAACCGATGGGGCTGTTGTGATCAGATCAATGTTATATTCACGCTCCAGTCGCTCGCGGATGATCTCGAGGTGTAAAAGCCCCAAGAAGCCACATCTGAACCCAAAACCGAGCGCAGCGGATGTTTCCATCTCGTGGCTAAAGCTTGCATCGTTTAAGGATAGTTTCGCAATTGCTTCGCGCAGGTTTTCAAACTCAGCAGAATCAACAGGGAAAATACCACAGAACACAACGGGCTGGGCAGGCTTAAAGCCATCAAGTGCTTCTGCGCAGCGGGCTTTGTCCTCGGTGATTGTGTCACCCACACGGGTATCAGCCACTTGTTTGATGGATGCTGTCAGGAAACCAAGCTCACCCGGAATAAGTTGATCCATATTCTCCATCTGAGGGCGGAACACACCAACACGATCTACGGTATAAAGC
>CAYPZN010000148.1:0-3098 GCA_964415335.1 uncultured Crocinitomix sp.
GCAGCGGCTTTGAGTTAAGGACTAAGCACTATGGCCATGTATGCATTGTTGGATGTAGGCTTTTTTATTTTAACTTACTTTTTTGAGTAATTCTTCAAGTTTATATTTTTTATATTTTAAAATTCTTTTTTTATCAACTTGCAGCAATTCATTTTTACTTTGAATCAATAACCACAAATTAGGATCAAGATCAAACATTTGACCTAGTTTAAAAGCAAGATCAGTATTTATCTTTCTTCGTCCTTTTATAATCGAACTTAAATTTGATTCTTCTAAATCTATATATTTTGCGAATATTTTATTTTTTACTTTTATTGCTTTCAAAAACTTACCAAGGAATTCTCCAGCATTAATTATTTCATCTGGTTTTACCTTACTAATATAACTCTCCATTTGAAGTTTGAGTGAAAATAACTCAATTTTAATTCGATCTTGTGGAGATTGATTTTTAGCATGTTCAATAATAGCTTTTCGAAGAGCTTTGAAATCTTTACTATTTGTATTAACGATACCTTTACCAGATCCATTGACTCCACCTGGATTAATAATTTTCTTCTCTTTAGCCATAATTTATGATTTTAAATATTTGTCAATTAGTTTAAGTCCTTGAACTGGATCAATAAACATCCTTTGTCCCATAGTGCTAATTGCTCCATATTTTTCTTCATATAAAGGAATCAATTTAGTTTTACTATCAAAAGTTAGATATCCTTTATAAGTATTTTTTCCTAATTCAAAACTCTTTAAACATCCAAAAGCTATTAAGCACCCAGCAACATTATCAAATTTTCCTTTTGAAGTTAAATTATGAGGAGCAATTTCAATATTATTCATATAAAGCATCTCCTCATACATGACCGAGAACATTAAAATTCCTTGGATATTAGATAAATCATCTTTCAAAGTTAGTTTGAAGAATTCTGCTCCTTCAGTTTTATATAATGTTCTCCATGTAAATTTCCAACCATTTTTTTTAGTTGGCATATCTTTAAAAGTAGCTTTATGTATTTGAGCATCAATCTTCTTATTAGATTTGACTTCAATTATTTGTATTTCCATAGTGTTTAATTATAAACATAAAAATACGAAATTCCGACAATAAAATCAAATTATTATCAGAATTGTAAATTTATTTCTGTCAAGTAGGCCAAGGGAGTTTCACCCTAAGCCTCTCACAGAACCGTACGTGATAGTCTCCCATCATACGGCTCTTGTTATACAGAGATTAAGAGTTGATAAATCCTATTTTCCAATGAGCGAAGAGATTGGGGTTTTGTGCCTTAAAATCTCTTAACCATTTGGCAGCTTTAAGATATGATTTATTTAAACTCTTGTACCTATTTTGAGCCCATTTTGTAAGTCTGTTGTTGAAGATTTTACAGATTCTATTAAGATTTCTAATTCTAAATTTTCCAAAATAGTTAATCCACCCTTGAATACGGGGGTTGAAGTACTCCGCTATTTGTTGGATTGTTCTTTCAGTCCATTTTTGGAATTGAGTTTGCCTAATATTGTGTGCGATCTTGTTTTGACTAGATTTACTAATTGCACAGTCAAAGCCTAAGAACATTTTACCTTTCTTAGTTGCTGTTGATCTTGGTTGAAAACAATATCCTAGAAAGTCGAAACAGATTAATTCCTTTTTAGACTTAATCTTGTTTTGTTTACACAGAACAATTTTGGTCTTAGTTGGATGCAATCTAAGTTTACATTCTGTCATTCTATCCTGAATAGCTTTTAGAATCATTTGAGCCTCTGTTTTGTTGGTACAATGCACAATGATGTCATCGGCATATCGTACAAATTTATGAGTTTTGTGATACTTTTCTATCCATTTATCAAAGACATAATGTAAGAATAGGTTGGCCAATAGAGGACTGATTACGCCTCCTTGAGGAGTTCCTTTTCCGTCTTTTGTTAAGAGCCTTCCGTCCTCGGTTAGAACAGGAGATTCGAGCCATCTTTTGATGTACATTTTCGCCCATTTTTCAGGTACATGTACTTGGATTGCTTTCATCAAAAGTTCATGAGAAACTTCGTCGAAAAACCCTTTGATGTCCATGTCTACCACCCACTTGAATTTTCTTACGTTTTGTCTTACTTGTTCAATTGCTTGGTGTGCATTTCTTCTTGGACGGTATCCATAAGAATCTTTATGAAATACCCTTTCAAATCTTGGCTCTAGATAATCTTTGATCACCTGTTGAGCAATACGATCTGAAATGGTTGGTATTCCTAGTTTTCTTACTTTTCCATCTTTCTTAGGAATTTCTTTTTCTCTTACCGCTTGTGGAAAATAACTTCCTGATGCTAATCTGTTCCACAGTAGATAGAGATTGTCAGATAGGTTTTCTTCGTATTGTTGAATACTAATAAAATCTACTCCGGCACTCCCTTTGTTCTTCTTTACTTTCTTGTACGCCTTCATTACCATGTGTTTGGTAATAGGTATTCCCTTTGTCGAACCATCGTTTATCCTCCTTTCCTTTAGGGAAGTTGTAAACGGTAGTTCTAACTGTATAACCTCAACCCTTTGCTCCAATTCCATTACAGAATCTTCATCACTACTACGGTTGAGTCCGCCATCAATTACAGCATCAGTATTTGCCCTTACAGATGTTTTTCCTGTTTGAGACTTTCCTTTATTATTTGTAATTGACTTCTCCAGTTCCATAAATAAGCCTAAATAGAAATCATGCCTCCTAAATGACGTCTGTCCCATAGCCAGTAAACAGGTATTCCGCTATGATTATCCATCGAATACAAGCTGATCGATGTTTTGACAGAGGGTTCGTTTTCACGGCACTTCATCAGAGGTTCATTTGCATTCATCTTTTCTATTCTTATCTGACTTGTCCAACCAAGCCTTTTCCTTAACGCTCAACACCTGACAATTGCTCATCAAGCATCTTAAGGTGATTTGAAGGCTCCGCCTGTACAGCGCCTTCGGAGGGCCTACCTCCATCTTATTTACAGCATTGATCATGAACTTTGTTTAATTAATAAATGGGTTCATTATTTCATTCTGGACACACGCTTGTCCCCAACGGTTCTGTGCTTGTGCTGTAGCTGGCGGCGCTGAGGTTTAGAGTTGAGCT
>CAYPZN010000149.1:0-3078 GCA_964415335.1 uncultured Crocinitomix sp.
GAAAATTTATATAATCTTGGAGGTACTATTGGTATCGGCTATTATTTGAAATAAAGCCATTTTCAGTATGAGGAGAGGATAACTAAAGACATTTACGTTATGCTATAAATTTGGTGTTCTCGTTTTTGGATGCGTTCATTACTAAAGCGCCCCTCTGTTTCATTTGTATTAAGTGATAATAATTTACTTTTCATTCCATTCATTTCTAAAAATAAATGTTTTCCTTCATTGGAAAGCTTAAAAAGTTTTATGTCATTTCCGATTGAATCTTTGAAGCTAAATCTTTTTGTCGAATCATCAATTCTCTCACTAATTAAATAAGTTCTTAAAGTTGAATTATTACTAATGTTTTTATAATCGCAATCACAAGAATACTCAAGAGGAATCCTTCCAAGTAAACTCCAGACCGACTCAAGGACCAAATCTAGAAATTATAGCCTTATCTAGTTTGTTTGCTATAAGGTTTTCAATGTAACGATCTTGCAAAGGAATCGTCATTATATATTTGAACTCAAAAAATACTTTCACATTTATCAGTATGATTTACCAATCGATTAAAAAAAATGAAAAAGTCAATTCAATGTGTTATCTTAGATCAAAAAAGATGAGAAAGTTTTTTATTTCGCTATTTAGTTGCTTTATCAGTATGATTTCTTTTTGTCAATTAGAATGGACGCAAATTGGGAGTGATATTGTCGGAGAAGCAGAGGGAGATGAATTTGGAGTATCTGTTGCAATTAGTGAGGATGGAACAACCATTGTTTCTGGTGGATTTTTAAATGATGATTCGGGCACTGATGCTGGACATGTACGTGTATTTGATTGGGATGGAGATGCTTGGAACCAAAGGGGAATAGACATTGATGGTGAAGCTGCTGAGGACTTGTTTGGAACATCTGTTGCAATAGATGAGAATAAAAACACTATTGTGGTCGGAGCTGTCGGAAATGATGGTTCGGATAGCTACGCAGGGCATGTAAGGGTATTTGATTGGGATGGGACAAATTGGGTTCAAAGAGGAACAGACATTGATGGGGAAACTATTAACGGTCGATTTGGATTTTCTGTATCAATAAGTGGAGATGGAAACACGTTTGCGGCTGGTGCATTTCTGAATAATGAAATAGATTTCAATGCAGGTCACGTTCAGGTGTTTGATTGGACTGGTACCGACTGGAGTCAAAGAGGGTTAGATATTGATGGGCAAGCCGCTAATGATCGTTTCGGGAAATCACTGGCAATAAGTAAAGATGGAAACACTATTGTTTCAGGTGGTAACTTTAATGACGAAACAGGACTTGGTGGAGGTAATGTTCGTATTTTCGATTGGGAAGGAACAATTTGGAGTCAAAGAGGTGCAAATATTAACGGAGAAGCAGTTGAAGATGAATTTGGATCTTCCGTAGCAATAAGTGAAAATGGTAATACAATTGCTGTCGGGGGAAGGTTTAATGATGGTACCGGCCCTAATGCTGGTCATGTACGTGTGCTGGATTGGGATGGGACAAATTGGAATCAAAGAGGAATCGACATTGACGGTGAAGCTGCTAACGATCAATTTGGTACTTCTATAGCAATGAGCTGGGATGGCAATGTAATCGTCGTTGGAGCAAGATTTAATGATGGTAGCGCTGCTGATGCCGGTCATGTTCGTGCGTTTTATTGGAATGGTACAAGAGTTGGATTCAAAAAGGATTAGATATTGAAGGAGAGAATGCTGAAGACGATTTTGGGGTGTCTATTGCAATGAATAAAACTGGTAACTTTGTGATTGTTGGGGCAAGATCTAACGATAATGCTGGGATTAATGCAGGGCATATACGAGTATTTCATATTGAAACTCTTGGAATCTCGGGGAATGAAAAAAACTTCTCATTTAATGTTCATCCAAACCCAAATAACGGGGTATTTCAAGTGAATCTTGACAATGTAATTAATGAAAATGTAACAATTGAAATAATTGACATTTTAGGAAACATAGTTTACCAAGGTTTTCTTAATAGTTCCACTCAATTTATTAATCTTAGCTCACAAGTACCTGGAATTTATTTGATGAAAATAAAAAATGAAGGCTTAATTAATAGTGCTAGAATTATAATTCAGTAAAATAGATTTGGTTTTTTATATATTTAAGGAAAATTTTAACCCAATGAAATCTATTTTTTTATTATTAATTATAAGTCTGTTTTTTAATAGTTTAAGTCAAGAACAGAATAAAAGTGTCCATTTTGGATTATCCATTTTTCCTAATATTTCTAATGGTTTTGCAAATGAAATTGAAATTGATTCAGAGTTTTACAAGGGTATAAGATCAAGTCGTTTTTCTTATTCTTTAGGTTCACTTTTAAATATAAATTTTGAAAATCGTCTTACAATTTCAACAGGAATTAACTTTTTTAGTACTGGAGATAAAAGTTTAGTTTTCCCTCCCGATCCATTAAGAGGATTTATTAATCAGCGATTTTACAAACAAATTGAAAACTTTATTGAGCTTCCATTAAATCTTCATAAAAAACTAAATAATTCATTTATAATTAAAATAGGTGGGGGTGTATTATATAATGTGCAACATAAAAGCATAGCTTTTTTTTCTCCTGAAAAAGGAACAAAACTTAACATTTCAACATATGAAAATACAAAGTTAGGAATAACTGCTAATATTGGTTTTGGTTATCAAATTGATCTAAAAAATGAGAAATTGATAGAAATAATTCCTTATGCGCAATATAATTTTTTAAGTCCATTAAACACTTATTTTTTAGCAGATGGTTCACCGAAAAGAAAATACGGTTCTTTAGGAATTCAATTCAATTATTTCTTTAAGACGTAAAAATAATTTAATTATCCCATTCTTGTAATTTACAGAAATTGTGAAGCGCTCCCAAAAAACCCAATATAATGAAGGCAAATCTTGCTACACCAAATCCTTGATCGATAACGATAAAAATCAGAGATATTGTAATCCCTGATATTACGCCTAATGAGTAATTGTAGATACCCCAATTCTTAGGACAAGGTTTATTCAAAGTTAATATAATTATTGACCTCCTCCCATTTATCAGACAGTTGTAATTAGAG
>CAYPZN010000150.1:0-3065 GCA_964415335.1 uncultured Crocinitomix sp.
TTTTATTTCAAAGATCGTACTTTTTTCTTAATTCACCCTATTTTGGGGATGAGCGGAAATCCTTTTTCGATTTTATGAACAAGGTGCTATCTGTAATTTGGTCTTGTAATGCCCAATATTTTTTGATGGTTTCATAATCACATTGTCCTTCTGGATGTGTTTTTTGAAGGGCTTCCCAATCATTGGTAATCTGGTCGAACTGCTTTGTAGTCAAAGCATTATTTAAAACCGTTTTGATTTTATTTTTGAGTTCCTGACTTACATTTTTATTATTGAATTGTTTTTTTAGCATCTGTCTCCCCGATTAGTGACAAGCCATGATTCTTCATTAGCAGAATATTTTAAGGTGGTAAAACGGCATCTAAATTAACCGCCAGTTATCACCATCTTTTTATGTTTAAACTGCCTTTTTATAATTTAAATGATTGCTAATCAAGGCAAGAAGTGGCTTCATTATCAACTATGAAGCAAAAGGTCGAAAATTTAAAATTGACATGGGAAAACATTAATATCCAAATCAATTATAATCCTGATTACTCTGAATCACATAGAAAAATAATGGGATTCCGATTGGCGCATTTAGAAATAAGAAGCGAAGAACCCTTGCCGATGACGGAAACAGGCTATCATAGCCACTTTACCGCAGCGGCTGAAATTGAAAACTACAGTTCGCCAACTGATTTTGTGAAAGCTTGGTTGAAGGAAGCAGCTAAGAGTAAAAAATGGTTAGCTTACCAAAAAGAGAAACAACAAAAACAACAACTTTCCCTTTTCTAAAGGTACACCTCCTAACTTATTGATATTATTGCTATTCCCAGAAGTAGATAAAATTTTAGATAAATGCCATCTAATGTTTGGCACATTTTAATCATTTTCATTGATAATAATGGTGAGGTTAGCAGGATTCAAAGGGTAAAATGAAAGGATTAGAAAGTGTCAATTCTGAAAGAAGTATTTTCTAATGCTGTTGAATCAAGTGAGGATAAAACTCATGGTAAAACTGTTGACAGCCAGATAAAAAGAGTAGCATTGGATTATGATATAGATGCGCTTATGAATGGAAACAAGCAAGCTAATTCTCTTCGTAGTCCAACTGGCATTATCACCCAACAATTATTTAAACGGTTGAAGAAAAAAGAGGCTGCATATAAGCGTTTCCTGATGGACGCTACCCTCAACACTATCAAAGAATCTTTTCAAAACTATCAGAAAAAATTACTGGAAACAGCAGCAAAATTTAGAATACGTGCAGGGGAAATATTGGACGAAATTGAAGATTTTAAACATCGTTTGCCAAAAGCAAGGAGAGCATTTGAAGCATGGAATTTAAAGCGAGATGGTCAGGGAAATTATGAAGATGATGATTTAATGACCGTACTGATAATGATTGCTGAAACTAAGGGAATCAGTCCAGAAATTTTACGCAATATGAATGACCAAGACCTTGCAGATTTTGCGGCTAAAAATTTGCCTCATGCTGAAAAATATCTGCAATATAAATCCGAAGAATACCAAGTTGTTTCAAAGGTAGCAGAGGTTTTAGAACAGCACGAAAAAGAACTGGGGCAAAAATTTAAGCAAATAATAGAAAATGAAAACCTTGATGATTGGGACAAGAAACAGCAATTAAATCAGCTTATGGAGGGGGCTAATATTTCAGAATTTGTAGCAGAAGAATTGGCTAAATTAGATGTTCAGAATTATCAAATCATTGAAGAGGTTTTGAAATCTATTGCGGATACACAAATCGAAAGAATGATTTTGCCAATAAGTTGCGCCCTCCTCCCAATTGTCCAAAATATAAACTAAAAGAAATATTTCATGCCCAAAAAGGTCAAGTTCCCGAAGAGCTATGCAATACATTTAATGAAAATTCAAAACCCTATATCAACATAAAAGCTTTTGAACGAGGCATTATTGACTGGTATGTTCATTCCAAAGATGGAGTTCTTGTTTCCGAAGAAAATCTATTAATCGTTTGGGACGGGGCAAGGTCAGGCTTAGTCGGCAAAGGTCAAAATGGCATACTTGGTTCTACCCTGAAAAAACTAAGTTTGAAACCTGCATTTTCAAAAGCCCTACTCCCATATTTTTACTTTTTTCTCCAGCAACAGTACCTCTACATTAATCGAATGGGGCGAGGTTCAGTTATTAAACACATTGACCCTACCTTTTTTTGGAATTTAGAAATCCCTGTACCTGACCAAGATTCGGAACGATTTGAACGAATTACTAAAGTGGTGGAGGCTATTGAAATTGTAGAGAAGCATACGGTTCAAAATTTGAAGATGGTTCGGGATTTGAGGAAAGCAGTATTGCAAGCGAGTTTTCAACCTTTGTAGTGAAATAGTTTTCCTTATTCTCGCAAATCAACATCTGCTCCAATACCGCCCTTTTCAATATCTTGAACGCATAACTTGAAGTAATCATTACCAAATATATTAGCGTGTTCATCGGCTACTTTTTTAGCAGAATAAATTAGACTAGCAATCATTGACGGTACAATTACCCCTTTGGCATTGAGTAAGTAATCTATATTGGGTCGAATTTCAGCATTCATCATCTCGAAGTGGTCACGGCGGCGTTTTTTACGGAATTGTACCTTGTCCTTTATTGGAAACTTTGCAATGTTTGTCATGGCTGTATTTTACTGAGTGTGTTGTAAAGAGCAATGATTCTATCGCAGAAAAAGGAAGATATAAGAATGAATGATTCAAAAATGATAGCAGCGTCTAATGATGAATTAAACAACATGTTAAAAAAATATGACGGTCACCTTGAAATATTTGAGCAAGGTGGAAAAAGTGTAAATTTAGAAATCTTTCGATTGAAAGATACGAACCGCATTATAGGTATGCGGCTTTTTGACAGAGAAACCCATATTTGTAAAGCGAACGCCTTTCACTTTGTGCAGATATAATTTTTTTAGGGTCTTTTATAAATAACAGAGTTGGTTCGGTTCAGAATTTGAAGGTAGTTCTGGATTTAAGGAAGGCTGTTTTGTTTACACCGGGATTGTTTAATAAACTGTGTCAAAAATTAAAAAATAAATTCAAGAACCAAAA
>CAYPZN010000151.1:0-2984 GCA_964415335.1 uncultured Crocinitomix sp.
AAGTGGTTTGATGTTTAAAGCCATTTTTTGATTCGTATTTTTTAGGTTAATTAAATGAATTATTTATGTCTTGCTGTTAGGCAGAAAGTATGCCAGTGATGGTGGGCTGCCAAATTTGCAGATTGTCTTATAAATTCAAATAAAAATGCCGACATAATTGTCGGCATTTTTTATATACTATGTTTTCAATATTAGTAATTAAGGTTGGCCACCATTATCACCTCCAGTTGAAGTATTATCACCTGTCGAAGGTAATTGCGTTTGTTGAGCAGGAACATCACTATTATTATCAACTCTGGATCTATTTGCTCCAGAATTACCAAAAATAGGGATGTTGATTAATAAGATAAGTACAATTAAAAGTGTTGCTAGTCCCCAGGTTCCTTTATCTAAGAAATCATTTGTTTTTTGAACACCTCCTAGTTGTTGACTTCCGCCGCCGCCAAAAGAAGAAGAAAGCCCTCCACCTTTAGGGTTTTGAACCATAATAATAACAACGAGCAAAAATGCTACGATGATAATTAGACCTAGGAATATATAAAATGTGGTACTCATGATGCTGAATTTTCTTCTAATCGGGATACTGCCCGAATTTGGTCTGCAAAGAAACTACTTTTTTCTGGATATTTCAAACTTAAAATCCGGTACGCTTGCTTTGCTTTTTTGTAGTTTTTTTGTTCAATATATACACGTGCTAAAGTCTCTGTCATAAGGACCTCAGAAGGAATTAAACGTTCCTTGGCAAGATTCTTTTTTGTTGCAGCTGCCGGGGTTTTGATTTCTATTTTAGGATTGCTTTGTATAAAGGAATCGACAATTTTCTGTTTTCTTTTTCTGGAATCTGTTTCGAAAGTTTCAACGGTTTCGGCATTTTTTTCATTTAGTTCTGTATTAGCAACAGGAATATCTTTATTTGATGAAGAAATTTTTCTTTCAATAGGTTTGAAACTGGAAAGTTTTAACCATTCATTAAAAGAATGAGTTTCACTTTTGTTAAAAGACAATGGTTTGCCAACTTCCAGTTGTTTTTCAGAAGTTGTTCTGGGAACAAAAAAGTCAGGATCCAGGATTTTTTCTGCTTTTTTTAGTTCTTCTACTTCTACTTGTTCCGAAACATCTTGGGGTTCACAGATGATAAGATTACGTAAATGAACATCCTGTTGTTTGATTTGACTACTGATCTCATTTTGATTAAATACTGGAGAAGTGATATAGTCAAAAAGGACAGCACGATCTGTAGTATGAGCTGCGGTTACTTTTAATGCCTTGTTGTAAGAGAAACTTTCCTGGCTTTTTAAGCCTTTAAGATATAATGCCTGAGCACTTTGGAAGAAGGGAAATTGATCTATAATGGATCGAAGATCTGATACCTGAGTTGTTGTAAGGGTCTCAGGATGCTCCAACAAATATGTAAAAGTTTCGCGATTCATTACCAGTTGGCCAGAGATTCATTAATGATATCCTGAGTGATGCGTTCAAAAATCTCCTCTATAGCTGTGTCCAATGTGCTGCCAGTAGGTAATGCAGTGCCCGGGGTGTCAGAGAAAAAAGAAAAACGACGTTCAAAATCTTCTTCTCCATCGGGTTTTAAGTTATTGATGTATCTTACATTTACGCCAATAGTGATTCTGTTTTGAGCAGCTTGGTTTCCCGATGTTGCAGCCTGTGGAGCAATGAAATATTCTACAATTTCACCTTCATATAAGAGTTCTCCTCCATTATTAACTAGTGATAAATTACTTTGATCTTGTATACGATCTTGTAGCGCAAAAGTAAATGTCCGATCTAATCCAGGTTCTACAATGGCAGCTTCATTTTGAAAGAAATTTACCTGAAAAGTAGTTGCTGAGGTTGAGATTCCACTAAAGGAATAAATCCCACAACTTTGAGAACTTAAAAGTATAAGGCTTATAAATAATATTTTGATATATTTCATAATGAAGTAACGAAAGGACTACGTTAAAAATTGGTTAAGTAAGATACACTTTTTTAAAGGTCATATTGCTTAATCTTACGATATAATGTTCGTTCACTAATACCTAATTCTGCTGCTGCTGCTTTGCGTTTACCTCTATGGCGTTCTAAAGATTTTTTGATTAACTCCAATTCTTTTCCTTGTAAGGAAAGAGTTTCTTCTTCTTGAATCTCTTCAGCAAAGTGATAACGATCTTCTATAGGTTCCGGAGGAATTACTTCAGGAGTTGCTTGTTCTGGAATGTGGAGTACTTCAAGAGCCTCTTTGGCTTCCTTAGGGGTGTCATCTTCAGCATAAATTTTATTAATCAAAGATTCATTTTCAGCCTGTACATCGGCGGTATTGCCACTTTTCATTAATTCTAAGGTGAGCTTTTTGAGGTCATTTAAATCACTTTTCATATCAAAAAGGACCTTGTATAAAATCTCACGTTCTGTAGAAAAATCACTTTGTTCCTTGTTTTCAACAACTGCGGGTAATTGACTTCCGGTATTAGGTAGATAATTACGTAAAGTTTGAGCACTAACCATTCTGTTTTGTTCGAGAACAGACACTTGTTCTGCGACATTGCGTAACTGTCTGATATTTCCGGCCCACCTGTAATTTAAGAGATGTTGAATCGCAACTTCATCCAATCGGATTGCAGGCATTTTGTATTTCAATGCAAAATCTGAAGCAAACTTTCTGAATAATAAATGGATATCGCCTTGTCGTTCACGTAAGGGAGGAAGGTTGATTTCTACAGTACTTAAACGATAGTACAGGTCTTCTCTGAATTTCCCGCTTTTTATAGCATCAAACATTTTTACATTTGTGGCAGCTACAATACGAACATCAGTTTTTTGTGTTTTAGAAGATCCTACTTTAAGAAATTCACCGTTTTCTAAAACACGCAATAAACGAACTTGCGTAGGTAATGGAAGTTCTCCTACTTCATCCAGAAAAATAGTACCACCATCTGCTTCTTCAAAATACGCGCTTCGTGTAGATGTAGCACCAGTAAATGCGC
>CAYPZN010000152.1:0-2874 GCA_964415335.1 uncultured Crocinitomix sp.
CGTAGAGTTAAACCTCAATATTTTTAAAACAATACTTTTTAAACAACTTCTATATTTAGTTTTCCTTTGTTTAAGTATGAAAAAATATTTATTGAAAGAGACATAAGTGAAAGTAAAGCAAATGTCCAAAATTTCCAATCTGTTAGAAAATTATCATCCTTAATAAAAAAATAAATAGTACAAGAAAGAAAAAGAACAAAAAGAAACAAAATGAAATACCAAAAATAAATTTTGCTTTTTGTCTCTATATTGACTTTAGGATTTTTAGAAATTTTTTTGTTCATTTTCGTTTTATTTTGTTTCTTTAATTAATGCGAACGGTCTCGCATAAATGGCGTGTGCCCGCATAGGGCACATGAACATTTTATGCGTTGTTCATCGCAGTTTTCCTTCTTTTTCCATTGATTTTTATTTCGGATTTGGATGCAAAAAATTGAATGCGTATTTGATAAGCTAATTTGTAAGCAAAAAGGGGAGGAACGGCATTACCAACCTGTGTAAATTGTCTTGCAGTAGAACCTGTAAATATGTAGTCATCAGGAAATGTTTGTAATCTCGCTGATTCCCTAACGGAAATTGTTCTTGGAATAAATGGGTGAAGATGAGAACGTCCCCCTCCTTTATTACCTCCTGCAATTACTGTTTTTGAAGGTTTCAAAGGGTGAAGTCTATCTACTCTTCCTAATTTATCTCTTTTACCATATTCTAATATTGCATATCTTTTTACAGAGTTAGCCATGTGAGCACGAGTATAGTGATTCTCTATGTTTTCAAGACTCTTGGAAAAAACGACATGGCAAGGAACTCTATCTTCAACTGTTTCTGGGAACAAAGGGATTTCATTGGTATCTCTTGCTCCAATAATAAATAACCTATTTCTATTTTGGGGAATTCCGTAATCAGCAACATTGATAATATTCGGGGAAGTAATCTTATAGCCTAATTTCCTTAAGTCAGATAGTTCTTCACTTAGTTTTACTCCTTCGTCTAATTCATATAGTCCAGGCACATTCTCAATGACAAATACTTTCGGCATGAATTGAGTAATATACCAAATGTAATCACTTAATAATCCACCAAACTTATTATGGTCAAAACCAACCCGTTTAAAGTTTTTTCCATTTTTATTGTATCTCTGATTTGACGCTATACTAAATGGTTGGCATGGAGGACCTCCAAAAAACACACCTTCAAATGGTTTGTTTATTCCTATTTCTGATTTTAAAATTGAAAGGTTCTCCTCTCTGTTACTCAAATCTCCACTATAATTAGGCGGACCAATAACAGGTGAATCTTTAAAGTTCAATCTTAAGGTGTTACAGAACAATTCATTATATTCAAAAAATGCTTTTGTATCAAATCCTGCATAGGAAAATCCAATATCAAATCCTCCTGCCCCTGAAAAGAAACTAACTGCGGGAATTTTAGAATTCTTTTTTGTGATGTCATCTAAACAAGAATAAGATACCTCGTTTAGTTTTACTCCATTTGAGTAGTAAATCAAGTCATCGTAAGAGCAATTATTCCCTTTTAAGACTTCTTTTAAATGTATTTTTTCATTAATTGATTGCTCAATTATGTTTTTTTGTTTTGCTTCCGATAATTTGCTCATAATACGATTAATCTTTTAGCTTCTGAATAAACGTCTGATGCTTCTAATTTGTCTGCGAAATCAAGTTTAGAATTACCATTAAGCCATAACTTATAATAGTTGTGTACACTTCTATGGCAGGTTGGGCATAAAGGTACAACATCTTCTAATGAAGTCCCTTTACTACTCATTGCTAATGACGAAGACAATGGTAATATATGGTGAATTTCTAATAGATTCAATGTCCAAGGATAACGAATTTTCATATTTATTGTACACATATCGCAGGTAGTAGTTGGATTTGCTTTAAAATACAATTTCCGTAACATAGGACTCCTTTCTATCTTCACATGAGTAACCCTGACACGTTTACCTTCAGTAAATAATTCTTCCAAAATTGATTCTCTGGATTTTATTGTCAGTTGTGGCTTTATAACCTTATCAAGAGACGTTATTGCTATAAAATCTTCTTCTCGAATAGGTTTCGGTGCTAAAAAATCAGGAGAGATAATTGGCAAGAAATAGTCGTATTCTATTAAATCTGCTTGTGTAACATCGAGATAAATTTTTCTATTTATAAGCTTCAATATACTTGCTTGGCTTATAAACATAACCATTTCTCTTACTTGTCTTTTTTCGTCTCCTATTGGCTTTCTATTCGTTCTCCAAAGGTTCTTGTAGTGTTCAAGTTCTTCAAGTCCTGTACATGAATTCCCAATCACGAATTCAAAAAGTTCATCTAACGAAAGTCCAGAATTTTGGTTTTCATCAAAATTCGCAATAAGGTATTTCATTATTGCCGAAAATGGATAAATCACTTTTGCTTTAGGGTCATAATCTTGAAATGCTGGATAAGGAAATCGAAACCTTCTTACTACTTCAAAGACATAATCATCGACATCTATTTCTTCATTTGAAGCTAACCACTTTCCTATGTCTGTGATAAATAATTTATTATTGATGCTTGTGGCAATCATCGAACATTCAATAACACGTTTATAATTTCTCCAAACTTTATAACTACTTGGTGAAAATGGCATTCCAGTTCCTTTTTCCAAAATTTCTCTTAATGGGTCAAAACCTTTGACATTTATTTGAGTATTTTCAATTTGAATTAGACTCTTAGCTATCAATCTAAGTACATTAAATTGAAAGTATAATAGCCTTCCTTGGTCCCATCTCCATCTTGTCATTTGTGTTGTTTGTTTTTCTTTTTTTTAATTGCGATGAACGTTTACAATTTGCGCAGTAGCTCGCATAGAGCTATTGTCGTAAATGAGGTG
>CAYPZN010000153.1:0-2737 GCA_964415335.1 uncultured Crocinitomix sp.
TAACGGTAACCGGATCAAAAACTCTATTAAACAAAGCGAAATTAATACAGATATATATGACCTGAATAATCTCATAAAAACTAAAATTATTAAAGGTTCATTAGTTGTTGGTCGAACAAGAATAAAAAATATCAAGGGTCTAGAAAGTCTCAAAATGGTTAATAATGATTTAGTTTTTATTCATAACCCTCTATTAGAAAATTTTGAAGGACTCAATAAATTAGAAAAAGTTAATGGCACTATCTATCTAGACAAAAATGAATCATTACATTCTTTAAATGGACTGAATCAACTTACTATTTGTGGAAGTTTTAACTTGGTAAATTGTTCCAGTATTAATTCCTTTTATGGGCTAGAAAATCTAAAAAAAGTTGAACAAAGCTTTGTTATTAGGCAAAATGAAAATTTAACAACAATTAATGGAATTAACAACTTGGAAGAAACAGGAGGTGAACTAGTTTTTGTGGAGAATCCAAATTTAACAGCAATTTCAGAATTTGAAAATTTAAATTACGTAGGTGGTTCTCTAGTAATTCAAAATAATGAAAATTTAGAGCATATCGGAGCATTATTAAATGTAAAATTTGCTAACAGGTTGATTATTCGAGAAAACCCTAAATTATCTGATTGTTGCGCTATCACGCATTTAATTGATACTGATTTACAAAATGGACAAGTAAATAATTTAATTGAAATAGAACAAAATGCAATGTTCTGTAACTCAACCGATGTTATTTTATCTAATTGCCAAACCCCGTCTCCCACCTGTGAAAACGTCCAAATCCTAACTCAAAATAATCAAATCACCATTGATGGATTAACTGCCCCCAATGAAATTGTCAAAGTTTTTGATAAAAATTATAACATTATTTACCAATGTGTCGCTAACTGTGAAGAAAGGCAAATTGCAGGCGTATTTCCAGAAGGAAATTATACAGTTGATTTGCAATTGTATGATGAAAATTGGGTAGTTATTTGTATGGAACAGCGGACGGTAGTTTTAGAAAATACAAATCCTTGTGATGCAACCAATTGCTTAGATGACACCCCACCTATTTTAGCAAATATTCCTGCAGACACAATTATTGAATGTCTTGGCATTATTCCGCCACTTCCAAATGTGACAGCTACGGATAACTGTGATAGTGACGTGGAAATAAATTTAGAAGAGATTCGTAATGGCGATATTTGTTCGAGTGGATATATTGTAACAAGAATATGGATTGCAAGAGATGCTTGTGGTAATATTTCTAATGGGCAACAAAATATCACCTTTATAGATGATGCAGCTCCTGAATTAACTAATCTACCCCCAGATTTAACTTTCAATGCTTCGGACGGTTTTGATACGACTTTTCCTATTCCTGTAGATAATTGTGACCCAAATCCAACTTTAACAGTAGAAGATGTGGTCAATGAGCAAGAAACTGAGATAGTCAGAACCTTTACAGCTACAGATGCTTGTGGTAATTTCGCCGAAGCTCAACAAGTCATTACCATTATCCAAGATAATCCTTGTGAAAATATTTCAATTACAGCAAGCATCGGTAAAATAACTTTAAATAATATTTCTGCTCCCAATGCTATTGTTAAAGTATTTGACTACAATTGGCAATTGGTCTATGACTGTACAGGGACTTGCAAAAATGAGATAGCCGTATCAGTTGAAAGTGAGGGGGTTTACCATACAGATATTCAATTTTATGATAACAATTGGAAGTTTATTTGTGAAGATAAGCAGGATATAGAGGTAGTTATTGGAAACGAACCTTGTGATACTTCTATTTGTGCAGGGAATGTAATTTTACATACTCAGGCAGAAGTGGATGCTTTTTGTGGTTGTGAAGTGATTGAGGGAAATTTGACCATTGGACAAGTGTTTTCAACGGACATAAAAATTTTAGATAATTTAAATACAATCAAATTAATTAAAGGTAATCTAGTTATTTCCACCCTCGAAATAAAAAATTTGAAGGACTTTGTTAGTCTAGAAAAAATAGAAGGTCGTTTAATTATTAGTAATAATCCTATACTGGAAATAATAAGCGGATTTAATAATTTGGTAGAAGTTGGAGATTTATTCCAATTTAGTAGAAATGATTCTTTAAGAAACTTAAAAGGACTTGAGAAATTGCAAATTATAAAACGGTTTGTTATTGCTCAAAATTTAAGCTTAGCGCATCTTAATGATTTAGCGAATCTTCGTGTAATTGATGGTATATTCCTCGATTATAGTTATTTATCTGATATTAGTGTTTTTGGACAGCTTGAAAACAAAGTATTAAATGAATTAGTTATTCTTGGTAATAGAAATTTAGAAAGCCTAAAAGGTTTAGAACAAATAGACTCAATAATGGGCATCCTCAGCCTATCGAGAAATGAAATTTTGACTGATATTGTAGCATTACAAAACATTAAGTTTGCTGAAAATTTTAGTATTTCTTTAAATAAGTCCTTATCAAATTGTTGCAGTATTGTTCATCTAATTGATGATAATCTAGATAATGGATTCTCGCCAAACCCAATAGGCATACAAGATAATGCTCAATTCTGTAATTCTGTAGAATCCATAATAGAATATTGCGCCTTGCAAACATGTGAAAACATCCAAATCAGTACAGAAAACAATCGAATTTTATTAACTAATTTGACCGCACCTAACGAAATTATTAAAGTTTATGATAAAGACTATAATGTTTTGTTCGAGTGTAATGCTGATTGTGAAGATACTCAGTTA
>CAYPZN010000154.1:0-2610 GCA_964415335.1 uncultured Crocinitomix sp.
TGTGAGAGGCGCACTCTGCTCAATCTTGGGCAGAGCCGTCTACTCGATTGTGGTGTCGTTATTTTTTAACACCATTCTATTAGTTTTTTATCAAAATCAATAATCGGTATTTCCGTACATCCACCAATTTCATCAGCATTCACTTCATTTTCATCCTCGGCTAAAATCCATTTCCCGCTTTTGTGCTTTAATATCAATCCGCTAAAAATTTCATTTCCGCCTGTTAGATTTGTGTTTTCGGTTTGTTCGACTGTTATTTTATTTCCATTAATTTCAACTTTACATTCTACATTTTTCATTCGTCCACCAAATTCGGCAAAGTATAATTCGTATATGAAATTGCCTTGTGGAATTCCATATTGTAAACTGTTTTGTGGAATTTCGGCAGAGTAGTAGTTGCCAAATATATCTAAACTGTCTTTTGGCAAATCGTAATTTACTAAACTCGCATCATCAGAAGTTATAACGATAGAAAATCGTTCATTTTCAAATTGTCCGATTGCACCTAATCCTCGTTGAGAAACATTTCTAACTGTTAGTCCTTTGGGGATTCGGAAAACAGATTTGTCAGATTGAAAGTATCCAATTTCAATATCCTTTTCTAAACGACCAAGTTCGTTAGAAGGACTATTTAGCCAATTCCATACGAATGCAAGAATGAAAAAAACATTCAATAATATCGATAATCTAAAAATCCATTTTTTCATTCGAAATGATTGGTTTTAATGCACCACAACGGCTCAGTGTATGAAATGTAGCGTGTAAAAAGACACTAACTTTTCGGATTAACACAGAGCCGAATTTTTATATTTTGTTTTTAACTTATCAATTTTAAAAGCCAGATTAAAAATTTGGCGGTCATTGCAAATAAACACAAACCTTTCGATTAAGCCTTTATAAGCTATGTTTTATACACCGTGTTATGTGGCGTTTTTAATCACGTTTGAATCAATTGCATCAGCTATTCTTTGACTGATATCATTATTTTTCTTCAACAGGGTTAAAACTAGTTTTAAATAAGATTCTTTGTTATTTATACCTAATAAAGTGCAAACTTTTGATTCTGGAATCAAGGCATTTTTTAAATTAAAAACTCTCAATATTCCAGGGTAATCTGAGGAATCTCTTATATGCTCAAATTCTTGCTTTATAGAATCAAATAACCCTTGCTTATCAATATTACCATATGCTTCATCAATCTGAGTAATTACAGAAGAAATACTTCTTTCTGTAAAGCTCGAAGCATTTGTCATTTCTCTTCTTATTTTTTGTTGAAAATGTATTAAAACTTGGCTTTCAACTTGAGTACTCCAATAAGCGACCAAATTAGCTTTAACTTGCTCAAAAATTTCCTCTGGATTTCTGCCTAAATGAGTTGCTAAGGATTTTATAATTTCTTCAATTAGAAGAAGGTTTTCGGCTTCTGCTACATCAAGAACCCATATTTGTTTTGAATTTAACCTTGCAACGTCATTATCATCTCGTCTGTCTCTATCAATTATTCCATTCGATTCCATTCGATGAAAGTCATTTTGCTCATTAAATGATTTTACTGTTTGGATTACTTTGTCGCAACTACCTAGTGGTTGAAGCGTATTATCCCTATAAACTTGTTCATATAATTGATAGTCAATACTACTGTTATCACCCTCTATAAACAATATAGGTTTTCTACTTCCTAAAACTTCCAAATACAGTTGTTCAGGAATAGGTGTGTTTTCGTCTAGAAGTTCATAGTCCCAAACTGATTCACCATTATAGGACTTAGCCCAAATTTTTTGTGCATTTTGTCTTGTGAACGCAAAATCAATATCGTGAGTTAAGTAGATAAATGCGCAATCCTGTCTTTCATTTTCAATTAAGTCAAATAATTTTTTGATGAGGGATTTGTGTATATGCATTTCAGGCTCATCAATAATTATAATAGAGCTTTCAGGTGCACATATTACTTCACCAATTAAATAAAAAATCACTCTTTCACCATCGCTAAGCTCTTGTGCATTATATAAAGATTGAGGTGATTCTGTCGGATATGATTCAATAACTCCAGCTTTTATTTTTAATTTTCTATGAGGCAAAACCAATTCCCAAATCTTTTTTGTTCTATCTATTCTTGTTTCAGGTGAAAGGATATTTTGTTCCTTTGAATTAGCTAAAGTCTCGTATTCTTCAGTATGTAATAAGGTTAAGAGTTTTTCGTAATCATTTAATAAGTGGGTATTTAGGTTACTACCCCATCTGTTATTTTTTTTGTAATCTAATCTTTCGTAAAGTGATTTATTCGGATGAGTAGAACCATATAAAAATTCTTCGGTTGCAATATCGAGTGATTTTGGTCTAACCAACTTTGGAATTGATAAAGATTTTTGTGCAGATATTCTATGAGTTATTTTGTGATTATTTTCTTCAATATTAGCACCAAAACGAGTTTTTCCAGAGCCATTTGCTCCAATAACTACTATTTGCTCAAAATCAATTTCAGGATTGGTATTAGGATTTCCTAATTTAGTTGGTAGGTTAATCTTCATTCAATATTTAGGTTTTTTAATGCCACATAACACACAAATAACAACAATGCGCGTTTTGTATAACAGTTTGTAAAGTACTATA
>CAYPZN010000155.1:0-2564 GCA_964415335.1 uncultured Crocinitomix sp.
GGTCAACTTGCAGAACCTCTGGTTTTTGAGTGTGTGGAGACGAAACATTATATTGGGAAGGTGGTTCAGGGGCGGTATGTTAGGAGGAGGTAAGAAGAAAGATGCGAAGCATTGTTAAATAAAAAGAGTGTCATTGTAACTACAGGTCATCTCCATTTAAATCAGGTAGTAATCCCTTTTTCCTAAGTTTATTATAATAAGTATTTCTTTTCTTAAATAGATTTTCAAAATACAGAATTTGTTCATCTCTATAATCTATGATAACTGGTGTATTAGAGGATCTATGAACTCTTCCAATGTACTGAATTAATTTTCCTTCAAACGAAAAAGGATAAACCAATAAAAGACTGTGAAAATTTGGAATATCAACACCTTCTCCCAGAAATTGACCTGTAGATAGGACAACTTGAAAGTGGCCTAGCTGTATTTGTTCCAATTTTGACTTCCTGTTTCTTTCAGAATCTTCACCACTTATTACTATCGTTTCAAAATGCTCTTTTAAGTATAAATTCAAAACTTTAAGATGAGATTTTCTTTCGGATAAGATGAGAGTACTTTTCCCTTGATCTACTAATTGTTTGACATCCTTAAAAATCATTGAATTGCGATTAGAGTCAAAAACTAATACGTTGGAAACCGTCTCATAATCATCTATTTGGTATTTAAATGGAACATTAAGGTTAGTTTTTCTGATAATCAATTTTAAATCATCGCTTAACTGAGGTACTTGTTTTGGATCTACCTGAGCAAGAATATTGCCGATATAAACAAAAATAAGTTTCTCATCATTATTTTTTCTTTTTGGGGTAGCTGTTACCCCATAAAGATAATAACTACTAAAGTGCGTAATTGTTTCTCTAAAAGTCTTTGCAGGAATATGATGACATTCATCTACGATTATTGTTCCAAAAACATTATTGTATATTTCCTTATGAGCAACCTTTTTTAAACTTTGAATCATGGCCACAGTGATTTTCTCTCCAATTACTTTTTTGCCCGCTCCTAATCTTCCAATCTGATGACTAGGGATTTTTAAAAACGCTTGGATTCGGTCTATCCATTGGTCAAATAACTGTTTTCTGTGTACAATGATTAATGTGGGTTGTTGTCGTAAAGCAACTAATGCTAAACTTATGATGGTTTTGCCAGTTCCTGGTGGAGCTACAATGACTCCAAAGTCCTTTTTTGAAATTGTGTCTAAAACCAATTTCTGATAATCATACAATTCAATTTCAGATTTAAAATTGATATCATCATGTTTAGCCCTTTTATCTTCAATTTCAAAATCAATGGTTTCATTTTTACAGAATTGGATTAACTCATTCGCAAACCCCCTTGGTAAAAGTACCTCCCTTTCCGTTTCCTCAACTAACCTGAAATACATTTCTGTTTTATAGGTACTTCTACCCATTTTTTTTCGGATTATATAATCAGCATTGATAAAATTGAGACGATCTCGGAGAAACAGCTTTACTTTTTGATGTAATTGATTTCTTTGCAAATAAACCTGATTCTTAATCTTTATTTTTAATCCTGATGATGGTAGGTTGTTATTCTTTCCTTCCGCACTTTTTGTAGGTTTGTAGAATTGCTCGAATAATTGATCTAATGATTCAATCGAGTTCTTCTTAACGGATTTTAAAAATGACCATTGATTTTCAACCAGTTCAAGGGTGTCGGGCAGTAAAAAACAAGTGTTACCACTTTTTGAATATTCTCCATTAAGAGGTAGTGCAATCAAGTTACCAACTCCAAGAACTTTATGGAAATCTTGATTTGGAAATAGACGATCAAAACTTCCATTTTTGGCAAAATCGGACAAAATATCCGACCTGCGCAGCAATTCAAAAACAATACTTCTACTTTTATTAGCTGCATATTTATCTTCAAAAAATATCCACACATGGCCGCCGTTCCCTGACCTTGATCTTTCAATTGCGTGACTTAAATTAAAATTATTGCAAATTTTTGAAAATGCAGAGATTTGTTCAAGCCAGTTATCTTTATCAAAATCTGCAGCTATGAAGTAAGAGTAATTGTCAGGCAATAGAGGATAGATTCCTATAAGTTCTTTACCACTCCAATGTTTCTCATAAACGGCTTCAGTGAGTTGCTCATATTCCTTATCCTTAAAATTCTTGAAGGTACCACCTTGTGCTTTATGCTTATGATAAGCATTCCAATTTACATTGTATGCTGGACGATAGCCACCAATGCCTTCTTTCTCCCATCTAGTAGCATAGATATCATTCCTCCCTTTGAAAAGATCAATATATAATGTTTTATATTCAGCTGATATTTCAGGCATTCTAGAATGATAATTAGAATAGAATAATTATATGGAAAATTTGTTTGATTTAAAGTTTGATGTAAAATCTAGTTAAGCTTTTTCATTAAACCAATCCTCTATATCTTCGTTTGATATATTTTTATCCTTAATGGTCTTGTCAACATTTTCTACAAGTTTATCCGCGAAAAATGTGGCAATTTTTTTTGATTTGTATCAAATCTGCGTATTCCGGTAGGTTTGACCCCCCTATTCCGATTTGGTTTGACCCCCTCAT
>CAYPZN010000156.1:0-2555 GCA_964415335.1 uncultured Crocinitomix sp.
CGACCAAAACCACCAATTCTCAGAGTTAGCGTCCCAGTCCATCCTTCAAAGTCATCTTCTGTAAAATCAGGTACTCCATCCATTCCATTCAAAAAGCGATAGCCACCTGTGGCAGCGATTCGAAACCATCGAAAGACATTAAATTCCAAACCTACTTCTGGTGTGAAAACAAAAAAACTATCATCATATTCCAATTCATCGTCAATAATTTCAAAATTAGCGCCACCCCATCCCAATTTAACACTGGAAAAAAAGTGCATGGCCTGTGTTTGAGGGTAGGTATAACCCAACCATAGACCGCCATGTCCTAAAGTTAGGTTTTCAAAACCATCATCAAAAGCCTTATCGTAATCCGTCAAACCTAAACCATACCCTCCAATAAATAAATCACCTGCAATAAACCCTAATCCAAAGCCCATTGAAGTAGAAAGATCTCCTTTCAAATCACTATATTCAAAAATGGGCGAGATAAAAAAGCCATTTCGTGTATGATTATTAAATATAGTATTGTCTTTTTGAGCAAAAAGTTGCCCTGTTAGCAATGTGAACATTGCTAGTAAGAATAAATTTTTCATAATTTGATATATTAGACTTTATGAATGAGATATTCACTCACCTTTTTTGAGAATGAGTGAAAGTATTTTTTTAGAAATAAATAGTCATTTTTTTCAGCAGCATTGAAATTAGTCTTTGTTTAAAGGTTTCACTGAAATAAGAAATTATTAAATAAGTTCATTGACATAAATAATTATCTTGCGGACAAAACTTAAAAATTGTCCTTGATTTTTAATTTAAAAGCATGTTTGTACCAAACGTCATATCGGAATCGGACTTACTTCAAAGTTGGGAAGCACTCTTAGGGTCAAAAAAATTAGAAGATTTAAAAGCAGGTAGAGGATTTTCTTTTTTTCAACTGGTTTTCAGTAAAATAAAAGAAGAGAACTTTTCGGGTCTGTACTCCGCTCACATTTTATCCTCTGCCAATAGTCCTGTCAATCGTTTGTTAAGTGCATTGATTATACAGCATCATCGGAATTGGTCATTTTTAGAATTAGAAAGTCAGCTTAATTTCAATATAGAGATACGGGTGGCTTTAGGTTTGATGGATTTTACCAGTTCCCCTTTTAGTATGCGGACTTTGTTCAATTTTAAAAATAGATTGCATGCTTATCAACTGCGCACGGGCATAGATTTGATAAAAAATCTATTTGATGATTTAACAAAAGAGCAATTAAAAGAACTCAACGTCAAAACAGGCATCCAACGAGGAGATACGGTCATGCTGAATAGCAATATTGCATCTTATTCTCGCCTGTCCTTGCTGGTTGAGATTCTAAATCGGCTTTATCTAAGTCTATCTTCAGTAGACCAAGAACGTTATCAGGTCTGGTTTTCGCCCTATTTAAAAGGCGGAGAAAAATATGCTTATGAAGTAAAGTCGAAAGAAAATCAAACCCATTTAGACCAATTAGCGACCATTTATTATAGTATCGCTATTAGTCTGAAAGAGCAATACGGACAAACGGAGATTTTCCAACTATTTGAACGGGCTTATCAAGACCACTTTAAAATAGTGGAACAAGAACAGACCAAGATGGTACAAGTTCGTCCTTCCCAAGAATTGGATTGCCATACCCTTCAATCTCCTGATGACCCGGATGCCACGTTTAAAAAGAAACGCGAAGAAAAATATCAAGGCTATTCTGCATTCGGTGTAGAAACTTGCGACCCTGAAAATGGAGTGAATTTGATTACTCATTTAAATGTTCATCCCAATCAAACCGATGATGCGGCTATTTTAGCAACCGATTTACCAGGTATGGTTGAAAAAACACCGGATTTAAATGAATGCCACGTCGATGGAGGGTTTGGTTCGCCTGCTGTTGATCTTGTTGCCAAAAAAGAACAGGTTAATATTATTCAAACTGCCGTCAAAGGAAACATCGCTAAAGTGCCCATTGAAGTTCAGGGAAATGATGAAATGGGTTTTACTATTACTTGTCCTCATCCTGAACAAGACCCCGTAAAAGGAATCAAACTCAAAAAAGCCTATAAAGCTAATTTTGATTTAAACAAATGCGAGAACTGCCCTTTTCAGAAAAATTGTCCAGCCTATAAAAAGAGAGTCCCAAAAAAAGGAATTGCCGTTTTTAGGTTTAATTCAGATGTGGTGTTGAAACAACAGCGGCATAAAGCAATTGCTAAAATCCCCAAAGAACGTAGAGCTTTACGCAGCGGTGTCGAAAATTTAATGGGTCTGATGCATCGTTGCGAAAAACATACAGGCAAATTAAAAGTCAGAGGGCTATTCAATTGCAAACTCTATGTCTTTGCTATGGGAATTTCCATCAATTTTGAACGGATTTGTAGGTATTTAATGCTCTTTTTCCCTCTCAGCAGCACTTGGAGTACCTTCAGACTCCTAAGAATTGATAGGTGGTTGTTTTCAAGATAATTATTTATGTCAATGAACTTATTTTGATTTTTCTTATTTCAGTGAAACCTTTAAACAAAATAAAATTGTAGAATATACATTGAGAAAGTATAAAAAGTTC
>CAYPZN010000157.1:0-2515 GCA_964415335.1 uncultured Crocinitomix sp.
CATATTCCCCTTTAGCGTTTTTATAAGATTCACTAGTGGCAATATTGACGGTTGCTAATACCGCCCCACTATCTAATTTTTTAATTTCTGGGTCACTACCTAAATGTCCAATTAATTGTACTGAATTTCTTAAACTACTCATATCGAAATCGTTTTTTAATGTTAGAAAATATTGTAGGGTATAAACGGCATTTTCATAAAAAGAAAAAAGTGACGAACCATTGAATTTTGAACCACAAAAGGCACAAAAATTAACAAAAGGATTTCACAAAAGAAAAAAATTAGTCCTTTATGTCTCTCTTCTGTAGTTCAAAAAACTTTTAGGAAAACGCCGTTTAGGATATACCTTTCTAACTTGGTTAAATAAATAAGTAAATTCAAAATGCCAACCTTAAATTTTGTTGACAATGCAAAGTTATATGGAGGTGCAAGTGCTAGTCGTATAATATACGTTTACTTCCGTTTGTAGCCGTTTGTAAACGTTTGTAGCCGTTTACAAACGGTTACAAGATTTATAAACAATTAATTATCAATAAATTATACATTTTAGGAGCTTTTTGATTATTTTCAATCTTTTCTAAAAAAATTAGAAATGTTTTCTATCTGCTTTGAAATAGAATGTTTTCAAAGAAAAAAAATGAACTTGCTTGAACTATTTGATGGCTGAAAATGGTTGCTACATTAGCGTTTTATCATTAAAAGAAAGCGACTGTTCAGCAGAGCGCAAAGGACGTAGGGCAAAGGGCTAAAAACAGAAGTGTTTTCAATTTTAACCCTAAATATTTTTTGCTTTAATACCCTTTGCTCCATACCCTAAGCGCTCTGCTAAATAGTTACAAAAGAAAGTCACATAATGCAGAAAAGAGTATTCATAACTGGAGTTAATAGAGGGCTAGGAAAAGCATTATTTAATTGCTTCACCACAAATAATTATTTCGTTTATGGTCTGCTTAGAAAAGCAGAGGATGTAGCAATATTCGAGAAGCAATACCCCGAAAATTCAAAAATTATCCTTGCTGATGTGTCAACTGACAAGTCCATTAAATGGATACAAAAGTCTGTTCAGGATAATTCTATTGATTTGTTGATTAACAATGCGGGTATTGCTGGTTCTTCTTATTTAATTCAAGCGGTTGATTCAGCAGAAATAATGGCGCTGTTCAATACTCATTGTCTTGGCGCATTTAGAACGACCAAAGCCTTGGTTGATAATTTAGGGAAAGCCAAAAAACCGATGATTCTAAACTTGAATAGCAGATTTGGTTCAATCACTCGACAATCTCAAAAAAGGTACGAGAATTTGAACATCAGTTATGGGTATAGAATTGCAAAAGCCGCTCAGAATATGTTGACCAATTGCATGCGTGTTGAATTTAAAGACAGCATTGAAGTAATAAGTATTCATCCCGGAAAAATGAAGACCGCCATAGCTTCAAGAGATGCAAATTTAACGCCCATTGAAGTTGCTGATAAAATAGTCGATTTTTATGAAAAGGGTCTGTTGAGAGAAGAAAATGGTATTATTGAACTTGAAAAAGAAATAATAGAATGGTAAAACCAAAAAAATTAAACCGAGGCGATAAAGTCGCTACCATTTCTCTTTCTTGGGGAGGTGCTGGAGAATTGCAGCTTCGCTATGCTGCTGGTAAAAAACAATTACAAGAAACGTTTGGCGTCGAAGTCGTGGAAACCAAACATGCCCTTAAACCCAATAATTGGATTTACAAAAATCCTGAAGCGAGGGCCAATGATTTAATGGAGGCTTTGTTAGACCCAAGCATCAAAGCTATTATTGCTAATATAGGTGGAGATGATAGTGTTCGGACCTTGCCTTTTGTTGATTTTGATATTATCAAAAACAATCCAAAAATATTTTTAGGTTTTTCGGATACGACCGTCACGCATTACTGTTTTTATAAGGCGGGCGTTACCTCTTTTTATGGCACGTCTTTAATGGTTGGTTTTGCTGAGAATAATGGAATGCACGATTATCAAATAGTTGATATTCAGCGCACTTTGTTTTCGAGTGAACCAATTGGGGAGATTGCGCCGAATACCGTTGGTTGGACGTCTGAATTACTAAGCTGGGCAGCCCCTAACAACCAATCTATTTCAAGGAAATTGGAAACACCCGCTGGTTGGCGATGGCTGCAAGGCAACGGAAAAGTGCAAGGCGAATTATTAGGTGGCTGTGTGGAAGTTTTAGAAATGATTAAAGGTACTTCTATATGGGTCGCCCCAGAAGATTGGACTGGTAAAATCATGTTTTTGGAAACTTCAGAAGAAAAAATATCGCCTAGCGGATTTCAACATATTATGCGTAATTATGCTGCTACTGGGATTTTCAAAAATATCGCAGGCTTATTGGTCGCTCGACCCTATGATAATTTATATTGGGAAGAATATGATGCTATTCTCTTGAAGACTATTAGGGAGGAAGAAGGGTTAGTGGATTTGCCCATTATTACAGGAATGGATTTTGGGCATACTTGCCCTACTTTTACACTACCTTTGG
>CAYPZN010000158.1:0-2466 GCA_964415335.1 uncultured Crocinitomix sp.
AAGATGACTAACTAATTATATTCCTTCAATTTTTCAATAACTTTTTTTGTAAATATTTAAAACACCCTCAGCCATGTAGGTGTGCCTTAAAGAATCATCCGTTCTTGACTCTCGATAAAATCCTAAAACCTTGGTGGGATGAGTTGGATAATTTTTGGGAATATTTTTAACTGCTCGTCTTATAATGTCTTCCACTTGGGTAGGTTCCATGACTACGATTTCCACTAATTCATTTTCAGCTACTTCTAATTCAATAGTTATTTTAGATTTGATTTGATTGATTGGAAAACGAAAAGTTTTATATCCGATATATGATACAATCATCGAAGACTGATCATAATATTTTGGCACTTTAAAATAAAAAGTACCATCATAAGCCGTCGTGGTTCCAATTCCTTTTTCTGGGATTCCAACATGTGCATAAGAAATAGGTTCCTTTGTTTTTTTATCAATGATTTTTCCCGAAATGAAAAGATGATTTTGAGCTTGAAGCAATACAGTAAAACAAAGAAATGTAAATAAAAATGCGATTCGAGTTTTCATAAGATAAGATTGTTCGGTTGTTTAATTATATTGTTGCTATACTTATGGGAAAGACGATTTGAAATTATAAAATGTTACAGGACAGTTGAATACTTTTTATGTTAAATTTTTCTAAAATTTTTTTTTCTTTTTTGCCAAACTAAAAATATTTTCACTACAAAATAAAAAGTCCCGATAAAACAACCTAAATATTTTCCTACAAATGATCCTATAAGCCAAGGGTAAGGAATAGGCTCTTGAATATTTATATCCGTAAGTATTTGAAGCGTAAGACCAAGTAATAACCAGCCAAAAAATATGAATATGAAAATTACTTTAACATACTTCCAAGCTAGTTCAAATTCTCCTCTTGTTTTTGTAATTAATCCGAATACAAAACTTAAAAAAATTCCAAGAATAGCTCCTAAACTTAATCCATGAGTAATAGCTGATGAAAACAAAGAATTGTTATTAGGAATATTAAAATTATTTTCTCCATTACCTATTGAAGTATTTCCAACAATAAATTCTCCAACATGATTATTGCAAAAAGTTATGATTAATTTGTCCAGGAAAGCTAGAAATAAAAAAAAAAGTAGAGTGGTGAAAATTAAACTTATTCCCAAAAAAAGGAGATTGGAAGGATTTCTTGGAGGCAGGTCTTCTTCTTGTATTGGAGTATCAAGTATTTCTTCTTTCAAATTTTTGTGATTTTAAAACTTAAATTTTATTAAATCAAAAATAACAAAAAATTGAAATTTAAAATTATTCACTTTTGAATCGGTAATTTATTCTAACCAAAAAAAGAATTTAAGAACATTTATTACAAAGTAAGTAGTGATACTAAATTAAAGATTGAATAAAGAGTTCTTTGAAAAATTGATACTGAAATCAGAATTTAAGTTTTGAAAAATATTCAAGACTGCTTTTTTTAAATGCTGAGCAGAAAGATAATCTTGTGGTTCAAGCCACTCATATTTTATTTTTCTCCAAAGTATTTCGATGAGGTTCAAATGCGGACTGTAAGGAGGTAAGAAAAAAATATACAATCCCTTGTTCGCCCATTTATCAAACTGTTGCCGAATAATTTTAGCTGTATGCCAAGTGGCTTGGTCTAAAACGACAACTGTTGTTTTTTGAATCTCATCGGCTAATTGGTCAAGGCATTTTAAGATATAAAAACTGTTGATGTTTTGATGTGTCCAAAACATGTTGGCTTGTCCGTACCGACTCATCACTCCAAATACATTTCCTACTTTTTCTCGCTGGGAAGGAATAGCAGTTTGCTTTCCAATCTTTAGCCATCCATAGGGAATGTAAGGCTCTAAACTAAAACCTGTTTCATCTCCAAAAAGCAAATCAATAGCTCCTGAATCCTCTAATTTTAAAAGGATTTTTAGCTTTTTGAGTTTGGCTTCATAAAGTTGAGCATCAGGTTTTTTCAAGGGACTTCTGCGGAATCGTTTCCATCTTCGTTTAAGTTTTTTAAAAATCGTTTTAAAGTGAGTTTAGATAAATCTATATCTAATTCTTCCTTAATTTCAGCAAGAACTTTGTTCAAATTCTTAGGTGATTTTTCAATGGCTTGTTCCACTTTGCTAACATGGTCTTGTTCATCCAATTTTAAAATTGGCTTACGACCTCGACCTTTTTTATCTGCAAGTGCTTCAATACCTCCGCTTTCCCAGTTGTTCATCCATCTGTATATTGATATTAAACCAACTCCAAATATTTCACATAGTTGATTGGTATCATAGCCTTGATGAGATAACAAAATGGCTTTACAACGATTTCGAAATCGATGACTCTTGTCTTCTTTGAATCCTTTTTCTAATGCTTTGATTTCTGATTCTTTCAATTTTTCAATATATCTTTTCTTTCGGCTCATTTGCCAAAAGTATTCATTCTTCTTTTTATATCATTCTTTTTGAACAATTACTTATT
>CAYPZN010000159.1:0-2392 GCA_964415335.1 uncultured Crocinitomix sp.
CTAAATGACGGACTTATTATTTCATCGTTACTTTTAAGAAAAAATAGTTGGTCTAACTGGTTATTTATTCTCTTTACCTTGACTAACTACTAAGTAACGGCAAAAAAATAACTCCATCATTTCGCCGCTAATCTTTTGAGGGCTTCCCACCCGCAAGCGGTTCACAAACGGTGTTTGCTCATGTCGTTATTTTTCTCAGCAATAGCTAGGCTATTTCTTCAAAAAATGCCTAGTCTTGGCTCAAAATCTTTAGCTCCAAATGCCGGACTTATTCTTTCGTCGTTACTAAGTGACGATAAAAAAGGACGCTTCAGAATATTCAGTTATCCCGCTGCTGCCAAAACAATTTTCCGCTGTATCACCTCCTGCCCTACTCGTATAAGTAGAAAATAAATCCCATTTTCTAAGGTGCTATTTTGGTAATTAATTCTATATTTCCCGGCAATTTTAGTTTGTGTAGGTAACAAAATGGCTTGATTCCGTCCTAACATATCGACTAAATGAATGCTTACTTGGTTTGTTTCTGATAGGGTATAATCAAGGGTAAAATCAGTCGAAAATGGATTGGGGTAAACCTTGAATTGTGCTGCTTTAGTTGGTAATAATACAGGAGTCGGCTCTGTGGGCAGCGTTCGTGCAGTCGAAGGGAGTTCTTCCAAAGCGGCTGTATTGGCACAACCTTCGATAAGTGCCAGAAAATCGCTTCCTGCCTTCGCATGAAATCCAGCTTTTAGTTGAATAAAATTATTCGATTTAAAAACTACGTTTTGCTCATTTTCAATAGACACATTATTACCTGCTTCGATATAATCAGAAGAATGCGTCAAGGTAGGTAAGTTATTCGTATTTTCATACTTGACTAAGTTGCCTTCTGGGCAACAATCTTCATCGACTGTAATCGTAAAATCAAGGGTATCTTTACAACCATTTCCTCCTGTACCTACTACTTGATAAACTGTTGTTTGCATTGGCGTTACCAAAACACTTGCTCCTGTGGTTGCGCTTAAATCCGCAGTTGGTGTCCAATTATAATTGGCGGCACCATTAGCTTCTGGGGTAATAGATTGGCCCAAACAAAAAGAAGTATTTCCTGGATAAACGGCTATTTTTGGTGCTGCTTGCACAGTCACCGTAGCCGTACCTGACTGATTTTGCAAAGTATAATTATTATCTGCTACCCCTACTAAAGTATAGGTAAATGTTCCTGTATTCGTAGTAGTTGGATAAACACTAACTTGATTGCCTGCAGTCGTTACAACTGTTTTATTGCTGCCATTATTGACTTTATAAGTAAAGGTATAAGGTGGTGTGCCTGTATTTCCTGAAAAAGTTAGAGTTGGGTTATTCGTATTTTGGCAAACGGTTGTTGTTCCACTAATACTTGCAGTGGGTAAGACCGGGGCTTCAATCAAAATATCGGTACTGCCACTTTGAATTTGCGAACAATTATTAGCATCCGTTACTCGAATTAAATCATAGGTAAAATTCCCTTCTGTGGTTGTTGGATGTGTGACTACAGCGGTTCCTTCCATGCTAGAAGTGATAGATTGTTCTTCGCCATTACTCACTGTGTAAGTAAAAATATACGGGGCGGTTCCTTCTGTCCCTGTAAATATTAATTCTGGCTCAGGAGCATTTCTAAAAGCACTAGTTGCCGATTCATTGATAGCTGCCCTAGGTAAAGCATTAATGGTAATGACCGCCGAACCAGTTTGTGTTTGTGTACATCCATTTCCGTCCGTCACTTCCAATAGTGTATAAGTAAAAGTACCCGACTCACTAGCATCTTGGTTAACTTCTATAAAATCTCCTACCGTTGTTGTTATGGTATTAACTGCTTCCTCATTGATTTTAAACGTAAAAGTATAGGGCGCAATGCCATTATATCCCGTAAATCTTACTGTTGGTGCTGTGCTATTTTGGCAAACCATCGTCGTTCCATTAATGGTGGCCGTTGGTAAATTACCTACAGTGATAGTGACTGAACCACTTTGCGTTTGCATTGCATTATTGGCATCCTCTATGCTCACTAATTCATAGGTAAATACACCAGTAGTGGTCGTAGCTTGAGCGACTCCGACAGAATTACCTGCGGTAGTTGTCACCGTTTGATTAGGGCCACCATTCACTTTATAAGTAAAAGTATAGGGGGCAGTACCATCATTACTCGTAAATAAAACCTCTGGAGCAGTTGCATTTAAACACACTGTAGTTGTCCCACTAATACCCGCTGAAGGAAGCGTATTTACCGTAATAGTAGCGGCTCCACTCTGCGATTGCGCACAATTATTCGCATCCATTACACTAACCAAATTATAAACAAAATCACCTACATTATCCGTTGGTTGTGTCACACTTATTGTATTTTCTGTGGTAGTCGTAATCGTTTGAT
>CAYPZN010000160.1:0-2351 GCA_964415335.1 uncultured Crocinitomix sp.
TGACTTGGCAGTGAATCTTAAACTTCGACAGGTACTACGTTTACCATTGGACGTTCTGCCTCATTAAAAAGAAAAGTAAAAAAACCAAGATGAGTGAAATTGAAAAACATATTAAACACCTAAGTAAGAAAATCTACTTAGAAAGTGATAAAAGATTTGACATAAGAAATCTTGACGGATACATCTTTCCTAAACAAAAATTCAAATCAATTATTGATTTAGCAAAATCTTCAAATTTTGATTTTGAAGATTTCATCTCGAATGAAACAAGGAAATCATATAGAGAACTTTTAATTAAACTCTCGCCAGACAAAGGGAATAATCAAGTTTCTGACAATAAGTTTGATTATATCGGAAACGATGAAAGGGATTTATTTAAAGAACTTTTACAACAAGAAGCTTTAAGTAGAATACTGAGAGATAAGATAAAAAATGAACTTACAAGAGATATTCTATTTTTCGGTTCTGAATGTGAAGAACAAGGAGTTATAAATATTCAACAAGAATTTAAAGACCTTGAAAAAGAAGTAGAAAACGAATATTTAAAACTTCATAAAGCAGACTCTCAAACATTAGAAGGTTTAAGAAGTTCTTGGGACAAAACAGAACCAGAAATAATCATACTCTCTTGTCACGGAGAAGAATATTCATTAATTCTTAAAGATGAAAATGGAAAATGCAAAGAGTATAAGCATTTCGATTTTGTCCAGTTTTTTAAAAGGAGAAGCAATCATACAGAGTGTGTAATTTTGAGTTCCTGTTTATCAGAGAAACTTGGAGAGAAAATAGCCCATGATGGAAGAAATGTTGTATGTATAAGCAAAAAAGTTCTTATTACTGAAGCTGCCAAATATAAAAAGAAATTCTTCAGGTACTTAAATAATCACTCTTTAGATAATGATGAAGTTTATCGAAAAGCACATGAGTATAGTAAAGAAGGATTAGAATTCGATGACTCACCAGATAGTTTTTCATTTAAATTCATAAACCCAACTAAATACTGACCTATGAGTAATTCACAAGAAAAAACAATTCAAGCACATTTAATTTTTGATACTCCAATTGAAAGAGCATCTCAAAAAACTAAAGATTTAATTTTATCAAATAACTTTTGCATTGACACACATGTTCATTTATTCGACATAAAATGTATCAACAAATCTTATTTTGTCCTGAGAGTTTTAAAAGACTTGTTAGGATTAAAATCCTCAACGGATACATATTCAGATTTATCTATTGACAAGGCTTATGAAGAAAAGAGTGAATATCAAGAAGATTGGGAAGATGAATTTTCTGAAGAGTTAGAAGTTAATTCAAGTAAGAAAATTTCAACACAAACAAAAGGAATAATTGATATATGGCACGCAAGGAAATTTCTTGGCTTTAAGAAAATGAATCAAGTGTATTCGCATTATCTAAATGACTTCTCTTTAGGGAAAGTTTTAAATAAGGATGTAATAGTTACTGCACTTATGATGGATTTAGAGATTGGTTGGAATACTAAAATCAAAAAAGGAGTATTTAAACAAGTAGATGAACTAAAAGAATTGTCTGATAAATCTCCCGTTTTGCCTTTTCTTTTTTGTGACCCAAGAAGAGAAAATTTAATAGAATTATTCAATTATGCGTTTTGTGGAGAGAATCCATTTTTTGGAGTAAAAATTTATCCTGCTTTGGGATATGACCCATCGGATTACAGATTATGGTCAATATATGAGGTTTGCGAAAAAAAGAAAATCCCTGTTCTTACACATTGTGGAGGTGAGACTATTTCAACAGATGATAAGAACTTAGTTTATTATCATGGTAATGAAATAAAAACTGACTTAAAAGGAAAGAAAAGGAAGGAAATAGCCTATGAACTTAATAATCCAGAAAGATGGAGACTTGTTCTTGAGAAATTCCCTAATCTAAAATTAAATTTTGCTCATTTTGGAGGTTATGAAACATGGAAAAGACCCTCTCCAGTTGATTATAAAGGTCAAAAAAGAAAAGAAACGATTTTTGAATTTATGCGAAAATATAAAAATGTTTATGCCGATTTCTCTTACAACTTAATCGAAGTAAATCTATCTAAAAATTTAAGAGAGGTTCTTTCTACTCATAATGACATTCTTGAAAAGTCACTTTTTGGAACTGATTATTGGGTTGTGAATAAAGAAGATAATTTATTAAAAGCTCAAGAAGAATTTTTAAGAGAGTTAGACAGAAATGTAGATGGCATTGAAATGAGTAAATTGGTAGCAATAGATAATCCGAAAAAATACTTATTTGATTGAAAAAGAAAACGAGGCAGAACAATTAGCAACAAATGTTAAAATCGCGCAAGCGACTTTTAGCATTTTTGGTGG
>CAYPZN010000161.1:0-2245 GCA_964415335.1 uncultured Crocinitomix sp.
GAAAAAGTTAAATTTAAATCGAGACTTTCCAAATAAATTTTCGTCTATAAATTGAAGAACTACTTATATATTTAATTTCTTTAGAAAAACAAGGAAATATTTTCCCTAAAACACTTAAATAAGTAGTTTACAACTTATTTTACGCACAAATTAAGCTTTAAGGTCGCACTTGCGCAATTTTTTTACGAATTTAGTAGCTTTATTGTTGAAAAAAGTGATTTTTCTAGCTTTTTTCCTAAAATGCAGTCATCCTTTTTGATGAAAAGTGCAAATAACCTACATTTTTAACGATAATACTTTATCAAAAAATTTATTTCTTTTTTATGGCAAATTTAATAGACTTATTACAAAGCCAGTTGTCCGACGGATTAATTGACCAACTGAGTAAACAAATCGGTGCGCCTCAACAGCAAACTCGTACCGCAGCAGATAGTATTCTTTCTTCTTTAATTGGCGGTTTAGCTAAGAATGCACAACAGCCAGGAGGAGCAGATGCTTTAGCAAATGCTTTGGATAATGACCATGATGGTAGTCTTCTAGACAATTTAAATGATTTAATTGGTGGTGGACAATCTGCTAATATCAATCCTAGAGCGGCAAATGGAGCAGGTATTTTGAAGCATGTACTTGGTGGAAAGCAAGGTGGGATAATGGATATGGTGAGTCAAATTAGTGGACTTGGACAGGGACAGACAGGTAATTTGATGGCTATGTTAGCACCTATCGTAATGGGAATGTTAGGGAAACAAAAACAGCAAAGTGGATTAGATGCTGGCGGTATTGCTAGTATTTTAGCAGGTGCTTTAGGGACTCAACAAAAACGTGGTGGTATGGCGACTAGCTTAATCACTAGTCTTTTAGATAGAGATGGCGACGGTAGTGCAGTAGATGATGTGGCTAAGATTGGGATGAATATCTTTAGTAAATTCTTTAAAAGATAGGATTTTTTAATTAATGGTATTCGGCAATTAATTGCTGGTTGCTGACCAGTAATTAATCAATAACTATAAAATAAAAAAGGTCATGGGAGCAATCTTCCATGACCTTTTTATTTTAAAAAAGTAAATAAATTTAATAAGCCTTTGGGTCATCTTTATCATTTAAATCCTTTACTCTTTTGTAAATATTTTTAAGGGATATTTCACAATCAATAGAATAGAGTTGAATGGTTTTATCCAAGCCAAAAGCACTTGATATGCGCCATAAGTCTTCTGCCTCTTTATACCAAGATTGTACTTTAGGAATGGTTTGCCAGATTAATACATATTCTTTGAAAGAAGGAATACTACGATAACCTTCAAATTTCCCATTACTGTCATACTCTTTAGTTGATTCAGAAAGTACTTCTATAATTAAGGACGGATTGGTAATTACCGCTTTGCTATTTTTATAAAATGCTTCGGCTCCACATAATGCCATGCAATCAGGATAGACTCCCCTATCGAAAGCTGGTATATGTACTTTTACATCACTATTATAGACAGAGCAGTTTTTATTTTTTTTGTCTAATTCATTATCTATAGCTGTACCTACACTATTAGCAATCTTCCCATGATTGGGTGTGCCACCCGCCATCGCTACAATTGTACCATTCCAAAATTCACTTTTGTACTCAGCATTTAATTCTAGTGCTAGATATTCTTCAAAGGTATATTGTTGTTCCTGTAATTTTTTTGCTGCGCTCATTTTATTATTTTAAGTCAACATTTATAACAAATATACCTTTTTTTTAGAAAAGATAAAATAGAAAACGAATTTGGGATACACATACTAATATGCCTTTATTGTACAACCAATTTCCCCGTTATTGTCTTCTGTTTCCCAATTAACTGAAAATAATAAACCCCATTCACTAACTCTTTTCTATCAACATCAATGTTTTCCGTTCTAATGTCATTAATCTGTTGTAAGGTTCGGCCAGCTAAGTCGCTAATTAATAAGCTATAATTTTCCTGATTAGGGTTATTAAAAGAAATAGTTGTTGTTTGTTTAAAAGGATTAGGTTGAATTCTTACGGCGGTACTTTGGGCAAGGTCATCTGTATTCGTAATAATAGCAGCTACACAATTTCCTAACACGGCTGTGTTAACTTGTTGGTAACTTCTATTAATTATATCTTCAATACTTTCTATACAGACAAAATCATCTGTATATGTTGTAAAATGGACGCGTAATAATGGTGCTAACCCTCTTGATTGTTCGATAGTAGAATCTTGTAAAGAAAGGCCAATAATCTCTCCTGTAG
>CAYPZN010000162.1:0-2203 GCA_964415335.1 uncultured Crocinitomix sp.
TTGGGGGCAAAAACGGGCCGCGATGGTGTTGGCGGTGCAACAATGGCATCTGCTGAATTTGATGATAACATCGAAGATAAACGCCCAACTGTTCAGGTTGGTGATCCGTTTACAGAAAAACGCTTGCTTGAGGCAACATTAGAACTGATGCAATCTGGCGCCGTTATCTCGATCCAAGACATGGGCGCAGCTGGGCTGACATGTAGTGCGGTTGAGATGGGTGATAAGGGGGATTTGGGCGTTATCCTTGACCTAGAGAAAGTGCCAACCCGCGAGCTGAATATGTCTGCTTATGAGATGATGTTATCTGAATCGCAAGAGCGTATGTTGATGGTTCTGAAACCAGAGCTTGAAGCAACTGCGAAGGCAATTTTTGATAAGTGGGATCTTGATTTTGCCGTTGTTGGTGAAACCATTGCTGAGGATCGTTTCCTTATTCGCCTAAACGGTGAAGTAAAAGCTGATCTGCCTCTTAAGGCGCTTTCAGGCGAGGCTCCTGAGTATGATCGCCCATGGGTTCCAACACCTGCTGCTGCAAATCTTACGGACGTACCAGAGGTGGATTTGAAAGACGCGATGAAGAAAATGATGGGCAGCCCACATTTTTGTTCACGTCGTTGGGTCTGGGAACAATATGATCACATGGTTATGGCGGATACGCAACAACGCCCAGGCGGCGATGCGGCTGTGGTGCGCGTGCATGATACGCCAAAATCTTTGGCGTTTACATCAGATGTAACGCCGCGGTATTGCAAAGCAAACCCTGTTGAAGGTGGCAAGCAAGCAGTTGCAGAGGCGTATCGTAACCTAACAGCAACAGGTGCAAAACCACTTGCAACGACCGATTGTTTGAATTTTGGCAATCCTGAAAAACCAGAAATAATGGGGCAGCTTGTGGGTTGTATTCAGGGTATTGGCGAAGCTTGCAAGGAACTTGATGTCCCAATCGTCTCAGGTAATGTTTCCTTATATAATGAAACAGATGGAACAGGCATTCACCCAACACCTGCAATTGGCGCTGTTGGCATTATTCGTGACAGTGAAACTATGCTGACGATTAAGCCCAACGCGAATGATGCGTTGATATTGATCGGCGATACAAAAGGCCATCTTGGACAGTCCATGTATCTGAATATCATGTTTGATCGCGAGGAAGGTGACGCACCGCATGTAGATTTATCTGCCGAGCGTGATGCTGGTGATCTGGTTCGTTGGTTAAACGATACAAAACTAATTACGGCCTGTCATGATTTGTCTGATGGTGGGTTAGCTATGGCTGCTGCTGAAATGGCTTTGGCTGCGAAACAAGGTGTAAATATTGAAGGTCATACCGAACTTTCAGAAATTGAATGGATGTTTGGCGAAGATCAGGGCAGATATATTGTTTCTACATCCGTTGATAACATCAGCAAAGTGTTTGAAAAAGCCGAAAAACTAAACGTACCAGTTTCTCATATTGGGTTTGTAACTGGTAAGGATGTTGTCCTGTCAGGAAATAACATTGAGCTTGATGATCTGATCAATGCACATGAAAATTGGTTGCCAAAATATATGGCAAGTTAAAAAAATCTATTTACACTTGTATCGTTATTTCAAATAACTACATCTAGACAAACAGTAAATCTGAGGTGGCTCATGGCAATGGAAGCAATTGCAATCGAAAATTTGATCCGAGAATCTTTTCCTGATGCTCAGATTGAAATACGTGATCTTGCTGGTGATGGTAACCATTACGCTGCCACTGTTATTGATGAGTCTTTTCGTGGTAAGAACCGTGTGAAGCAACATCAGATGGTATATGCTGCATTGAAGGGTAAAATGGATGGCCCTGCTGGTGAATTGCATGCATTAGCGCTGCAAACAAGCGCACCAGAATAATATTATTTTAAAGGAATAAGATATGAGTGATGTACAAGCTGAAATTGGCTCAACAGTAAAAGAAAATGATGTTGTTCTGTTCATGAAGGGTGATAAAGATTTCCCTCAATGCGGTTTCTCCAGCAGAGTTGTATCTATTCTTGGTTATATGGATATCGATTTTAAGGATGTAAATGTTCTTTCATCTGACGAAATGCGCCAAGGTATTAAAGATTTTACAGATTGGCCAACTGTTCCGCAGCTATATGTAAAAGGCGAATTTGTCGGTGGATGTGATATCATTACAGAGATGACACTATCTGGTGAATTGGATACGCTGTTTGAT
>CAYPZN010000163.1:0-2167 GCA_964415335.1 uncultured Crocinitomix sp.
TTCAGAATTCTGAACGGCCTTCATATTTAAGGTATTAACGTAGTGGTGGAGCGTATAGAACGCCGCCTTGATTCCAAAGCGCGTTTACACTGCCTTCACGTGCAAGACCAAGAGGTGTGTTAGCACCAACGTGTGCTTCATAGCTTTCGCCATAGTTACCAACTTGCTTAATGATTTGAGCAGCCCAATCAGCTGGAATACCTAGCTCTTCGCCATAGCTTCCTTCTGTACCAAGCAAACGCTTGATTGATGGGTTTTCAGAAGTCATTGCAACATCCAATGAAGATGAGCTAATGCCCATTTCTTCAGCATTGATCATTGCATTCAATGTCCAACGAACAATGTTGAACCAGTTGTCATCACCTTGACGTACAACAGGGCCTAGAGGCTCTTTTGAAATTGTCTCAGGAAGAACAACGTGAGCAGCTGGATCAGCAAGCTTTAGACGTTGTGAAGCAAGACCTGATTTATCAGTTGTGTAAACATCGCAACGACCAGCGTCATATGCAGCTACAACTTCGTCAGCTTTTTCGAAAGCAACAAGTTCGAAGCTCATGTTGTTTACTTTGAAGTAATCAGTGATGTTTAGCTCTGTTGTTGTACCTGTGTTAGTACAGATAGAAGCACCATCAAGCTCAGTAGCTGAAGAAACACCAAGTGATGCAGGAACCATAAGACCTTGGCCATCATAGTAGTTTACGCCAGCAAAGTTTAGACCCAACTGTGTATCACGTGTCATTGTCCATGTTGTGTTACGGCTAAGAATATCGATCTCGCCTGATGACAAAGCAGTGAAACGCTCTTTAGCTGACAAAGCAGTAAATTTAACTGCAGAAGCATCGCCAAATACAGCAGCTGCAACAGCACGGCAAAGATCAACATCAATACCAGTCCAGTTACCAGCATCGTCTTGGCTTGAGAAGCCAGTTAGACCTTGTGATACGCCACATTGTACGTGACCTTTTGCTTTTACGTCGTCTAGTGTGCCTGCAGTTGCAGCAGTAGCCAAAAGGCCAGCGCCTGCAATTGCAGAAAATAATACAGAAACTTTCATTAGAATCCTCATTCCCTGTTGATTAACCCATTTGGGTGAAACTGTGACGTTCTGACACAGCATGAAAAGGCTTATAGCCTTATGGCAGGCATAATTGCAAGATGTGGTACTATTGTGCAAGACTGGAATCGCCGCAAATTAAACAAAAATTAATTTTTTTTTGCACTTTTTTTGCTTTACACCCTTATTCTTCACTTTTTATTTTAAATTAAGGCACATCCATGAAAGACTCAACACGCGCGATATACGCTGGCAGAAACCCAAAGGAAAATTTTGGTGTTGTTAATCCCCCTGTTTATCATGCATCAACGATTCTATTTCCAACCTTGGATGCTTTAAAAGAATCTCGATCCAATCCACCAGGCGAAGGTTATACATATGCTGTTCATGGCACACCAAGCAGCTATGCATTTGAAGATACAGTTGCTGCAATGGAAGGTGGATACAGAACGCGCCTTTGCCAATCTGGTCTAACTGCCACCACAGCGCCGATTTTATGCTATGCTTCAGCTGGGGATCATATTCTGATGGTGGACAGCACATACGGGCCAACACGTAGCTTTTGTGATTCGATGTTGAAGCGTATGGGCATTGAAACTGAATATTACGACCCTCTAATCGGTGCAGGAATCAAAGATCTTTTGCGACCTAATACGACTGTTGTTTTCACAGAAAGTCCTGGCAGTTGGACATTTGAAGTTCAAGATATTCCTGCAATCTGCGCGGAGGCGCATAAAGTAGGTGCAGTTGTGTTAATGGATAATACTTGGGCATCACCATTATACTTTAAACCCTTTGAACACGGCGTAGACGTTTCTATACAAGCGGCTACGAAATATATTGCTGGCCATTCTGACCTCGTCATGGGCACAGTTACTGCAACAAAGGAAGCATATCCTAAGTTGCGCAAGGGCTGGGCCGATCTTGGTCTATGCGCAGGCCCTGATGATATCTTTTTAGCAGCAAGAGGCATCCGAACGATGCCAACACGAATGAAAACCCAAATGGCGCATGGCATTGAAATGGCAAATTGGTTGATGCAACGACCAGAGGTGGCTGATGTTCTACATCCTGCTCTTCCACATGATCCTGGGCATGACATTTGGAAACGTG
>CAYPZN010000164.1:0-2157 GCA_964415335.1 uncultured Crocinitomix sp.
CGCAATATAACATAAATTGACCATTGCCGCCGAAGTTTGTTTCATCTAGCGTCTTGCATCCTCACTCAATGCGCCAATCGATGGAGCCCCGCATGTCCTCAGAAGTTACCCCAAATACGATCCGCAATTCGTCGGATCTTCTAGGCGATCCCGAAGTCGTGCTGCGAATCTTCGATCACATTGATAATAGGACCACCGACCTCGGCGATACGGTTTGGACCGAGCCAGTTGCCAATTATACCTCGCAGGATCGACTAGACGCCGAATTGGATTTGATAAAACGTCGCTATGTTGTGTTTTGTCCCAGCTTGGCATTAGCGAAAACAGGCGATTTCGTCGCGCGGTCGTCGGCAGGCGTGCCATTGCTCGCTGTGCGCGCAGAAGATGGCACAGCCAAAGTCTTCCGAAATGCGTGCCGACATCGCGGCGTAAAATTGGCGGATGGCCAAGGTTGCAAGCGCGCCCTCGTTTGCCCTTATCATGGCTGGACGTATGGCCTGGACGGGCAGCTCAAAAACATCCCCGATGATAACGGTTTCCCGGACTTTGATATGAATGACAGTGGATTGGCGCCTGTGGCGTGCAAGGAAGTCGGTGGGCTAATCTATGCGTGCCAAAACAATTCAGACGCCGAAACACCGGTCGACGATAATATGCTCGGGCTTATCCCTGATGACTTTGAGCTGATCGAAACGACCGAAACGAACGTCGATGCCAACTGGAAAATTCACCTCGAAAGCTCTTTAGAGGGCTACCATATCCGATCCTTGCACACGAAAACCTTCTATCCAAGACAGTACGATAATCTGACTGTGGTCGAGACATTTGGTGAGAATAACCGGATCGCGTTTCCGTATCAATCGATCGAAAAACTGCGCTCGAAGCCGCAGGAAGATTGGTCGACGAATGGAAGTCTCACCTATGTCTACCACCTGTTTCCGAACGTGGTCGTCTCGACATTTCCTGATTGTATTCAGGTGGTTGCACTAGAACCGATCAGTCCTAACAGGACGCGCCAACACTCCTATCTTCTCGGTCGTGGAACACAGGATGATGACGGTAATCCTGATGCCATGCGGCAATCCATTCTGGATGGTCAAGCATTTGCAAAAACGGGAGCGCTAGAGGATTTAGCCGTCGTTCTGTCGGCACAACAAGGTTTGAACAGCGGCGCGAATGATTACCTCACTTTCGGCCTGTTCGAGAGCGCGATCGGACGCTTACACGCCTGCCTTCGCGACGAAATTGGCTGATCCATTGACTGCCACAAGCCTCCATCGACCGGCAATTGCTGATGACCTCCTGTTGAATAGACGACCGACGGCAAAGCGACTGATTTTATCAGTACTGTCGCAGCCGAATATGGCCAATCTATCAATTCAGCAGTTGATTTCTTGGGGTGCATTGTTCGATCAAAAGCCCTCAGCCATTCGCGTCACTGCCGGTCGATTGGTTGCCGAAACATTGCTCGAAAAAACCGCCCGCGGCATCTACACGACTGGGCCCGGCGGTTTGGCGATGAAGAACAAAGCCAGCGAATGGACCACGGCGCTGAGCCGAATTCGTGAATGGGAGGGAGGCTGGTTCGGGGCTCACACCGCACATCTTGGCAAGACCCTCCGGCGCAAGGTGCGGGCCCGCGAACGCGCATTTCGACTGCTCGGCTTCAAAGAGTTCGTCAGTGGCCTATGGGTCAGGCCTGACAATTTGAATTATTCGGCATCAGAGATGCACGCGAAGCTTTGCCAACTCGGGGTTGAGCCGCAAATGGTCTTGATGAGATCGGACGACCTTAATCAGAGTGGTTTAGAAAACCCTCTGACACTCTGGTCCAGCGAACAGCTGAACGCGAGCTATGGACAAGCGATTGAACTCCTCAATCAAAGTCAGCGCTGGTTGACGCGCCAGGATCTACATACCGTGACCCGCGAATCCTTCGTGATCGGTGAGTATATCATCCGGCAGATAAATGCCGACCCGCTGCTGCCTGCAACATATATAGATGCCGCAAGACGAGACGACATGGTGCGCACGATGACCCGCTACAGTGATTTCTGCCATCCATATTGGGAAGAGTTTCTAGGCTCGCCTGAGTTAGACACTGTCTGCTGATTTGGAAAGGAATCAGAGGTTATCGCGAGCGTCCTTTTTTGGGCG
>CAYPZN010000165.1:0-2086 GCA_964415335.1 uncultured Crocinitomix sp.
GATATTATCATTATTAAAATCATCCACAAGACTAATGGTATCATTTAATGAATTTTGACAAAAACAATTTATGGATACTAAGGCCAATATGTAAGTGATAATTTGCTTCATTTTTTTACAACACTTAATGTTCCGAATATGAAGCACGGACGGCTGAAAGCCTCCATGATTTCATATTCACTGTTAGACTTAGTTTTTTCTTTCAATCTTTATATCATAGTAAATTTCGAACTCTTGATAGCTTTTTGATATTTCACTGTACATCACAAATTCTCCTGGACAAAAACACCCTCGACATAATTCAACTTTTCCAGAATAAATATCATCGCTAAATATCTCTAAATCTATCCTTTGATTATGAATTTGACAAAATTGCCTACCTAAAATACCAAAAGCAAAAGAAGCGTTATCAAGAATTATATATCCATCACCATTATCACTGATTTTATGTTCAATTATGTCATTAGAAAAAATAATTTCTTTGATTTCCCCCTTGTCAAATATTATCTCTTCGTCTAATTCTCCTTTGTAATATTTCCTTTGGAGTCCATCCAATTTACCATTGAAATAATTTAATTCCCATCGGTGTTCCCCGTATAATGAGACACCATTAAAAATCCCATTTCCTTCATTAAAAATATATTTCCCGTGCAGTACACCTGACTTATAATTACAACTTATCAAAGTATCTATTCCATTCTCCAGTAAACGTAAAAACTGTCCATCAAGAGTGTCATTCTTATAACTAACAGAAAGAGTTTTTATATTGTCGTTATTCAAATAATACCATTCTCCATACTTCTTGTTCTTTCTGTATTCACCATAAGTCCAACCTGAATAAGAAAATGCATCATTATAAATCTTATCATCCATTCCTCCATAATAATTTCCTTTCTGCTTTTTAACTTGTATTGGCCCATCGAACATGTAATCCTTCATTGTTGCAATATAAATTGTGTCTCCACTAGGGAAAACAGTGTTTACATATTGATAAGGCTCATTTGAATCGTGAAGCGTTGCTTGTTTTTTGAAAATATTACATGAAGCCAACATTGTCATCAAGCTAAGGGCAATAATAGAATGTGCGCATCTTACTTCTTTCATTCCAATTAAAATTTTCATTCATTAAGTCTAACTTACGAATAAAGTGCATGCACTTTATTCACACGATAAGATTATTGTGGCTAATCTAGTCAATTTTTACTTTCAATCAGCTGATTTACTGCTACATGAGTTTAACCCGAATTATGTATTTAACCATCTATTACGGCTTGAAACCATCGCAAAAATCAACTCAAAAAACACCATAAAAACGCAAATAAGCGAGCACTGAATAAATCCACTCCTATTAAAATCCCACAGAACGATGTGCAGAAAAGTTTAGCACCATCCTACTGAAGGAAAGGTGCAACAGTAAGCACACTAGACCTCAGTCTCTCTGAGCTATAGTGGTGCTTAATTGTTGTAGGTAGTGTTTTTATTCTTTAAATATTTTGATCACGTTGCTCTGATGTTTTAATAAAAAAGTGTTTAGATTTTCAAGGTCTTTTTGCATTAAACCAGGGAATTTTTCGTCTTGAACTCCTTTTAATAAAGAAAAAGCCTCAATGGTATCTTGTTTGTCCTGAATAATAGATGGATTTCCATCTATATCATTGAATCCTATAAGCTCATTCCATTCTTTAACAATCTGAATGTATTTACAGGTTTTCTTTTTCCAACAATTATCGTGAAGTTGATTAAATATAAAATCGAACTCACCATCTAGCATTTGGAACTTTTCATCATTTGATTCAAAAATCACATAGTCATCATAGAACCCATAAGGAGCACTTTTTTTTGTCCAATATGTTTTGTAAATCATAATTATAATTCAATTCTGGTTCTCAATGTGCTACAACGGGAGTCCGTGTATTAACCCTATTTAAAATTTTGTTATAAAGATAGAAAAGAGAACAGAATGCATTAATATTCTTTGGTTTGCGAGATACTTGAGGGAGAATATGGAGCTGAAAAACCTAAAAAAAGCGATTTTTCATGTCTTTCGACCTCTCAATTAATGCTTCTGGCTGTAAAATAGACGTAG
>CAYPZN010000166.1:0-2086 GCA_964415335.1 uncultured Crocinitomix sp.
ATCTCAAATTTCAACTATTTTGATTTTCGGTAATTTATGCCGTTTACAGTATACCAGCCTCACAGGCATAAGGATAATATCGGATGTCTTTACGATTTTTTAAGTGACAAAACTCTTATAGATAAAGGAATGAGGTCCGCTCAAGTATGTTCCACTTGTTTAAATACTATTCAATCAAGAAAGCTGCCTGAGCAATCAATGAAAATTTTGGAAGACCTAAGAATAATAATGAATGATTTATCTTCTTCTTCCAAGTGGAATCTTAATATTGTAGATTATTGGTCTAAAGAAGAGAACGGTAGCAAAACTATACCAAAAAAGAAAAGAAAACCAAAAAAAGAAGGTGAGATTCATGTACTTATTGCATCGCCTTCAGATACACATTTGGAAAGGAAGCTTTTACTTGAACAATTAGAAAGAAAGTTTAGGCTTGAAAAATACGAGGAATTAACCAAATATAGATTATTTACGCATGGTTGGGAAGAATTAGCTTCTGAAACTGGATACGCACAAGACTTGATAAATGAAAATATTTTTCCCAAAATTGATATAGTACTGGCTCTGTTTAAACATAAATTGGGAACTCCTACAATAAACATCGAATCAGGAGTCCAAAGGGCAAAATCAGGTACTGTTGAGGAATTGTTTTACGCAATACAAAATGAAGAATCCAAAACATTATCTCCAGTTGGAATGTGCTATTTTTATTCAACTCCTCCTAATCCTTCTTTTGAGTCACCAGATTTTGATAAGCAAAGAGAAGAATGGGATAAACTAAAAAAATTCAAAAAAGAGATTGGTAATTCTATATTATATAAACCCTATAATGACGAAAATGAATTATTAGATATTTCATGCAAGGACCTTGTAACTAATATTCAGAAACATTTTAAAAAATAATGAATACGATGTTTAATCATACATCAGCATTCATTGGCAGCAAAAGCTGCCGATGCGAGACCGTTCATGGTAATTAGAAAAAAGAAAACGACATGAAAAATATAATCGCAATTTTAAAAAAAAGAGATAATGTTGTTTCCATCATAACTATTGCAATTTCGATTATTATTTGTTTAATGCGATACTTCAGCAGTTGGATTGACGACGGAATTCTTTTAGCAAGTATTCTTTTAATATTAAGTCTTTTCGTTGTCAATACCATCGTTGAAAAAGAATTCAGAGCAAAGAATGAGCTAAATCAATATAGTTTTATTTCGTCAGAAATTAGTAAAATAACTAAACCTCAATTTTATTCTTTAAATGAAATACCTCCATTGAAAATATACTTAAAAGGAGCATCTGAATTATTTTATGTTGGAGGACATTTAAATGCAATTACTCTTAATAATTTTAATCTGTTCAAGGAGTGGTTAGACAATGGAAAAACATTAAAGTTCATTTTACAGAACCCAAATAATTTAGGGTTAAAACATTTAAACATGCCTTGTACAGGCTATGAATACAAAACATATAAAAAACAAATTGAACTGTCAATTGGAAGATTAAGAAAGTTAAAAGCAAGAGATAAAGGAAAAATTGAAGTCCGAGTAACCGATTTGTCACCAACCCAATCAATATCGATTTTAGATGGTCATTTAGGTGGAATAGAATTATGTATGCTATTACATTTACCTGATGGGGATGGGCAAACTGCACCTTTTGTAAGAATTAAAAAAGAGGATGATTTAAAATGGTTTAATTTGTTTTACGAAAGGTATTATAAATTAATGTGGAATAATTCAATTCCAATAATTTAAAATTAAAACTACTATGAATCGAGTAGCAAGGGGTGACTATTAGCCACTCCAGAACTCTCTCACCACCAAACATATGAGATCGTACACAACAGTTCACTAAACATATTTGCAATTACCAATAAATAGTATTCCAAGAAGGAGAATAGGAGTAAATCCTAAAGTTGAATAGAAAATATAACCTTGTTTTTCACAAAAAATATTATTTTAGGGTTTACTTTAACATGTTGACCGAATTGAAAACTGCTTGCCTTCTTTTTTCACCATAAGCTTTTCGCAATGGACTAGGTCCGTTCAACTGAATTGTATATGCCATTGCAGAGTAACGGCAT
>CAYPZN010000167.1:0-2002 GCA_964415335.1 uncultured Crocinitomix sp.
TATTTGATAAAAGGAAACGTTGCATGAAGAACGCAAAAATTAGGAATGAGTTCTAATTCTGGTTAAAAAATAGGTATTCTTCATATAGGTGTGCAAAAATACTCTTTCTATAGAAAGAAAATCAATAAAAATTAAAAACTTGCCTTCTGTGTTAAAAAAGCATTTGCCTAAACTTAGTACAAAACATTTTTACTACCTTAAATACCGAGTCTTTACATAAAATTTCTTATCTCTGACCCCTAACATTTTCCCAACTCTTGGAGAAACAACAATTTCTACATTAGCATCATAAGTAGACGGTGTTTTAGCAATGACCTTGGCATAAAGTGTCCGTTTTTTCATAGGATTCGTTATTTGAACAATAGAACCGACAGGCGCATATCTGTGCATGACTAATAAATCAGAAGTACTTTTAGTCCCATTAATAAAAACAGCAGGGCCCTTTCTACGGTATTCTTTTTTGCTTTGCTTTGCTGCATAATATTTCTTTTTATAAGCATAGCTCTTTTGCCATAATGGATGCCCTTTATGTTGTCGATACGTTTCAGGTATTCCATAAATATCCATCCAGCCAATTAACAATTTATGTCCAACTGATAAGGTCGGTTCTACCAGATTGTTTCTATCCATGATCGTATCTATGGGCAACTTAAAAAGTCGTTGAGCAACATGATACATCGTCTCTCCCTTTTTAACCACATAGTAAATAGGTACATAAAGATAAGGGGAGTAATCTGCTGGTTTGTATCGAATGATACTTCGATTGGGAATGGGAATTTTTATCTGACTACCTGGCCCATATTGTCCTCCTTCATTCTCTGGGTTATAAAAATACAACTCATCCAAAGTCAGTCCGTAAAACTTAGAAAGGGAATAAAGGGTTTGTTTAGGTTCCATGATATGGGTAAAAATTTTTTGCCCATACGAACCAGTTGAAAGAAATACCGTATCTTGTGGAGTGAGATAACTAAGACTATCACCTGTATAGTCTCCAGATATTTTCCCATATATATTTAGTGGCAAGCAAAATAGTGCTGCCAAAAAAATCCATTTGTTCATTTGTCAGAATATTAGTGTAATTTTCTCTTTTAAAATAGTCATTATACAACTTATGCAAACACTTGGTATCATCCCTTCTCGCTTTGCTTCCACTCGATTTCCGGGGAAACCTTTAGTGGATATTAATGGCAAAACCATGATACAGCGAGTCTATTTGCAAGCTTGTAAAGCGAAAACGCTCTCAAAAGTTGTTATTGCTACCGATGATGAACGCATCTTCAATCACGCACAATCATTTGGTGCTCAAGTAATTATGACTAAATCTAGTCACCAAAGCGGTACGGATCGTTGTGCTGAAGTAGCAATGCGCTTTCAAGATATGGAAGCTATCGTAAATATTCAAGGGGATGAACCATTTATTAATCCAGTACAGATTGACCTTGTGGTACAGCAGTTGAAACAAAATACAGCCTTAAATATAGCAACCCTAGCCAAAAAAATTACGCAATCAGCAACTATTTTTAATCCCAATATTGTCAAAGTCGTGTTTAATCAAGCAGGTTTGGCTCATTATTTTAGTCGTAGTCCAATTCCTTTTTTGAGAAATATAGCAAAGGAAAATTGGATAAATTCAGGGGTATTTTATAAACATATTGGCCTATATGGGTATAGAAAAGCAACCCTTTTAGATATAGCTAAATTGCCCCTAAGTATTTTAGAACAGGCAGAATCACTTGAACAATTGCGTTGGTTAGAAAATGGGTATAAAATTGGCATTGGTTTAACAGATATTGAAACTATTGGAATTGATACGCCTGAGGATTTGGCGAAAATCAAAGGTAACACAGCTCTCTGAGCTGTGAAAAATACTGCATTTAGACGATCAAAAAATACGAGGAGAAAAAATCCTTATATAGAGCGTCAGATTAAAAATTAACATTTTTTAATTTGTATAAAATTCGTTGCTAACTTAATCCGTGGCTAATTATTTTTTAGCAACGGA
>CAYPZN010000168.1:0-1973 GCA_964415335.1 uncultured Crocinitomix sp.
ATTTATAGCCTAAAAATTTCATTAAAATATGACCCAATCAACGTATCTTTGCTACATCAATGCAAAAATATGTATAAAGTAAATATTCTATTTTTTATAATTACTGTTTTGTACTGTTGGAATAACGAAATCCTCGCCCAACAAACAGGCAATAATTTCCGAGAAGACTATCAATATCACATCAAACGCACATCCGAATCCATTAAAATTGATGGCGTGATAGACGAGATGGTCTGGGAAACAGCACAGAATGCAACGAATTTTTTTTACATCACACCCGTAGCAGACAAACAGGTGGAGGGTAGAGACCAAACAGAAGTCAGGATGACCTATGATGATCGCAATATATATGTAGCGGTTATTTGCCACGGAGAAAAGCCATACTTAGTCACTTCGCTGAAGCGAGATGGGAATACCTTTTTTGGTGGAGAAACTTTTATGATTTCTTTCGACCCTGGCAATGAACGAACGACAGGCTATGCTTTTGCTACCAATTCAGCCGGGGTGCAATTCGATAATCAATTAGCAGGAGATTTGGGAACTAGAAGTGGCGGAGGAAGTAATGGATTTAATACCGCTTGGAATAATAAATGGCAATGTGAGACAAAAGAATATGATACCTATTTTACTGTAGAAATGGCAATACCTTTCAAGTCCCTTAGGTATGGAGACAGTAAAGTTTGGGGGGTACAGTTTAATAGAGGGGTATCCGCCACCAATAGTTTTCACGCTTGGACACCCGTGCCACTACAATTTTTTGGGCCAGATTTAGGGTATAATGCCTCACTTATCTGGGATGAAGCCCCAAAAAAGACAAAGAGTAATATTGCCGTTATTCCTTATACGATTGCCTCTACTTTTAAAGATATAGCAGCAGGTGCAGATGCGGTTAATGATATTGATGTGGGCTTGGATGCTAAAATTGCCTTGACGAGTAGCTTAAATTTGGATGTAACAGTCAATCCAGATTTTTCACAAGTAGATGTTGATCGGCAAGTCACGAACTTAACAACGGTCAATATTAGATTTCCAGAACAACGAATCTTCTTTGTCGAAAATAGTGACATCTTTTCTGATTTTGGGATACCACCTATGCGACCCTTCTTTTCTAGAAAAATTGGTTTAACGAATGATGGCTCGGCTATTCCAATTAGCTATGGCGCTCGGATTACGGGTAATTTAACCAAAGATACACGGGTTGGGTTGATGAATCTACAGACTAAATCTGCTGCAGAACCAGGTAATAATTATAGTGCTTTAGCCATCAATCATAGAGTATTTGGGCGCTCTGTTATTAAAGGTTTTTTTCACAATCGAATTGGGCATACAGGTGGAAATTTTGATTCCAATGATTTCACTAGAAATATGGGCCTCGAATTCGACTATAAATCAAAAGATGGATATGATAGATTTAGCCTTGCTTATGGTTTATCCAATAGTGAGGGGGTGACGGATAAGAATGGATATTACCATGGGATTGCTCAATTTGGGGATGACAATTTTCGATTTTATGCCAACCTAGCAGGTGTTGGTAAAAACTACTCTGATGAGATGGCATTCATCCAACAACTCAATCAATTTGATGCAGTCGAAAATAAAATAATTAGGATTGGTTATGACCATCTTTTTTCTAATTTAAGCTACACCATCTATCCAGAAAATAGTAAAATAAACACCCATACCATTGGTTTAATTAATGTAGGCGATTGGGAAAGAGAAGGAAATACTAATTTTAGTTACCGAGTGGGTGGTAGTTATAGAATTGCCTTTGCCAATACTAGTCGTGTTTCGGTGGAGTTGGAACATGTCTTTCGAAAATTATTATACCCTTTCATTTTCACCGAAAATCCATTGCCTGCCCAAGGATATACTTGGCGTACTTTTGGTTTGGAATATCAATCTGACATAAGAAAAGCATTCAACTATTCTATAGGTGGAGGTTTCGGCGGATTCTATAGTGGACAAAGAAAGAA
>CAYPZN010000169.1:0-1930 GCA_964415335.1 uncultured Crocinitomix sp.
ACGCAAAGCAAAATATCATGCGCTATTGAATCTGATTTTTCAAGATAATAAGTATCGTTTGTAGCAACTAACTTAACATCATGTTTCTTATGAAAATCAAGGAGTGTTTTATTTACACGCTCTTCTTGTTCGAGTCCGTGTCTTATTACTTCGATATACAAGTCATCTTTAAACTGATCTTTATACCATAACAAGGCTTCTTCTGCCTGTTTTTCTCCAACATTTAAAATTAAACTTGGCACCTCTCCTGCCATATTACCTGTTAGACAAATGACATCCTCTTTATATTTTTCAATGACTGTTTTGTCTATTCGCGGCACATAGTAAAACCCATCTGTAAATGCTCCAGAAGACATCTTAGCTAAATTCAAATAGCCATTCATATTTTTAGCAAGCAATACAACACGATACCCATTGTCCTTGCTGCTTTTATCCGTATAATCTTTACAAACGTTAAATTCACAACCAACAATTGGAATAAGTGGTTTTTCATCAATCGTTTCTCCTTTTTCAGTTGCTTCGGCTCTTCTTTGTTCAACACCTTTATTATGATTCAAAACTTCCCGTACAAAATGGAAAGCAGCCATCATATTTCCTGTATCTGTAAGTGCAACTGCTGGCGAATTTAATTCAACCGCTTTCTTTACAAGACCTTTAATTTGTATAGTTGACTGTAAAATTGAAAATTGAGAATGATTGTGCAAGTGCGAAAATGGAACATCTTTAAGTCGAATTGTATTTCCAGAAATATCAATAATTTCAGCATCAGGATTTTCCTTTTCTTGTGCTTTCTTTATCTTTTCACTCTCTGCCTTTAGATTAACGTGCGTTAATCCAATCGATTTGATTTGTCCTTGATTCTGCTCTACAAACTTGTTAAGGTAATCATCTGTTGCATCTAATTCTTGCCCTGAATAATTTCCAGTTCTTAATAATTCAAAAAAGCAACGTGTTGTTGCCTCAACATCTGCAGTTGCATTGTGCGCCTCAGAAAAAGGAACATCAAATAAAAACTCATGAAGTTCTGTTAGTGTGGGTAATTTAAATTTCCCTCCTCTTCCTCCAGGAATTTTACATAATCCCGCCGTTCTTTCTGTACACGTATCTAGCACATTCATTTCATTAAGAGCCGTTTCAACTCCCATTCGGTAGAATTCACATCCCATTACGTTATTATCAAAGCCTACATTTTGACCAACGACGAATTTTGCTTTTGACAAAGCTTCGTTAAACTCCTCTAATACCTGATTTAATGGGACACCTTGCTCTTCTGCTAATTCTGTCGATATTCCGTGAATTCTTTCCGCGTCATAGGGAATATTAAAACCATCTGGTTTAACAAGGTAATCTTTATGCTCAATTAGTACACCAAATTGATCGTGTAATTGCCATGCAATTTGGATACAACGAGGCCAATTATCAGTATCTGTAATAGGCGCATTAAAGTTCTTTGGTAATCCAGTAGTTTCCGTATCAAAAATGATGTACATCTGCGTAATTTGGTGTAGGTTACAGTAAGTTTCTAAATTACGGATTTAATTGCTTTAAAAAACTTCGAGTTTTCAACAGTTTGAATAGAATATTAACCTTTTATCGCATTGCCAAAGTTATTCGAATGTTTCCATTCATTAGGCTATAACTTGCTCCAAGTTCTTCATCTATTTGCATGAAGTTATTTTTTCCTGAAGTCTGAAGGATAAATTCATCTTTTTCGCCTTGCTTTTTCAATTCAAAAACTCTCTTTTGTATTGCGTTTTTTGAATCGGAAATCGTGTATTGCTCTAAATTATTTTCGCTTGAGCTTTTTAGATGTTTTAAAACATGTTTTACTTTTTTCTCAAATTCTTTTGTGAAAACAATTCTTTCCTTACGGCTACTCAGATACTCCCAATGCCCTGCTTCTACAAATTCTCTTTCAATCTCATATTGC
>CAYPZN010000170.1:0-462 GCA_964415335.1 uncultured Crocinitomix sp.
ATCTCGTTATGTGCGCCAATTAAAGACGCACTGACTTGGACAACACGGTTATCTAAAGATCTTGCATAGTCATCAATCTCTTTTAAAAGCTCGACCTTAGTTGCGAAAGTAGGCCCAGACAGAGGGCTTTCATCGGTATAAAGCGAACGATTGGTTCGTTTTGGGGGTGCAGCATATGCAGCTTTGGCACCCAAGGCGGCGACCCGAGCTGTATCTGCTGCGCGTTTTAATGATTCTTCTGTCATTTCAGTTGAATGCGCAAAACCTGTTGTTTCGCCAGATACCACTCTCAGGCCAAAACCGCGACCTGATTGATATGATGCATCCTTTAAACGACCATCATCGAAAACAAGTGATTCGGCTTTATATTGCTCAAAATAAATTTCGCCGTCATCAGCACCCTCGCATGCGGTCGAAATTACCTTTTGTGCCTGATTACGGTCGATATACTCATCAAATGGG
>CAYPZN010000170.1:472-1917 GCA_964415335.1 uncultured Crocinitomix sp.
TGGGTTGAATGGTTTGTTCTGCATGGACCTTGCATCCTCGGTTTTATGGCAACATTTAAAAAAAATTCGCCTCGCGTCCCTATGACGCGTGTTGTTTTCTTGTATCTTGCCGCTGGCTATGATTTTACAGCAGTAGCAAAACTTTGATGACATGCCTATAATTAATATAGTAACTCACCAAAGTGCAAAATTGAATAACGAACGCAGGATATCACAATGATGAAACTGATCGGTAAAATTTATATGTTGGTAGCAAGCATGATCGCGCTGGGCCTTAGCTCATCTGCAGCGCTTGCATTGGATACAATTGGCATCCCGAAAGATCGCCAAATTGGATTTCAAGAGCCTGTAACGCAAGTAATGAAAGACATAGACTGGCTTCATGATTTTTTGATGATCATCATGACAGTAATATGTATCTTCGTATTTGCTCTACTTGGTATGGTTTGGGTGAAGTTTCGTAAAAGCAAAAACGCAACACCTGCACGCTTTACACACAATACTGCCTTGGAAGTTGCATGGACAACAATTCCGATCATCATTCTAATTGTAATTGGTATTCCTTCTATTAAGCTGCTTTACCTTCAAGAAGATCACTCTGATCTTGCGGCTGATATGGTTATCAAAGCAACTGGCAACCAATGGTATTGGTCATATGAATACCCTGATGAAGGTATCGAATTTGATGCAGTTATGTTGGGCGCTGGTGTAGCTACATATGCTGAAGCAAAAGAAGAGATGGAAGAGTATGGTCTTGGTGAAGCTGAATGGAAGCTTGCAACAGATAATGCAGTTTATGTTCCAGTAAATACAACTGTTCAGGTATTGGTTACTGGCGCTGATGTGATCCATGCTTGGGCAGTGCCTGCATTTGGGTCTAAAGTGGATGCAATGCCTGGCCGTACAAATTATACATGGTTTAATGCGGAAAAAGAAGGCATCTACTACGGCCAGTGTTCAGAGCTTTGCGGTAAAGACCACGCGTATATGCCAATTACTGTAAAAGTTGTATCTCAGGAAGAGTATGACGCTTGGGTTGTAAAAGCCAAAGTTGAGTTTGCTTCTGATCCAGCACCAGCACTTCAATTGGCTGCTGACTAATCTATGTCAGATAAAGCCGCCCAAATTATTGAAGCAGAACCGCAGTTTAGCGATTTCTTTGCTCTGTTGAAGCCACGTGTTATGTCACTGGTTATCTTCACAGCTTTGGTCGGTATTCTAGTTGCACCTGCTTCTTTATCGGGCGGTATTCACCCTGTTGTTGCTCTGGGGGCCCTGATTTGTATCGCAGTTGGTGCTGGGGCTTCTGGTGCGCTTAACATGTGGTGGGATGCGGATATTGATGCTGTCATGTCCCGCACGAAATCGCGGCCAATCCCCGCTGGGCTGGTATCTGGCTCTGGTGCGTTGGGCATTGGTATTTTCCTCTCAGTTGTATCTGTTGC
>CAYPZN010000171.1:0-1859 GCA_964415335.1 uncultured Crocinitomix sp.
AATAAATAAATCTATATCTGTTTTTAGAAAGTCACTCGCTATAAATTCATACATACTCCTCATTGGTTGGTGGGCAATAAATGCCGCAGGAGTTGCATGGACAATAGTTGAAGTTGCGACTAAGCCTGTTTTTAAGCCTTTCAGTTCTGCCTCCTCTAAGATTGTTTGGACAGGGATGGTATCCTTATCAACACCAATTGCCGCATTATACGTTTTTACTCCACAAGCAATGGCTGTAGCACTCGCTGCTGAGTCGGTTATTAAATTATCATAAGCATACGTTTTTTGTAAACCTACCACTGGAAATTGCTCCAAGTTTAAACGGTTACCATTAGCATACATCCCTGCTGTGATTTGTCCTAAACCCATACCGTCGCCAATCATTAAAATGATATTTTTAGCTAATTCTGGTTTTTGCCCTGCTTGTTGATTGGAAACAATTTGTTGGCTGGGTGTTCCACAAGCAAATAACCCCATCAAAAAACATAAAATCACTAGCCTATTTCGCATGTTACTTATTTCTTTTGGTTCTCCGACTAATCCATTGGAGAGATTTATCCGAGAATGATAATTTTTAATTTAAAATGGTCAATTTTCAACAGTGAACACTATAAGTGATGATGAAAAAACAACCTAGTCTTTTGACTTATTTTTTCATGGTTACTAAACGAAAAGATTTGACAAATAATATTTCTCGCTTCTTTAAACTTGACAAAACAGTGTTAGTCTTCTTTTTAAAAATTACAAATTGACAACTAATTTTGCCCAAAGGTAGCAACTACTTAATTAACATATATCTTTTTCCAGGTAAGGATTTAACAACGCCTTTAAATTCCATCGTTAAAAGAAAGGAAGCGACTTCATTAGGGGAAAAATTCGAGGCTATGATTAATTGGTCTATTTCAATTTCAGCAGATTTTTTCATTAAGTTAGCTATAGCCTGTTCTTCTTCTGTTAATGGAATTATTATCTTTTCTGGACTATCAGCTTCCGACTCTTCCCAACGCATGATATAGCCAATATCTGCTGCACTTTCAATCAAAGCGGCTCGATGTGTTTTAATCAAGTGATTGGCACCTTCTGAATGGCTATCTTTGATATTCCCAGGAAAAGCAAAAACATCTTTACTATACTCATTGCCATATTGAGCTGTAATCATCGACCCGCCTTTTTTTCCAGTTTCAACGACGACTAAGGCATCGCACATACCCGCAACGATGCGATTCCTCATTGGAAAATGGCTCGCTTCTGGCTTAGAATCACTAGTAAATTCTGTTAATAGGCCTCCTTGATTTAACATTTTTTCAGCAATTTTTCGATGCTGGGCAGGGTAGATTTGATTGAGTCCATGCCCCAAAACGCCCACTGTTTCTATCCCTAAATCCAAACTTTTTTTATGGGCAACTGCATCAATGCCATATGCTAAACCACTAATAATTAAAACATTGTACGCTTTTAATCCTGTGACTAATTCTTCACAAAGTAAATTACTAACGTCGGAGGGTTTTCGAGTACCAACTACGGCCACTATTCTTGGATGGTTTAAATCGGCCGTGCCTTTATAATAAAGCATTAAAGGAGCATCATCTAAGGGTTTGAGTCTTTGAGGATAAGCGTCATCTAAAAAAAATAACGGATTAATGCCCTTTTGGGCAATAAAATTTAGCTCTTTTTCTGCTGTTTTAAAGTACTCTTTTTTCAGTAAAGTAAGTGCTGTTTTTTCTCCAATTCCTGGAATTTTCATTAATGCTTTTTTACTGGTTTTAAAAACAGCATCAACGCCCCCACAGTAACTAATGAGGTTGCGGGCAGTTATTGGACCTACCTTTGGAATTTTAGTAATGGCAATTTTATTCAAC
>CAYPZN010000172.1:0-1807 GCA_964415335.1 uncultured Crocinitomix sp.
TAACTGATCTTTCGCAAGCGAAAGATTATGTAAAATGATATTTTATAATTATGGCTATGCCAAAAGAGGCATAGTTTGCTGTGATAAATTTTTGAGATTGCGTTTTTTTAAGTTTTGCAATTCAGAAAAAGCAGCTTTGATAGCTTTTAGATACAGCCTTGATTTCAATGCAAAATGATTTTGATGCTCTTTGATTTTGAGTATTTCAAGTTTGCAAAATGCAATCATGGAAGCAAAAATGTGATTAGATTGAGTCACTTCATATTTAGTGGGTGACTTTTCCAGTCCAGCATTTTGCTTTAGTGATTTATGAAATGTCTCTACATTCCATCTTTTTTGATAGATAGTACAGATTTGTTGAAAAGGTAAAGACAAGTCATTGGTAACTAGATACAATACACCGGTAGAACCATCTTTGTTTGTAAAGATTTGTTTGGCTAGAAGAACTTCAAAATCAAGTCCTTTTATCCAAACCTTGTAACTACGGTTAGTTTGTAAGTCTAATTCCTCAACTTTGAAGAATTTACCTTCCAATTTTTCATTTCTGCTCAAAGCAATTTTACGATTGCTTTTTAATGCACCTATGAAATACTTTTTCAAATTGTACTGTAGGTATTCAAAGTTTTCTTTTGCTGAAAACCAGGTGTCCCAAAGCACATACTTGAATTTTACCTTATTAAGTTGAACTAGATTTCTGAGTCGATTCCGTACAAGTTCATTCTTTTTGATCGGAGATCTTCTCTTCATCTTCTGGGTTTTGACATCAAAATACTGTTCTGTCTTCTCTATGATTTCATAGCTGACAGGTATAGAGATCTCGTTTCCAGATTCCAACTCGGCATGGTAAACAAAATTCAAAATGTTTATTCCTTTGACACTACAATTTTTCGAATGATCCCAATGCCAACAGATTATATCATTTTCTGTGGAATGAGGTTTTTCTTCTATTGTATCATCAATAAGAATTACGCCATCATCGCTTTCGATTTTGCGTATTAATTTCTTGACCATCTTCCAGAAATCCTTTTGGGTAAATTTTCTTTGCGCCAAAAAACGGCTGATCTGGTCATGACTGTATCCATTATCTACTAATTGTGATAAACCTGTGGCTGTCACCAAGCTAAAGGACGACAATAGGTAATCACTGTACAAATCTAATAATTGTGGATTCTTCATTTCTCATAGTTTTGAATACCAAAACAAGATAGAAATTCTGAGCCACTTAATTATATTTTTCTAATTTCAAAACAAACGGCCTGCAATAGGTCAGTTATTAAGTTAAAATAGATATAAATATGTTCGGAAAAGTAAAACGATGGCTAGGAATTGAAGGAATTAAATTAGAGTTGATACTTCCCTTAGAAGTAGACAAATCTTTGGGATTGGTAGAAGGGCAAATTCGTTTGTATTCGATGCATACGCAAAAAATAAGCGCTCTCAAAGTAGTTGTAAAAGAACGCTTTGCCAGAGGACGTAAAGGAGATAAACTGATTGATGAATTTCAATTAGGTGAAATCTCTTTAGAAAAGGAAATAGAAATACCTGCCAATGAACCCATTTCCATCGATTTTTCAGTTCCTTTTGCACTCATGAAATCAGAAATGGATGAACTTCAAGACAAGAATCCAATCATAGGAGGTGTGGTTCAAGCTGCCAAATGGATCAAAGGAGTCAATTCAGAATATAGAGTAGAAGCAGAAGCAAATGCTATTGGAACTGCCTTAAACCCTTATGATAAAAAAGTAATTAACTTCGTTTAAAATAAAAATTATTCTGAGTTATCAATAGTATCGCTTAGAGCGATACT
>CAYPZN010000173.1:0-1804 GCA_964415335.1 uncultured Crocinitomix sp.
AGTATTTAGGGGTCCTTTTTATAGAGCGACAATAAACTACCAGGAAATAGGAACTCGTCCAGTGGTTCAAATTACGAACAACGAATTAGTAAAATTGATTGAGCAAGAATCAAAAGATCAAATAATAGAAGTAGCTCAAATCTTAGAAATAGCTAAAGATATAACAAATAATGTATTGAAATTTTCCAGTGAACAAGCATCAAGTGATCCAAATAAGATAATAGAAACAAAAAAAGCCAACTGTGTTGGTTATTCAAAATTGTACAATTCAATCGCAAATTACCTAATAGACAAAAATGGATTAAGAGATAAAATAAGTGCTGAACACAAAATAGGAAAGTTAGATTTCCTTGGAATTGATCTTCACAAATTTTTCAATAGCTCTTTCTTCAAAGACCATGATTTTAACGAAATAGTAGAAAATAAAACTGGAAAGACATATATAATAGACCCAAGTGTGAGTGATTATTTATGGATACACAGAATTAGTAAAGAGAACAAAACGAATAAAGAGCCAGTGGATAACAAGCGATGAAGATGTCAGAGTGGCTATCGCCAACTCCGCCACTTATCGCCGATCCGCTAGCAGCCATTAAAAGACACCCTCGAATGAATATAAAAATATCTATTATCTTAACCGTGTTCATTTCAACAATTTCTTATGGACAAGAAACAGATACGCTAACGTTTTATTCAGAAGCTTTTAAGGAATCTAGAACTGTATTTATACATAAGCCTGAATATTACAAATACCAATCCGACTCTGTTAAACTTCCGGTAATTTATTTACTTGACGGACAACACGATTGGTTTGTAAATCCTTTACTATCAGATATAGAATACTTACAGTATACTCACCAAATAGCTAATGCTATTATAGTAACTATTCCTCATAACAACCGAATTAAAGAATGCGGAATTACTGATTTAAAAACCAAACTACCACTCGATATATTTATAAAAAAAGAACTAGATGGAAAATTACAAAAATATCATCCGAGTGATTTTAAAGTAATTATTGGCCATTCATTTTCAGCGTCCTTTTCTCTTTATTCTTTTTACAATCAACCAGATTATTATTCTGCCGTAATTGCCAATTCGCCACTAGACGAAATGGAAATACTAATTAAAGGGCTTGAACAAGCGAAAAACATTGATAAAACCAAAATTTCAATATCAGTTGGGGGAATTGCTAACAACAAAGATATCCATCACAGAAAAAAGTATAACCAATTGAAAACTCAATTCCCATCATTTTTTAATTCTATCAATACATTCGAAGCGGATTATTCTGGGCATAATGCTGTACCAATTGTTGCCACGCCATCACTATTATCGAAAGTTTTTGAAAATTTCAGTGATAGATACTCTAAGATAGCTCCAGTAGATATGGAATATAAATTGATTAATGTGCCAGAATCGGAAATTAAAGAAATGAATAAAATATTAAACGCATCAAAAATTGGGGAACACTTTTACCCTCCTGAAATACCTGATATAAATGGAATTGCTTCTCGATATTGGAACAATGGATATGAAAATTATGCGATTAAAGTATATGAACTAGGAACAAAATATTACCCATATGATTATGGTTTCTTACTATCACTTTATGAACTTACACTTAATCATAATAAAGAAAAGGCAAAATCATATCTATTAGCAGCTCAATCACTTTTAAACACAATCGAATTAGATTCAATTGAAATCCTGAAAGAAATTGAATTTGAGAAAGAAAAAAACGGCTGGTAACAATTAGCAACAAATGTTAAAATCGCGCAAGCGACTCTCGGGTATCTCAAAC
>CAYPZN010000174.1:0-1798 GCA_964415335.1 uncultured Crocinitomix sp.
CTTCTTTTCCATCTGTGGCAAAGGCAAGTTGATATTTATCATCAAATATGGCCCCAATTATCTGAGCAATCTCCAAATTATCTTCAACAATTAGTACAATAGGTTTGTCAGATTCCGTGTCAATAGGGAGATTAGGTAAGGTAATTGGTTTGTTTACAGAAGGGATAGGGTTAGCTATTTCTGAAGTTTCTAAGATTGCTTTAGTTGCTTTGTGGGTGATGGGTAGTAGGACACTAAATTTACTACCTTTTCCTAGCGTGCTTTGTACCTCAATTTGTCCGCCCATTAATTCAACGAGCGCTTTAGTTAATGATAAACCAATGCCTGTACTGGTATAGTTGGGGGCATCTGTGCCTACATATCTATCAAATATTTTAGGCAAATCTTTGGGAGCAATTCCCTTACCCGTATCCGTCACCTCAATTAATAGTTGATTGTTTTTTTCTGAGACAGCATAACTAACCGTTCCATCTTTGGGGGTGAACTTAATGGCATTATCGAGTAAATTAGAAATAACAGAAATTAGATTATTGGGGTCGTGGTCCATAATAAGCGAATCAAATTCAATTTTTTGTTCCAATTTGATACCTTTTTCAGTAGCCAACGGCTCAATATTTTTTCCTACATATTTTAAAAGCCCTGTAATTTCTTTTTGGACGAGCTTGATTTGAAACTTACCAGCATCTACCTTTCTTAAATCTAGAATCTGATTCGTTAGATGTAAAAGACGAGTGCTATTATTTTTAACGCCTGCTAGTATTGTTTTCAATAAATCGCTCTTTTCTAGTTTTTGTGCCTGTTCCAATAATCCAAGAACAATGGTAAGTGGGGTTCTAAACTCATGGGTAATATTGGCATACGCCTTATTCTTAACGGTATCAATTTTCTTTAAGTTTTGTGTCTCTTGTCGTTCCAGTTGTCGATTTAATTGGAAACGGTAAATACCAATTAATGCGCCAATACCGAATAGAAAATACAGTATATAAGCACTTGTACTTAACCATATCGGTGGATGAATAATTATTTTTAACTGCTGTTCATCCTCCGTAAAACCTGTCCGATGAATTCTGAAATTATAGTTTCCTGCATCGAGTTTGGTATAATTCTGATAGAACTCTCTAGGACTGGTAGTTGTCCAATCATTATCCAAGCCTTCCATTTTGTAGGTAAAGCGAACTTTATCCGCTTGGCAATAAGTAAGGGAAGAAAAATGGATGGTAAAAAAGTTCTCATCATACTCTAATTCAACTTTATCTAGTTTTTGAATCGGCGTAGGTTCTTGTTGCCCTAAAAGTTGAAAGCTGGTTAAATAAACAGGTGCTACCGTTTTTGGATTGGTTAAACACTTTGGCAAAATATGATAAAACTGGTTGTGTTGCCCAAGTAGTAAAGTACCATCAGGTAGAGTCGTAAATCCGTGTAGATAAAAACTATTAAAGACTAAACCATCTTCCTTATCATATACTTGGAAATGGCCATCGGTATGGGTTTTGACCGACCTGTCCAGAAAATAAATACCACTTTGTGTAGATAACCATAATTCATTATCCTTGCCAATAGTAATTTTATCAATTAAGGTATAGGGTAAATTACTAGCATCTGGTGTAACTATTGAATCGGTTTTGAGAGATAGCTTTTTTAATCCGTTTTGCATCGTGCCTAACCAGAAAGTACCTTCCTTATCTATGGCAAAAGTATTGAGTTCAAAATCAGCAGTTACTTTTACCAATTCAAATTTGCGAGTTTGCGTATCAAAGGTGAAAACACCTTTAGAAGTAGCGACCCAAATCGTTTCTTG
>CAYPZN010000175.1:0-1147 GCA_964415335.1 uncultured Crocinitomix sp.
GACACATTCGATCCCTTACCAATGGGGCTCCACAGCATTTGCAGTCGACACAAGCGCCTATTCTGGCAACATCAACACAACGGATATTCTGTTTAATCCACCCGAAGAATTGAAGGGCAAGATCAACATGCTCGACAGTCAGGGGGAAGTGATGGCGTTGGCATCCCTTCATATGGGGATTCCGCAATGTTCCACGGATCGCGCGCAACTGTCTGCGCTCAATGATATGTTGCAAGGGGCCAAGGAAAACTGGGCGTCTTTCAATTCCGATACCGCAAAAGAAGTTCTGGTATCTGGCGATGTGACCGTTGGAATGATTTACGATGGTTTCAGTGCCAAAGCGCGGTCTGAAAAAGAGTCTATAACCTATGCGTTCCCATCCGAGGGCTACGTCGTTTGGATGGACAATGTCGTACTGTTGAACGATGCCCCCAATCGCGCAAATGCGATCAAGTTCATGGACTTCTTGCTAGAGCCTGAAAACATCGCAGCTGTGTCAAACTTTGCACGGTATGGTTTGGGCGTTTCTGGCGCAGGTGAATTCCTTGATCCCGAATTGGCGACGTTGCCAGAATCCAATCCACCTGCGGACGCAGGCGCAGGTGCGTTTATTGAGGTTTGTGACCAAGCGACCCAAGCTGTCTATGATCAGATCTGGACTAACTTGAAGAAATAAACGCCTGTTACAACATTTGGGCGGCGGTGCGGTCGCCCAAACTTGGCTTGTGAGACAGACCATGGAAACGATCTTCACCGAAAAACACCTTTTGAGAAACTCGAAGACCGAACTTTACGGCGGAGAGCTTGTCGAACCGTTCGAGCGGCCCTCGCGTGTTGAGTATATCCTTGAGCGACTGAAGGCGGTTGATCTTGGCCCGATTTCAGCGCCCGATGATTTTGGCATGGACCCAATCTTTGCCGTTCATGATGCGGAGTTTGTGTCTTTCCTTGAAACCGCTTGGGCTGACTGGGTTGCAGAGGGGTTTTCTGGCGAAGCGATAACAACCGTGTGGCCCGCGCGGCGCATGTCCACGCACATCCCGCGCCATATTGAGGGGCGATTGGGGTATTATGCGCTGGCCTGCGAAACATCCATTTCGGATGGCACGTGGGAGGCGGCCTATGCCTCGGCTCAGGTTGCATTGAC
>CAYPZN010000175.1:1157-1756 GCA_964415335.1 uncultured Crocinitomix sp.
GGGCGGCACGTCTGCAAGCAGGGTCTACATCGGCTTTTGCGCTTTGCCGTCCACCGGGCCACCACGCAGCAATTGATATGTTTGGCGGCTATTGCTTTTTGAACAATGCGGCCATTGCCGCGCAATCTTTGCTGGATCAGGGCGCTGCGCGCGTGGCCGTTCTGGACGTTGACTTTCACCACGGCAACGGCACGCAAGATATCTTTTATGCACGCGACGATGTGTTGTTTGTGTCACTGCATGGGGATCCGATGGATGCATTCCCGCACTTTCTTGGGCATGCCGATGAAACCGGTCAAGACGCAGGAGAAGGTTATACCGTCAACTACCCGCTGCCGCCCGGCACAGAGTTTGCCGCATGGCGGGCTGCTTTGATGGACGGTCTTGGCAAGATTGCCGACTATGCACCGGATTTTCTGATCGTGTCGCTTGGGGTAGATACCTTTGAGACGGATCCAATCAGTTTTTTCAAGCTTGTGTCAGATGATTTCGCGACATACGGGACCGACATTGCCGGGCTTAACATTCCAACGATTTTTGTGATGGAGGGCGGATACGACATCAGTGAGATCGGCATCAATACGGTCAACGTATTGCAG
>CAYPZN010000176.1:0-1755 GCA_964415335.1 uncultured Crocinitomix sp.
AGGCTCCATATAATAGTAATGAAGATAAAACGAATAGATGTAAAGAATGAAGATATTATAAAAACGCATGCTATTTAAGAGTTATGAGAATGATTATATTTTCTCAAGGGTTTGTTCGAATATTCGGCAAAGCCTATGAATAAAGACAAAGTTTATCAAAGCTTTTAAAATAGTATTGAAAAACATATATTTGAATATCAAAATATAGGAATCACTTTTTATATTCAAATAAAAAAGTTCATTGACAAATTGAAAATGAAATTCAAACCCAAAAATTATCCATTTAGAGATAATTTTATGGTTTAAGCTTACAACAATGGTTTCGATTGTAATTTAATCGTTGTTGATTCACTTTATCAGTCGTAGGTTTCACATCAATCAAATCAGGATTGTCATGAATCTCATTAGGAGTGTGAAATTGAAACAAATAAAAAGGTTTATTTTGGTTGTGCTCCTTAACAAAAAAAGCAATCACATTATGAATATCGGTAGAATGCACTTCCCCATATTTTCGTAGAAAAGATTTAAGCATTTTAAAATGACCCTCAATCACAGAATTAGAAAAGCGCACATGCTTAAGCGCAATTTTCTTATTGATGTTCACATGACAATGTCGCATAAAGTTATGCACTCTAGCATTGTTATTTTCAGAACCACCATCAACAATTAAATCCAATTCATGGTCAGAGACAGAAAAATCAAACACATTCATTACAGCATTTCTAAGACTAATCAATCGCGTTTTAGCCGTTTTGTCTCTAGAAACCGTATAAGCAAGTACCTTACGAGAAAAATTATCAACAACCGTATGAATGTAAAATTTCACAAAATCAGAAGTTATCACCTCAGTAATATCCATGTGCCAAATTTCGTTAGGGCGTTTAGCCATAACAGAACCACGCTTTCGTTTTACCTTAGGCTGTTTCTTCTCTTTAGAAATATCCAAACTTACACAATAGCGATACCAAGACGTACGAGACTAGAGATAAATCCTTTCTTAAAAGCGAAACCCCAGATAGAACCAATAGACCATGTAGAAAAGCGTCGTCTAGACATAAAACTTTTAAGAACATTAATTTCCTTTTGAGAAATCTGTGTAGGAAAACGTTTAGTGCAATAACCAATTAAAGAAGAAGGACATTTAAAACGACGATTGTTCCTCCATATTTTAAACTGATGTTCAGAGATTCGAAGAAACTTACACACCAAAGAACGATTAAACCCTACAGGTAAATTATCAACCAAATCAATAACCGATTCCCTGTTTTGAAGAATGAGTTTACGGAAGCTCTTAGGATCGATAAAATCAAGAAGTGTTAAATACAGACGAGTAAACGCATAAAAAGCAACACGTATTTTCTTAAGACGCTTATCCAAAATCAATTTGACCTGTTCAAGATCAATTTCAACCTGATTAGCAAACTCAGCACCAAAAAATGATTAGGCTGTAAATCTCTCCAAGATTGCACAGTTGAACGTGGTAGCTTATTAATAAAATTATCAGGCAGCATTTGAGCTTCCAAACCCAAAGCATAGGTTGTTTTAATAGCAGAATGGTACGAGTTATAACTTTTCATAGCCTCCAAAAGTAACACACAAAAATTTCATTTTCGATATTAAGAATATAAAAAGAGGCTTGCCGAAAATTCGGCAAAACTTCAAAAAACGCCTCTGGTTCGATGTTCAAACAGGGTCTAAAAAATAACTAACTCTCTAATAAATAGAAAGTTGCGGTTCGATACTACACTATGAAGG
>CAYPZN010000177.1:0-1739 GCA_964415335.1 uncultured Crocinitomix sp.
ATTGCGAATCATTATTTGTTCTTCTGTTAGTACGAAATTCATATTTATTTATTTGATTAGTTTTATTTTAATATTGTGTTTCGGTCGTCAGGAGACGACCAGATATTGGGTTCAAGTCTGGAGACTTAAACCATCGGATTCTAATTACAGTAGGTACATATCTGCTTAAATCAATATATTTTACGTTTTCAATCGTTAGCCTGACGACCTTTAAATTTGTAAAAAACAAACCAATATCTTCCATATATGCAACATAACCCGATGTTTGAAGATTGCATCCATAGCCGTCAGGTTAACGATTTGAATTAGCTATTTTTCATGTTTTCAACATGATTCGCTCAAAAATATCTTAATAATTCACCACCCAAGCCGAAAAGTCATCCAACAAAGTATAATTATCAGATTTTTCATCAATACATTTAAGTTGAGAGAGTGGTATTTTAAAAGCTCTTCTATCGGATTGTCGCTGTACTTTTACTAATAAATCACCTTGATACTCATCTGCACTAAGTATTTTGACGAGCTTAAAAGTATCTTTATAAGAGGGTCTTGTTTTTCGCAATTGAGCATATTCTTTTTCACTACCAAAACCAAATACAAATCGCTCTTCCCATGGGAAATCTTCTACTCCATTTAAGAGAATTCGTCCTTTTAAATGTTGAATGAGAAAAGTTCTATATTTTTTTAGATTTTCGATATTGACATGGATATTGGTACTTTCCAATATATCTGAAATACGATTTTCTTGGTCATCAAAACCAGCGTATTCATATTTACGCTCTAAATCTAGAATTAATTTTTCTCGCTCCTTTTCATTGTCTCTTTTATCATTATTTATAATCTGTACGTCTACTTCTGTGAGATGCATAGTACCAAATTCGCATCCATCTTCAATAGCACTTTTTACAAATTCAATAGGCAATTTTTTCAAAGTATCTATATCCCATTGAATGGCTATGGCTTGCATTTCCCCTTCCTGTGTATCGAATTTTTTAGAGATAATTCCTGTCCATTCGCTCATGTCAAATTTTTGATAATCAGGGTCTTTGAGTCCTTTTCTTACTTTTACAAAATCGCCTATATTCATAGAAAGTATTGATTGAAATGTTGAAAACAGCAGACAGTGCCTGTTGTTTTTGAAAGTTTTAATTAATTGCGCAGACGCTGTCTGCGTTTTTTAGTTATACTAAATTAAATCCCCGATATCTCAAGTCTCCAGACTTGAGACGAATATCTGGTCGTCTCCTGACGACCGAAACACGAATTTGAAAACTCATTATCTCCTTTAAATACTCGATGTCTAACCTCTCCAAGTTATCCTTCAGCATTCTTTAACAATTCCTCATAAATCTCAAAATTCCCTTCATCAAAACAAACAAAAACAACCCGCTCAATTTTTTCTGATGAAAAATCCCTCACCGCTTGAATTGCAATCCCCGCCGCCCGATATTTAGGAAACCGATAAATCCCCGTACTTATATTCGGAAAAGCGATGGAAGTTAAGCCATTGACTTCTGCTAATCGCAAACTATTCAAATAACAATTCCTTAATTTTTCATCTTCCTCAGAAGACCCATTATTCCAAACTGGACCAACCGTATGAATGATTTTCTTTGCTGGTAAATTTCCTGCATTCGTAATCACCGCTTCTCCAACCTCGCAGCCACCTTGCCGATTCCTAATTGCCATACATTCTTCCAAAATCTGCTTGCCACCCGCCCTATGTATCGCACCATCTA
>CAYPZN010000178.1:0-1711 GCA_964415335.1 uncultured Crocinitomix sp.
TTATACTGAAAGTACCGCACGTATTGGCTATACGATGCAGACATTCCTTTTAGTTGTGCACAAAATAAAACAAACCAAAAAAATTTTTATTATGAAAAAATCAATCTATCTAATTTTGGGATTCACATTGTTGGTGAATTCAAATTTACGTTCTCAAGGTACTGCTTTAACCGTGGGATACATACTAAATCAAATTGAAGATAAAGCAAATTCAATTCTTGAAAATGCTGAGTATAGGTTAAATAATGTTGTCTATAATGCAGCAAATAATGTAACATACTCAATAAAAACATTCAAAACACAATACGAAGAATTATTAGGAAAAACCGTAGATGAATTTGATGCATTACAAAATAATGCTTTCACAAATTTGCAAAAAAACGTGGATAATGTTTTTGACAACATTGATAGTAAATTAATGCCAAATGTTGAACAATCTGTAAATCAACTTGGGTCATTCATGTCAAATCTGCCTTTTGCCAAAAACACGTCGTTTATATCACACTTTAATGCTCCAATTATTACGGATCAAGCGACAGAAGATATTATTCTTGATATAAAAGGAGTGAATTTGAATTCAAATTTGAATTATGCAAATATGAATGGTATAGAACTTAGATTACGACCAAAGACAGATAATCTAATCCAATTAATTCTCTCTTCAAATTCACTGAGTAATTTAGGAGAAACAGATTGTTCTGAAATTCAAGACTTAGAAATTGTAACTCATTATATCAAACCAAAACCTTTTTGGAAATTTTGGGGAAAAGATGAAGTAATAAAAAAAGTTTACAATCCAATAGTCACAGTAGTTCCAAATGAGATTGGTTCTGTAAAAATATTTTACAACAGGAAAGAAGAAAAAGAAGTTTCAAATCCAAGAACCGAAAAATTGAAGTTGGAAATAGAAAATTCTACATTGGGTGGAAAACATGGAAATGTATCAAATAATTTTGTGCCAAATGATGGATATTATTTTAAGGTGAACGAAGAACCAAGTTTTAGAAAAACAGCTGAATGGAAGCCTTGTTCAAGTGGACATCAAAGGTGGGAGATTAGTAATCATACAACAACTGGATTTACGGTAAAACTACATGGTAGAACAAATAGAAAATTCAAAGATGGAAGATGCATCTACGAAGTTGAATTGAAATTTAATGAATATAAAGTAGGTCAAGAAACTACAGAAAAAACACAAGAAGATATTCTTTATCATAATAAGGATATTGCTTTCAACCTTGATTCAGATAAAGATGAATTCAAATATGCTGAAATAATCTATTGTGACGGAAGTAAAACAGTAATGAACTCAGAGAAAATATATGACGAGCTGATAAAAATAAATATTGACAAAAACGCAATTACACTTCAACCAGCAAGATGAAATTCTGTGCATAACAATATATAAGACGGAAGACTGCCCTTCGGGACAGTCCTCCGCTTATAATCATCCGTTAGAGGTAATTATGGGCGTAAAATTAATTTTCCTATGAATATTAAATTTAAGGACTTAAGAACAAAGTACCCAAAAGAACCAAGAAAATATTTTTTTGAAAACATCTTAGGGGGAAATCGGTGGATATCAATCGCTTTATCATGGCCTCCCACAAGCTGTAATCTGTGCGTTTGGGTTGGCACAATTAAACCTGCGAGCAGGCTGGTTGCTCAGTATCATATGCATCATTGGTAACTATGTAATCACAAGTGATAT
>CAYPZN010000179.1:0-1689 GCA_964415335.1 uncultured Crocinitomix sp.
ACACGGGTGTAACCACCAGGACGTTCAGCATAACGCTCGCCAAATGAACCAAATAGCTTACGAACAGCATCTTCTTGCTTGATAGTTGCAAGCGCCAAACGACGAGCATGCAGATCACCACGTTTTGCAAGCGTTACAAGCTTATCCATATATGGCTTAAGCTCTTTTGCTTTTGGCAAAGTCGTTTTAATTTGCTCGTGCTCAATAAGCGAACACGCCATATTGGCCAACAATGCCTTACGATGGCTATGCGTGCGGTTCAGCTTGCGATGTGCGTTTCCGTGACGCATGGGACTTCTCCTATTATTTGGTGGTTGGCAAATCCAACCACCCTTTAATTTCTTATCGGGTTATTCGCCCGTAATTTAAAACTGATCTTCAAACTTTTTGGCCAGCTCTTCAATATTGTCTGGTGGCCAAGTATCGACTTCCATACCTAAATGCAAGCCCATAGCTGTAAGAACTTCTTTAATTTCATTCAATGACTTACGGCCAAAGTTTGGTGTACGCAACATTTCTGCTTCTGTTTTCTGAATAAGATCGCCAATATAAACGATATTATCATTTTTCAGACAGTTAGCAGAACGTACTGAAAGCTCTAGCTCGTCAACTTTCTTCAACAATACTGGATTGAAGTCTAACTCTGATTCTTCTTCTTCACGCGCCAATTCACCTGGCTCATCAAAGTTGATGAATGTTTGCAACTGATCTTGCAGAATACGCGCTGAATAAGCCAATGCATCTTCAGGGTTCAAAGCGCCATTTGTTTCAATGTTCAATGTCAGCTTATCGTAATCAAGGATTTGACCTTCACGTGTTGCTTCTACTTTATAAGAAACACGTTTGATAGGGCTGAACAATGAATCAATAGCAATCAAACCAATTGGAGATTCTTCAGTTTTATTTTTCTCAGCAGAGACATACCCCTTACCTGTATCAACAGTAAGCTCCATATGGATTGAAGCGCCATCATCAAGGTGGCAAATCACGTGGTGAGGGTTTAAAATTTCGATACCCGCTGATTCAGATATATCTGCAGCAGTCACGACACCTGGTCCATCAGCCTGAAGAATCAGACGCTTTGGTCCATCAACTTCCATAGCGATTGCAAGGCCTTTAACGTTAAGAACAATATCTGTAACATCTTCACGCACGCCAGGCACTGAAGAGAACTCATGCAATACACCATCAATTTGAAGCGCAGTAACAGCTGCACCCTGCAATGATGAAAGCAACATACGCCGCAATGCGTTACCTAGTGTAAGGCCAAAACCACGCTCTAGTGGTTCTGCAACAATAGTTGCTTGTCTTAGTGGGTCTGCACCTGGCTTAACTTCAAGCGCGTGCGGTTTAATTAATTCTAACCAATTTTTGTGGATCATAATCGGTCCTCCATGCTTACAACGCCCTGATCCCTAGTTCGCTGTGTTCCGAGGTTTCCTTGAATGTGGCGATCAGATCGCCACAATGTAATGATTATACGCGGCGACGCTTTGGCGCGCGGCAACCGTTGTGAGCAATCGGTGTCACATCACGAATTGCTGTGATTGTGAAACCAACAGCTTGCAAAGCACGCAGAGCTGATTCACGGCCAGAACCTGGACCTTGCACTTCAACATCTAAAGTACGCATGCCATGCTCTTGAGCTTTTTTACCTGCGTCTTCTGCAGCAACCTGTGCAGCATATGG
>CAYPZN010000180.1:0-1666 GCA_964415335.1 uncultured Crocinitomix sp.
TTCTCACTATCTTATCTCTAAATATTACGGCGTTTATGCACGGACTGCCGTTGTGTGCAAGTAGAAAAAAAGAAAAGAGCGGATTTCATAAAATGGAAAGCTGTAAAAAATTATAAATCGTTCTCTAATTTCAGAAAATGAAAATTATGAATTTCAAAATACTATCAATTGGATTTCTATTAATGTTCATGGTCTCATGTAAAACAGTTGCTCAAAAGAAATCAGATTCACCAATCGAAAATTCCTTAAAGGCATTTAATTCAATGACAAATGAATCATCTAAATATGAATTAGACTTTATCGATGAAAACAATACTCTTTATTTCAAATACGAATTAGGGGAAAAGAAAAGATTCGGATACAAAGCAAATTTAGATGATATTCATCCAGAAGGAATATTTATAATCGAAAAAGAGAACAAAACTTTTTTAAAGATTCTTTCAATTAATAATCAGAAGGTGTTCATAAAAGAAAAATTTCGAGGTGAATTTAGGCTTGGGAATAATACGAATATAATTGAAATTGAATTACCCGAAAACATTAAAGAAAATTTGAATCAGTTGGTTGAAAATCTGAAATCAATATTTGTTGAGGAAGAAAAAGAAACTCCGATTCAAATAGTTGAACCACCAAGAACAAAGAATGAATAATAAATAAAACCTGCACACAACAATGCATACCCGTCAATCGCCAGCAAAAGCTGGCGACTGCGGGTATGCGGGGACGTTATGCAGAATTAAATATTGAATATGGAAAACCTATTGAAAAAACTAAAAAGCATTATTCTGTATCCATTCAAGGTTGTTTTGAAGTATATCAAAATATTATTGCTTTTACTATTAATTTACATTGGATATGAATACTATCAATACCATACAGTAGGTGAAAAATATGAATCAAGTGACTTCTGTCTTCCAATAGACAAGGAATTAATAAAATTCAAGGGCAAGACGTACTGTCTTGATGCAAGAAAGGAAAATAGAGGTGAATTCAAGTTAAATCAAAAATATAGTTCCCTATTATTGCTTGCAAGAGAAAAAGACAAACTAAGAGAAATCCCATATACAGGACATGGATGGTTAGTTTGGTTTCAATTTGAACAATTGGATAATGAAACTATTAAAGTTTACGACTTTTTGCCTGCAGGTTATGGTGGCGATCCAAAAGATATACAGTGGACGAAAAACCAAATTGATTTCTATAACAAACACATAAAAAAGCAGATACCAGATGGTAAAAAACCATTTGTAGAAAAAATAATTCGAAGTCTAAATTTAGCTCCTGTAAAATATGATGAGAGTTCACCAATAATTATTGAACCAAGTAATCCAAAAGAAATACAATTATCAAACATTGAAAAAATATTTGACTCTCCAAATCTTGGAATCAACCCAGCAATTTTAGGGACAATTATTATTAACGAAAATGAATATGAAAAATCGAAAATTTATTACGATAAATACACTAAAGAAAATTACAGGTTATTCTTCCACGATTGTACAACTTTATTGCTAAATATGACAAGTGAATTTGGATTATATAGACCACCAAGAATAATATGTCCATTTCCAGTTCAAACAATTGAGCGGATTATAAAAACAAATGACGGAAAATGACGAGTAGGTAAGGGGGAATTGCACCCCCAAACCTCTCACAGAACCGTACG
>CAYPZN010000181.1:0-1654 GCA_964415335.1 uncultured Crocinitomix sp.
CAAATGAAAGCTAATAAACGCAATCAGCTACAGGCAACTAGTATGCAGGAAGCACTGCCTACTTTACCAACAGTCATTAAAGAAATTACCCTCACTAATCAAAGTAACCAATCAACCTTAACGCTATCTCTCAATCAACTTTATTACTTGGAGGCCATGCAAAATTACGTTTCCGTTCATTATTTAAAGGAAGGACAATTAGAAAAAGTACTTTTTCGGAGTACCCTTAGTAGTTAGTCAAGTTAATACTGTCGGATATAATTTTTTCAATTTAATCCTAGCATCAACGGTAGTAAATTGCCAATCAACGCCTTTTTGTAATTTATTTCGCTTATCTGTCCAAGCAGATACTTGTTTTTCGAGTTCCTCTTTTGTAGCAAAACGTTTTTGCAAAGCTTGTCGAGAAAGTACACTCAATTCACATTCAGCGATATTTAACCATGACCCATGTTTCGGAGTATAAACAATTTCCAATTTCTTCATAATCGCTCTAGCTCTAACAGGTTCAAATACTTTGTACAAATTATGAATTTTATGAGAGGATAAATTGTCCATTACTAGAGTCACCAAATCAGCATCAGGGTACATTTGTTCTACTATATAAGCTATAATTAAAGCGAAAGTTACTCCACTATGATCTTGTTCTACCCGCACTTCTCTTCGTCCAGTCAATGCTTCAGTTATCATTACTAATTCTGCTGCACCTTCTCGTTTATATTCATTGTCTGTATATTTAACGCCATCTTCACCAATATAAGATTGTCGTAACTCACTTACTAGCTGCTTAGGTGACTCATCCATATTTACTACTGGATTTTTAGCGTCATATGGTCTGGCGTAGACTTCTAAAACATCTTCCATTGCACAAACAAAAGCGGCATCTGCACTTGGAATTACCCATTCGGCTACTCGCCAAGGCTTAATTTCGTTTTTTTTAATATTTGGCGAACACTTTCATGGCTAATGCTTTCTACATAATCCAATGCAACCATTTTTTCTGCTAATAGCCGCAGCGTCCAACTACTTGTTCCTACTTCTGGCTCGCTACATCGTAAGGCTACTAGTTTTGACTCTACCTCCGCATCAAACAATTTCTTATCCAAATTCAACCTCTTTTTTCCTTTCAACGCTATTTCCAAGCCTTCTAATACATATCTTTGGCGCAAACGCTCTATTGTTCGGGTACTAACTTCATATTGATCCGATATTTGATCGTCTTTCCACTTTTTATCTCCTTGTCGATCTGCTGCTAATAATATTTTACTTCGTTTGACTGTTTCGCTTGTCGATTTGCGCTTTTTTACTATATTTTCTAATTTCGTCCGTTCTTCGGTTGATAAATCAACGTGATAAATTTTTGCAGGCATTTTTTTTACACAAAAATACTTTTTTATCCGACACTATTAACTTGACTAACTACTAAGGTCAATAATTCTTTTTCTTGAATTTTTTGCGAGTCATCAAAATCTGTTTCATAAGCAATACTGACTATTCTTTTGGTCGCCTGTACAGAAAGAGGGGCTTTGGAGGCTATTACTTTTGCCATTTCTAAGGCAGCAGATAATAATGCTTCTTTACTATAAACACCTGTTACCAAACCATATTGTTCTGCTTTTTCGACGGGTAATGCCATGCCTGTGTACAACATTTGTTT
>CAYPZN010000182.1:0-1648 GCA_964415335.1 uncultured Crocinitomix sp.
ACCAACATCTTAGGAACCTATCGTCAAAATAATGAGTTCATCCCGATTCATCGGATGGGCGTCAAGTTACGAACCTTTAAATAAGTAGTTCATTGAAATACTGGAATTTATCTTTCATGTTTTTTCTATCATTTCTTATTTCGTAAGTGGAATGTTTGGAAAACTGGGGAACCAATTCGTCGAGCTGTTCTAGCTGTTGAATTGAAATTATTTTTTGAAAAAAATTGTTGACCATATCCATAAATTTTAAAATACTGATGAATAAACCTTGTGTTGCTTTTTCCACTTTACTTTTAATATAGTTATAGATTTTATTGGTCAAATAAACAAATTGGATCAAGAGCAAATAAACAGTTATTGCGGTTCGATGATAATTCATTTTTTTATTTTTGAACATTTTCTTAAAATTATAATAGGATTTCCATGCTTTAAATATAATCTCAATGTACCAGCGCAGACCATACATCTTTGCAATCTGTTCTGCATCTAAAATAGTTGATGGGACATTGGTTAAATAGATTTCATATCGAAGTAGCTCATAATATTCTTCGCTATGGTTAGCTTTAGAATGACGATTTTTTTTGGCTTCAGCAATACGTTTCTCTGCTTGTTTTTTTGGTAGTTTACGCGCCACCATTCTCATTGGTATCTGTTTGTCTTTTCCAACTAGAACAGGAATGTTTTGTTTTTGATTTTTCTTATTTTTTCTAAAGTTATTTTTTAAAAAAGCTAGGAGTTCAATCTTATTGCCATTCAATTCTAAAAGATGGGTCTTGTTATCCCACCTCGTGATAATATACTGATCTTCAACAAGTTTTGCGATGGCACTTAAAACAAAATAACCCAAGTCACGAATAAGAAGATCTCTTTTTTCAAGAGATGATACTAATCTTCCCGCTTCTCCTTGGTCATTATCCGTATAAGCACCTACAGTCATTTCAAGCCATTGATTTTGACTGAAATTATAAGCTGCTTGTATCCGTAAAATCGCTGTAGATTTACCTTGAGAAAAACTACCTGGAAAAAAAGAAGCTAACTCAGAATTTAACTGTTGAGTGGTGCTATCATGTATTATAATATTGTTGAAAAAAGATAAAACAGGCTGGAGTTCTTTTCGTTTTTGACTCAACCATTTGTCCCTATACTTAGTACTACTTTCTGTTTCATTCAACGCTTTTCTCAAAATTCCTTTGACCATCACTACAGCATCAGCCGTTAGTCGCTCATCAACAGCTTGTTTAGTAATAGTTTTGTTCGAATTTACCCCTATTTGTGCAGCCCAATTTCTTAAAGAATTTTTTCCAAGTTGTTGCATTTCCCAAAAACTGCCGATAAAATTGGTCACCGTGATCTTCTTGGGACGCTTTTTATAAAAACCACTTTGCCAAGCAAATACATCAAACTCTAACCATTCTGATACATGTTTAAATTTACAACTATGTTCCGAGATAATTTTTGTTAGTTTTACCATGACGATGTGATTTTTGTTAAATTTATTCTTTTGTCACTATAAACTTAACTAATTACATCGTCTTATTATATTCCAGTATTTCAATGAACTATACATCTAACTTTTCATTACTTGACGCCCATCCGATTCATCGGGACCACTAATTATTTTCTAGCCAGAACCCTAACCTATTGATTT
>CAYPZN010000183.1:0-1556 GCA_964415335.1 uncultured Crocinitomix sp.
AATTAATCGACGCTTTAAAAGAAATCGTGAAACCTTATATACAAGATGAAGAGGGATTCAAAAATCTTACCGAGGCCACTAATTTTATTGATGACTTAAAAATCAATTCGGCTAATTTGGTGGATATTGCTTTAGATGTAGAGGATAAATTTGATATACTAATTGAAGATGAAGAAATGGAGAATATGCTGACCGTCAAAGGGGCAATGGACATCATTAGTGGCAAAATTAATGCAAAATGATTGGGAACGATGTTATCGACTTGCAGTTAGCTGGCAAGGAAAGTAATTGGAAACGTCCCCAATTTTTGCAAAAGATTTTCACCTTAGAAGAACAACGTTACCTTGCAACTGCACCTAATAAAGATACAGCAGTCTGGTTACTTTGGAGTAGAAAAGAAAGTGCGTATAAACTAGTGGCTCGAATGAAAAAATGTCGATTTTTTGCGCCTAAAAGGTTAGTGAATACATTTAATGACTCTAAAATAATAAATGCGTCCTTTAGACACTCCAAAGTCTTGAAGGCACTTGGAGGTCTAACTTCAAATGATAGCATTAATTTTTCTTCCCAAAATGAAGGACAAGTTATTTTTGAGCAATATACCATTGCAACCAAAAGTATAGTCACGGATACGTATATTCACACCATTGCTCAATTGAGTAATAATCGGAAAGCATTGACTAGTAACATTTTTTTGCTAAATCACAATAGTTATGCTTGTCAACACCAAACGACGCGTCAAAAACTGCTGGAAGATTATGCCGACCGAAATAATTTACCAACAGCACAATTGACTATTCAAAAAGATGAATGGAAAATTCCTCATTTGTATTATAAAAATCAGCAACAACCGACAATGATTTCTATAGCGCATCATGGGCATTATGGCGGCTATGTTTTTTTTAGATGATGCCTTGGAGCTAGGCTATTCAAAATATTGGGTAAAGTTTTCTTGATTTTTTGCCCTAGAAAAATGCGGAAAGAAAAAATCCGTTGCTAACTTAATCCGTTGCTAAAAAAACTGAGCAACAGATTTGACCAACTAGCCGATAGTTTAAGTATTTTCGTAATCTCCCTTTTCTAACTGACTATCTAATAAACTATGATTTCAGATGCCTGCCTACCGGTAGGCAGGTATGATTTTTTCACGAGACTTATCAGCGGATTCTAATTTTTAAATAAAATGATTTTTCAAAGAATTATACAGTCGATTCTGAATTATAAAAAATGCATTATGGTCTTATTGGCCATTGCTATGGCAGTTGGTTCGATACAAACCTTGCGGTTGTTGAAGGTAGATAATTCTTTGGGTATCTGGTTTTTAGAAGACAATGCGGCTTATCAAGAATATCTTGCCTTTCAAGAAGAACAAGGGTCTGATGAAGTGGTCATTATTATGATTCCAACTGAAGACGCTCTTTCTGAAAATCATATTGTCCAACTGAAAGCACTACATCAAAAGACAGATTCACTCCCTTATGTAACCACTACTTTTAGTCTCGTTAATGCAAAATATCCTATTTATTCCAATCGAAAATTGTATTATAGAAATATTT
>CAYPZN010000184.1:0-1551 GCA_964415335.1 uncultured Crocinitomix sp.
TATCACTGGTAAATCCATCATTATCATTATCGACAGCTGTTACTAAATCACTACCATCACAATCTTCGTCGATGCCGTTATCGGGTATCTCGGTAGCCCCGCCATTAATAGTAGGATTATTATCATCACAATCAATACTAGAATTCCAGCCATCATTATCATTGTCTATGATTAAAGAAATGCCATCACAATTTTCATCCAAACCACTATTGGCTACCTCTATAGCATCAGGATTAATGCTTGCATTATTGTCATCACAGTCAATATCACTGGTAAATCCATCATTGTCATTGTCTAAATTGGTGATTAAATCACTGCCATTACAGTCTTCGTCAATGCCGTTATTGGGAATTTCGATAGCCCCACCATTAACGTTTGGATTATTATCATCACAATCAATACTAGAATTCCAACCATCATTATCGTTGTCAATTAAAAGAGAGACGCCATCACAATTTTCATCTACACCATTGTTGGCGACTTCTTCGGCGGCTGGATTGATGCTTGGATTATTGTCATCACAATCTACATCATTAAAATAACCATCTTCATCATTATCTATTTTTGCGATAAATCCATGTGTACCTTTAATCAGAGAGTAGGTATCATCAGGATTATTTAAACTAAATATAAAAGAGCTGCCATCAAATAGTCTTAAAGAACCATCATCGGGATTACTCGTTAATGAAATTTCACTATAATTAGCGCCATCAAAAAAATTAACTTTACTAGTTGCCCCAGCACCAGAGAACCAAGCAACGATATTTCCTTCAACAGCAATATTAAAAGCATCTGGACTGATAAGGGTCTCTACACCATTTTCCCAATAAAATAATCGCTCATTTTTTACATAAATTACGCCATTTAGGTAAGGATAGGCATTTTCATTGATAATCCATCCTTGGGTAACAAAATCGACTTTTTGCCCATCATAAAAATATAATTTTATAGAATCCAGACTTGAATTAAAACCATTTTCCATGAATGCAAGTGAGGTCCCTTTGGTGGATTCATTTGCAAAATATACAACCTTATCGGAAGGAGCCTCATATATTTCTTGGAATTGGTGGGTCTTCCAATCGTATATTAGAATAACCTCCCCTAGTTCTTGACCTGTTGATTTATCAATTTTAGTTGTACCAATTTTTGCGTAAGTACTATTTAGAATACAATCAAAATCTGTATTATATCTATGAGTCTCTGTTTCAAGATTTAAAGGAGTATTAGTCTGTGTATTTATATCGTATAAACTTCCCCCTGCATCACCACCCAACAACATTAAATTTTTATACCCAGCACAAATAGCTGTTGATAATTGGGATACCTCCACCAAAGATTGCTCTCCCCACATATATCCACCTCTACAAAAGCCTACTCCTGGGCTATTAGAAAAAAAACCAAATGCTAAATCACGATAGCTATAAGACCTAAATAAGCTGGTACAAGGTGCAAAGCTTTCTGGCTGACTTCTTTTTTCAAGCTGCCCTTCATAAAAGCGAAGGAAGACTGGCGCCCCTTCTTCAAAATGTTGCCAATGAATATACCCCTCTG
>CAYPZN010000185.1:0-1537 GCA_964415335.1 uncultured Crocinitomix sp.
AATACTCGCAAAAGCATCAGGAATTGCCTGATAATTAATTCCGATTACCGTTAAAACAGCAAGCACATACATCACCACCATAGCCGGAACAATTTTATCGGTCACTTTAGCTATTTTTTTTATTCCTCCGATAATAACCAGACCCACAAGGATCGCCATAATTAAGCCAAATAGCCAACCTTTTCCATAGAACAAACTCTGTTCTGCTCCAGTCACATGTTCAAAAAGTTTAAAGGCCTGATTGACCTGAAACATATTTCCTCCACCAAAAGAACCACCGATACACATCAAGGCAAATACGATGGCCAATAATTTTCCAAATCTCCCCAGTCCTTTAGCTTTTAATCCTTTACTGAGATAATACATGGGTCCACCGTAAACCGTACCCGATGCATCAATCTCCCGATAGGAAACTCCCAAGGTACATTCAACAAACTTGGAGGACATTCCTAGTAGCCCAACTAAAATCATCCAGAAGGTTGCTCCGGGACCCCCTATGGAGAGTGCAATAGCAACTCCTGCAATATTGCCCAATCCTACTGTTGCCGATAAAGCTGCGGTCAACGCTTGAAAATGACTAACTTCTCCTTCCTCCCCTTCTACCCGAATGGTTTCTCGTACATCTTCTTCAACAACAGGAAGGAGCTCACCTTCTTTTTCGGCAGCATCATAAGTACCTCGTACCACCTGTATCGCTGTCCAAAACCCACGAACGTTTATAAACTTAAAGTAGACGGTAAAGTAAGAAGCACCAAGAATAAGGACAATCAATACCCAGGGGATCCCTATCGTATCTGTTATAGGGATTTGTGCCAGAATAGCATCTACAAACCAACTGGTCGCCTGATCAAAGCTTTCATTAATACGCTGGTCCAGCGATAATTCCTGTTGAAGAAAAAGAGTCATTTGTTCGTTTTTTGATAGGAACAAATGTGTTTGATATGTACGTAACGTAAAAGGTTAAGTACTGCTCAAAAAACAGCACCGCACTACTTAAGTACTACTTATGAAGAAGGTTTGATGGTGGTATATTTTAAGATGTCATTTGCTTTCGCGAAAGCGATTAACTGTTCCTTCCCTCCTGTCCCGCTTATGTTGAGCATCTTTTTAATTTGATAGATATGTGCCTGAAGCCCATCTAAGGAAATATGCATCGCGGTCGCAATCTCACCATAGGACATGGCATCTCCATAGGAACCCAGATTTGCCAAAACTTCTTTCTGACGATCCGAAAGTTGAATTTCTGAAGCAGCCCGAAGGCTTTCTAATTCGGTTTTATAGGTCTTTATGGTATCGAGATGGCTTTCATTAGCCAATTGTAATTGTTCTTGTGCTGTACGCAAACGATTATTTTCAGTGGTAAGTTGTTCTGTCAGGCTCTCCTGTTGCTCTTTTTCTGAAAGGAACTTCCAACTGTATAGCAATATCGAAAACAGTAAAATAAATAGAAATTTAAAGGATATGGAGGTCACTGCCCCGATACTTTCCCACAATGTTTGATCTATACGATCTATAAGCATTTCTTCGGGAACAATAC
>CAYPZN010000186.1:0-1513 GCA_964415335.1 uncultured Crocinitomix sp.
TCTTAGGGGGTCAGCTTGCGCCACTAAAGGGGTCAAATACGAGCCATTATACACTTTCGCGGACATGCTTCAGATGCATATAAAATCGTCCCAACAATTGCAAGAAACTTCAAAACAGTTGAAGAAATCTTAAAATTTGAAAAGAATCTTCTGTCATTGACAAAGACTAAAATCGTAGGAAATAAATTAGGAAGCGTAACCCTAAATTTACCTCAATCAAAAGATGATTTTTTATATGATTGGTTTCTACAATTTCAATCAAGACATCTTGAAATACCATCTCGATTAATAGATTTTTCCATGAATGAATTTACAGCATTATATTTTTGCTTATCAAGTCTCGATAAACATGGAGAAGATGGTCATGTTTGGATATATCCGAGTATCAAAGATTTTTCAATATTCACTACAAAAACCAGACAGCTTGAAAAAATTGAAAGTGATCATTTGCACTTAACCGCAGGCGATACAAGTAAAGAAATATTGGCAACAATAAACCCAAGGAATCCTGAAAAAATTACATTGCTTCATAACTCCTATGTTTTAGACGATTGGCAAGCACAAATCGGAGAACGAAGAAAGATGGCACAATTCGGAAAATTTGTTGTTAAACCTAATGACACATTATTAATACCGTTGGAAAATCACATGATAGGAACTATGATGCAAAAATTAATTATTGACGGTGCTTCAAAAAATAAAATTTATACCGAATTAATGGCAAATTATAATTTCGACGAAGAAAGGGTTCTTCCAGAAATACCAGCTGATACAAAAACCTTAATTGATGAAATAATTAGTGATGCAAAAAATCTGATGTGATGGATGATAGTAGTGCAAAACAAAAATTATTGAACGGAATATTCAAGAAAGAATACAAGAGCGTATCCCAAAAAATACCAAAAGCTATTTTATACGATTATGCATTCTATAAGGGAATGGAGAAAAGGAATAATCTAAAGTATAAGGTTGCTATCGAAACCTCCATTTACTGTACAATTATCCAATCTGACTTGATGCTAACAGTAAAAAATCTGAGATTAACAGATGTCGAATTGGAAAAGAAATTTTACGCAAGAATTCTTGCAATGACCATCTATGAATACCTAAAGGATTTAAGTGGTATTTTAGGAGGTGAATTAGTTAAAGAACTGAAAGCAAATGGATTCAACGAACTAATTGATAATGTATATTCTTTAAACAAAGAATTTGCAAATCTAAGAAAGAACAAAGAGTCAATAATCAAAAAAATAAGACACGAAACTATTGCTCATAAAAAGAGAAATAGAATAGAATTGATTGAACAAATATTTAATATTGAAGAAGATGAGATTTACGATTTAGGGTTGGACTTGATTAAGTTAAACAATAAACTTATCTCGATTTCTTCTCAAATCAGGAATAAAATATCCGCTTTTCATAAAAAAAATGGTCAGTTGAACACAAAAAAATGAAAATCGATAACATAAAGCGAGCAATACGGCATGAGTAGCATGCCGATATTGGGCGTTGC
>CAYPZN010000187.1:0-1508 GCA_964415335.1 uncultured Crocinitomix sp.
TTTTTGAGTAGTCGGTAGTCGGTAGTCGGTAGTCGGTAGTCAGGGGAGGGTAATTGGTTCCTTCGAACCGGCGTTTACCCCGAAGGGGTTTTACAACAAAGCCCAGGGTCGCGCAGCGCACCCTGGGTGCCGTTAAATGAAGTCGCTTTACCCCGAAGGGGTTTCACAAACGCTTGTCCCAACTCGACCGGGGATCGAATGCCGCAATCGCTCTCGCAGATTTACGTTCATCTCGTCTTTTCGATCAAAGGGCGCCGTCCGGATCTTCGAGACGACGTTCGCGAAAAAACTCACGCATACCTCGCCGGCGCCTGCGCCAAACAAGATTCAGCAGCGCTGATCGTCGGCGGAGTCGAAGACCACGTGCATCTGTTGGTTCGACTTGGAAAGAACATTGCAGTTTCAACTCTGGTACGCGAAATCAAACGCGAATCGTCGAAGTGGATGAAGACGCAAGCAGCACAACTGGCGTCTTTTCAATGGCAGAGTGGTTACGGTGCGTTTTCGATTAGCCCGTCCCATGTCGATGCGCTGATGCAGTACATTGAAAATCAGGAAGAACACCACAAGCGAGAATCGTTCCAGGATGAGTTTCGTCGTCTTTGTGAGAAGTATGGTTTGGAAATAGATGAACGTTACGTTTGGGATTGAGTTTGTGCGATGCAGTTGCGAAGCCGTGTGGCCATTGTGAAACCCCGTTGGGGTATGCGATCGAATCGGATCGTGACCCAGGGTGCGCTGCGCGACCCTGGGCTTTGTTGTGGAACCCCTTCGGGGTATGTGTGGGTTTTGGGTGGCAACCCAGGGTGCGCTGCGCGACCCTGGGCTTTGTTATGAAACCCCTTTGGGGTAGAAACGGCGATGACGGCCGCCGGTACACCAGCACCGGCGGCACGATGCGACTGCCGCTAAGTCAGCACCAGATTGTCCCGATGGATCGCTTCGTCGTACGGACATTGGCCAAGAATCTCGGAGATTTGTGCTGAGTTTTGCCCGACGATTTTGGCTAACTCTTGCGAGGCATAATTGGTCAAGCCACGCGCTAACTCGTCTCCCTTTTCGTTGACGACGGAAATCACGTCGCCTTTCTCAAACGTACCGTTCGATGACTTGACGCCAATCGGCAGCAGGCTGCGTCCGTGATCAACGACGGCTGCGGCGGCTCCCGCATCGATCGTTACGCTTCCTTTGGGTTGGGCCGAAAAACCAATCCAACGTTTTTTCGAGGTTACGACTTTGCCTTGCCCCACGAACAGCGTTCCGACGGGCTCGCCGCGAAAAATGGCGGCCAACACGCCTGGTTGGTGACCATTGGCGACGATCACGTTTTCGCCTGCGGTGGTCAGCATGCGAGCCGCATTGAGCTTGCTCTTCATGCCTCCCTTGGAAAGTCCCGTGTCCTTGTCGCGGACCCAAGCCAACACCGAATCGTCAATCTTCTCGACTGTTGGAACGAGCTTTGTATCGGGATCCGCTGGATCACCGTCGTAGAGTCCGTCGATATCGGA